>CAJOGX010000005.1 GCA_905234175.1 uncultured Selenomonadaceae bacterium | reverse complement strand
TTAAATAACGTCAATTTTTTCGTCAGTATGCGCGGTGATTATATCCTTTTCGATTTTGCCGTCGCGAACTAAAATTTGTCTGTCAGCAGACTGAGCAACGTCCGGCTCATGAGTAACAATTATAATCGTCGAACCGCCAGCGTGCAGGTCTCGGAAAATCTGAAGAATTTCGACGGTGGATTTCGTGTCCAAATTTCCGGTTGGCTCATCTGCAAGAATTATCGCCGGTTTCATAGCTATCGCCCGTGCGATTGCTACGCGTTGTCTCTGCCCGCCGCTAAGTTCGTTGGGCAAATGTTCTGCGCGATCTTCCAGCGAAACTTTTTTAAGTGCGTTGAGTGCCATTTGTCGGCGCTCGTTTTTTCTAATGCCCGCGTAAACCGCCGGCAGCTCAACGTTTTCCAGGCTGGTAAGTTTCGGCAACAGCTGAAAAGTCTGGTAGACGAAACCGATAGTTTTGTTGCGAATCGCGGCAAGTTCGTCGTCGGAAAGCTTGCTGACTTCCTGCCCCAGCAGTTTGTAGGAACCTTCCGTCGGTCTGTCAAGGCAACCCAAAATATTCATCAGCGTCGATTTTCCAGAACCGCTCGGCCCCATCAGCGCGACAAATTCGCCTTCGTCAATCCGCAAATCCACGCCGTTAAGCGCCGCAACAATTTCGCTGCCCATCTTGTAGAGTTTTTTCACGCCGGTTATCGTCACGACGTTCGCCATAAAATCACCTCGCGCAGAAATTATATCACAAAAAACATTTGGAATAAACCGGCGAACGTGATATAATTCGGCGGCGAAAGGATTGGTGACAATGTTCGGAATCGGAATGGGCGAATTTATTTTAATTTTAATCGTAGGGCTGATAGTTTTCGGACCGAGCAAACTGCCGGAAGTCGGGCGCGCGCTCGGAAAAGGTCTGCGCGAATTTCGCAAAGCGCAAGCCGCCCTGACTGCCACGCTCGAAGAATCTGCCAGTGAGCCGCCTAAACAGTCTGCGCCGGAAAGTAAATCTGTGACGCTCGAAAAAAAATCTGAGCCTGAGCCCGCGCGAACCACCGTTGATGACGTTATCGCCACCGCTAAACAAAATCCAATCGTCAAGGAGCAGAAAAGTGATTAAGCTTTCACATATCGAAAAAATTTACGACACACCCAGCGGAAAAATCCACGCGCTCAAGGGCATCGATTTGGAAATTGCGCGCGGCGAAATCTACGGGATAATCGGGCTCAGCGGCGCCGGAAAATCCACGCTCGTCCGCTGCATTAACATGCTCGAACGCCCGACCGCCGGTGAAGTTTTCGTCGACGGCCAGGACATGATGAAACTCACCGAAGCCGAACTGCGCGCCGCCAGAAAAAATATCGGCATGATTTTTCAGCACTTCAACCTTCTCAGCTCGGCGACCGTCTACGAAAATATCGCCTTCCCGCTGACGCTTTCCAAAACTCCGCGCAACCAAATCGATAAAAAAGTTGCGCCGCTACTTGAACTCGTCGGACTGAAAGATAAAGCTAACCAGTACCCCGCGCAACTTTCCGGCGGCCAGAAACAGCGCGTCGGAATTGCCCGCGCCCTCGCCAGCGACCCGAAAATTCTCCTCTGCGACGAAGCAACTTCCGCCCTCGACCCGCAAACTACAAAATCCATTCTCGACCTGATTAAAGTCATAAATAAAACCCTGTCGCTGACAGTCGTCGTTATCACGCACGAAATGCAGGTTATCAAGGAACTTTGCGACAAGGTTGCCGTAATTTCCGACGGCGTTATCGCTGAGCGCGGCTCGGTGCTCGAAGTTTTCACTAATCCCCAGCACGAAATCACCAAAGAATTTATCAGCGTGCTCCTTTCCAATCAGCTGCCCGCCGCCTTTCGCGGGAACGAAATTTCTCAGACTAAAACCGAAGGCAGTTTACTTTTGCTGCGGCTGATTTTCCTCGGCGAACGCGCGGACGATCCAGTTCTTGCGCAGATGATTAGAAAAAATCCTGGCGTCGAATGCACGATGCTTTTCGGGAACCTTGACGAAATTCAAGGCGTACCGTTCGGAAGATTTATCGTCGGTCTTAGCGGCGGCGAAACTGAAATTCAGGGCGCGCTGAATTTTTTGGGCGGCAAAGATGTCCGCGTGGAGGTGATTGGCTATGTCCGCAGAAATTCTGCCGCTGCTTAGCAAGGCGCTCGGCGAAACGGTTTACATGGTCGCGGTCTCAATGGCGCTGGCGTCGATAATCGGCGTGCCACTGGGAATTTTACTCCACACGACAGAACGCGGGCAAATTCTGGAAAACGCGCCGCTCAACAAAATAATCGGCTCGGTCGTCAACGCAATTCGCTCAATCCCATTCATAATTTTAATGGTTGCAATAATCCCGCTGACAAGATTTTTGGTCGGCAGCGCAATAGGAACGACGGCGGCGATAGTCCCGCTGGTTGTGGCGTCGATACCGTTTATCGGGCGGCAGGTCGAAACTTCGCTGAAAGAAGTGCCCGCCGGATTAGTCGAAGCGGCGCTGGCAATGGGAGCGACGCCCGCGCAAATAATTTCAAAAGTCTTATTGCCAGAAGCGTTGCCGTCAATCGTTTCGCAGCTGACGACGGTCATAATCGCGCTGGTCGGCGAATCGGCGATGGCTGGAGCGATAGGCGGCGGCGGGCTGGGAGATTTGGCGATACGCTACGGCTATCAAAGATTTCGGCCGGAAGTCATGATAGCGACAGTCGTGATTCTAATAGTTCTGGTGCAGGCGGTACAGTTTTTGGGCAACGCACTCGCGCGGAGGTCGAACAAGAGATGAACAGACGCAACTTTATTAAAACTGCGGCGGCGCTGACGGCGGGCTTTTATTTTAATCCCGCTGGAATTTTTGGAGGGAAAGTTATGGCGGCGGAAAAACTGAAGTGGTGGCAGAAAACGATTGTCTACCAGATTTACCCGAAAAGTTTTGCGGACAGCACAGGCGACGGCACCGGCGATTTGAAGGGAATCACGGAGCATTTGGATTATCTGAAAAAGCTGGGCATTGGCGCAATTTGGCTGACGCCGATTTACCCTTCGCCAATGGTCGACAACGGCTACGACATTTCAGACTACACGGCGATTGACAGCGCTTACGGCACGATGAAAGATTTTGAGCGGCTGGTTTCCAGAGCGAAAAGGCGCGGGATTAAAATCGTCATGGACTTGGTTTACAATCACAGCTCGGATCGGCACGCGTGGTTTATCGAGTCGAAGTCAAGCAGGAAAAATCCTAAGGCGGACTGGTACATTTGGCGGGACGCTAAGGCGGACGGCTCGGCGCCCACGAACTGGCGGAGCATTTTCGGCGGCAGCGCGTGGACGTGGTGCGAGGAGCGCCAGCAATTTTATCTGCACACTTTCGCGAAGGAGCAGCCGGATTTGAACTGGGAAAATCCCGAAGTTCGGCAGGCGCTGTACGACGCGGCGAATTTCTGGCTGAAAAAAGGCGTTGGCGGTTTCCGAATCGACGCGATAACTTATATTAAAAAGCCGGCGGAATTTGTGGACGGCGCGCCCGACGGCAAGGACGGCATGATTAGCATTCATAACGTGACGGCGAACACGCCAGGGATTTTGGAGTTCCTGCACGAGTTCAAGCGCAAAGTTTTCGACGGGCACGATATTTTCACGGTCGGCGAAGCGAACGGCGTGGCGGCGGAAGAGCTCAGCCAGTGGGTCGGCAGGGACGGAGTTTTTGATATGCTGTTCGAGTTCAGTCACGTGAATTTACCGCTGAAGAACGGGGAAATTTGGTGCCGCCCGACGCCGTGGAAACTTACGGATTTGAAAAAGGCGCTCACCGACAGCCAGGCGGCGACGAAAATTAACGGCTGGTGCCCCGTCTTTTTCGAGAACCACGATAAGCCGCGCTGCGTAAATTATTTTTTTCCGGAAGACGCAAATCCCGTCGACGCGGCGAAAGCTATGGCGGCGGTTTTACTGACACTTCGCGGGACGCCGTTCATCTACGAAGGGCAGGAGCTCGGCTGTACCAACGTCGCGTGGAGTTCGATTGACGCGTACAACGATATTTCTTCGCACGCGCAGTACGAGTTCGCGCTGAACGAAGGTTTCACGCCGGTGCAGGCGCTGAATTTCGTGCACTTTTTCAGCCGCGACAACGCCCGCACGCCAATGCAGTGGAACGCCGAAAAAAATGCCGGCTTTACCAGCGGCAAACCGTGGCTGCCCGTAAACGAAAATTTCCCAATGATAAACGCCGCCGCTGAGGAAAAAGATCCCGATTCGGTGCTGGCGTGGTACAGAATGCTGGCGGAGTTCCGCGCGAAACACGAAGAACTTATCGCCGGCGACTACAAATTACTTTTGCCCGACGACGAAAATATTTTCGCCTTCAAACGCAGTCTCGGCAGTAAATCCATTACCACGGTCGTAAATTTCTCGACGGAAAATATCCATCTGCCCACAGAATTTCTCGGCAAAAAAATTTTAATCGGCGACAGTTCCGAAAATCTCGCGCCGCTCGAAGTAAAAATTCTGGAAGGCTGAACCATGATAAAAATTCACGTTATGCATACCGGCACAGTTTACGTTTCGCCAGCGCTTCCGTTCAAAGACGCCGAAAAAAATCCGAACCCGTTCCAGCTGTCGCTGCTGTCGCTGTACGGGCGCCGCAAAAGAATCTGGCTGCCGGTCTCGGCGTATCTGATTGAGCACCCGAAAGGTCTGCTGCTGTTCGATACCGGCTGGCACCGCGAAGTTTCGCCGAACGGCGTTTACGACAGAATCGCGCAGGTCAGACACCTTGGCGTTGGACACTTTTTAATAAATCAGGCGCTGCTGCCGAAGGGCGAGGCGCTCGTTGAACAGCTCGCCGCAAAAAATATTCTGCCGGAAAATATCGACTGCGTGATAATGTCGCACCTGCACACCGACCACGCCAGCGGTCTGCGTCAGCTTACCGGCGCAAAAAAATTTCTCGTCAGCGCGCCCGAACTCGACGACACTAAAAAATTTCCGATTCGTTACGTCGCGTCGATGTGGGACGGAATTAATTTTGAAACGTTTGATTTCGCGGAAACCGGCGCCGGTCCCGTCGGCAGGAGCTTTGACTTTTTCGGCGACGGCTCGATTGAGCTGATAAATATTCCTGGGCACACCAGCGGACTGACGGCGATGAAAATTTCCAGCGGCGGCAAATTCGTTCTGCTTTTCTCCGACGGCGGCTACGCGGCTAAATCGTGGCAGCAGGAAATTCCGCCAGGCACCGCGCTCGACGAAGATTTGGCGCTGAAATCCTTGCGCTGGATTGGAAAAGTTAGTAAAATGTCAAACTGCGTGGAATCGCTGGCAAATCACGACCCAGACGTTTCTCCGCACGAAATTTCTATTTAGGAGGTTTTCTCATGAAAAAAAGTTTTCTGGCAATGCTGGGCTTGGCGGCGACGCTGATATTTAGCGGCTGCGGCGGAGGCGGCGGCGATACTCCCGCTCCGAGCGGCGGCGATAAACTCAACGCCACGATAAAAGTCGGCGCAACGCCCGTTCCGCACGCTGAAATTCTCGAAGAAATTAAGCCCGACCTGCAGGAAAAAGGCGTCACGCTCGAAATTGTTGAGTTCAACGACTACGTTCAGCCGAATATCGCGCTCAACGACGGCGAACTCGACGCGAACTTTTTCCAGCACGAACCCTACCTCAACGATTTCGTTAAGGAACATACCGAGATGAAAATTAAAAATGTCGGCGGCGTCCACGTCGAACCAATGGGAATTTATTCCACGAAAATTAAAAAGCTCGACGAAATTCCCTTCGGCGGCACAGTTTCAATCCCGAACGACGCAACTAACGGCGGCCGCGCGCTCTTACTCCTCCACAAAGCCGACGTCATAACCCTGCGCGCAGGCGTCAGCGAAATGGCGACCGTTCAAGACATTATCAGCAACAACTACGATTTGACGATTCAGGAAATCGAAGCCGCGCAGCTCCCCCGCACGCTCGACGACGTTGACATTTCCGTTATCAACACCAACTTCGCAATGAACGCCAACCTCAACCCGATGAACGACGCGCTCTTCATGGAGGATAAAACTTCGCCCTACGTCAACATTGTCGTTGTTCGCGACGGCGACGAGAACCGCCCCGAAATTAAAGCGCTCCTCGAAACTCTTCGCTCCGATAAGGTCAAAAATTTTATCAACGAAAAGTACAAGGGCGCTATCGTTCCCGCTTTCTGAGCTGAAATTTTTCGCCCAAATAAAAATGGCGCGGCTTTTTTTACCGCGTCTTATTTTTTTTGCAACCGCTGAGTTTAAAATTTTTCGTCGTGGATTTTTTCAAAGTTGAGCTTGCCGAGTTCGCGCGGACGCGGCGGCTTTGCCGGTACGCCCAAAGATAAAATCGACTGGCACGCAAAATTCGGCGGGAAGTTCAAAATTTCGCGCAGGTATTCTTCGCTCGTCGAACCGTTTTCCGCCTCGCGCCCGCGTATCTGTATCCAGCAGTTTCCAATTCCCAGGCTCCACGCCATGAGTTCCATGTTCATCATCGCCACGGAAGAATCTTCAACAATCGTGTCAGATTTTTCTCGGTCAGCAATAACTACGACCGCCGCCGCCGCTCCAGCCAGCATTTTCGCAACTCCAACGCGGCAGTGCGAAAGTTTTTCCAGCGTCTCAGAATTTTGAACGACGATAAATTCGCACGGATACTTCGAGTGCCCAGAAGGCGCCAGTAAAGCCGCGCTCACAATTTTTTTCAGCGCCTCTGCGGAAATTTTTTCGCCCGCGTACTGCCGCACGCTCCGCCGCGTCAACATAAGTTCAAGTAAATTTTTCATAGTCGTCACTCCTCATAAAAATCTTTAAGCCTGTCGCTGACATTCGGCAGCCGCAGCTTTTTCAGTGCGCCAAACTCAATCTGCCGAATGCGCTCCCGCGTCAGCCCGAATTTTTTCCCGACTTCGTCCAGCGTGCGGAACGTATCATCTTCCAGCCCGTAGCGCAAAATTAAAACCTGCTTTTCGCGCGGCGTCAGCGGCACCAGCGCGCTGGCAATCAGCTCTTTCAAAATCTGCGTCTCGACCAGCGTTTCCGGCGACGGCGCGTCGTTGTCCATGACAAAATCCCCAAGCTCCGAATCTTCGCCAATCGCCGTTTCCAGCGAAATTGAGTCCGCCGATAATCGCAGTAGCTCCCGAACCTTTTCGACCGGCACGCGCATTTTTTCCGCAATTTCCTCTTCCGTCGGCTCGCGCAGATTTTCCTGAAAAAGCTGGTACTGCGCGCGCGAAAGCTCGTTCAAATGCTCAAGCTGCTCCTTCGGCAAACGAATCAGCCGCGCCTGCCCGCACAAAATGTTTACCACCGCCTGACGAATCCACCACGTCGCGTACGTCGAAAATTTGTAGCCGCGCCGGTAGTCAAACTTTTCCGCCGCCCGTATCAAGCCCAAATTCCCTTCCTGTATCAAATCCAGAAAATCTACCCCGCGCCCCATGTATTTTTTCGCAATGCTTACAACGAGGCGCAGATTGGCTTCAATCAGTTTCCTTTTGGCCTCGCCGTCGCCCTCGTACATACGCTTTGCAAGTTCCCGCTCTTCCTGCGCCGTCAAAAGCGGCACGCTCCGAATTTCCTGCATATATATATGTAAAAGGTCGCTGCCCTGCGATTTTTCCGCCATTCAAATCACCTCTACCTGTTAAATTATATTCGCCGCCAATATTTCCTGCAGAAATTTTTCCGCCCGCTTTAAAAATCTTGACGCCTGTGTTAAGATACAAAAAAATTTGAGAGGTGATTTTTAAAATGGTCTCCGCCAAAATGTACGAGCTCGGTACAAAAAAATCCACGATTCGTACGATTTTTGAATTTGGCAGAATGCGCGCGGCTCAGGTCGGCGAGGAAAATATTTTCGATTTCAGCCTGGGCAACCCCAATGTTCCAACGCCCGATTTCGTACGCGACGCCGCCATAGAAATTCTGCAAACTTACGAGCCTTCCGCAGTTCACGGCTATACAGTCGCGCCAGGCAACCCGCAGGTTCGCGAAACTTTAGCGCAGAGCCTCAACGCGCGCTTCGGTACGAATTTCGCCGGCAAAAATATTTTCATAACCGCCGGTGCCGCCGCCGCTATAACAATTTCTTTCAAGGCGCTCGCTGAAGACGGCGACGAGTTTATAACTTTCGCGCCCTACTTTCCTGAATACAAAGTTTTCGTCGAGTCCGTCGGCGCCAAACTCAACGTCGTACCCGCCCAGCCCGCTGACTGGCAGATTAATTTCGACGCCTTCAGAAAAATGCTCACGCCGCATACCAAGGCCGTCATCATAAATTCGCCGAATAATCCCAGCGGCGCCGTCTATTCCGAGGCGACGATTAAAACCCTCGCGCAGATTCTCACCGAAAAATCCAGCGAGTTCGGACACGAAATTTTTATCATTTCCGACGAGCCCTACCGCGAAATTGCTTACGGCGTCGACGTGCCGTACGTGCCGCATTTCTACGCGAATACTCTCGTCTGCTATTCCTACAGCAAAAGTTTTTCCCTGCCTGGCGAGCGCATTGGTTATATCGTCGTGCCAGATTCCGTCGCGGATTTTGGGAAAATTTTTGGCGCAGTTGCAGGAGCCGCCAGAGTTCTGACGCACGTCAACGCGCCGAGTTTGTGGCAGCTGGTTGTTGCGAAGTGCGCAGGCAAGCCGTCCGACATTTCGATTTACGAGCGCAACGCCAAACTTTTGTATAAAGGTTTAATCGACGCCGGTTTCGAGTGCGTCAGACCGCAGGGAGCTTTCTATCTTTTCCCGAAGGCGCTGGAAGACGACGACTACGCTTTCTGCGAGCGCGCTAAGAAATTCGATTTACTCTTAGTGCCTGGCGCGGATTTCGGCTGCGCTGGATATTTTCGCGCGGCGTACTGCATTAAAACCGAAACGATTGAACGTTCCCTGCCGCTGTTCAAAAAGCTGGCGGCGGAGTACGCAAAATAATTGGAGGGATTTACAATGATGGCATTAAATTTTCAGGCGAAAAAGCATCGCGAAATGCTCATGGCGCGCAGTAAAAATTGCACCGTCCGGCTCGGCGACGTTTCCGCGCTCTACCCCGAAAGTTCCGTCGTCTGGATAACCGTCGGCAAGCGCGGCGACACCAAGGAATTTCTTTACCGCGCCTTTATCGACAAAGTTCGCGTCAAGACCATGGGCACGCTCACTTCAATCGACCTCGACCACCAGAACCCCGATATTAACAGCAAGGAGGAACTGATTCGCGATTTCGAGGAAATTTATAAGCGCCGCATTACGCCCGAAGATGTCGTGACCGTGATTTATTTCAGCGAAGTCCAATGGGATATGCTGGGGCGCTGAATTTTTCATACCGACAGAATTTTTGGCAGGCAGGAGATTTTCCGCCTGTCTTTTTAGTTCAAAGCTTGATAATAATCCCGCGCCGGTCAAGGATTTTCGCCGGTATCAGCCACAACGCCAGCCATATCAGACAGAAAACCAGCGCGCTAAATTCCACGCTGATAAACCCGCGAATCATGTGCTGGAAAATCCAAACCCAAAACGATTCGCCCCCAACTTCCACGGTAAACAAAACTATCAGCGCGACTGCTGACGCTACAAAGAAAAACAGCGGGTTCTTCCCCAATGCAAGCAGCGGCTGGAAAAATCTTGTCGCGTTCGGAAACCTCTCGAAGAGCGCCAGCAACCCCGCCAGCAAAATAAAATCTACGCCGCCATTTATCAGCGCATAGGGCGTCGTCCAAATTTTTTTTGCGATTATATCCACCGAACTCCACAAAGTCCCCGCCAACAATAACACCGCACCTATCGCCAGCATTAAGCAGATTTTTTTGCGCAGTTGCGCATGGTCAACTAAAATCCGTCCCGCTAAAAATCCCAGCAACATCGAAGCCGTGCCAGCCAGCGTTCCGTACAAGCCTTCCGGGTCGTGCGTCGGCTCATAAATGTGGTTCGCTCCAGGAAATATGAAGTCCACCGCCGAACTTATGTTGCGCTCCTCCGCAAATGGCGCGTCCGGCGCGTACAAATGAAAGCCCAGCGACGAGATTATCAGCAGCAAACACGTCATCGCAAAAATCCCCGTGTTGCTCCTTATGAATAGCGCCAAAATCATTCCAAACGCATAAACCAGCGCTAATCTCTGCAGTATCCCAAAAACTCGGAAATGCTCAATCGCCCCCGAAAAAAAATCCGCGCCCGTGAAATTTTCTTGCACAAAAATCGCCACCACGTGCGGCAATTCGTTCAAAGCTATTCCAATCAAAAATAAAATCCCAGCGCGACGGAAAATTTTCGTCAGCGAAGGTTCCCGCCGCGCCATGGAAATCGCCGCCGATCCCCCCATTATAAAAATGAACGCCGGAAATGGCAGGTCAGGGATTGTCAGCCCCTCCCACTCCGAATGCTGCAGGATTGGATAAATTTCCTCCGGCGCCGCTTTCAAAGCTATCATCATCGCCACGATAAGCCCACGAAATACGTCCAGCTCCAAAATCCGCTTAAATTTCATCGCTACCTCTAAATTCGATTTCACATTCAAACATTCTGTTCCACGGGTTGGAAACTTTTAAGCCGCTCAGATATTCAAAGGGCGGCAAAATTTTTTTCGCAAACTCCTGCATAAGCAGCGTTTCCTCCGCCTCAACCCAGTCGCGCTCGCCGTCGAACTGATAGTAATGCACGGGATCCAGCTGGCAGCCGACGATTGTGCGAATGTTCGCCTGGTACGCCCAGTCGTCAAGGTAGCGCCGCGTCAAAAGTCTGTCCTTCGCGTTTTCATTCATGCTGAGCGCCAAAATTCCAGTCGCCAGCGCGAAACCGCTGGAGTTCGTGGCGGTATTCCAGCCGGAATAGGATTTTAGTTTGTATAAAAGATTTTTATCGTGCAGAATTTTCATGAGAGCGTTATCGGAGCCGTTGGTGTAGTTAATATCAGCGACGCCGACGCTGTAGCCCTGCGCGACATAACTTTCAACAAGGTTAGCGAAAAAAATTGTGCCGGCGTTTGGCGTGTAGTCGGGAACCATTTCCGTGCCGTCGGGCTTGCGGTTGTGCGTCCAGAGAGTTTCGCCGTTGGGGTCGGTGTTCACCAGTAAAACAAAATCCGCGCGGCTGGGGCTGTCAACAATCTGGCTGCCGGTGATAATCGATTCTTCGGCAATGGAATTTTCAATCGGCTCGTTGGAAAAGAACGGCACCATTTTGCCGCCAACGCCGGTGTTGTAGTCCACGAAAATTTTGGGCGTTTCGCCGTTGAGTTCGTTGACGGCGCGCGTTAAGAGAAGCAGATTAAATTCGTCGATACCGGCGAGCGACTGAAATTTATTTTTCGGCAGATTATTTTTAGCGGCGTAGGCGAGGAGCGCGCGGTTTTCCCTGTGCGTCTGGCTGAGCGGAGAATTGTCGTCGCGCCCAACTACAAGGTAATCGATAATTCCGGCGCGGGTGAAGTCGACAAGCTTTTTGGCAGCTGAAAAATTTTTCGCGCGGCGGTCGAGCCAGTCGTTGAGATATTTGCTGGGAACGGATTTTTTAAGTTCGTCGCGCTGGCGTTTTTCTTCGGCGGTAAGGCCGGAAATTTCAGCCTTGTCGACGAGCGCGGTGTATATGTGAATTTTTTCGCCGTATTCCGCGTAGTATTCGGGCTCTTCGATGTCGCCTTTGGTGCCGATGTAGGGCGTGCGCATGAGCGAGGCGAAAACGTAGAGTTTAAGCGCAGGATTTTTTTCGCGCAGGGCTTTAAAATTTTCGACGCGGCTGGAAATAGTTTTGGCGGAAAATTCGTGTTTGCGCGAGGGAATAAGACCGCCGTAAAGCATGGAATCTGACGCGATGACGGCGGCGCTGGCGTTCGTAGCGTTCGCGTTGAGCCAGCGCCAGAGTTCTTCGGGGTGCTTATCGGAGCCGCTAAGTCCCAAAAGTTCTTTCGGCGGCATGATAATTTCGTATCCCGCCTGCTGCAAAACTTCCGCCGTCTGCTGGCAGGAAACTGGGCGGTCGTCGTGCGGTACGAACAGAATTTTTTCTGCCGACGCTTCCGAAAAGTTCGCCAGCATTATCAAAATCATGAGCGCTGTCAAAAAAAATCGTGTTGCCAAAATTTTTCCTCCTAACGAAAAAACGGTCAAGCTACGAACTCGACCGCAAAGTTTTAAATTAGTGCCGAAGGCCGGACTTGAACCGGCACGTTGTTGCCAACGGCAGATTTTGAGTCTGCTGCGTCTGCCAATTCCGCCACTTCGGCAATTGACACGTGCAATATTATCACCGGCTTCGGGAATTGTCAAGTTGAAAATTTTATCCGCCGAATTAACAGAAAATTTTTGCGTGGCGGCAGGATAAATTTTCAGCGCGCCGAATGTATCTAAAAAGTTTTAGATTTTTGTTGTAGTACAGGAGGGTTTTTGAATGTCGAAGAAATATTACAGCACGAAGATTGTCGGCGTCGGCGGCGACGTGCCGAAGTTCCTCAACGTCGTGAAAATGCTCGTCATGTTCGACGATTCGATGGTTTTGCCGGAGCTCCGCGAATTTTCGGTTTTGCACAGCGGTAACCGCCTCGATGGAATTATCAGACCTGGCGATATTCTCAAGATTGCGGACAGCGAGTTCAAAATTATCAAAGTCGGCGAGGACGTTCACAGCAACATTCGCACGCTCGGCCATATTATTATCAAATTCGACGGCGGCAACGGCGACCTGCTGGCTGGCAGCGTTCACGTCGAAGATAAGCCCATTCCGCAGATTCGCGTTGGCGACGAAATTTCTATCAGCGAAGCGGGCACGGCAATGCTCAAGGGCAAAAAAGTTTCGATTATCGGCGCGGGCGGCGAACTCAGCAAGACCGTCACACAAATCATGCTCGATAGCGGCGCGGAAATTACCGGCGAAGATGCTGCTGACATCGTTGTCAACGTCAAATAATTCGGCGTCAAAATCTCAAATCTTTTCAGCCGTCGTCAGAATCTGGCGGCGGTTTTTTCATGCAAAAATTCCCTGTGCGAAATTTTTCAATAAGTGCCTGAGAGGCCGCCCAAGGACGGGCGGGAAATAAAGTTAGCCACAAAGCGCAACAAAAAAGGCCGACGCAGTAAAGACCACGCCGACCGGAAAAATTATTTTCGAGATTAGATTTAGTATTTAAAGACCTGCAGGGAGTTCTGCAAATCCTGAGCGAGTTTGGAGAGTTCGTCGCTGGCGGAAGCAATTTCCTCAGCGGAGGCGGATTGCTGTTCGGAGGCGGCGGAAACGCTTTCCATTTCGCGAGAGACGTGCGCGCTCTTTTCGTTAATCGCCTCGGAATTGGAGCGGATTTTTTCAGTTGCCTTAGAAACGGCGTCGAGTTCATTGACCATATTCCTTGCCTCGTTGGCAACGTTATCGGTGGCCTCGCGAATATCGTCGAAAGTCTCGCGGAGTTTCTGTACGGAGGCGCTACCGGCTCTGACGGCGTCGGTGCCTTTCTGCATGGACTCAACGGCGTTGGTAGTTTCAGCCTGAATATCGCCAATGAGCGTGGCAATTTTCTGCGCGGCTTCCTGAGATTCTTCAGCGAGCTTGCGGACTTCTTCAGAAACGACAGCGAACCCACGGCCGTGCTCACCGGCGCGCGCGGCTTCGATAGCGGCGTTCAGCGCGAGCAGGTTAGTTTGTTCAGCGATACCGGAAATAGCCTCGACGATTTGCCCGATTTCCTGCGAGCGTTTACCGAGCTTGTCGACGGTTGCGGCGGAGTCATTAACGATTTTTTCAACGCTGATAATCTGATTAACTGCGGTGTCAACGGAGCCGCTGCCGGTGGTTGCCTGGTTGTTCGCCTTGGAGGCGTGGCTGGAAACGGTATTGGCGGTCTTGTTCAAATTGTTGATAGAAACCATTGCGGCGTCAATAGATTCCATAGCCTCGCCAACGTTCTGCTGCTGTTCGACGACGGCGCTTGCGGAATTGGTAACGGATTGCGCAACCTGTTCGGACGCCTGAGCGGACTGGTGAGCGCTGGCGGTGAGTTCCTGCGAAGACGCCGCTAACTGCTCGGAAGAGTGGCTGGTTTTCTGAATAAGATTGCTGATTGTCTGACGCATATCGCGGACTGCCTGCGACATCGTGCCAAATTCGTCGCCGCGATTCGGGTCGATAAGGTCGCTCTGGCGGAAGTCGCCGTTCTTGAGCAGGCCGAAAAGTTTAACCATGTTGTCAAGCGGCTTGGTAACGGATTTCATGACAATGGAGCTGAGGAACAGCAGAAGGATAATCATAGCGGCGGTGATAGCGAAGGTGCGGAAAGTCATCGCGCTGACGGCGGCTTCGCTGTCCTTCATCATCTTGTCGGCCTTGTCGCGGACTTTGTTAAGCATATCGCCGGAAATGTCGCCAATCGCAACCGCGTGCGGAATGCAGTTATGTTCGTAGTAAGACATCGCTCTGTTTCTGTGGTCAGCAAGGACGTTTCTGTCGGTCAGAGCTTCGGGCGGCGGAGCCATGCTCATAAGTTCGTCGCCGGCTTTTTTGAAGGCTTCCCATTCGGTTTTGGCGGGCGCGAGGTCAGCGATAAGTTCCTGGTCGTTGCCGATAATTTTTTCGTACTCGGCGAGGTTTTCTTCAAAGTCTTTTACAGCCTGATTGTATTTCTGCGTGCGGGACTGCTGAAGTGAAACGTCCGTCGACAGCGGAAATACCGACATCTGAACCTGCGCGTAACGCACCGAGTAACGGCACCGCGCCACGTGATAAATTGAGTTGAGGTTGGTCTTGTACATGGTTTCCAGACGCGCCTTGGCAGTATCGATAGCGTTGTAGCCGACAAATCCCATAACGATAATGCCGATGGCCGCCACGATGTTCAGGATAACCAACTTCATAGTGACTGAAAAATTATCCATACAAAAACTTCTCCCTTCTCCGGCGGTTAAAATCTTATTCTTCGCACTTGAAATTTTACAACACGCCGTAATTGTCAACCGCCAATCTCGAAATAAAAACGATTGTAACTATCTTATCACAAACAGTCAAGCCTTGCAGAGTTTTTTTCGGGAAATTGACGCGCCGGATAATTTTTGCTACACTTGCGCCGTTAATCGATTGGAGGTAATTTTTATGGCGAAAGACAATGTAAAAAAAGTTGTGCTGGCGTATTCCGGCGGCCTGGACACTTCGGTTATCATTCCCTGGCTGAAGGAAAATTACGGCTGTGAAGTTATCGCGGTCTGCGCGGACGTGGGGCAAGGCGATGAACTCAACGTCGTTCACGATAAGGCGCTGAAATCCGGCGCGTCGAAAGTGTTTATCGAAGACCTGACGAAAGATTTCATCGAGAACTACATTTTCCCGACGCTTAAAGCCGGCGCGGTTTACGAGGAAAAATATCTGCTGGGGACTTCCTTTGCCCGCCCGATTATCGCCAAAAAGCTCGTGGAAATTGCTAAGGCTGAAGGCGCGGACGCGATTGCTCACGGCGCAACCGGCAAGGGCAATGACCAGGTTCGCTTTGAACTCACGGTTAAGGCGCTGGCTCCTGAACTGAAAATTATCGCTCCGTGGCGCGAATGGGAACTCGACAGCCGCGAATCTGAAATTGCCTACGCGAAGGCGCACGACATTCCTATCGCCACCGAAAATAAAAAGTACAGCATGGACAGAAATATTTGGCACCTTTCGCACGAAGGTTCCGACCTTGAAGACCCGTGGAACGCGCCCGATAATTCCATGTTCCTGATTTCTAAGGCGCCGGAAGACGCGCCCGATAAGCCGGAAATTATCAGCGTCGATTTTGAAGCGGGCATTCCCGTGGCGATTAACGGCGTCAAAAAAGATTCCGTCGCGCTGGTCACTGAGCTCAACGAAATTGGCGCGCGCAACGGCATTGGTATCGTCGACATTTGCGAAAACCGTCTCGTCGGTATGAAGAGTCGCGGCGTCTACGAAAATCCTGCCGGTTCGATTCTTTACTACGCTCACCGCGAATTGGAATATCTCTGCCTCGACCGCGCGACGTTCCATTTCAAGCAGCACGTTGCTGTTAAGTACGGCGAGCTGGTTTATGACGGAATGTGGTTCGCTCCTCTGCGCGAAGCTCTGGCGGCGTTCGTCGACGAAACTCAGAAAACTGTCACCGGCACCGTCAAACTCAAGCTTTACAAGGGCAATATCATTTCGGCTGGCGCGCAGTCTCCTCACTCGCTCTACAGCAAGGAGTTCGTGACGTTCGAGCACGACGACGTTTACAATCAGGCGGACGCGACCGGATTTATCAATCTGTTCGGCTTGCCGCTTAAAGTTCGCGCGCTGGTGAATAAAAAATGAGCGAAAAACTTTGGGGAGGGCGCTTTGAAAAATCCACCGACGAAATGATTAACGATTTTCAGGCGTCGATAAATTTTGACCGGCGGCTTTACCGCGAAGACATTCAGGGCTCGATAGCTCATGCGAAAATGCTGGCGCGCTGCGAAATTATTTCTGACGACGACGCGGAAAAAATCATCGCCGGCTTGAAAAAAATTCTCGCGAAGATTGAAGCGGGCGAATTTGAATTCAGCGTCGCGCTGGAAGATATTCACATGAACATTGAAGCGGCGCTGACTGCGGAAATTGGCGAAGCGGGCGGGCGGTTGCACACGGCGCGCAGTCGAAACGATCAGGTCGCGCTGGATATGCATTTGTACGTTCGGCGGCAGGTCTGCGAAATTAAGCGGCTGATTCTGGAACTGCAGGCGGCGCTTGTTGACGCGGCGGAAAAAAATCTGGGCGTGATAATGCCAGGGTACACGCACCTTCAGCGGGCGCAGCCGATTTTATTTTCTCACCACCTGCTAGCGTATTTTGAAATGCTGCGGCGGGACGGCGAGCGTTTCGCAGGAGTTTACGACCGCGCGAACATAATGCCGCTGGGAGCGGGCGCGCTGGCTGGCACGACTTTCCCGATTGACAGGAATTTCGTGGCGGACGAGCTGGATTTCGACGCGGTTTACCAGAACAGTCTGGACGCAGTGAGCGACAGGGACTACATTTTGGAATTTCTGGCGGCGGCGTCGATTTTGATGGTTCACCTGTCGCGGTTCAGCGAAGAAATAATTTTGTGGTGCAGCAGGGAATTTTCGTTCGTGGAGCTGGACGACGCGCATTGCACGGGCTCTTCGATGATGCCGCAGAAAAAAAATCCCGACGTGCCGGAACTCGTGCGCGGGAAAACTGGGCGCGTAGTTGGGCACTTAATGGCGATGCTGACGGCGGTCAAGGCGCTGCCGCTGGCGTACAACAAGGATTTGCAGGAAGATAAGGAAGGCTTGTTCGACGCGATTGACACGGTGAAATTTTCGCTGGCGGTCTTCGCGCAGATTGTCGCAGGAATGAAAGTGCGGGCGGAAAACATGCGGCGCGCGGTCGAGGAAGATTTTTCCAACGCGACGGATTTGGCGGACTATCTGGTAAGGAAGGGCGTACCGTTCCGGCAGGCGCACGAAATTTCCGGCAAACTGGTACACGAATGCATTTCGCGCGGAATTTATTTAAAGGATTTGGCGCTGGACGAATTTAAAAATTTCAGCGACAAGTTTGACGCAGATATTTTTGACGCGCTGAAGCCGGAAACCTGCGTGAACGCGCGCAATTCGCTGGGCGGAACTTCAACGGAACAGGTACAGCGGCAAATTTCCGACGCGCGCGACTGGCTCAGGGAGGTGGCAGAATGATTTTAGTTTTGGATTTCGGCGGGCAGTACAACCAGCTTATCGCGCGGCGCGTCCGCGAAAATCACGTTTACTGCGAAGTTCACACGCTGACGACCGGCGACGCTAAGGCGGACAGGAACGTTAAGAGCGGGCTGGGCACTGCGATAAATCTGGCGGCGATTAAAAATCTCAGACCCGACGGAATTATTTTGACGGGCGGCCCGCAGAGCGTTTACGAAGAAAATTCCAGCCTCCCGCCGATTGAAATTTTTAACATGGGCGTGCCGGTTTTAGGAATTTGCTACGGCGCGCAGGCCATGACTCACGTGCTCGGCGGCGAAGTAAAAAAATCTGAGCTCAGCGAGTACGGCAAGACCGAAGTTAAAATTTCTGGCGCGTCGAAACTTTTTGCGGGCGTTGAAAAAAATACCGTCGTCTGGATGAGCCACACCGACAGGATTTGCGCACTGCCGGAAGGTTTCAGCGCGACGGCGGCGAGCGAAAATTGTCCGATAGCGGCGGCGGAAAATCCTGCGCGAAATCTCTACGCCGTGCAGTTTCACCCCGAAGTTTTGCACACCGTCGAAGGCAAAAAAATTCTGTCGAACTTCGTGGACATTTGCGGCAGCGCGCGCGATTGGACGATGAATACTTTCGTTGCCGACACAATTTCCGAGCTCAAATCTAAAATCGGCAGCGGGAAAGTTCTCTGCGCGCTATCGGGCGGCGTCGATTCGAGCGTGGCGGCGGTTCTCCTCAGTAAGGCCGTAGGCAAAAATCTGACGTGCGTTTTCGTAGACCACGGACTCCTTCGCAAAAACGAGGCGGCGGAAGTCGAGGCGGCGTTTGCGAACTACGATTTGAATTTCATAAAAGTTGACGCGGGCGCGCGGTTTCTTGCTAAACTGAGCGGCGTCACCGAGCCCGAACGCAAGCGCAAAATTATCGGCGAAGAATTTATCCGCGTGTTCGAGGAAGTTGCGAAGAAAATCGGCGCGGTCGACTTCCTCGCGCAGGGCACGATTTACCCCGACGTTATCGAAAGCGGCCTCGGAAAATCCGCCGTGATTAAGTCGCACCACAACGTTGGCGGACTTCCGAGCGTGATTGATTTCAAGGAAATTGTTGAGCCGCTGCGTCTGCTTTTCAAGGACGAAGTGCGGCAGGCTGGGCGCGAACTCGGTTTGCCGGAAAATATTGTCAGCCGCCAGCCCTTCCCTGGTCCTGGTCTCGGTATCAGAATCATCGGCGAAGTCACGGCGGAGAAAATCAAAATCGTGCAGGACGCCGACGCAATTTTCCGCGCGGAAGTTGCCAAAGCGGGCGTCGAACTCAGCCAGTACTTTGCGGCGCTGACGAATATGCGGTCGGTCGGCGTCATGGGCGACGGGCGCACGTACGATTACGCGGTAGTTTTGCGCGCGGTTCTTACAAGCGATTTCATGACTGCGGAGGCGGCGCAACTCGACTGGAGCGTTTTGAACACGGCCGCTAATCGCATTGTCAACGAAGTCCAAGGCGTCAACCGCGTGCTCTACGACTGCACCAGCAAGCCGCCCGCCACGATTGAGCTTGAATAAATGCTGCGCGAAATTCTTTCTGAAAATCTGAATCTCAGCGCGCGCCAGTTTGAGCAGTTTGAATTTTTTTACCGCGCGGTTATCAGCTGGAACGAGAAAATTAATCTGACGGCGCTCACGAACGCGGAGGATTTCGCAGTTAAGCACGTGATTGACTCGCTGACCGTCTGGGACGAAAATAAATTTGCCGGCGTCGGGAAGGTTATCGACGTGGGGACTGGCGCCGGCTTCCCAGGCATTCCGCTGAAAATTTTCAAGCCCGAAATTGAAATTGTGCTGCTCGATTCCCTTGACAAGCGCGTTAAGTTTCTGAAAAGCGTCGTTGCTGAGCTGAACCTGAGCGGCGTCGAGTGCATTCACGGCCGCGCGGAGGATTTGGCGCACGATAAAAATTTCCGCGAGTGTTTCGATTTGGTGACGGCGCGCGCGGTTGCAAGGCTGAGCGTTATCGCTGAATATTGTCTGCCGTTCGCTAAGGTCGGCGGGACTTTCGCGGCGATGAAGGGCAAAAATTTCCGCGAAGAAATTGCTGAGGCTGGCGCGGCGGTTAAAATTCTTGGCGGCGGCGAAATTCAAAGCGTCGAAAAAAATCTGCCGAATCTGCCGGACATTCGCGCGGTGATTTACGTCGACAAGAAAAAATCCACGCCGAAAAATTTCCCGCGCAAAGCCGGAGTTCCTGCGAAAAATCCACTGCATTAAAGGAATTTTTTCCTGCAGGTCGAATGTAAACTGGGGTGATTCCTTTGAACGCGAAAAAATATTTTGCTGGCACGGCGACGTTGCTGGCACTGCTCATAAATGCTCCGGCTTACGCTGACGAGCCCGAACTTGCTGGCGAAGAGTACGACGAGCCTTTCACTGACGCGCCAATTATTATCGTGCCGGATGAAGATTTTATCGACGAAGAAAATATTCCTGCGCCGAGCGATGAACGCATTCTGCCGCCGCCAAATTATTCAACCGGCGAGAGAATTTTACCGCCCAGCCGCGTCAATACTCAGCCGAAAAATTCCGCGTCGACTAAAAAGCAAAAGACGCAAAAGGCGCGGTTCGTTAAGCTGGCGGCGGACGATTTGTACACGTACTACCTTGACCGGCAGAGCGTTGACTGGAAGCGCGTGCCGTACCTTGCCAATGAGTACATGGCGGACGTATGGATTCGCATGGTCGAGCACAATGTTGACACTTCGGAACTGCCGCAGGATCTGGCGGACTACATAAACGATAACGAGAGCGCTGAAATTTCCCTCGCGCAGGAAAATGGCAGGCCGCTCAATCCCGTTGACGTGGAAGTTCTTCAGCACAAAAAATATTTTCTTGAGCACTATTACCTCCGCCCGAAAACTAAGCAGATTCAATTTTTGTGTGAGCTGGAAGTCGTCGGGCACCCGCAGAATACCGTTTCCGAGCGCCAGTACGATTACAAAAACTGGGAAAATCTTATTCCTGGCAGCGTCGAATCGATAATTTATCAGACCGTGCTCAGGGAAATTGGTACGAGCAAATCCACCGAGCGCGGGCACATGACTTTCGTTGACATGGTTGAAGAATACGCGAGAATTTCTCTTCGCTAAAATTTTTTCAAGGGAGATGTTTTAAATGATACCTGTGCTTGTACTGGGCGCGCTGGTCGGCGGTCTGGTCGTCTACACAAACTGGGAAGAAGTCACCAAATGGCTGTCGGATTTCCTGCCGAAACTGAAGGAAACTTTGAACAGCCTCGGTATCGGCGAATACGCGGCGAAACTTTTTTCCAGCGTCGAAAACGGCACGCTTAGCCTCGTCCACCGCCTCTACTACAGGGAAAACGGCAAGTGGATTGAAAAAACTACCACGCGCGAAATTGACGAGTCCCAGGTTCCCGAATGGGCGAAGGCCGGTCTTTCCAACACGGAAACCGACGTTACCAGCCGCTACGAAAAAGAACTTGAGCTTACCGTTTGAGCGAGGTGAACTGAAATGCCGATTACCAAAAAATCTCTCGAACTCGTCGTCGAAGATGTCAAAAATTTTTTCGATAACCTGCTGAGCCCGAACATGACGATTGAGGATACCGCCGAAGTTGCCTCCATGCGCCTCGATGAAATTATCCGCAAAAACGTGGCGCGCGGCCTCACTTACAGCGCCGGCAAGTTCCGCGTGAATTTCGTCGACGATGATCACTTCAGCCTCGAATTTGAAATGTACTTTCAGGACGAAGATAAAAAATGGCACAAGCTTGCCAATACCAGCGAGCCGCGCGATATGAAACTCCTCGAAATTGGCGCTCAGAAAACCGTCAAAGCCCTTCAGACTATCGAATTTCCAATCAGCGCGCCGGAAATTAAGCCGCCCGAAACTAAATCCGCCGCTCCTGCTGAAGAAACTGAACCGACCGCCGAAGACGCCGAGCCCGTTACGATTGACATTGAACCGACTCAACCGGCAACTGAAAAAACTGAGCCTGCCGAAGAAAATTCCGGCAAGGTTAATCTCAAAAAATAATTTAGACCGCAAAAATTATCCCGTGGAAAGTTCAACGCTTTCCATTTTTTATTTGACGCCAAAACTGGCGGTAGTGTATAATCTGCGGTTGAAGGGAGATGTTTGTTAATGATAGGCGACATTTTGCGACGGGAGCGCGAAAAACAGAATCTTACTGTTCAGGATATCGAAAGGGAAACGAGCATTCGCGCGCTTTATATCGAGGCTCTTGAACAGGGCGAGTACGACAAGCTCCCTGGCGAAGTCTATGCCAAAGGTTTTATCAAGAACTACGCCAATTTCCTTGACCTCGACGGCGACGACATGGTTAAAAAATTCGTCATGGAAATTTCGCCGACCACGATTGCGCCCGAAGAAACTAAACCCGCCGCCGAAAAATCTTACGCCAAAGTTACGGCTGAAACTCCTGCTGAAAAACCAACAACCCGCGCGCAGAGACGCGCCGAAACTCACGCCGATTCCGAGGACGATAAGAAAAAATATCTCGTCGCGGCAGCGGCTGCACTTATTCTTTTAATTGGCGGAATTATTTTTGCATTCAGCGGCGGCGAGGAGAATACAGTCGCGCAGCAGGAAATTACTCAGCCTGTCGAAACTGCGCAGGAAGTCACTCAGCCCGCCGAGCCTCAGCAAATCGCGCAGGTTATCCCCAGCGGCGTCAAGGTTCAGGCGACTTTTTCCGGCGACTGCTGGACTCAGGTTGCGGTTGACGGCGCGGTCGTGTTCGAGGGAATGATTAACGTCGGGCAGGCCTTCAACTGGGACGGCGCGCAGAGCGTCAACGTCGTTTTGGGAAATGCCGGCGCGGTGAATTTCGTCGTGAACGGGCAGGATATTGGTGCGATTGGCGCGGACGGCGCGGTCGTTGAAAGGACTTTCACGCGATAAAATGCGGCAGAATTTACGAATTTCAAAAGAATCCGGTTATACGATACATTCGGGCGGACGGCTGCGATTTGCGCTGGTCTACCCGAATTTTTATTACGTCGGAATGTCAAACCTGGGCTTGCACATAATTTACGCGCTGATAAATTCGCGGGCAGATTCGTCGTGCGAAAGATTTTTCCTCGACGAGCCTTTGAGCGTAGAAACTCAGACGCCGCTCAACAAATTTTCAGCGATAGGCTTTGCGGTCTCGTTCGAGCAGGATTATTTCAACGTTGTAAAAATTTTGCGGGCGGCCAAAATAAATCCGCTGGCGTCGGCGCGCACGAAATTCGACCCGATACTGATAGCGGGCGGCCCCTGCGCGACGTTCAACCCAATGCCGCTGGCGGAAATTTTCGACGCGTTCATAATTGGCGAGGGCGAAGTTATCATGCCGCCGGTCATGGAAGTTTTGGCGCAGAAACTCCCGCGCGAAGAGACTTTGCAGGCGCTGGCGGAAATTCCTGGCGTGTTCGTACCGGCTTTCCCGAAAAAAGTTTCGCGGCAGTGGGTAAAAAATCTCGACGAGTTCCCCGCGCACTCGGAAATTATCACGGACGCGACGGAGTTCAACATGTACTTAATCGAAACGGCGCGCGGCTGCGGACACCACTGCAGATTTTGCATGGCGGGCTACTGCTTTCGGAAACCGCGCAACCGTTCGCTGGAAGTTTTGAAATCTGAAGTCGACGCGGCGAAAAAGTTCGGAAAAAAAATTGGACTGATGGGCGCGGCAATTTCCGACTACCCGCAGATTAACGAGCTGTGCAAATACATTCTGGACGCGGGATTGGAAATGTCGGTGGCGTCGTTTCGCGCGGATTCGGTAACTCAAGAGTTAGTTGAGGCGCTGGCGAAGAGCGGTCTGAAAACTTTGACGGTCGCGCCGGAGGTTGGCAGTTCAAAAATGCGCGCAGTCATAAACAAAAATCTGACGGAGGAAAATATTTTCAGCGCGGTGGAACTGGGAATCGCGGCGGGGCTGAAAAATTTCAAGCTGTACTTCATGATAGGGCTGCCGTTCGAGGAGCTGGCGGACGTGGCGGAAATCGTGGAACTTTCGGCGCGGCTGAAAAAATTCGTGGGCGCGGGCAAACTGACGCTGAGCGTAAATCCGTTCGTGCCGAAGCCGTTCACGCCGTTCCAGTGGGCGCCGTTCGCCGAGCGGAAATATTTAAATGCGGCGCTGAAAATTCTGCGCGACGGACTGAAAAAATTGCGCGGCGTAGAAATAATTTCGGAGTCGATAAAGTCGGCGGAAGTGCAGGCGATTTTGGCGCGTGGCGATAGACGAATCGCACAGCTGGTGGTAAAATCTGAATCGCCGCAGGAATTTTTGCAACTGCTGCGTGAATCGGGCGTCGACGAAAATTTTTACCTGCGGGCGCGAGAGGCGGAGGAAATTTTCCCGTGGGATATTCTGGACATGGGTTTCAGTAAAAAATATCTGCGCGCGGAATTTGAGCGGGCGGCGGCGTTCAAAGCTACGCCGGCCTGTTTCGACGGCTGTAAGCGCTGCGGGGTTTGTTAAGGAGATTTTTTTATGAGTTATTTTTTGAAGCGCATTGACGGGAATATCTGGCACGGGAAATTTTCGAGTTTCCCCGACGATTTGGTTACGCACGCCGTTTCGACGCGGCTGGGCGGGTACAGCGCTAAGCCTTTTGACAGTTTGAATCTGGGCTTGCACGTTGGCGACGACGCGGAAAATGTTCTGGCTAACCGCAGGAAATTTATGGCGACGCTGGGATTTGAGCTGGAAGATATTGTGACGCCGAACCAGGTGCACGGCGATAAAATTTTTCGCGTGGAGGAAATTCATCGCGGGCGAGGCAGTAAAGTTTACGCGGACTCGATTCCCGAAACCGACGCGCTGATTACGAACGTTGCGAATTTGCCGCTGATGTTATGTTTCGCTGACTGCGTGCCGATTTTTCTTGTAGACGTGGAGAACCGCGCGATTGGACTGGCGCACGGCGGCTGGAAGGGCACGCTGAACAAAATCGCGGCGAAAACTTTTCACGCAATGGCTGAGAATTTCGGCACGCGCGCTGAAAATTGTCTCGCTGGAATTGCGCCGTCAATCGGGTCGTGCTGCTACGAAGTCGGCGAAAATGTTCAACAGGTCTGCGCGACGGCTTTCCCGAAAAATCCTGAGCTGATTATTAATCGTAACGGGAAAAATTTTTTGGACTTGTGGAGCGCGAATAAAGTTCAGCTGCTTGAAGCTGGCTTGCCGGAAAAAAATATCGACGTGGCGGGCGAATGCACCTGCTGCAACGCGAATTTTTATTTTTCTTACAGGGCGGCGGGCGGCACGACCGGCAGGCTTGCGGCGGCTATCGCGCTGAAGGAGGATTGAAATGGCAGGAATTTTGGAAACGCCTTACGGGACGCGGGATTTTCTACCGAGGGAGGCGGCGGCTAAACGGGCGCTTGAAACGCGGCTGGCTAAACTTTTCGCGGAATTTGGCTACGAGGAAGTTGTGACGCCGACGATGGAATTTCTGGAAACGCTGACGGTCTCGGACAAGGCGCTGGAGCCGAATCTGTTCAAAATGTTCGACCTGCAAAACCGAACGCTGGCGCTTCATCACGAAATGACGACGCCAATCGCGCGGCTGGTAGTCAGTCGGCTGAAAGATGCGCCGCTACCGCTCAAGCTTTCCTACAACACGAGCGTTTTCCGGTTCAGACAAAATCAGTCGGGGCGCCAGTGCGAATTTTATCAGGCTGGCGTGGAACTTTTGGGCGTGTCGAACGCCTTTGCCGACGCTGAAATTATCGCTCTCGCCGCGCAGGCGCTGAAAATTTCTGGGCTCAAAGAGTTCACGATTTGCCTCGGTCAGGTTGAGTTCGCAAGCGGTCTTATGGAGCAGAATAATCTGCCGCCCGATGTTCAAACCAAAATTAAATCAGCGATTGAGCGCCACGATATTGTTGGGCTGGAAAAAATTGTTGACGCGCTGGAACTTGATAAAGCCGCCGCCGATTCGCTCAAAAAAATTCCTAAACTCCACGGCGGGATTGAAATTCTTGACGCGGCGCGCAGTTTAGCCGACAACGAAAAATCTCAGCGCGCGCTGGATAATCTGGCGGAAATTTACGCGCTGGCTCAAACTTACGGCGTCGCTGACAAAATCGCCTTCGACCTCGGAATTATCCGCGACTTTGAATATTATACCGGCATGGTTTTTGAGGCGTACGCGCCGGACGTTGGCTACTCTCTGGCTGGCGGCGGCAGGTACGACCACATGTTGAAAGATTTCGGACTGGCGTGCCCCGCGACGGGCTTTGCTGTCGGTATCGAAAGAATTTTGACGGCGTGCGAGCGGCAAGGAATTTCTAATGACGCCCGCGCGAAAAATATTTATCTGAGCTACGGCGAAGGGAATGTTGACGCGGCGATTAAAAAGGCGCTGGAACTTCGCGCGGCTGGCAAGGTCGTTGAACTTTCGCTGATTGCTCAGACGAAGGACGCCGCCGAAAAATCCTGCGCCGCGAAAGGCTACGCGGAACTGATGTACCTAGAATGAGCTGGATTTTTAAACGCGTGAAACAATTTTTCCGCGCGCTGACCGCTGAAATTTCGGTTGACGACGAAAAATATGTCATGGAGCACCTGGACGCGCAGGAACAGAAACTTTTTTTCGCGCTGCAGGAAACTGACCAGTATCACAGCCTGCACGTCGCTTACACGATTGAGCGGCTCGTCATCGAAGGCAAACAGGGTATCGACCGCGAATTTCTGATACGCTGCGCGCTCCTGCACGACATTGGCAAGGCGGATTACAAGCTCACGATTCGCAAGAAAATTTTCACCGTGCTTGTTACAACTTTCGCGCCGAAACTTGCTGACGAACTCGAACTTAAAGGCGACCGCTCGATTTACATTTACCGCAACCACGCTGAACTTGGTGCGCAGAAACTTCAGCGGCTCGGACTTTTCGAGGAGGCTAAAGTTATCGCGCGGCACCACTCTCCGCCACGGGACGACGATTCACGCGAACTGAAACTTTTGCGTATGGCTGACGACGAAAATTAGCAAAGGAGTTATCATGAACGATTTTATAACTATCGCCCTGCCTAAGGGCAAACTTTTCGGCTTATCGACGGAACTTTTCAGCAAAATCGGCTGGACGGCTGACGGCCTTCACGAAAAATCCCGCAAGCTCGTCATAACCAACGACGCCGCGCGGCTCAAATTTATCATCACGAAGACCGCCGACGTGCCCACCTACGTCGAATACGGCGCCGCCGACATTGGCGTTATCGGCAAGGACGTTATCGACGAATCCGGCAGGGACGTTTACGAACTTCTGGATTTGGGCTTCGGCAAATGTCATCTGATGATGGCGGTTCCGAAAGATAAAAAACGCGCCCGCCTTGAGGATTACGCTCACACGCGCGTTGCCACCAAGTTTCCGCGAATCGCTGAGAAATTTTTCGCCGAACGCGGTATGCAAATGGAATACATCAAGCTCAACGGCTCAATCGAGCTCGGTCCAATTATCGGCTTGAGCGAAAGTATCGTCGACATCGTTGAGACCGGCACGACGCTGCGCGAAAATAATCTTGAGGAATTTGCGCACATCTGCGACGCCACCGCCCGCCTTATCGCAAACCGCGTCAGCTACAGGCTCAAGTTCGACCGCATTAATAATCTCGTCAACAAATTGGAGAAATTTTTATGAGAATCTTTGACAGTTCACAAATCCCGCGCGACGAAATTGAACGGCGCCTTTCTAAAAAATCTTTCGACGAAATTGAACTGCCGGAAAAAATTCGCGAGGCTAACAGAAAAATTTTCGGCGCAGACCTTACCGCCGCTGAACTCGTGCGCAAAATCGTCGGCGACGTTCGCAAACACGGTGACGCCGCCGTTATCGACTACACGAAAAAGTTTGACGGTGCGGACATTTCCGCTGAAAATTTCCTCGTAACCGCTGAGGAAACTGCCGCCGCTGAAACCGCCGCCGATTCAAAAATTGTTGACGCACTCCGGCGCGCGGCTGAAAATATCCGCAGCTACCACGTCGAACAGCTTCCAAAATCCTGGCTGACTTATCGCGGCGAAAATTCCATTCTCGGACAGGCTGTCATTCCGCTCGAACGCGTCGGCGTGTACGTGCCTGGCGGGCTGGCGGCGTATCCTTCCAGCGTTTTGATGAACGTCATTCCTGCGAAAGTCGCGGGCGTCGGAGAAATTATCATGTGCGTTCCGGCTAAAAACGGCGCGATTAATCCTTACGTGCTGGTTGCGGCGAAAATTGCGGGCGCGGATAAAATTTACAAAATTGGCGGCGCGCAGGCGATTGCGGCGATGGCTTTCGGTACGGAAACGATTCCTCGCGTCAGCAAAATCACGGGGCCTGGAAATATTTTCGTGACGCTCGCTAAGAAAGAAGTTTTCGGGCACTGCGATATTGACATGTTGGCAGGCCCCAGCGAAATTCTGATTATCGCTGACGAGACCGCCAATCCCGTTTACGCCGCCGCCGATATGCTCAGCCAGGCGGAGCACGACCCGCTTGCCTGCAGTATCGTCATAACGACCGACAAAAATCTTGCTGAAAAAGTTGCCGCCGAAGTCGAAATTCAGCTGGCGAAACTTCCGCGCAGGGAAATTGCCGCCGCGTCGATTGACTCCAACGGTCTGATTATCGTCGCGCTGGACTTGAACGAGGCGGTTGACTTCGCAAATATTTCGGCGCCGGAACATCTGGAACTTTTAACCGCGGCGCCGTTCAATCTTTTGCCGAAAATAAAAAATGCCGGAGCGGTTTTCCTCGGCGCTTACTCTCCCGAACCGCTCGGCGATTATTTTGCCGGTCCCAACCACGTTTTACCGACCGGCGGAACTGCCAGATTTTTTTCCGTGCTCAACGTCGAAACTTTCCTCAAGCGCACCAGCCTGACTTCTTACACGCGCGCAGATTTGCTCAAAGTTGCTGAAGATATTATCCGCCTCGCCAACGCCGAAGGTCTGAGCGCCCACGCCGAGGCAATTCGTAAACGCCAATGAATTTCCTGCTGAAAAAAGAAATTACCGCGTCACTGTTCAATCGCGGCTTCGCAGTTCCCGTCGCGGCTATGCCGGTGCTTTCAGCTTATTTGGGCGGCAGAACTTTGGCTCACGGCGAAAGGCGCGCTGTCAAAATTATTCTGGATGGCGAAACTTTTGACGCAACTTTGACCAGCGTGAACTTCGACAGAAACAAATTCCCTGACCATAGCGACATATGGCAGATTATTTACAGCGAGAAAAGTCCAATCGCTCAAAAGTTCGCTGAGATTTTCGCGCGGAGCCGTGCCGCCAATTTCAAGCTGCCGGAAACCGAACGCGAATATTTTGTGCTCTATGCAACCGACACGCCAGATATTTTTTGCGTCGAGCCGATTTTCAACGCCGAAATTTCCGCTGCCGTCGAAAGTCTCGACGAAGTTTTCGTGGAACATCTGCTGGAATGTGACGAGAGCGCCGCGCTGGTTGAAAAGTTCCGGCTTAAAAAAATTCGCCAGCTCAATTGCAGTATCGGCGACGAACTGAAAAAATTTTACAATTTCCGCTGCCAGATTTGCGGGCAGAATTTCAGAAAACTTTACGGCGTCGAAGTCGCTGAGTGCCACCACATAAATTTTTTCGTCCACACTCTCAACAACGACGCCAGCAATCTGATAATTCTCTGTCCGAACCACCACAGGATTATTCACGCCGCCGAGCCGGTTTTCGACCGCGAAGCTAAAATTTTCCGCTACGCCAGCGGCTTTTCGGAACGTCTGATTCTCAACGGGCACTTGTAAATTCAGCGCCGCCTGAGCTGCAAAAACAAAACCGCCGCGAAAATCGCCACGCCCGCAATGTCCGTCAGCAAGCCTGGATTTATCATCATCAATCCGCCCGCGCCCAAAATCAGCCGTTCGAGCGGTTTCATTGGCGCCGCCAAAAATCCTATCAGCGAGGAGCTCAGCGCGACCATTCCGACAATCGCCGTCAACAGCGCCAGCGCTAAATTCCACGTCACGCCGTAAATCAGCAGCAGTTCCGGATTTAAAACGAACATGTACGGGATTATGAACGCCGCGATTGCCAGTTTCGACGCGTTGACGCCGGTTTTCAGCGCATTTCCTCCCGAAATTCCTGCGCCCGCGTACGCCGCCAGCGCGACCGGAGGCGTCACGTCCGCGATTATTCCGAAATAAAAAACGAACATGTGCGCCGCCAGAAAGGGTACGCCCAGCATTAAAAGCGCCGGCGCCGCTATCGTTGACGTTATGACGTAGTTCGCCGTCGTCGGCACGCCCATTCCCAGAATTATCGCCGTGATCATCGTGAAGAACATGCTCGGCAGCAGCATTCCGCCGGAAAGTTGCAGCAAGCCCGACGCCAGTTTCAAGCCCACGCCCGTTTTCGTCACGACGCCGATTATTATTCCCGCCGCCGCGCACGCTATCAGCACGCCCAAAACATTCTGCGCGCCGTTTTCCAATCCTTTCACGATTTCCGCCGGAGTCATCCGCGTGGATTTTTTTATTGCGGAAACCAGAATCGATAAAATTATCGCGTAGAGCGCCGAGCGCATTGGCGTATAGCCGCTGACCAGCAGGTAGACGATAACGACCAGCGGTATCGCCAGGTGTCCGCGTTCGCGCAGGATTTCCCAGAACTTTGGCAGCTCCTCGCGCGGTATTCCTTTCAAGTTGTTGCGCTTAGCCTCGAAGTGCACGCCCAGCCACACGCCGATAAAATACAAAAACGCCGGTATCAGCGCCGCCTGCACGATTTCGATATACGGCACGCCGACAAATTCCGTCATAAGAAACGCCGCCGCGCCCATTACCGGTGGCATGAGCTGCCCGCCCGTGGACGCCGCCGCTTCTACTGCGCCCGCGAAATTTTTGTGGTAGCCCAGCTTTTTCATCATTGGTATCGTCAGCGAGCCCGTGCCTACCACGTTCGCAACCGAGCTGCCGGAGACAGTTCCCATTAAGCCGCTGGAAAGTACCGCAACTTTCGCAGGCCCGCCGCTCGCCCAGCCAGCTATCGCGTTCGCCACGTCGATAAAAAATTTTCCCAGACCCGTCCCTTCCAGATACGCGCCGAAAAGTATGAACAGGAAAATAAAAGTCGACGAGACGCCCAGCGGTATCCCGAAAATTCCTTCCGTCGTGAAGAAAACGTGGCTGACGAACTGGTCAATCGTTAAGCCTCGGTGCGCAAGAAAGCCTGGCATGTACGACCCCAGAAACGCGTACGAAATGAAAAGCAAAACTACGCAGACCATCGGGATTCCTACCACGCGCCGCGCCGCTTCGATTACCAGCAAAATTCCGACCGCGCCAACCAGCGTGTCCGTCGGCGTCGGCAGCGCGGAACGCAAAACTAATTCGCGGTAGAAAATCACGATATACGCAGGAGCCGCCGCGCCCAAAACTGCACAAAGCGCGTCGAGCGGGTGAAGTCTGTCCCTCCGCCAGGATTTTCGCGCAGGGTACAGCAGATACACCAGCGCTAAGCCGAAACCTAAATGCACCGCCCGCTGGAGTTGCGCGTCCAGCACCCCGAAAGCCGCCGTGTAAATTTGAAAGACTGAGAAAGTTATCGCCAGCGCCGAGACGATTTTCGCCATGACGCCGCGATATTCCATTGTGTTCGATTCCGTGTCATATTTTTTCAGAACTTCGTCGCCCGTCAGGATTTTTTCTTCAGCCATAAAGTCAGCTCCTAAAAATTTTTAGAGGTTGGGTACAATCATTTTGTTAATCTCTTTAACACACAAATGATTTTTTACCAGCCAGACTGTCATCATTCTTTCCGCGAAAAATGACATCAGTCATTTCGGGTAGCCTTGAATTACCGGCAGCGGCGTCGTCGCAAGAATTTCCCGCGTCGCGTCCAGGAAAAACGAAAACAGCCACGTGCAGTATGCGTTGAAAACATAGCGCCGCGTCACGAACATGTTGCAGTTGTAAAACATCGCCGAATCCATTACGAAATCGAACGCGTCAAGGTAATCCGGCTGGAACTGCGCGATTTTTTTCCGCACGACCGCCAGCGCGAATTTCGCAATATCTGCGCCGCAATACGCCTGGAAATTTTCCGCCTGCGTCATTTTGTCGTACATCGGCGGTACCAGTATATCGTAGCGATCCAAAAGTTTCAGCGCCGCCTCCTGCGTCAAAATTTTTTCATACGCAAAATTAGCGTCGCCGTCCTCCGTGAAAAATCTGCGGTAATGCGCCAGCCCAATCACGCTGTGCGAAATATTTTTCCACATCCAGTAAATCGCCGTGTTCTCGTTTATGTACGTGTTGAGCGCGCTGATATTGTCGCCGATATTGTCGCCAGGGTAACCCAAATCCGGAGAAATTGCCCTGCCGGAATGAATCAGCCTGTAGCCGCTCGGAATTTTAGCGACGTGCTCCGGCGGCAAATGTTTGTGCGTCGCAACGTAAATCGCAAAATCCGTCGGCGGCGTCCTGCGGTAACAAATCAGCCACTCGCCAGAATAACTCGACAGTCCGTCGATTTTCGCGTAGTTGTTCAGTGTCATTTGCAGATGTCTCTTGAGCGGCGCCCCGAACTTCGCGAAAGTTATCACCACGTCCGCCACGTTTTCCAGCATAAAAAATACGCTGTCGAAATCTATCGGCACGTCCTCGAAGACCAGCGCCGCGTCGTAGTGCCGGAACGCGCAATCCGAAAATTTTTTGTACACGCGGTTATAAAGATTTTCCTTTATCGGCACAAATTCGCCGTCGTAAATGCAGTCAAATTCCGTCACGTCGTTTTGAACCCCGCGCGTGAACAGCTGCCCCTTCATGAAATGCGCGTTGAAGTCCAGCACCCGCTTAAACGGCGTCGTTCGCAAAAAAGTCAGCAGTTGAACGTCCGCATCCACGTCGAAGAAATTTTCCGGCGGCCGAAGTTTCAGCTGCCTTGCCGTGATAACCTGCGCCCGCGGGCACCCGACTCTGACTAAATCGTCGCGGTACACCAGCGCGAACCATTCCTGCAAGTTCGTGAAAACCAGATAATCTACCGCCTCGCTGCGGAGCATTTGCGCCAGTTCCACCGTCGGCTTTACTTCCCCGTCCAGCGCGAATTTCCCGTCCTGCAGAAAATTAAATCCCACGCCGGTGAACGCCGCCTGCCCCACGATTTTGCACGGCAATTCTCCTATCACCGAGTAAAATTCTTCCCTGTCCCCGCAAAGCAAAACTTTCGGCACGAATCTTTTTCCGTCCAAGTTGAGTCCTCCTCAAAATTTCCCTAAAACTTTTTCTACGACGCCGCCAGGATTCGTGACAGCCAGCGCGATTAGTAAAATCTGCAGGAAAAATAAAAACGGGACGCCGTATTTAAATTTCAGGTGCAGAGTTTTGTGGTGGCAGACTTCCATTGCGATACCAGCGCCGAGCGCTCCGCCAATCGCCGCCCAGAATAAAAGCGTGCTTTCACGGATGCGCCATTTGTCGTGCTGCGCGCAGTATTTGTCGTAGGCGAACAGCGCGAAGGTTATGACGTTGACGGCAACTAAATACGCCGCCGGAATTAAAAATTTTTCCACGGTCATTCCTCCAGAAGTTTCGCCTGCACGTAAATCGCGGCTTCGAGGCGCTTTTTCTGAATTTCACAGCCGAGGTCGTAGGGCTGGCGAATATCGCCGTGGAACAGGTCAGCGTTGGCGTGGCAGCCGCCCGAGCAAAAATATTTCGCCCAGCATTTCTGGCACTTCGGCTTATTTAGAATGTGCGATTCGCGGAAATACTTCGTCCAGCGCTTAGCGGATTCGTCGACGCCGGTAAAAACATTTCCAAGCCGGTACTTGCCGCGCCCAACGAACTGATGACACGGGTACAAATCGCCATTTTCCGCCACAGCAAAATATTCGTGACCGGCGCCGCAGCCAGCCAGCCTTTTCGCGACACACGGGCCGTTGTTCAAGTCAACGTTGAAGTGGAAAAAGTTGAAGCCCCGCCCTTCGCGCTGGCGTTCGAGGTAAATTTCAGCCAGCCGGTCGTACTCGGCGGAAATGCGCGGCAAATCTTTTTCAGTCAAAGCGAGCGGCGAATCTTTCAGCACGACGGGTTCCACGGACAAAATATTAAAGCCGGCGTCGTTCATACTGAGCACGTCGCTGGCGAAGTCAAGGTTGCGGTTGGTGTAGGTGCCGCGCATATAATAATTTTCGTCGTGGCGGCTGTCGACGAGCTTTTTGAAATTTTTCACCACGCGCTGATAACTGCCGCCGCCGGAAATATCTGGTCTCATCGCGTCATGAACTTCCTGCCGCCCGTCAAGACTCAGCACGACGGAAATATTGTTTTCATTGAGCCAGCTGATTTTTTTATCGTCGAGCAAAACGCCGTTGGTCGTCAGCGTGAGCTTGAAAATTTTGCCGGTCTCGGCTTCGCGCTGGCGGACGTATTCAGTGACGGCTTTGACGGTGCGGAAATTTATCAGCGGTTCGCCGCCGAAAAAGTCAATTTCGTAGTGCTTGCGGAGGCTGGAATTTTTCAGCAGGAAATCTACAGCGGCGCGCCCGACTTCCTCGCTCATAACGGCGCGGTGCCCGTAAGTTCCTTCGTCGCCGAAACAATATTTGCAGCGGAGGTTGCAGTCCTGCGCGACCATAAGGCAGAGGCTTTTGACGATACCGGAGCTGTGGAAAGTCGGCGGAACGGTGTTATCCGGCGTGAAAAGTTCGCCCGCGTCGATAAGCGCGTGGAGTTCGGTAAGCGCCTCGGAAATTTCTTCGCGCGGATATTTTTTTTCGAGCGCGGCAAAAACTTCGGCGTCGTTGGTGCCGGTGAAGGTTTCGAGAATGTCAGAAATCAGCTCGTCAACAATGTGAACGGCGCCGCTCTCCACGTCTAGGAGAATAAAATCGGCGCCCTGTTTGAATTTGTGAATCAAAATTTAATCATCTTCCTTGTCAGCTTCAGCAATAAATTTTCTGGCGACGGCAACGACCTGGTTTTTCAAGTCGATAATGTTGGAATTTTTGACCTGCGCGCCCGCAACATTCTGATGCCCGCCGCCGCCGAACTCTTCCATAATCACCTGAACGTTGAAAGTGCCGTTGGAGCGCGCGCTAATCCCGACGGTATCGTTTTTCATCTGGAAAAGGACAATCGTCATGCGGACGTTTTCAATCGTGAGCAAACTGTCCGCCGCCTGACCGGCAATCGCCTGAATGTTCGTCATGAGCGTGGGCATTGTAGCGACGACCAGCCCGCCTTCAAAGTACTCGGACTGCGCTTTAGCCCTGGCGAGGGCGACGGTTGTTTCGTAGTCGGACATAAAAAGTTCGCGGACAACGACGGGATCCGCGCCGTTACGCCTGAGGTAAGCTGCCGCGTCGAAAGTGCGAATGCCCGTCTGAACGACAAAACTTTTCGTGTCGACGACGATACCCGAATAGAGCGCGGTCGCCGCCAGCTTGCCAATGGAAATTTTTTCGTCGAAGTACATCAGAAGTTCGGTGACGAGTTCGCAGGCGGAACTGGCGGAGGGCTCGTGGTAGAAAACGATTGGGTTCTGAATGACGTTATCGGATTTGCGGTGGTGGTCGATAACAATCACGTTCTGAATGCGTTCGAGGAGATTGGGCGCGGCGGTAAGATAGGGAATGTGCGTATCGACGACGAACAGCAGCGGGTTAATGGAGCTGGGGACGGAAAGGTCGGTGCCCTTGACGAAAAGATTTTTGTAGGCGCCGGATTTGTCCTTTCTGAACTGGTCGAGAATTTTTTCAATGCTGTCGGTGGAACTGCTGAGCACGACGTGAACGGAGCGCTTCAAATGCAAAGCCATGACGGCGATACCCATAGCGGCGCCGAACGCGTCAAAGTCTTCGCGGACGTGCCCCATGACAAAAATTTCGTCGGCGGCCTCCATGTGCTCGCGAATAGAATTTGCCATGACGCGCGCCCTAACGCGATTGTGTTTTTCGACAGCCTTAGCGCGCCCGCCAAAGTATTGCGCCTTGCCTTCAAGGTTTATCGCAACCTGGTCACCGCCGCGCGCAAGTGCCGCGTTCAAGCGTTCCTGCGCCTGCTTGCCGAGTTCAGTCATGGATTGTTTAGCGGGCTCTTCCTCAGCGACGGCGGCGCCGATTGACAGCGTGGCGGGAATGCCGTTCTTGCTGACGATTTGCCGCACCCTGTCCAGCAGCGTAAATTTTTCTTCGATAGCTTTGCGGAGCGCGAGCTGTTCGAGTACGACGATAAATAAATCGTTTGAGATTCGCTGAATGAAGCCGCTGAGTTCCGCCATCCATTTTTCGAGTTCCTCATTAACCGCCAGCATCAGCGAAGTTTTTTCCGCCTCGTTCAGACCCTGCATAATTTCATCGTAGTTGTCAATCTGCACGTACATAAGAACGGTGCGGCTGTCGTGATAGTCGCGCCTGAGATTTTCGTAGACGGTAATTTCCTGCACGAAAACGACGATAAGCGGCGGGTAATCGCCCTTGGTAACCATCTGGCGGTAGCGGACGATAAAATAGCGCGTGTTCGCAACGGTTTCGCCGTCGTCGTTTGTGACCTTGTGAATATTTTTCGCAATGTACCTGCCGCTCTTGATAGTCCCCGCCTTGTCTTCGGGCAGCGGCGCCAGTACCTCTTCCTGCAAAATCCCGTTCCAAAACTCGTCGACAAGCGCGCCCTGCTCCGGCTCGAACTCCGAATACTGCGCCGTTAAATCGTTAAACCACTCAACGTGCCCCTGCTCGTCCACAACCATTATCGCCTGCGGAATGTTCGTCACGGCGTAGCGTATCAGTTCGTTCCCGCTCCCTACCACGTTCTCGAAGTACTCCTGAAATTTTTTCCGCCGGTGCTTGTACCTGTCCCACGAAAAAATTATCAGTATCCCCCAGAGCAGGAACGAAATCGCCGCCAGATACCGATTGTAGTGCGAAAAAAATATTATCATCAGCAAAATTACCGCAAGCTGTATCAGAATTTCCGGCACCGCCGATAAATGTTTCGGCACAACTTCACCGCCCCTCGTCGGAAAATTTTTTCCTGTAGTTGAAAATCATGTCGAACATTCCCGTAAACGCCACAATCTGAATCGTGAGCATGTTCAGGATAATAATCACGAAAATCACGCGCCGCAGCCACGTCGAAACGTTGTAGTGCTCCGCCACGCACGAAAGTACCGCTAAGCCCTGCAGAAATCCTACGCTCATCGCTAAAAACGCCAGGTTGACCGAGACCGTGTACAAAATTTCCCAGCCGCGCGTCGAACCCCAGTACACGCCCAGAATCGCGAACGCCGCAAGGTACAGGAAAGCCATTGGGAAGCGCCATTCGTGGAAGGGCGGCAGCGGCTCAAGAAATTTCATGTGCAGTTTCTGGAAAATCCACTTCGCCGTTAAGTAGCACGCCGCCGCGTTTATCACAGCCATTATCAGCAAAATCATCGGCATTAAATATTTCAGCAGCTCAATCGACGGCGCAACCTGTTCGCGCAGCTGAGCTATCGCCTGCTGGTCGACGCCCATTTCTTCGTACATTTTGAACGATTCGTCGAACGCCTCCTGCACAGCCTTCAGCTCAACGTCCGTCGGGTTCACGCCCAGCGCCAGCATTAAAATTCCCACGGCGATAACCTGCGCGACAAACGCCGTAACCAGCGTCGTCAGAAAACTTTGTACCGTGCCGAAGCCGCGCACCATGCAAATTCCCAGCACCAGTCCGCAAAGCCCAAAGCTCAGCGCGATTCTCATTGAAAGCAGCGGCCCAACGAACATCGTCAGCAAAATGAACGACGCCGCCAGTGAAACTGCTCCGCGCCGGACGCCCTGCCGCACCGTCAGCACGACGATTGGCACGCCGCAGAAAAATTCTACGAACGCGCCGAAAACTGGCAGGTACACCGCTGCCAGTCCGAGTATAACGGTTATCGCCGTCAGCAGCCCGCCTTCAACTGTTGGTGTGACGCGGCTCATTTCAGCACGTACTTTTCAACAGCCGCCGCAAAACCGTCAGCCTCGCAGTCCGCCGTAACGTAAGTGCAGGAATTTTTAACTTCGTCGGTGCCGTTGCCCATCGCCACGGAAATCCCAGCCGCCTTCAACATCGGTAAATCGTTATCGCTGTCGCCAATCGCCATGACTTCCGCGCGGTCGACGCCAAAAATTTTTGCGAGAACTTTCACGGCGGACGCCTTGGAAACGCCAGCGCCGCTAATTTCCACGAACTGCGGGTGAGACTTCGTAGCTTCAATCCTGCCGCCAAATTCCGCGCGAACCGCCGCCATTCGCTCAGCGGTTTCCTCAGCGCCGGCGGAAATGCTCAGCAGTTTGTAAACGTTTTCCGTGAGTCCGCGCATACCGTTCCAGCCAACTTCCATGCCGGAAATTTTCTGCGCGCCCTCGTAAAGGTCGGTGTACCTGTTTCGCGCGGGGTAAAATAAATTGTCGCCGCTGTAGTTTTGCAGATACCAGCCGTGGCGCTCGAAAAAGTTGGTGAGCTCAACGACAGTTTCCGCCGGAATGCACTCCGCGTGAAGAATTTCCCCGCCAGCAGATTTAATCAGCGCGCCGTTGTAAGTGATAATAGGCACGTCAACGCCAAGTTCCTGCGCGACGGGCAGCGCGGCGCGGTACATTCTGCCGGTCGCAATCGTCACGATAATTCCGGCGTCAACCATTTTTTTTATCGCCGCAATGTTCCGCGCGGAAACTTTCCTGTTCGGAATGAGAATCGTGCCGTCAATGTCGCTCACAAAAAGTTTCACAGCCATTTCAATCTCCCTTTCAATCCGCGCCCTTCGCAAGGTCATCGCCAGGCGTCGGCGCGTCGTCGTAGTAAGAATCGTCATAGGAATCGTTATAGCTCGGCTCGTCGTAATAATTTTGTTCCGGCTCGCTGTAGCTCGGCTCGTCGTAATAATTTTGCTCCGGCTCGCTGTAGCTCGGCTCGTCGTAATAATTTTGCTCCGGCTCGCTGTAACTCGAATCGTTGTAGCTCGGCTCGTCATAATAATTTTGCTCCGGCTCGCTGTAGGAAGGCTCCTCGTAAGACGGCGCGGGCTCGTCGTAGTAGCTGGGTTCCGGCTCCGTGTAAGACGGTTCGGGCTCCGGCTCAGGTTCCGGCGGATAATCTTCACGGTAGCGCGGTTCAGGCTGATAAGAATAATCTGCATAGGAACGGCTGGGCGCAGGAGCTGGCGCGGGTTCATCTGGCGGCTGAATTTGTTCGGGCGCGGGCGGGCGTGAAACCTGTCTGCGCTCAACAACAAGCTCGCTGAAATAGTGGACGGGCGTATTAGCAAGCGCCTGGTACATGAAATCGCTCCAGGTTGCGGCTGGCGTCTGGCCGCCCATAATGCCGTTGGTCGTGGTGCCGTCGTCGTTGCCAACCCAGACAGCGGCGACCAAATCCGGCGTGTAGCCTACAAACCACGCGTCCTTATAATCGCTGGTCGTGCCGGTTTTCCCGGCGGCGGGTCTGCCAATCGCGGCGCGGCGGCCGCTGCCCTTTGTGATAACGTCTTCGAGCATACTGGTAAGACTGGCGGCGCTTTCGGGCGTGATAACGGCGACGCCTTCGGGCACGGCCTCAAAAATGACGTTGCCTTTGCGGTCGAGAACTTTTGTAACGGAAGTGTGAGGAATATGAATGCCGCCGTTCGCAAAAGTGCAATAGGCGCTGGCAATTTCCAGGGGGGTAACGCCGCGCGTGAGTCCGCCGAGGGAAGTCGCCAGATTTCTGTCGTTAGTGGCGCCGTCCATGACGAAAGTTGTAATGCCCATCTGCTGCGCATAGTAAATAATGTTGTCGATACCAATTTTCTGCGCGATTTTGACGGTCGGGACGTTCATGGAAAAAGTTGCGACGGTGCGCATTGAAACGTTGCCGCTGAAACGCCGACTGTCGTTTTGGGGCTGCCAGCCGTTGATATTAATCGGGCTGTCCTCAATCATCGTGTCGGGCGTGAAACCGTTTTCGAGTGCGGCGGCAAAAACGAAGGGCTTGAATGAAGAGCCAGGCTGACGCTCCGCCTGCGCCGCGCGGTTGAACTGGTCGGTACCGCGTCCGCCGAACATAACGCGAACGTAGCCGGTTTTCGGCTCAATCGCAACGATAGCGCATTGGGGCTGCTGAATGCCGTTGGCGTCGGTGTAGTCGTTCGGCAGATTGTTGGCAACCGCCTGCTCAGCCATTCGCTGCATGTCCATATCAATCGTCGTGTAAATTTTCAGCCCTTCCTTGTAAACCGCGTCGGCGCCGAATTTCTCAATCATCTCCTGCGTGACGTAGGTTATGAAATATTCCGCGTCCTTCTGCTCTTCGGGGCGGTTTGGCGAGGCAAGGACAAGCTCAGCGTTTTTCGCCTCGTTGGCTTCGTCGCGGCTGAGGTAGCGGTACTTAACCATCTGGTCGAGCACAAGATTTCTGCGCTCAACTGCCGCCTGTATATCGTTGAACGGCGAATAATAGTTCGGGCTTTTAGGAATACCGGCTAGGAGCGCGCACTCGGACAGGTTCAATTCTTCGACGTTTTTGTTGAAGTAAGTTTTAGCCGCCGCCTGCACGCCGTAAGCGCCGCGCCCGAAGTAAATCTGGTTCAGATAAAATTCCAGAATTTCCTGCTTTGTGTACTGCTTTTCAAGCTGGAGCGCGAGAAAAACTTCCTGCACCTTGCGCTTAATCGTGCGTTCCTGCGTGAGGTAAGCGTTTTTTGCCAGCTGCTGAGTAATCGTGGAGCCGCCCTCAGCAATTTCCTGCTTGGAAATATTTGAATAGATGGCACGGGCTAAGCCGCGAGGGTCAATGCCGTTATGTTCGTAAAAGCGGTTGTCCTCGATGGCGATAAACGCGCGCTGAAGATTTATCGGGATCTGCTCAATCTTGACGGGCATGCGATTTTCCGCCGCGTGAATGTTGGCAATTTCGTTGCCCGCCGAATCGTAAATCTGAGACGACGCCTGCGGAACAATTTCGCCGGCAACATCGGGGCGCGCGTTCATATTCGCCGTCATAAAGCCAATTCCAACGCCGGCCACCGTAACGACTATAAAAATTACAATTCCAAGAATAATTTTCAGGAACGTCTTAATCCCGCGCCAGACGGAACTGCCCCCGCGCGAAGGATTTCCGTTATCGTCCGCCATTGAAAAATCACCTCCAAAATAAAACGCATATATCTTATCACAAATACCCTTGTCACGTCGATATTTTTTTTGAAAAATGCGCACGCCGCCGCTGAATATTTTGGCAGGATTTTTGCGGCGTGCATAGAAAATGAAATTCGGCAGGTGATTCTTGTGATAAAAAATATTCTGGTTCCCGTGGACGGCTCCGAAACTTCTGATAAGGCCGTTGCCGAGGCCGTCAAGCTTGCTGAAATTTACGGCGCGGAACTGCATTTCCTGTACGTCGCCAATATCAATCAGGTTGCGATAAACGCGGCGCTTTCCCATGCGATTATGGACGCCGTAAGAAAAGCCGGCCGGACGATTTTAAATCGCGCTGGAAATTCCGTGCCGGAAAATATTTCTCACGAAGAAATTTTGGAAGTCGGCGCGCCTGCCGTTATGATTTTAGACTATCAGGAAAGCCTCGACGCGGATTTAATTGTTATGGGAAGTCGCGGCTTGAGTTTCGTTAAGGGCGTGCTGTTGGGCTCAGTCAGCCAGTACATTATCGAGCGGGCAAAATGTCCCGTTCTGGTGGTTAAATAGTTTTCGGGCGTCGGTGAAAGGCACTGAAGGCTGAAGTCGACGCTCATTGTGGGAGGTCGATGCAACTGTGATGTTTTTACTTGCGCTATCGCCAATTTTGTGGCTGGTGCTTGCGCTCAGCGTGATAAAAATGGCGCCGTGGAAGGCGTGTATAGTCGCGCTGATAATTTCGCTGGGCGCCGGAATGGGCGTCTGGGGAATGCAGAGCAACTACGCAATCGAGGCGGTACTGGAAGGCCTGGCACTGGCGTGCTGGCCGATTTTACTGGTTATCGTCGCAGCAATTTTTACTTATAATTTAACGCTCCACACGAAGGCGATGGACACGATTAAAGACATGCTGACGAGCGTCAGCCACGACAAGCGCGTTTTGATTCTGCTTATCGCGTGGGGCTTCGGCGGCTTTCTGGAAGGTATGGCGGGCTTTGGAACGGCGGTCGCGGTTCCTGCCGGTATGCTCGCGGGTATCGGAATCAATCCAATTCTTTCGGTTTCTGTCTGCTTAATTGCGAACTCGGTACCGACGGCGTACGGCTCAATCGGAATCCCGCTGGTGACTTTGGGCAACGTGACGGCGATAGACACGGTACAGCTGGCGACTTTCACTTCGCTTCAGCTGGGCGTTTTAACATTGCTCTGCCCGTGGCTGATAACAATCGTCAGCGGCGGCGGAATGAAGGGTCTGCGCGGAATGACGATGTTTTGTCTGGGTTCGGGCTTAGCGTTTTTCCTGCCGGAACTGGCGCTGTCGATGTTCGTGGGGCCGGAGCTTGCGGTAGTCGCGGGCGCGATTTTAACTATGGGCACGATAGTTTTCCTGGCGAAAAAATTTCCAGTTGACGACGCAGAATTTGCAATGCCGTCGCAGGCCGCCGCGAATGTCACTGCGGCAAAGGGAATTAACGCCTGCCTGCCGTTCATTTTGATTTTCATTTTCCTGCTGTTCACGAGCAAGCTGGTGCCGCCGATAAATTCGTTTTTAATGCAGTTCAAGTCAGCGGTGCCGATTTACACGGGCGAGGGCGGCGCGCCGTACACGTTCGTCTGGATTAACACGCCAGGCGTTTTGATTTTGCTGGCGGCGTTCATAGCGGGCAGTAAGCAGGGCGCGGGTTTTGGCGAAATGTTAGCGCTTTTGGGACGCACGATTAACGGCTTGAAGTTCACGATGATAACGATTATCGCGGTTATCGCGACGGCGAAGGTTATGGGCTACAGCGGCATGACGAATCAGATTGCGGATACGGCGGTTGCAGCGACGGGCTCGGCGTACCCTGCGATTGCGGCGTTTCTTGGCTCGGTCGGCACGTACATTACCGGCTCGGCAACTTCGAGCTGCGTTCTTTTCGGAAAGCTGCAGGTCATGGCGAGTCAGGCGATTGGCGCTACGGAAACTGGACAGGCGTGGGTTGCGGCGGCAAATGCAACTGGCGCGTGCGCAGGCAAAATGATTTCGCCGCTGACGATTGCGATTGGCTCGGCGGCGATTGGCGTCAAGGGCGCAGACGCTCAGCTTTTGGCGTTCGCAGTTAAGATTTATATTCCGTTCGTAATTTTCATGGGAGCGGTGGTTTATTTCGGATTAGCGCTCGTTGGATAGAATCAACTTTCTTTCTCATTGCAGAAAGAAAGTTGGCAAAGAAAGGCTAGCCGCGTGGGAAGGTCGCTTCCGGCGACCTACACGCGGCGGGGCGCCCCGTCCATGGGGCGCCTCTTTTTTTATTCCATGGAGCGCCTTTTTTTCGTATTTTGCTTGCTGAAAATTGTTCAGTGAATTATAATTTGGGCGTTGAAAGCGAGTGATAAAAATGGCAGTAAAAATTGGAACGATGCCGACGCCGCAGTCGCCGTTCGAGATTATGAAGGACAGCGGCGGGCGCGTTCACGAAAAGGATAACACTTTCGCGGAGGAACTTTTCGACCAGCAGAACGAGGGCGTTTCACATGAGGAAATGGAGGCAATGCTCAGGAAAATTGACGAGCAGGCCGGTAAGCTCAGCCGAACGCCGACGTATGAGGAACTGCGCGAATATCGCACGATGATTAAAAATTTCGTGGGCGCGGCGGTCAGCAACATGTACGAGCTGAATGTTTCGGGCGGCTGGGACAGAATGGGCAGGCAGCGCGTCTTCACGACCGTGCGGAAAATCGACCGCAAGCTGGAGGAAATGGCTGAAAAAATTCGCCTCGGGCAGGCGGACAAGCTTGACATTGTTGCCAGTCACGACGCCATTCGCGGAATGCTCGTCGATTTGTATATGTAAATGGGCGGGCAAATTTTTGGGAACGCCGCGCGAATCAGCCAGCTCAGGAAAATTATCGCTGAGGATAAATTCCCGCACGCTGTGATTTTTTCCGGCGCCGCTGGTATTGGCAAGCGCAAAATCGCTGAAAGTTGCGCGGCGGCTATCCTTTGCGAAAATCCAAATTCCGGCGAGGCTTGCGGCGTCTGCGAAAGTTGCAAACTCATGGCGGCGGGCAGTCACCCAGATTTTCTGGTTGTCGAGCCGGAAGAATCCAAGACCGCGCCGAGTATCAAAATTGCTCAGATTCGCGCGCTGCAAACTGAAACCGCCGTCAAGCCAATGCGTTCAGAAAGGCGCGTGGTAATAATCGACGGCGCTGAGCTGATGAACAACGCGGCGGCGAACTGCCTGCTGAAAACGCTTGAGGAACCAACGGGGCAGTCACTGTTCATTTTAGTCACGGCGAATCGCGCGGGCTTGCTCATGACGGTGCGGTCGCGCTGTGTCACGGTAAACTTTGAAAAAATTCCCGCCTCTGAAATTGCAACTGCGCTGGAACTTCGCGGCGTCGAAAAATCTCGCGCGGAAACAATTTCGCTGATTGCGGACGGAAGTTTAGGGCGCGCGCTCCGGCTGGAAAATTCCGGCGGCTATGAACTGCGCGAATCTGCCATTGACCTTATCGAAAAGCTCTGCGCTAAGAAAATTTCCGTCGAAGATATTTTCAGCAGGGGCGCCGAGGTTGACAAGTGGACGCGCGAAAATTTCAGCGAGTTCGTTTCGTACGTGCAAAAAATCCTGCGCGACGTTTATTTGTCGGACGCGGCGGAACCGTTCAACGCGGACTTGAAAGCGCGGCTGGCGAAAATAAAAATCCCCGCCGAAACGCTCTGCGAACTGTTCGACGCGGGGACGGAAACTCAGCGGCGGCTGCGCTCAAATGCGGCGCTGAGGCTGCTGGCTGAATCGTATTTTCTGCGGCTGAGGCTGGCGCTCGGCTAATCGCTGATAATTAATTTGATAACAAGCCAAATCATGTAAATAAAAACTATAACTGAACCTAAATTTATGCTCGACAATAAAAAAATGATGGCGGCGGCAGCTAATATAAATTTTAATATGAAAAACGATACTCCGTCAGATATTGCGGATTGAATTTTCGGCGGCGATTTCTGCCGGACTTTTTCGGCTGCTCTGGCGGATTTTCGCGCGGTTTTCTGCGCCTCCTGAAAAATTTCCTGAATGGTTTTGGAAGGTGCGATTTTTTGTTTTATTGACCGCTGCGCTGTCTGGAAGAGCGCCAGCACGCTTTGTGAATCTTTCTTTTTCGGTTCCAGCGGCAAATTTCTCGGAGCGCCATTAGCAATTTTTGAAACGTCGTCTGCGATTTTGGAAATGTTGTCTGGTATTTTGGAAATTTTGTCCGCCTTATCAATAGCTGGGCGCCAAAATTTTTTCATTGAATCACGCCTTTGCAGTCTGCTGGACTTCGCTCATCAGCGTTTTGACATCTGCGAGAATTTTTTGGAGCGCGTGCCCCAGCGATTTGAGTCGGTCTTTCTTGCGCTGAAATTCCGCAATTTTATCGTTGGCTTCGCGAAGGACTGGCGCGGTAAGCTCGTCCATTTTGCTGGTCGTTTCGCGAATAATTTCCGTGCGAATATTTTCAGCCGCCGCGTTGAAACCGTTCTGAATTTCTTCTCGCGCCTTACGGAGGTCTTCCTCCATTTTTTTTTGCTTATCTTCGCCGAAAAGCGTTTTGAGAATCTGCCAGGCGGAATACGCAGCGCCAATCCAGCCGAGATATTTGACGAGATTGACGGCTCCCCACGGCGCAAATTTGAAGCCGAGGAACTTCCCAATTTCCTTGACAGTGCTGATAAGACCGGAACTGTTAGCCGCCACCTCACCTGAAGTCAGCGCAACGTCCAAAGAAAGTGCGTTCTTCGTCAGAGTAAGCGCGTTGGCGTCGTTACTGGGGGCGCTGGAAATGCGGTTGCTAAGATTAACCTGCACGTTCACGGCGAAATTGGAGCTGTCGATTGTGTCAATTTCCTTTCCGATTTCGATACAGATATCAGCGAGGCGGCTGGAAATTTGGGATTTGTAGGCGCTTACGTAAGTTTCCGCCTGAAGTTGGGCGGCCTCAACTACGCGTTTGGCTTCGTCCTCGCTTATGCCGGCGACGATTTTGCTGGCGGCGTTGGATCCCTCGGTTTTGATTTTCGTGCAGAGCGTTTCGGCAAGCTCGCTGATTTCGGTATTGATTCTGCGCCTGCCGTCGAGGAGCGTTTTCTGGCGGCGCCGCAAAAGTTCTTCCGCCGCGTCAATGTCACGGTCGACGCTCAAGTTTTCGGATTCGCCGATAACGTTGGTGACGGCGCTTTTGAGCGTTTCGAGTGGCGCCTGAACTTTGGAAAGTACTCCGCGACTTGCTACGAACGCGTTAAGATTCGTAACGAATTTTTCAAGGCCGCTCTGTTCGTACAGCAAATTTTTAATTTCTTCGTCGGTTTCGTCCAGCCACGCGAAATAAGATTCAGTGTCGAGGAAGCTGAGGTACAAACTTTCCGGCGTGAGCGGCTCGATAACTTTTTTCAAATCCTGCGCGATAACTTCCTGCTGTTCTGGGACGTTGCCGAGACCCGTCCTGTCCATTTTGTTGACGACCAGCACCATATTTTTGCCGCGATCCTGTTCAATGGCGAGCTTGCGGAAGTGCTTGCCCATGCGGTCATCGAAGCCTTCGTTGGTGACGACGAAAATAAGAAGCGCGGCGTGGTCGATTTCGTAGTAAGTTTTCTCGTCGTGGTCGGGGCGAATTTCTGTATGAATGCCAGGCGTGTCGATAATTTCCAAATCGCCCCAGCGGTAGGTATGCGCCTCCTGCGTCTTGATACCGGCGCCAATTTCCGTCTCGATACCGCTGAGCATTTTTATTATGCTGGACTTGCCGGAACTGTACTGCCCAACGAACACGAGCTTGATAGGACCTTCAGCCGGTTTCATAGTTTCGGGCAGCGGCTTAAATTCCAAACCGAGGCCGTCGTAGTCCGCGAAAATTTTTCTGGTATCGCTGAGCAAAACGCCGCCGCGCCGCACAAATTCTTCAAGCTGAAAATTCGTCATTGCGCCGCCCTCCTTAATAAAACACAACGGGGTCGCTGAACAGCTGCTGCGTCAGTTCAATCTGTGTATCCGAGAAATTTTCGTAGCGCGGCAGAAGAATTATGTACATATCGCCGGTATCTTCGTTCTCGTAAAATTTGGTGAAGCTGAACTCATAATTGAGAATGTTATCGCGCACGTTATTAAATACTTCGTCGAAATAATTCTCGGCGGTTACTTCATAAACGGTAACTTTTTCGCCAATCAGGTTAGAAATTTTGCGCTGGCTTGGTACATACATTCTTGTCGCATTAATGATAACAAATTCCCTGCCAACAATGCGAGCGGTAGTAACGTTTGAAAATTTGTCGGGTTCAACGTTAGAATACATAGCCGCGCGTACGAGCATTTTAAAGTTCAAGTCCTGATACTGGAAATTAATCGTGTCAGCTATGGCATTTTGAGCATAGGCAAGGTCTGCCAGTCTGTCCCTCATAGAATAAAGCGTATCTCCAAAGCCAACTATTTGCCTTTCAATGATTTGCCCGTTGAGCGTATTTAAAACGCTGTCTGTAGTTTTACTAAGAATTTCGTCACGGGAAGGAATTAATTCAGCGCGGAGTTTTTGCTTAGCTTCTGCGATTTTCTCAGATTTACTTTTACCGAAAAGCAGCGAGCCTAAACCAAAAAGTGCCGCGCCTGCCCAACCAACGGGAGTAAGCGCTAAAAACGGCGCCGCAAGCAACAAACCGCCCTGAACATCGTCAGTATCCTTGTACGAAACTTCCGGCGCACTGAAATCAACGCCAGCATATTCCAAATCCTGCGTGAGTTCGTCGCTGAGTTCGTGCAGTTTATCAGTAACTTCCTCGCTAATTCCTTCAATAAAACTTTGACACTGCCGCGCAATGTTCAGCTCCTCGACAGCCTGCATCCAGTATTCGCCAGCGCGTGACGTATCGTAATAATTATTCACGATATAATTAATTTTCGCGTTCAGCTGCGATTCAAGATTGTCTCTGAAATTGTTGTAGCGAGATTGAGCGCGGCTAAGAAAACTTTCGTGCCATTCCCTGAGCGCTGTGATTTTGTCGCCGTAACTTTTCCAAGCCTTGACAGTTTCGCTGCTTTGCCCGTAAAGCGTGGCGATAGATTTTTGCATTGGGCGGGCAACGGCGTCGACGAAAGTTTTTATACGAATGAATGGACCGTCGTTTTGCACTTTCTCAATAATAAAATTTTCCACCGCCGCGAAGTTGCTGAGCTCGTAAAGTGACGAATCATTTTCGCGCTGGGAGAAAAACGCCGACTGCAAATGCGAATACACGAACGGCACCTCTTCAAAGTTGTAGCCTTTGTCCTTTGAAAATTCCTTGAACTGCTGGACGATTTCCTCAAGCCGCGTCTTATCGTGAATTTTTTTATCGAGCTGCCGCAAATCCATTTTCCGCTTGGCACTGTTGCGCTCCGGCGACAAAACCTGCTTGACGTTGACTATACCGAGAACCGGCTTGCCGAGCTTGCGCAGTTCGGCTAAACGCTGCGCCTCGGAAGGTTGTGGAGCGTCGTCCGTTAGCAGGAACAGCGCAATATCCGCGTCCTTTGCCGCCTCGTATGCAAGTCTATCATCGCTCTCTCCGCCAAACGAACAGGTGCCAGGTACGTCAAAAATTTTCAAGCCGTTCCACGTGTAGGCGCGAACGTCCCGCGTCGTACGCTGTGCGCCCTTGCCGATTGAACTGCCGTCGCCGTGCCGCAGAATTTCCATAAGCGTCGACTTTCCGGCCATCGTCCGCCCGTACAAAACTATCGTGAAGTCCGCCATTTTTTTCCTGAGGTCGCGCAGATTGTCTTCGACGCTACTGACGGTCTCACGCTCCAGCCGGTTCATTTCCCAAAGCTGATCCTGAAAATGACTGTCGTTTTCCAGCCGCGAACTTTGCTGGCGGCGGTCTGCCTCACGGAGCTTTTCGCGCTCCTCTTCAAGCGCCTCCTGCAGCTTTTCAAAACTTTCCTGCGCGAGCTGGTAGCCAATTTCGGCAGATTCTCGGCACGCCGCAAGCTCCTGTTGAATATCGCTCATTTGAACGCCTCCTTCAAATTTTTTTCAAGCATAGCACAAAGATTTTCCGTTTTGTTGGTACGCTGGGACAATTTCCAGAAATATTTTTGCGCTATAAATTTAAGTGTATAATACCCCCCCGTTGCAGGCTGTCAAGGCACGTATAAAATAAAAAAGCCCCGACATTCATCGAGGCTGAGAAAATTCAGGCGCGACGTGAATCAAGACCCTAGCCGTTGCTCGAACTAAAAAAGCCCCGACGCTTATCGAGGCTGAGAAAATTCAAGCGCGGCGCGAACCAAGACCCTGGCCGTTGCTCAAACCAAAAAGCCCCGACCGAAGTCGAAGCTGAGAAAATTCAAGCGCGACGCGAACCAAGACCCTAGCCGTTGCTCACACCAAAAAATATTTAGTGCGTCCGGCGCGACTCGAACGCGCGACCCACGGCTTAGAAGGCCGTTGCTCTATCCAGCTGAGCCACGGACGCTTTTTTAAAAGCTCAATAATTTTACACAAGTCAAACTGATTTGTCAACCGCCGCCAGAATAAATTTCGCCGCCGCCGCGTGTACCGTGACCTGTTCCACGAAGTCCGCCAGATACTCCACGAAAATTTTTTCCCGCCGACACAGCTCAACTAGCGCTTGCAAATTTTTTTCCGCGTCTATCCCGTACTCCACGCGATGAATCAGCCGCGAAAGTTCCGCGCGAACCTCCGGCGTGTACATTTCTTTCAGCGCCGCCACTTCCGCTGTGCACCTGCACGCCTTTACCAGCCAAACCCGCGTCGATAAATCTTCGCTGAAGTTGTCAAATCCAAATTCTTCCCACGCGGCAGTTGAAATTTCCGCGCGCTCGCCTGGCAAAAATCTTATCTCCTTGAACGTCGCGTCGTCCAAAATTTTTACTACGTCGCGCTTCGCCCAGAATCTTTTTTCGCCCGCCGGAAAAGCCCCGCGCTTTAAATTTTCCAGCACTCCCACGAACCGCACGTTCAGAAACTGCGTTAGCAGGAACCCCGAATCTTTCAACAGCCGGTTGAGTTCCAGCAAATTCCAATAGCAGTCCCGCGCGAACGTCAGGCAGTTCGGAGAAATTATCACGTCGAAAATTTTCGGCTCGACCGGCAGCGCGTCTTCCAAAGCCAGCTGGAAAATCTGCGCATTCGGCATGAGTTCCCGCACGCCAGCTAAAAATTCCGGCGAGTCTATCAGCAAAACTGCCGCGTCGCTTGAAAAATTCGGCGGCACAAAGCTCAGCAGGTCACACAATTTCCGCAAATTTATCGTACACCTTCGCAACAAAATTTTTCGTGTCAAAAAGCGCGCCGCGTTCAGAAATTCGCACAAGGTCAGCGCCAATCCGGCTGTGATGAAGTTCGCCAGCCCGCGTCGAAACAGCCACGCCCATAAAAATCGCCAGCGCCGTCATGAAACCGCCGTTGTAAGGAGCCGTGTCCAAAATCAAATCAACTTCCGCGTAATCGCTCAGAAAATCGTTTGCGCCAGTCCGAACTTCCACGCGCTCAAGCTCAATCCCAGCGCTGTCAATTCGCTCAAGCAGATAATTTTTTCGGCTCTCCAGCGGCGTCGTATCGCGGAACAAAATCTTCGCGCCAGGATTTTTCGCCAGAATTTTTTTCACGCCGCTAAGATAACCGTCCGTGATTTTCATAAAATTATTCAGGCAGCCGTAAGCAAAATTTTTCACGCGCCAGTTGAGATTTTCTCTGGCACGAATCATTTTTTCGCTCGGCGTAAAGGCAAACGCATTCTCGACAGCCAGAATTTTTTCCGTGAACTTAGTTTGAGAGCCCGCCAGAAAATTATCCGTCAGAAAATAGTCAATCGCGCTGAGCCCCGTCGTGTCGAAGTAGCCAACGCCCGAAATCTGCACGCGCGCCGGTCTGTACGCCGCAACTTCCAGCGTCTCGCCGCCAACCGTGTGCCCGCCCAAATCGAAAAGAATATCCGCGCCGCTGTCACGAATAGCCTGCGCCGCCTCCTCAAAACTCGTCTCCGAAATGTTGAAATAGCCGTCGACGCTCCGCTGAATCTTCACCGTGAAACTGTCCGCGCGCTCCGACAAATCCCACGCCGTCACGTAAAATTTTTCGCGGTCGTATTCCGTCAACAGCGCCTCGTAAAATCTGGCAGCTGACGACTCCACAAAGCTCGGCGAAAGGTACGCCACATGAATTTTCCCAGCCTTCCTCGGCAAAAGTTTCAGCGGCTCCACGTCACGATAAAGCTCATTGTAAACCTGCGCCGCGTCATAAAAATTTTGCGCCGTCGACTGCGGAAGGTAGTGCAGCGCGAAAATGTAATTCGACCAGTGCTCGCGCTGTTTCCTCAAAATCGTATCCGCCCGCGCCGCTTCAAAATACGCCTGAGCTGCGCCCTCAGCATCGCCAAGCTTGTAAAATTCTGCGCCCCGCTTTTCGTAAACGCGCCAGTCAGTCACTTCGCTACCAGCGCGAATTTCGCCGTCGCCTCAGCCGTAACGCCCCCGTCTGCCGTCTGCACCGTCGCCTTCATCGCAACGATATTCCGCCGCTGCGCTTCCTGCCACGCCGAAATTGTCAGCTCCTGCTCAACCGGCGTCGGGTAGTGGTATCGCACTTCGATTCGCCCCGTCAGCGCCATTTGGTGATGTACCGTCTGCACGTAATTTCCCATTGCCTCATCAAGCAGCGTCGTCACAATTCCACCGTGCGCAACATTCGCATAGCCCTGAAACTCACGCGCTAGAGTTTTTTTCGCTACAAATTTTTCCCCGTCCTGCTCAAATTTCAAGTGCAGACCAATCGGATTTTCCGCGCCGCACGCAAAACAATAATCATTATCGATAAATGCCACGTCAATCACTCCCACAAAACCGCAACCACCAGCGCCGGCAGCAGATTCGCCACGCGGATTTTCTGCCCGAACATCAAATTCACGCCCACGCAGAATATCAGCGCGCTCCCGACGCACGACAAATTTTTCAGCGCCAGTTCCGTCATGAACGGCTCCAGCAAGCCCGCGAAAACCGTTATCGCGCCCTGAAAAATTCCTACCGAGACGCCGGAAAATATGCAGCCTTTTCCCAGGCTCGCCGTCATTATCAAAATTATTATCGCGTCCAGCGCCGCCTTCGCTATCAAAATCGTCTGGTCGTGCAATAGCCGGTCGTTTATCGCGCCGATTACCGCCATTGCGCCAATGCAAACCGTCAGCGACGCCGTAACGAATGCGTCAACGAATTTCGCGTCGCCGTCATTTCCAGACTTCGCGCGCAACCACACGCCAAATTTTTCAAATGCGCCGTCAATGTTAATAATTTCGCCCGCCAGTCCGCCGCCAATCAGCGCCGCTATCAAAAGCATCGTGCTGTAATTTTCCAGCGTGCCCTGAATCCCGATAAAAATTACCACAACCGCGCAGGCCATCTGCAAAGTCTGCTGAATGCGCTCCGTCAGAAATTTCCCGCCGAAAAGCCCCAGCACGCCGCCAAAAATTATCGCCGCGACGTTGATAACCGTGCCGCCGCCAGCAAAATTCAAACACTCAAGCAAAATTTCAAAACTTCCTCGAAAACCAGTTCCCGACAATCAGTCAGCGGTATCAAATGCCCGCCGCCCGCTATCGGTATAAATTTTTTCTCGCCCGACGCCACCGCGTTCAGCACAAATTCCGCGCTGGAAAATTTCGCCGTGTGGTCTTCCGTCCCGTGCAAAATCAGCAACGGCGCTTTTACCTGCGGCAGAATTTTTTTGACTTCCTCTATCAGCGCCAAAAGTTCGTGCACGCCCAGCAGCGGCATTTTCCGATACGTCTGATTCGCGGCGGGCGGCACGTTCGTTAATTTTCGGTGCGACTTTTTCACGAACAGCCCAGCGCATTTTTCGCGCGGCGGCAATAATTCTGTGTGCTGCGATTCGTGTACGAAAATCGGCGGCGAAATTGCAACCATCCGGTCAACTTTTTTCAGCGTCGCCAGTTTCAAACTCAGCAGCGCGCCCATTGAATGTCCCACGACGAAAATTTTTTCGCAGACTCCCCGAAGTAACGCGTAGCCGTCCAGTACCGAGCGAAACCAGTCAAAGCGCGTCGTCAACTGCAAATCCAGTTCGTTCGTGCCGTGCCCCGCCAGCCGTACGCCCAAAACCGTGAAGCCCGCGCGATTCAAAAATTCTCCCAGCAGTAAAAGTTCCGCCGGCGAGCCCGTGAACCCGTGCACCAGCAAAATTCCCGTCGAGCCGCCGCGCATTAGAAACGGCTCCGCGCCCTCGATTACCAAAATTTTTCGCCCCCGTCAGGAAGTCATGCGCGCAATGATTATCGTGATAACCGCGAACAAAATTCCCAGCACGACCGTCACGCGCGCCAAAAGTGCGTCCATTCCGCGCGCCTGCCCAGAAAATACCGCGTCCGACGAGCCGTCCATTCCGCCCATTCCGCCGGATTTCGCTTCCTGCCCCAAAACCGCCAGTATCAGCGCAATTGAAACGACCGCGTCCAAAACCATTAAAACCGTCAGCAAAAAAATTCCTCCTAACAAAAACGAGCGGCATAAACCTACGCCGCCCAAAAATTTTACCGTGTCCAAAATTTATCTGAAGAGCTGGCTGACCGAGCGCCGCGCCTGTATCCGTAAAATTACGTCGCCAATCGATTTCGCCATTGACAGCACGATGATTTTCGGCGATTCTTTTTCCGGCGGCAGCGCGATTGTGTCGGTTATGACGAGCTTTTCAATGTCGGAGTTGTTGACTTTCTCGACGGCGTTTTTGCTGAGTACCGCGTGAGAGCACACCGCCAGCACAGATTTTGCGCCGAGCTTTTTGAGAGCCTTCGCGCCTTCGCAGAGACTGCCCGCCGTGTCAACAATGTCGTCAATCATCAGCGCAACTTTGCCTTCGACTTCGCCGATAATGTTCATGACTTCCGCCTCGCCTGGACGCGGACGCCGCTTCTCGATAATCGCTATTGGCGCCTTGAGAAAATCTGCAAGAATCCTCGCGCGGGTGACGCCGCCCAAATCCGGCGAAACCACAACCAGTTCGCCGCCGAAGTCGTGCCCGTTGAAGTAGTCCGCGAAAACCGGCGCCGCCGCTAAGTGGTCTACCGGAATGTCGAAAAATCCCTGAATCTGCCCAGCGTGCAGGTCAACCGTCAGAACGCGCGTCATACCGGCGGCAACCATCAAGTTCGCGACGAGCTTTGCGGAAATCGGTTCGCGCCCGCGAGTTTTCCTGTCCTGCCGCGCGTAGGCGTAGTACGGAACAACCGCCGTAATGCTGTGCGCAGAGGCGCGCTTACAGGCGTCTGTCATGATTAAAAGTTCCATGAGATTATCGTTGACTGGCTGGCTGGTCGGCTGAATGATAAAAATATCCTTGCCGCGAATGCTGTCGCCAATCATAACCTGCGTCTCGCCGTTGTTGAACTTGCCGACGTACGTGTCGAAAAGGTCGACGCCAATGTACTCAGCAATTTTTTTCGCAAGCTCCGGATTTGCGTTGCCCGTCATCAAACAAAGATTGCCCGTGTTGACGATGTTTGTATCCATTCGTGAAATTCCCCCAATTTAAATTTATTTGCGCTTATCGTTCCAGCCCGCGATATTAGTTTGTTTTGCGCGCGCGACAGCCAGATTATCAGCGGGAACGTCTTTAGTTATCGTCGAGCCGGCGGCGGTGTACGCGCCATTTCCCAGCGTAACCGGCGCCACGAGATTGGTGTTGCAGCCGACAAAAACGTTATCGCCAATCGTCGTGCGAAATTTTTTCTTGCCGTCGTAGTTGCAGGTGACACTGCCGCAGCCGACGTTGCAATTCGCGCCCATGTCGGTATCGCCGAGGTATTGAAGGTGCGGGAGCTTGGAGCCTTCGCCGATATTGGAATTTTTGACTTCGACGAAGTTGCCGATTTTGACGCGGCTGGAAATTTTCGTACCAGGGCGAATGTGAACGTACGGGCCGAGCGTAACGGCGTCGCCAATTTCGGCGTCGTGGCAGTAGCAGAACTGCGCCTGAACGCCGTCGCCAATTTTCATATTCGTAAGGCGGGCGCTGGGACCAATCGCGCAGTTTTCGCCAATTTTCGTCGCGCCTTCAAGGTACGTGTTCGGGAAAATAATCGTGTCCATGCCAACTTCAACTTCGGCGTCGATGAACGTGCTGGCGGGGTCGACAATCGTCACGCCGCTGTTCATGAGTTCAAGATTTTTGCGCTGGCGGAGAATTTTATCAGCCTCAGCGAGCTGCGCGCGGGAATTTATCCCAAGCGTTTGAGTGTAATCGTCCGCCGTGACTGCGGAAATTTTTTCGCCTTCGTTTTTGAGAATCGTGAGCACGTCGGGCAGATAGTATTCGCCCTGCGCGTTTTCGTTTTTGACGGCGGTGAGCGCGCGGAAAAGTTTGGCGGCGTCGAAACAGTAAATTCCGGCGTTGACTTCGCGAATCTGGCGCTCGTAACTGTTAGCGTCCTTGTGCTCGACGATTTTTTTGAACGTACCGTCGTCTTCGCGAATAATCCTGCCGTAGCCGGTCGCGTCAGGCATTTCGGCGGTAAGAACCGTGGCGGCGGCCTTGGAATTTTTGTGGTGGTCAGCGAACTTTTTGAGCAGGTCGCCAGTGAAAAGCGGCGTGTCTCCGCAGAGAACCATTAGCGTGCCGGTGAAGTTTGCAAATTTATCTTTGGCGCAAAGTACCGCGTGCCCCGTGCCGAGCTGTTCAGCCTGTGTGACAAATTCCACGCCGGAAATTTGTTGCGTTACGAGTTCCGCGCCGGAGCCTATTACTACGACTTCGCGCGTCGAGCCTGCAGATTTCGCCGCGTCAATTACGTGCCGGAGCATTGGCTTGCCGCCGACTTTGTGCAAAACTTTCGGCAGTCTGCTTTTCATTCGCGTGCCCTTGCCAGCCGCCAGGATTATCGTTTCCAATTTCAAATCCGCCCTTCAGTTATTTTTTCAAATCCACATGAACAATTTCGTCGCGGTGGTACGGGAAAGTTGTGCTGAGTTCGTCCGGCTTGTCCCAGTTTTTATCAAGCACGTCGTTATCGGGAACGGTCACCCAGAAAACAACGTCAATCTGCCGCGAAGTCAGAGCCGCCGCGCGCGCGTCGCTGTCAATCTGCACAAGCTCAATATTTTTGCCAATGCGCCGCCCAATTTCAGAAATCATAGCAGTATTAAAACCGGCGGGCTGCCCGTTAGCAAGAATCAAATCCAAAGGCGGCAAATCGCCCGTCACGCCAACTTTAATCGTCTCCGCGCCGTCAAAAGTTTCAAGCGCAACGGCTGGCGGGTCTTCGCTCAAATTCGCGTCCGAAATGTAAGTTTTAACGAGGCTGTCGAGCGTGCCGTCAGAGTTCATCGCCTGAATCGCCGCGTTAATTTCGTCGTGCAGGGCTTTGTCTTCGGTGCGGACGGCGCAGCAGAAAGAATCGAACATGTTGACGGTGTGGTCAAGAATTTCCAGCCTGTCATTGCGCGCGAGCATGTAATTTGCGACACTGCGATACGTGCTGATTTCGTCAATCTGCCCCGCGTCGAGCGCCATTTGCATTTCGTTCAAGCCCTTGAAATAAGTGTAAAGGTGCGTGAGCTGAAGACCGCTGCGCATCGCCGCTTTCTGCAACTTTTTCATCTGTTCGTTGAGCGCTTCCTCAGTTGCGTTCAGCTTGGAAATTATTCCAATTCGAGTTGTCGGCGGGTCTTTTACCGCAGGTTCCGAGCCGCCGCCGCAGCCCGTCATAAAAATTCCTGCCGCAAGAAAACCTGACGCGAGCTTCGAGATTTTTTTCCAGTTCATGAAAATCAGCCTTTCAATTTTTTTTAGCTTTGCGCATAGCCTTGAGCAAAGTTTTTTCTGCGCGCTCCATGTGGTGTTCAGCGGCGTCGCGGGCAGCGCTTACGTCGCCGTTTGCTATCGCCTCCACCATTTCCGAATGTTCCTCCAGCGTTTCCTGCAACCGCCCAGGGTACGACATTGACAGCGTGCGAAACCGTGCCAGCTGTTCCTTGAGATTGCTGATTATCGCTACTAGCCGGTCGTTGCGGCTGACCTGATAAAGCAGCCCGTGAAATTTTATATCCGTCTCGACAATTTTTTCCATGTCGTTTTTCGCAATGCAGCCTTCAATTTCCGCCAGCAAATCCTGCAGCGTCGCCAGCTCCTCCGGCTCAATTCTGCGCGCGGCTAAACCTGCGGCAAGCGATTCGAGCGCCGAGCGTATTTCAAAAATTTCCTTCACGTCCCCGACAGAAACGTCCGAAACGTACGTGCCACGGCGCGGCATCATGATAACATAGCCTTCCTGTTCGAGCTTACGAATCGCCTCGCGCACCGGCGTCCGGCTTATCCCCAGCTCCTCCGCCAGCTGCACTTCCATCAGTCTTTCGCCTGGCTCCAAAATCCCGCGCCGAATTGCGTCCCTTAGCGTTTCGCAGACCGCCTCGCGCAACGGCTGATACGTGTCAAAATTTATCGGCTGCAACCTCGCCATGTCAATCAACCCTTGTCTGAAAAGTTTTCGTAATAAAAATCTGCGCGCCGCCGTCAAATTCCGCCGCAACTTTTTTCGTCGCAGTTTCGTCCGCCAGCGCGAAAACCGTTGGACCACTGCCGCTCATCTGCGCAACTTCGACGCCGCCTGCCAGCAAAAATTTTTTATAAGTCTCAATCGCAGGAATTTTTTTCACGGCGACCGGCTCAAGCACGTTTGAAAATTTCCCGAAAGCCGCGCGATAATTTTCCGCGTCGAGCAAACTGATAATCTCAGCGGTCGGCGGGTGAACGCGGGCGGGATTTTCGTCGTAGGTTCTGTACGCCCAGGCAGTAGAAATTTCGCCGCGCGGTTTAATCAGAATCACACTGAAAGTTTTAAGCGGCTTAAGCTGAGTCAGAATTTCGCCGCGCCCTTTCGCTAAGCACGTTCCGCCGACAACGCAGAAAGGAACGTCCGAGCCAACGCGCGCGCCAATCGTACACATTTCGTTCAGATTCAAATTCAGATTGTACAGGCGGTTCAGGCCGCGAATGACAGCCGCCGCGTCGCTGGAGCCGCCGCCCAGACCTGCCGCCGCCGGAATTTTTTTCTGAAGGTCAATCGCCACGCCGAGATTTTTACCGAGCGCGCTGGAAACTTCAACTGCCGCGCGATACGCCAGATTTTTTTCGTCAGCAGGAATGTTTTCGCCGCCGGTAACTTTAAGTTCGACGCCGCGCGGAATTTTTTCGAGCGTGAGCACGTCCGCCAGTTCCAGCGACTGCATGAGCATTTCGACTTCGTGAAAGCCGTCGGCGCGCGTCCCCAGTATGTCAAGCGTCAGATTGATTTTCGCCCGCGCAAATTCGCATACCATTGGCGCCCCTCCTTCGATTTTTCGCGGGAATTGTAACACCAAAATTTTCCTTTGGCAAGGTTTTACCCGCCGTGCTATAATTTTTAAAAACGAGTTGAGTTGCCACGGTCAAAATTTTTCTGGCACAAAATAAAAAAGCGCTCCTCGAACTTGTGGCGTGCAGGCTAATCGAAGGCGCGACGGTCTTGCTGGCGGCGAAGTTTCTGGCGCAGTTCCGGATTCTTCCGGCGTTCGCAGTTTTAGCGGCGCGGTTCGCAATCGAAGCGGTCTGCGCGAAAAAATTTTTACAGCTGGCGGAGAAATTTCAGCTGGCGGTACGACAAAAGCTGCACACAGAAATTTTCCGGCGAGAAATTCAAACCGGCGAACTTTTAACGCTGACCTTCGACGCAACGGAAACGCTCGGCGAATTTTTCTTGAAGCTCCTGCCGCAAATTTTATCGACGGCGATTCTGCTGCCGCTGTTCTGGCTGAGCGCGCTTTTCACGGACTGGATAACGGCGGCAATTTTGCTGATGACGCTGCCGGTCGCGCCGGTCTTGCTTTTTCTGATAGGGAAGGCGACGGCTGAGCGAAACGCGCGGGCATGGGCGGAACTGCAGAAACTCAACGGCGCGTTCAAAGAAATTCTGACTGCGATAACGACGCTGAAAATTTTTGGAAGGATTGACGCGGTGGCGGAGCGGCTGAAATTCACGTCAGAAAAATCCTCGGCGGCGACGCTGGAAGTTTTAAAGCTGGCGTTCGTGTCGTCGTTCGCGCTGGAGCTGATAACCACGCTGGCAATCGCGCTGGTCGCCGTGACGCTGGGCTTGCGGCTAATTTCGGGCGCGGTGGAGTTTGAAGCGGCGCTGTTTCTGCTTTTAGTGACGCCGGAATTTTTCGCGCCGGTTCGGAAGTTGGGCGTGATGTTCCACGTTTTAATTTCGGCGCGGCAGGCGTTGGAGCGGCTGAAAATATTTTTAGCGGAGCCGACAGAAACTGGCGCGGCGATTGGAAAGCTGCGGGTGCCGCCGGAAATTCTGGTGCAGGGCGTGAGTTTCGCCTATAAAAAAGTGCCGGTGCTGGAAAATCTGTCGCTGAAAATACCGGCAGGGAAAATCACGGCGGTGGTTGGCGAATCTGGCTGCGGGAAGTCGACGCTGATAAAATTGCTGGCGGGCTTGATAGTGCCGACGCGCGGGGAAATATTTTTCAGCGGGATACCGGCGGCGAAAATTCAGCGCGAATCGTTATGGTCGAAAATTGCGTACGTACCGCAGGCGCCGCATTTGTTCGAGGCGACGCTGGCGGAAAATTTCTCGATGTTCGGACAGCTTGACGCGAAAAATTTAGCCGAGTTGCTGGCGGAACTGAATTTGCCGCTGGACTTAAGTTCGACAAAAAAAATCAGCCGAGGACAACTCCAACGGCTGGGACTGGTGCGCGCTTTGCTGAAAGATTCGCCGGTGATTTTGCTGGACGAGCCGACCGCCGGTCTTGACGTGGAAACCGAAGCGCGCGTTTTAAAAGTGCTGAAAAAATTTGCGTCGCGCAGGACGATTGTAATAGCGACGCACCGAGACGCCGTGATAAATTTCGCCGAGCATGTGATAATGCTAAGCAATTAGAGATTTTTTTAAAGCCCGTCACAAATTTTTGACGTAGACGCTCGCAGAGAGAGGAACGTTGCGCGCGCGCAAGTAATGCTGGCAAACAGTGAGGCTGAACGCGAAAAATCCTGACGGGCGAAAGTTTTTCTTTGCCAGGCGTTTCTTTTTCTGAAAAAGAAATGCCGTAAAACCTTAAGCTTTATATTTGTAAAACATCCAGATTGCGCCCAGCCAGATTGGCATAATCATAGCGGCGAGGCGCATTTCTTCCATTGTCAGCATTAAAATTATGACGCCCGCCAAAAAAGCCAGACACAGATAATTTGCGAAAGGGTACAGGAACGCCTTGAACTTCGGGACGATACCGACTTTGTTGCAGTGAGCGCGGAACTTCAAATGCGTGATAACAATCATCGCCCAGCTTATGACGACGGCGCCGGTGACGACTGACAGCAGGTACATGAAAATTTGTCCTGGGAAAGCGTAGTTCAGCGCGACCGCCAGCAAAGTTATTCCCGACGAAACTAAAATTCCGTTGACGGGAACTTTGTGGCTGGAGAGTTTCGTTAAAAATTTCGGCGCGGCTGAATTTTCTGCGAGGCTGAAGAGCATTCGCGAGTTGGAATAAATCGCCGAGTTGTAGACCGAGACCGCCGCAGTCAGCACCACGAAATTTAAAATGTTCGCCGCAGTTTTTACGCCGACGTTTTCAAAAATCTGTACGAAGGGACTTGCCTGAGTGCCGACTTCGTTCCACGGCCACAAAGTCATAAGCACGACCATCGTCCCGACGTAGAAAATCAGAATGCGATAGATAACCTGATTAATCGCGCTGGGGATTGTGCTGTCGGGATTTTCAGTCTCGCCGGCAGTGATACCAATCAGCTCGATTCCGCCGAAACTGAAGAGCACCGGCACCATCGCTAAAATCATTCCCCAGACGCCGTGCGGGAAAAATCCTCCGTGCACCCAGAGGTTGCTGAAGTTTTCCGGAAACGGCCGCGCGTCCGTGAAAATCAGATACGAGCCCAAAACTATCATGAAGATTATCGCCGAAATTTTTATCAGCGCCATCCAGAATTCGATTTCGCCGTACGCCGAGACCGTGATTAAATTTATCGCCGTGATTATCACGAGGCAAATCAGCGCGCCGACCCACTGCGGCAAATCCGGCAGCCAGTACTGCAGATAAATTCCCACGGCGGTTAATTCCGCCATGCTCACGATTATATAGAGAAACCAATAATTCCAGCCCGCCAAAAATTCTGGGAACTTGCCCCAATATTTTCCGGCGTAGTAGCTGAACGAGCCCGAAACCGGCTCCTCAACCGACATTTCGCCCAGCATTCGCACAATCAGAAAAATTATTATTCCGCCGATAAGATAGCTCAGCGATACCGCCGGCCCCGCCATTGCTATCGTCGAAGTCGAGCCGTAAAACAAGCCCGTGCCGACCGCCGTGCCAAGCGCTATCATTTGCAGGTGACGATTTTTCAGCCCGCGATTTAATTTCTGTTCAGCCATTAAAGACCTCTCCAATTTTTAAATTAAATAAATTTGTAAATTCGACGCTGAAAATTTTTATCCTGCAAAATTCCACTAATAAAAAAACCGGCGCTTGACCGGCTTAGAAAATTTTATCTGTGTTGACTGGGCATGGGAGGGGGCGGAGGAGCATTGCGTCTGCCGCTGCTGCGTCTGTTTCTGTCGTGGTAGTCGCCGCCGCCGTAATCGTCGTCGTGGTAGCTGTCGCTGTGCTTTTTGTTGTGGTTGATAATCGCGCCAATAGCCGCCGCGCCAACAATCGCGCCAATAATCCTGTTGCGGTTGCGAACAGCCGCGCTCAGTTCCTGCGTCTCAACTTCGCTGGAAATTTCTGTTGCCTGCAAATCGTATGTCATCGGTTCCGCGAAAGCTGTCGGCACGCTCGTCCCAAAAATCGCCGCCACGCACGTCACCGCCGTCAGCGCTAAGGTTTTCGCTTTCATTTTCAACCGCTCCTTTACTTTTGATTGTCTGTATGATACGCCGCCACTCTTTGAAATTCCTTCGAGAAAAATTAAAATCAGATTAAATTTTCGCGCGGACGGCGCCTCTGGCGTTATCGTTGACAACGTGCTAAAATACCGCTATGATAAAATTAACAGTGTCGAATATTTTAGTTGCATAAGGAGTGTAAAAATTTTTGTTTACGCACATAACGCAGTCCCCTTACGGGACGGTAACATTGGCGTCGAAAGTAGCGCAACGCGTCCGAGAAGGCACGGTCATCTGCCTTGAAGGCGGCCTGGGCGCGGGCAAAACTCTTTTCGTGCAGAGCATGGCAAGAACTTTGGGAGTACAGGGCGAAGTCACCAGCCCCACTTTCAATCTCATGAACATTTACGAAGGTTTCTGCCCAATCGTTCACTTCGACCTTTACCGCCTGCACAACGAGGAGGAACTTGAGGACATCGGCTTTTACGAGTACACGGATTTTCCTGAGGGGATTGTTTTTATCGAGTGGGGCGAAAAATTTCCTGACGCCCTGCCCGAAAATTACGTTCGAATTGAAATCGAGCGCATTAAGGACGCCAGAAATATGCGCCGGATTAATTTTTCGTGCGTCGGCGAAGAGCACGCGGATTTTATCAGGGAACTCGAAGAATTTGTCAGCGCGGACGATTAGGGGTGGGAACTTGCTGATTTTAGGAATTGAAGCGGCAACCAGAGTCGCCAGCGCCGCCGTAGTATCGGACGAAAAAATTTTAGCGGAAATTTCGCAGGAAGCGCGCCTCACGCATTCGGAAACGCTCCTGCCGCAGATAGAACAGGTTTTGAAAATCGCCGGCGCAGAAAAAGTCGACGCGGTTGCCGTAAGCCTGGGGCCAGGCTCATTCACGGGTTTGCGAATCGGCTTGGCAACGGCGAAGGCGCTGGCTTACGCGTGGCAGATAAAAATTCTCGGCGTGCCGACTTTGCAGGCGATAGCTTTCCACTTCCCGACAAATTCAGTGACAGTCTTGCCAATGCTCGACGCGCAGAAAAATCGTGCGTACGTGCAGGCTTTCAGAGCGGGCGCGCCGGTTTCAAAACTCGAAGTAAAACCAATCGACGAAATTGTAACTTCCGCTGAAAAAATCGACGGCGAAGTTTTTTTGTGCGGCGACGTGCTCAGCAAAATCAAAGTCGCGCTGCCGCAAAACGTCCAACTTGCGCCAATAAATTTGCGAATGCCCCGCGCGGTAAACGTTGCCCTGTGCGGTAAATTTTTACTCGACGCGGGCGAAATATCAAACGTCATGAATTTAGAACCGCTTTACATTAGAAGATCGGAGGCTGAGGAATTGTGGGAACGCCGACAGAAATTATTTTCAGGAAAATGACTCCCGCCGACATTGACGCTGTGAATGAGCTTGACGAAAAATGCTTTGGCGACGATGCCTGGAGCGTGGGCTTTCTCACCAGCGAGTTTCGCAACCCGAATACAAAGTATCTGGTTGGTGAAATTAACGGGGAAATTATCGCCTGCTCTGGAATCGAAATTTTTTCCGACGAAGCTGAAATGACGACCTTCGCCGTTGACCCAGATTTTCAGGGGCAGGGCCTGGGCAAGAGACTGCTTGAGGAAACGATTTGCCTTGCCAAAAAATTCGGCGCAACTTCCATGATTTTCGAGGTTCGCTGCAGTAACGTGCCCGCGCTGCACATTTATCAGAAATTCGGCTTTCGGAAAGTCGGGCGTATTAAAAATTATTACATCGACAGCGAAGACGCGCTGACCATGAGCGGGGAAATTTAAATGTCCGAGCTGACTTTCCGCGCGATGACGCCCGCCGACGCTGACGCCGTTTCCGAAATTGAAATTAAATCTTTCGCCCTGCCGTGGCGGCGCGACACTTTTTACGAAGTCGTTCAGCGCGAAAATACCGCTTACGTCGTCGGCGAAATCGACGGAAAAGTTATAGCTTACGCCGGCGCGTGGCTGGCTTTCGGCGAGGCGGAAGTTATGAGCGTGGCGGTTGCGCCGGAATTTCGCGGGCGCGGTTTCGGCAGGAAACTTTTCGCTGAGCTTTTGCGCATCTGCAAACTTCGCGGAGCCAATGCGATAACGCTGGAAGTTCGTCCGAGCAATGCGGCGGCGATTAAAATTTACGAGAGCTTCGGTCTGCAAAGCGTCGGGCGGCGGAAAAATTATTACGTCGATAACGGCGAGGACGCGCTGATTATGTGGAACACAAACTTGAAGGATTGATTATGGAAAAAATTTTAACGTTGGGAATAGAAACGAGCTGCGACGAAACGGCGGCGGCAGTCCTGCGCGACGGGCGGGAAATTTTATCGAACGTCATTTCGACGCAAATCCCGCTGCACCAGAAGTTCGGCGGCGTCGTACCGGAACTCGCCTCGCGCAAACACATTTTGAACATCATGCCGGTCGTGGACGAAGCGATACGCAAAGCCGGCGTCGAACTTTCGCAGATAAACCAAATCGCCGTGACGCACGGACCAGGCTTAGTGGGCGCGCTGTTAGTTGGCGTGGCGGCGGCTAAAACTCTGGCGTTCGCGCTGAAAGTCCCGCTTGTCGCCGTGAACCACCTTGAAGGGCATATCTTCGCGAACTTTTTGAGCGCGCCGGAACTTGAGCCGCCATTTTTGGCGCTGGTAGTTTCAGGCGGGCACACCGCGCTGATTAAAATGAAAACGTACAACGAATTTGAACTGCTGGGGCAGACCCGTGATGACGCCGCCGGTGAGGCCTTCGACAAAATCGCCCGCGTCATGAATCTGCCGTACCCTGGCGGTCCCGAAATTGACAGGCTTGCTAAGACCGGCAACCCCGACGCGATTGACTTCCCGCGCCCGAAAGTTGCCGACTTCGATTTCAGTTTCAGCGGCCTCAAATCTTCCGTGCTGAACTATCTGAACAGCGCCAGTATGCGCGGCGAGGAAATTAACAATGCGGACGTGGCGGCGAGTTTTCAGAAAGCCGTTGTCGATTCGCTGATTGAGAAAACGCTCGACGCGGCGGAAAGTTTCGGCCTGAGCCAGATTGTTTTAGCGGGCGGCGTTGCGGCAAATTCCGCGCTGGAAAAAAATCTGCGCGAAGCCTGCGAAAGGCGCGGACTGAAATTTTTCTACCCGACGAAAATTCTCTGCACGGACAACGCGGCGATGATTGCCTGTCGCGGCTACTACCAGTCGCTGGCAAAAGATTTCGCGCCGCTGACCCTGAACGCCGTGCCGAATTTAAATTTCAAAGGAGCGATTCAATGAGTGAGCTGAAAAATCTCGGCAGACAGGTTGACTATTCTTTTGACTATTCGCCGGAATTTCTGGAGGCGATTCCAAATAAAAATTCCGCGCGAAATTATTTCGTCAAGCTGAACTGCGAAGAATTTACCTGCGTTTGTCCGATTACGCACCAGCCAGATTTTGCCACGCTGATAATTCGATACATTCCCGACGAAAAGCTTGTCGAGAGCAAGAGTTTGAAACTTTATCTGACGAGTTTCCGCAACACGGGAACTTTTCACGAGGACGTTGTAAACCGCATTGCTGACGATTTGATTAATCTTCTGGCGCCGCGCTATCTTGAGATTGAAGGGCTGTTCAAAGTTCGCGGCGGAATTGCGATTGAGCCGTTTGTAAATTATGGGCGCGGGGAATTTGAGGAGCTGGCTAAGACGCGGCTGGCGGCACACGTATGAAACAGAAACGATTGGCGCTGATAAACGATATGACGGGCTTCGGGCGCTGTTCCGTAGCCGTTGAGCTGCCGATAATTTCCGCGCTGAAAATTCAGGTCTGCCCGCTGCCGACGGCGATTCTCTCAGTGCACACCGGCTTCTCGAATTATTTTCTGGACGATTACACCGACCGCATGAAAAATTATATCGAAAGCTGGCGTTTAAACAATTTGACTTTCGACGGAATTGCGACGGGATTTCTGGGCTCGGCGGCTCAGATTGAAATTGTCAGCGACTTCCTGAAAAGTTTCAGCGCGCAGGTTTTGATTGATCCGGTCATGGGCGACCACGGAAAAATTTACAAAACGTACACGCGGGAAATGTGCGTCGAAATGCGAAAACTTTTGAGCTTCGCAGATTTGGTGACGCCGAATTTAACTGAGGCGTGCGAACTTCTGAACGTGCCCTATCCCAGCGGCGGCGTGATTTCAGATTCTGATTTGGCGACGATGGCGGCGAACATTGCGGCCAGAACGCGCGGCGGGCAGGTTGTGATTACTGGCGTGACGCTCGACGCGGACGACGGCTCGAACATTACGAATTTTGTTTACGATAACGGCGCGACCGATTTTGTGACGGCGAAAAAGCTGGGCAGCGACCGCTCCGGCACCGGAGACGTTTTTTTTGCAATTGTTGCGGCGTCGATTATGAATGGCGAAAAACTTACGGCGACCGTGAGGAAGGCGGCGGATTTCGTGACCAAATGCATTTTGCACGCGGAAAATCTCAATCTGCCGTGGAATTTCGGCTTGCCGTTTGAGGAATTTTTGACGGAACTTGGCAGTACAATGGCAGCGGTAAAAGTTGTGCAGTCGGCGAGAGGACAGGAGTGATTAAAATGCTGGGCGTGGGAATTGCGGCAGTAGTCTTGCTGATTTTCGGCGCGGGAATTTTGCGGCTTATCGGGAAAATTTTTTTCCTGGCGCTGGGCGTAGTCATGTCCGCCGCATTTTTCGCGTTCAAGCTAATCTGCATATTTTTCGGCGTGCTGGCGGCGCTGATTTTTATCGTGCTGAGGCAGCTGTTGCCGTTCGCAGCGAAACACCTGGCGACGGCGGTACCGTGGGCAATTTCGGCGCTGGTAGCGTTCGGGCTGACGGTCTACGCGTTCGGGCGGCACCTTTTCCACGGTGACAATGCAATTGAATTTCTGGAAAAATTAATCCCGCCGAAGGAAATTCCCTCGCGCAGGACTGAATTTTCGTTATTGCTGATTGAGCTGACCGACTCAATTCACGAAGATATTTTATCGCGGCTGGAAGTGCAAATCGAGCTGATTCGCGAATTTTTCAAGCCGCTCAGTGGTGGCGAATGACTTCAAAGCGCCAGACGTGAACTTTTTCGCTGGCGGGAATGCTGGCTTTTTTCTTAGCGATTGCGATTTGTTCCAGCGGCGTATCGATACCGTCCAAATCCGGCAGCAGCAAACCGCGGCGTCCGTTATTTTCAACGATGACGCCGTATTTTTTTGCGTCCAATTCCTTGATGTCGAAGACGCGTTCGGGCTCGGCAAGCACGTCGACGATGATTTCAATATCCTCAAGCTCGGAAACTTCGACGGGCGAAAATCTTGGGTCGCGTGAGCAGGCGGAAATAGCGTTCTGCAAAATTTCCTGCGCGACAGAATCAGTCGTCGGCAGAAAAGTTCCAATGCAGCCGCGAAGTTCGCCGTCCTTGTGCAGGCTGACGAAAGTCCCTGCGCGATTTTCAGTCATTTCGGCGGGCAAATTTTTCGGAAGTTCCGTCGGCTTGTGCGTTTTAACGAAAGTTTCAAGGCTGAGCCGCGCAAGTTGAACGTAAGGATCTTCGTGGCTTTTCCGCGCGATAAATTTTTCGTGCCGGAGATTTTTAAGCTGCACGTCGAAATTTCTGGCAGAATCTTCGCCGCCGACCTCAAACCAGACAACGCCGTAGCCGACGCCAAAAGTTCCCTCGTACGAAAGTTTTTCCGCCGCGACAGATTTTTTATCGAGCGCGCCAGCCATAATCCAGAAACTCCGCAAGCCGCATTCAGCCGCGCGGTTGCAAACAGCGTTATCCATCGTCAGTAGCTTTAAAAAGTCCGCGCCGCCAAGATTTTCCATAACTTCAGCGTCGAACTGCGGCCCCTCCTTAACAAAACCGTAAGGTCCGTCAGCTTTGAGCTTGTGCGACAAATCGCCGCTGGCTATAAAAACCACGCGCCGGTCGAGTTCGTCCACCGTCCGAGAAATTATCTGCCCGAATTTGTAGTGCACGTCGTTCGACAGGCCGGAAAGTCCAATCCGCACGAATTTCGTGGCGCTCAAATCTAAGCCGGCCTTTTCCAGAAAGTAAACGGGAATCAGCGTGCCGTGGTCAAGAGCTTTTTCGCGCTCGCCCATTTTGCCGGCAGGAATATTTTCAGCCATAGCATTTTCGCCGAGTCTGTCCGCAAATTCCGCGTCGTAGTTAATCGTCAAATCAACTTCCGGCGCGCGGAAACGAGCCATGTTCCCTTCAGCCGTCTCGCCAGGCGAAATGTGAAAATAATCCGCGTACATCATCGAATGGGGGCTGGTGATAATAATCGTGTCGGGCTTGAGCTCAACGATTCGGCGCGAAATTTCCCTGTAAGCGCTGGAAGTCGCGCTGATTTTTTCTTCCTCGCCGCGCCCGACTTCCGGCAGAATTATCGGCGGGTGCGGTACGACAACGGCAGCCTGTATGCTCATTCAAATTTCCTCCTAAAGTTTCAGTTCAGCGACGGCAAAAAGCGCCGCCTGCCCCGCAATTTTAACACGTTCGCCCAGCACTTCGCAACGCAAATTTCCGCCGCGTTTAGACGCCTGCCGCGCGTTCAAAATTTTTTTGCCGAGACGCTCCGCCCAGTACGGCGCAATCAGACAGTGCGTCGAGCCGGTAACGGGGTCTTCAGGCACTCCGACTTTCGGCGCGAAAACTCTCGACACGCAGTCAAAATCTTTACCGGCAGCGGTAACCGCCTGCGTCATTCCGTCGAGCTTCGCCAGCTTTTCAAAATTCGGCTGAAGATTTTCCAGCGAATCGACGACCATCAGCAAATCGCGGCTCAGGTACGCTTCCCGAACTTCCACGCCAACAGCGTCGCTCATTTCCGCCGTCACTGGAACTTTTTCGTAGCGGTACGCCGGAAAGTCCAGCTCAAAAAATTTTCCCGCCTTCGTAACGCTCAGCCTGCCGCTCAAAGTTTCAAAGTCGACAGAATTTAAATTCGGCTCAAGCTGCGTTAAAACTACGAAACCGCTGCCGAGCGTCGCGTGCCCGCAGAAATCAACCTCAGCCGCCGGAGTGAACCAGCGCAGTTTGTAACCGCCGCCGGTCTTGACGATAAACGCCGTCTCCGAAAGATTATTTTCCTGCGCGATGTTCAGCATAACTTTTTCCGGCGGAAAATTTTCAACCACGCAGACCGCCGCAGGGTTGCCGCTGAAAATTTTGTCGGTAAACGCGTCTACGATAAACTGTTTCAAATCAATCGCTCCTAAACAAAAATGCCCGCGAATCTCGCAGGCTGGAAAAGTTTTTATTCGTTCGGGCTGTTGAATGTCTTGCCGAAAATCAGCTTGTCCAAAATTCCAATCAGCTGATTTATTTCCGGCTTGGAAATCTGCGCGCTGGCGCCGAGCGATTCGCCCTTCAGGCGCATTTCCTCACTAATCAACGACGAGAACAGTACGAATGGAACTTCGGCGAGCCGTTCGTTGTCGCGCACGAGTTTCAGCAGGCGGTGCCCGTCCATTTTCGGCATTTCAACGTCAGAAACGATAATCCCGACGTGATTGTAAATGGGGCCGTCCTTCGTCGAAAGGTTGCGCAGATAATCCCACGCGTCAAGGCCGTTGCCGAAGTCGCGAACAAATCTGTAACCGGAATCATGCAGCGTCGTAACAAGCAGGTCGCGCAACATTCCCGAATCTTCCGCAACGACAACGTGAACATTCGCGCGCAGTGAACGAACGTCTTCCGTGGCGTCCTCAACCGTCGTGAGTTTCGCGTTAATTTCGGGATTAATCTCGGCGATAATCGTTTCAAAGTCGAGCAGGAGAACAATGCGGTCGCTCATTTTTATGATACCGACGACGCGCGACTGGTCGCCGACTTCAGGGGCGGGCTCCATGTCCTTCCACGAAATTCTGTGAATGCGCGAAACGTTTTCAACCAGAAAACCAATCCCGTAGTTGTTAATTTCCGTGACGATAATATTTTTCGCCTCTTCGCCGGACGCCACATTCAGACAGCGCGGAAGATTTACCAGCGGAATCGCCTTGCCGCGCAGCGTGAATAAGCCGTCGATGTACGGGTGAGCCTGCGGCATTGCGGTTACCGGCGCGCGCTGAATGACTTCGCGAACCTTCGCAACGTTTATCCCGTAATTGACCTTGCCAATGCTGAACTCGACAATTTCAAATTCGTTCGTACCAGTTTCGAGCAATATGCCCTTCTTATCGCCGGCGGTCTCGTCGCCCTTGCGAGCCTTATCGTTAGCCATAAAATCGCCCCCAATGAGTTTCTTTCCAATTTCAGATAACATTTCGCCGCGAATGATTTTTATCCTGCCAATGGAAAATTTTTTCGCGCTGTGCTAAACTTGAGCGGAGAAATTTTTGGAGCGTGATTCAATGGAAAAACCAATCGTCGGCGGACAGGCGGTAATCGAAGGCGTGATGATGCGCGGCTTCGGAAAAGTTGCCACGGCCGTCCGCGAACCGTCAGGAAAAATTAACGTGCAGGTCAGGCCGGTAAAGTCAATCGCGGAAAAATATCCGATTTTGAAACTGCCGTTCCTGCGCGGCTCGGTGACGCTGATAGAAAGTTTGATTTTAGGAATACGCTCGCTGTCATTTTCTGCGCAGGCGGCGGGCGAGGAGGACGAGCAAATTTCAGATTCGGAGCTGGCGGCGTCGATAATTTTGGCGCTGGTCGTGGCTTGCGGGCTGTTCATAGCGATACCGACTTTCGCGGCGAAATTTTTGCACGCGCTGACGGAAGCCCCGTTCTGGTTCAATCTGGCGGAAGGATTTTTGCGGCTGGCGATATTCGTGCTGTACATTTTCGCAATTTCGCGGATGGCGGACATTCAGCGGGTATTCCAGTACCACGGCGCCGAGCACAAAACAATTTTCTGCTACGAGGCGGATTTGCCGCTGACGGTAGAAAACGTGCGGAAATTCCCGCGTCTGCACCCGCGCTGCGGCACGGCGTTCCTGCTAATCGTGATGATTGTCAGCATATTCGTTTTCGCGTTTCTGGGCTGGCCGGAACTGTGGCTGAGAATTTTGTCGCGGATAATTTTGCTGCCGGTGGTCGCAGGGATAGCGTACGAGATAATCAGATTCGCGGGGCGGTCAGAAAATCCACTCGTGCGGGCGGCGATAATGCCAGGGCTGTGGCTGCAGTACCTGACGACGCGTGAGCCGGACGATTCGATGCTCGAAGTCGCGATAGCGTCGCTGGAGGCTGTGCAGAAATAATGGCGGTCGGGCTTATCGCTGAGTTCAATCCGTTTCACGACGGTCACGCGTTTCAGCTTGAGGAAGTTCGCAGGAAAATTCCAAGCGCGGAAATTGTGGCGGTTATGAGCGGCAGTTTCACTCAGCGCGGAACTCCGGCGATTCTTGACAAGTGGACGCGCGCGAAACTTGCGGTAACTGGCGGCGTCGATTTAGTTTTGGAACTGCCGTTCACGTCGGCGGTAAGGAGCGCGCAGGACTTCGCAACGGGCGCCGTCAGACTTTTAGCGGGGCTCGGCGTAATTGAAACTTTAGCATTCGGCGCGGAAACTTCAGACTTGCAGAAATTGAAATCGATAGCGGCGGCGTTCAGCGGAAAAATTTTTCAGCAGGAACTTCGCGCGGAAATTTCGACGGGGCTTTCATACGCGGCGGCGGTAGAAAAAATTTTGGCGCCGGACGGAAATTTTCTGAGACAGCCGAACACGATTTTAGCGGTAGAATATTTGCGTGCGCTGCCGGAATCAATCAAGCCGCTGCTGATACCGCGCGGAGAAGTTCAATCCAGCGCGACGGAAATTCGCAGGCTGGTTTACGAAAAGCCGACGCCGTGGGAAAAACTGTCGGTGCCGCCGTTCGTTTTAGCTGAATTAAAATCTGCGGAACTGGTGCGGGAAGAATTTTTACTTCGGCTAATCTGTGCGAAACTTTTGACGAGCTCAGCGGCAGACCTGCGCGAAATTTTCGGAATGGCGGAGGGAATAGAATTTCGGCTGGCAGAAACTGCGCGGGCAGCGCGGACTTTCGACGAATTAATTTTGGGCGTGACGAACCGGCGCTTCCCGATAAGCCGCGTCAAAAGACTGCTGATACATTTCCTGCTGGACTTCAAAGAGCCGGTGCTGGGGGACTACGCGAGAGTTTTGGCGTTCAACGAGCGCGGGCAAGCTTTGCTGAAAAAAATTCGCGCGGCGTCGAGTTTACCAGTCGTCACGAAAGTTTCAAAGCACTTAACCAGCCGAGAAATTTTCAGCGGAGAAATTTTGGCGCCGTACAAAAAAAATCTCGCGTTTGACCTGCGAGCAACAGACCTGCGCGAGATTCTCTTCGAAGTACCGAAACCGGCGCGCCAGGATTTTTTTATTTCGCCACGATGTCAACGTTAGTTTTGTCGACAATCTGCGGCGTGCAAAGGTACGCGGGAATTACGCGGTCGCCGTTCTTGTACGTCGTCACATCGTTAATATCTGGCTGCGTGCCCTCGACGACGGCCTTAATCATGCGGACGCACTTCGCGGTTAAAACGTTGGCGTCCTTGGCTATCGTGAAAGTCTGCGTGCCTTCGCGAATGCGCTGATAAGCGGCGGGGTCGCCGTCGAGACCGGAAATGACTGGCGCGGGCTTACCGGCGGCGCTGATTTCCGACAGAATGACGCCGGCAATATCGTCGTTGGGGCTGAGCACAACGTTCAGCGGCGCGTCGGTGTAGTACTTGCTCAGCAGTTCCTTAATGCGCGGGCGGGCGTTTTCAGAAACCCAGTCGGCAACGTAAACCTGCTCAAAAGTTCTCTGCCCCGAACGGCAAACGAGCTGTCCGCTCCTTAAGTACGGCTCCAGAATTTCCATTGTCCTGTTAAAAAAAACATGCGCGTTGCCGTCGTCCTGCCCGCCAGCGAAAAGCTCAATGTTGTACGGACCGGCTCCGCTCTTGAGGTTCAAAGCAGTCTCAAGGTATTCGCCCATGCCCTCTCCAATCGCGGCGTTGTCGAAGCTGGCGTAGTAGCTCACGGCGTCGCTGCTGAGAATCGCGCGGTCGAACGCTATAACCGGCACGTTATATTTTTTCGCGTCAGCCAGCACGTCAATATAATATTCGTCAGTGCCCAGCGCGCCGAGTACAAGGCAGCCAGGCTTTTTAGCAAGCGCATTTTTAACCTGCTCCGCCTGCTCCTCCGCCTTGCCGCTGTACTGAATGTCGACGGTGAATCCTTCCTCCTCTAACAGTTTTCGCATAGCTTCGCCGTTGCGCTCCCAGCTAGGCGTAAGGTTCGGGAAACAGACGGCGACGGATTTTCTCACGGAATTATCCAGACTCAAAGACGAATCGCCGCAGCCGCTGAGCGCCGTTGCGAAAATTAAAATCAGCGTCGCGCAGAAAAATTTTGCTAACTTCATTCAAATCACCGCCTTAAATTTTAAACTTGGAAGTCGACGCGGTAAGTTCCTCAGCGAGCTCGGAAAGTTTTTTGCTGGCGCTGGCAACTTCGTCAATCGACGCGGACTGCTGTTCGGTGGCGGCGCTGACGGACTCGGTTTCGGCGCTGACATCTTTACTGGATTTGTTAAGTTCGTCCATGGACGCAACGAGCTTGTCGACGCGGGTAGAGGCGTCCTGGGCGTTGCGCTGAATTTCCTCGGCGTGGCGCGTGAGCTGAACGATAGCGTTTGTGATATTTTTGAACGAATCGCCGGCGGCCGCCACGACGACTTTGCCGCTTTCAACTTCCTGATTGCCGCGCTCCATTTGTTCAAGCGCCTGGCTCATTTCGTCCTGAATCGTGCTGATAAGGTCGGCGATTTGCGAGGCGGCGGAACTGGAACTTTCGGCGAGCTTGCGAACTTCGTCAGCGACGACGGCGAAACCGCGTCCGGCGTTACCCGCACGGGCAGCCTCAATCGCGGCGTTCAGCGCGAGAAGATTTGTCTGCTCAGCGATATTGGCAATGGTCGAGCTGATATTTCCGATTTGCGCGGAACGGTCGGCGAGCTGCCTTATGACTTCGGAAGATTTGTCGACGCTCCTTGCCACGGCGGACATCTGGTCGACGGCGCCGCGAACTGCCGTTTGACCGGAATTAGCAATTTCCTCGACGTTTTTTGCGGAACTCACGGAAGAATCAGCCTTGCTCTCGAAATCCTGCAAAAGTTTAGCGAAGGCGCGAATCGAATCCGTGGACTGCGAAACGGCGTCGCCCTGCTTTATCGCATTTTCAGCGACGTTGCCAATCGAAACTGCAACCTGCTGCGTGGCCAGCGCGCTTTGAGTTGCGTTTTCGTTGAGCTGCGCGGCGAAGGTTGCAGCGTCTCCGGCGTTGCGCTGAATGTTCGCAACCAGGCTCCGCAGTTTCTGAATCGTGTTCGCGTAAATCGAAATCAGCTGCCCAAATTCGTCTTTCGACTGCGGTTTGGCTTCCACCGTCAGGTTGCCCGCCGCCATTTCCTTTGACACGTCCGACAGATATTCAATCGAATTTAAAATCGTCCGGCTCAGCGAAATCGCCATGAAAATTGAAAACGCCACGACGACGATTATCGTGACAATCAGAATCATGCGCGTTTTGTTATACTGGCGCTCAGATTCAACAACTTCCGCGTGAATAAAATCCTTGCGGTTGTCGAGAATGCGGTTGAGTTTCGCCACGATATAAGTGTACTGGTCGCTGGAACTTTCCAGAAGGCGCGCGCCCTCACGGCTGTTGCCGGACTTCACCGCCTCGATAATGCGGTTGGAATTTGCCTTGTACTGGTTCCACATGTTGCGCATATCGGAAAATTCGTTGACGATTTGCCCTTCGAGCTGCGGCTGAATTGCGTCGAAAGTTATATCGATTTGATCTGCCAGCTTTCTCGTGGACTGCGCAGCGTAAATTTTTCCAGGCAGTGTCGTAGCGTCAATGACGGAAAATTCCCCCTGCCGGTAATCACTCATCGCGCGGCTTGACTCGGACGCCGCAATAACGCCCTGCAGGTGCTGCGTGGCAATCCTCATTGCGCCGTCATTAATCGCCGAAAGGCTGATTGTCGAGTAAATCCCGCTGCCAATGAACGCAATTATCAGCATGATGAAAACGAAAAATAATTTCTCGCGGAGACTCATCGAGCTCATATAAATCCCTCCTCAAAAATTTTCATTGCTGATAATATTATCGTCGATTAAAAAATTTCCTGCCGCGCCGAAAAATTAATCTTCGCTGAAAATCTTGCGCGCCGCCGCCTTGAGCCAGCTCAAATGCCACGCGACATGCAGAATAAATCCTACCGCCATGACGTAGCCGCTGTAAATGTGGACGTCTTTAACGTCGTGGCGAATTTCAAAATCTCCGGCGGGCAACAGGTTAAAATCCAGCGCGACGCCAGTGCCAATGCAAATCAGCCCGCTGATAAGGAGAATCACGTCAAGCCAAAAATTTTTGCGCATAAAAATTTCCTCCAATAAAAAAATTGACGAGACCTAATCCCGCCAATCTTATCACAAAAATTTTCAAACGCAACCGTCAGGCGAGGAGCCGCATTTCCCGTGCCTGTTCCTGCAGCCGCGCAATTCTGTCATCTGTGTCTGGATGCGTCGAAAATAAATTTTTCAGCATGCGCGTCGAGCCTTCCAGCGGATTTATTATGAACATGTGCGCCGTCGAAGTTGACGCGTGGTCGAGCGTGTTGCGTTGAGCGTAGTACTCAATTTTTTCCAGCGCGCTTGCAAGGTAGCGCGGGTCTCCGCAAAGTTCGCCGCCGGTTTTGTCAGCGTCGTATTCACGCGAACGGGAAATCGCCATCTGAATAAGCGTTGCGGCGAGCGGCGCCAGAATAATCGTCGCCAAAGTTCCAAGCAAGCCGCCGTTATCGTCGTCGGAGCGCGTGCCGAAAATCGCTCCCCACTGCACGATATTCGCAACCATCGAAATTACGCCAGCCATTGAAGCGGCAATTGTCCCAGTCAAAATGTCGCGGTGCTTGACGTGCGCCAGTTCGTGACCGAGCACGCCGGAAATTTCGTTGTAGTCAAGCGCCTTCATAATCCCCGTCGTGACGGCAACCGCCGCGTGACTGGGGTTCCTGCCCGTCGCAAACGCGTTCGGTACGTCGCTGTCGATAATGTAAACGCGCGGCATTGGCAGTTCCGCTTTCTGCGCGAGACTTTTAACAATACCGTAGAGCTGCGGCGAATCTTCCTCGGAAATTTCCTGCGCGTCGTACGCCTTCAAAACCATCGAGTCGCTGAACCAGTAGCTGAAAAAATTCATTCCCAGCGAAATCACGAGCATAATCATTGCGCCGGTGCTGCCATTTATCGCTCCGCCAATCGCAACCATTAAGCCCGTCAGCAGCGCCATTAAAATTGTTGTCTTAAAAATATTCATCGTGAATCCTCCCTAAAGCTTCCTGAAAATTATACGAAGCTCCACGAAAAATATTATATCACGCTGAAAAATTTTTGCAAATAAAAACAAATAAACGCCCGCAAAAAATAAAAAAACGCCCATAAAAAAACGCCCATAAAAAACGCCCATAAAAAAACGCCCATAAAAAAAACGACCACAAAAAAAACGCCCGTCATAAATTTTTGACGTAGACGCTCACTGAAAGAGGAACGTGGTGTGCGCGGGAGCAATGCCATCAGACAGTGAGGCTGAACGCGAAAAATCCTGACGGGCGAAAAGCTTTCTTTGCCAGGCGTTTCTTTCACGAAAGAAATGCCGTAAAAGCCGTAAAACGTTTTACTTCATCGTAATGAGGCACTTGCCGGTCATTTCGGCGGGAACTTCCATGCCAGCGAGTTTCAAAAGCGTGGGAGCAACGTCGCAGAGGGCGCCGTCTTTGACTTCGGAAACGCGGTCGGAAACGACGATAATCGGCACGGGGTTGGTGGTATGCGCGGTGAAGGGCTCCTTCAAATCGTAGTCGAACATTTTATCCGCGTTGCCGTGGTCAGCGATAATGACGACTTCGCCGCCGACTTTCTTCATGCACTCGACGAAAATACCGACGCAGACATCAACGGTTTCGACAGCCTGAACAGCCGCCTTCATAACGCCGGTGTGCCCGACCATATCGCCGTTCGCGTAGTTCAGAATAATGAAATCGTACTTCTCGGACAGAATCGCCTCGACGACTTTCAGCGTAACGGTCGGCGCGCTCATTTCGGGTTTGAGGTCGTACGTCGCAACTTTCGGGCTGGGAACTAAAATCCTGTCTTCGCCCTTGTAGGGTTCCTCGACGCCGCCGTTAAAGAAAAACGTGACGTGCGCATATTTTTCAGTTTCCGCAATTCTGAGCTGCGTGAGACCGGCTTTGCTAATCGTTTCGCCGAGGCCGTTGCTGACACTTTCGGGCGGGTAGGCAACTTCGACGTTCAAGCCTTCCTCGTACTGCGTCATTGTGACGTAGGGAACAGCCTTGAGTTCTTCGACGCGCGGGAAGCCGTCAAATTTATCGTCGGTGAACGCGTGAGTAATTTCGCGGGCGCGGTCGGGGCGGAAGTTGAAGAAAATAATTCCGTCCTCGGTCTTAACGCCAGGATAATCGCCGACGACGACAGGAATCACAAATTCATCGGTAACTTTGTTGTCGTAGGAATCTTTAATCGCGCTGGCGGAATCAGCCTTTTTCGGCGCGTCAGCCTTAGCAATGGCGTCGTAGGCTTTCTGCACGCGGTCCCAGCGCTTATCGCGATCCATTGCGTAGTAGCGGCCGGAAATCGTAGCGGTCTGACCAATGCCAATTTCCTTGAACTTTTCTTCGAGCGTGGCGAGATATTCAGCGGCAGAACTCGGCGGAACGTCGCGTCCGTCCAAAAATGCGTGCACGTAAACTTTTTTAACGCCCTTGTCCTTCGCCAGTTTCAGCAGACCGTAAAGGTGGTCGGTGTGGCTGTGAACGCCGCCAGGGGAAAGCAGTCCGAATAAATGCAAAGCGCCGCCGCTGGCAACAACTTTGTCGGTGACGCCAACAAGCGCCTTGTTCGTGAAGAAATCGCCGTCGCGAATCGCCTTGGTAATTTTTGTGAGCGGCTGATAGATAACGCGCCCCGCGCCAATGTTCATGTGCCCGACTTCGGAATTGCCCATCTGCCCGTCAGGAAGTCCAACGTATTCGCCGGAAGCCTGAAGCTGCGCGTTCGGATATTTCCTAGCGAGCTCGTCGAGTACCGGCGTCTTGCCAATCTGAATCGCGTTGTACTTGTCCATCGGGTCGCCAATTCCCCAGCCGTCCATGATAATCAGACAAATCGGCGCGTGCTTAACTGTAGCCATCTTAACACTCTCCTTGAAAATTAAGTAAAAGCCGCCAATGTCACGACCAACAGAGGCGGCTCAAATTATCTGACCGGAAAAATTTTTATCTTAGAAGTTGACAATCGCGCTGAAATCGGGAGCCTTGAGGGACGCGCCGCCGACCAATGCGCCGTCAACGTTGGGCTGCTGCATGAGGTCTTTAATCGTCGCGGGTTTGACGGAACCGCCGTACTGAATGCGAATCGCGTCCGCCGCTTCCTGGTCGAACTTCTTCGCAACGCACTCGCGGATAGCCTTGCAGACTTCCTCAGCCTGTTCAAACGTCGCGGTCTTGCCGGTGCCAATCGCCCAAATCGGCTCGTAAGCGATAACGAGTTTCTTGACTTCCTGCGCCGTGAAACCTTCGAGTGCGGCGGCAACCTGTTTGGTAACGTGCTCAATGTAGTTGCCGGCTTCGCGAATTTCAAGGGACTCGCCGCAGCAAATGATAGGCGTAATGCCAGCGTTGAAAGCCGCCTTCGCGCGCTTGTTGACGCCTTCGTCGGTCTCGCCGAAATAGTCGCGGCGTTCGCTGTGACCGAGGACAACGTAGTCTACGCCAATTTCGTTGAGCATGCCGGTGGAAATTTCGCCGGTGAACGCGCCTTTAGCTTCCCAGTGCACATTCTGCGCGCCAACGTGAATGTTCGTGCCTTTGACGGCCTTCGCAACGGCGTCGAGAGCGGTAGCGGTCGGGCAGACAACTACGCGGCACTGAGCGTTGGCAACCAGCGGAATGAGTTCTTCGACGAGCGCAACGCCCTGTTTAATCGTGTTGTTCATCTTCCAGTTGCCGGCGATAATCGGGGTGCGGCCTACGCCGTCAATCGCGTCGATACCAGGCAGAACTTTGCCTTCGAGGTATTCGAGAGTCGCGCCGCCGCCGGTGGAAATGTGGGAAATTTTCTTGTCGAGGCCGGTTTTCTTGAGCGCCGCAATGGAGTCGCCGCCGCCGACGATTGAAATAGCGCCTTTTTCAGTCGCGTCAGCAACAGCCTTAGCAACCGCGAGCGTGCCTTTTGCGAAGTTTTCAAATTCAAAGACGCCCATAGGTCCGTTCCAGATAATGGTTTTGGCGCCTTCGAGAGCCTTGACGTATTCCTGGGAAGTTTTTTCGCCGCTGTCGAGACCCATCCAGTCTTCGGGGCACTGGTCGACGGGAACGGTTTTGAACTGAGCGTCCGCCGCGAATTTGTCAGCAACGACGATATCGATAGGCAGAACGACTTTGACGCCCTTTTTCTCAGCCTTTTCGAGGAGAGATTTGGCGAGTTCGATTTTGTCAGCTTCGAGCAGGGATTTGCCGACGCCGTAGCCTTTCGCCGCGTCGAAGGTATGCGCCATGCCGCCGCCGATAATAATCGTGTCGACTTTATCAATCATGTTGGAAATGACGCCGATTTTGTCGGAAACTTTGGCGCCGCCGATAATGCCGACGAACGGGCGCTGCGGATTTTCAAGCGTCTTGCCAATGTAATTAATTTCTTTTTCCATGAGGAAACCGGCGGCAGTTTCGAGGAAGTGGGTGATACCGACGTTGGAAGCGTGCGCGCGGTGAGCCATACCGAACGCGTCATTAACGGCAACGTCTGCCAGCGCGGCGAGCTGTTTCGCGAACTTCGGATTATTTTTCTTTTCTTCCTTGTGATAGCGGAGATTTTCGAGCAGGAGAATTTCGCCAGGCTGGAGAGCAGCAGCGGCTTTTTCAGCGACTTCGCCAACGCAGTCTTCAACCCATTTGACTTCCTGACCGAGAATTTCGCCGAGCTTTTCCGCGATAGGTTTGGTGGAGAATTTCGGTTCGCGCGCTTCAGTAGGTCTGCCAAGGTGACAGCCGATAATGACGGCCGCGCCCTGTCCGAGCAGGTACTTCAAGGTGTCGAGCGTGGCGTCAATGCGCTTTGTATTGGTGATTTTCTGATTTTCGTCCATAGGAACGTTGTAATCGACGCGCAGGAATACTTTTTTACCTTTGAGGTTGAGGTCCTTGATGCTCTTTTTGTTCACAGATATTTCCTCCCAATTTCAATCCATGCAGCCCCACGAGTGTGATTTTTTGCCGTAAGACTGCAAACGGCTCAGCTCAACATTTGACGAAGAGCCGAGCCGTCATTTTTTTCAACGTATTAAGTTAGTGTCGGCGGGTACAAACCTGCGCCGACTTTACCGCCGAGATTGCGCGCCGTAAATTACTTGAGTTCCGCGAAATATTTAATGGTGCGAACCATCTGGCTGGTGTAGGAGTTTTCGTTGTCATACCAGGAAACGACCTGAACGAGGGTGTTGCCATCGCCGATAGGGCTGACCATCGTCTGAGTTGCATCGAAGAGCGAGCCGAAGCGCATGCCGAGAATGTCGCTGGAGACGATTTCTTCATCGTTGTAGCCGAAGGATTCGTTAGCCGCCGCTTTCATTGCATCGTTAATCTGTTCTTTGGTAACTTCGCCTTTAACAACCGCAAAGAGAAGAGTCGTGGAGCCGGACGGAGTAGGAACGCGCTGTGCCGCGCCAATGAGTTTGCCTTTGAGTTCGGGGATAACCAGACCGATAGCTTTTGCTGCGCCGGTGCTGTTCGGAACGATATTGCACGCGCCCGCGCGGCTGCGACGGAGATCGCCTTTACGCTGCGGTCCATCAAGAATCATTTGATCGCCAGTATAGGCGTGGATCGTTGCCATAATGCCGCTCTGAATCGGGGCGAGCTTGTTGAGCGCCGCCGTCATAGGAGCGAGGCAGTTGGTCGTGCAGGAAGCCGCCGAGATAACCGTATCTTCCGGTTTCAAAGTCGTGTGGTTGACGTTATAGACGATTGTAGGCAGGTCATTACCCGCAGGAGCCGAAATAACAACTTTTTTCGCACCCGCCGCGATATGCGCAGAAGCTTTTTCTTTGCTTGCATAGAAGCCCGTGCATTCGAGGACGACGTCGACATCGTGTTTGCCCCACGGAATGTCCTTCGCATCTTTCACTGCGTAAATGATAATCTCTTTGCCGTCAACGACGATTGAGTTCTCTTTTGCTTCGACGGTGTGCTTGCCTTCGCCGATTTTGCCGCAGTAGCCACCCTGGCTGGTGTCATATTTGAGAAGGTGAGCGAGCATTTTCGGGCTGGTGAGATCGTTGATAGCGACAACTTCGTAGCCCTCAGCGGCGAACATCTGACGGAACGCAAGACGACCGATACGACCAAAACCATTAATAGCAACCTTTACTGCCATTTAAGAATACCTCCTTATGTTCAAGAAACTCTCATGATTAACTCTAAAACTGTAGCTATGTTACACCAATTTTTTCAAACTGTCAATAAAATTTTCGGAAATTTTAAAAGTTCATTATAAATTCATGAAGACAGTTTTTGGCGTCCCCGCGCGACTTTTCCTGAACACTCGCGCTGAAAAATTTTTTCTGCTATAATCTGCTCAAAAAAAGGAGAGATTTTTT
>CAJOGX010000004.1 GCA_905234175.1 uncultured Selenomonadaceae bacterium | reverse complement strand
GACGTGCCAGTCGCTGATAGTTTTCTGAATCAGTGCGACAATTTCGTCCGCCGTCATTAAATTGTTCATTCTGAGATTTTCCCTCCGTATTTTTCAAGGTCTGCGCGAACCATAATTTTTACCAGCTCCACAAAAGAAACCTTGCGCTGCCAGCCGAGTTCGCGTTCCGCCTTAGCGGGGTCGCCCAAAAGTAAATCGACTTCAGCGGGGCGGAAAAATTTCGGGTCAACGTCCACCAAAACTTTGCCGGTCTTAGCGTCGTAACCTTTTTCGTCGACGCCAGAGCCGCGCCAGACAATTTCAATTCCGACTTCCCTGAACGCCGCCTCAACAAATTCGCGGACGGTATGAGTTTCACCGGTCGCCAAAACGTAATCGTCAGCCTTATCGCGTTGAAGAATGCGCCACATTCCCTCGACGTAATCGCCGGCGTAGCCCCAGTCGCGCTTCGCATTAAGGTTGCCGAGCGAAAGTTTTTCCTGCTTACCCGCCATAATCTTTGCGACGGCGACAGTAATTTTGCGCGTGACAAATTCCTCGCCGCGTCTGGGCGATTCGTGGTTGAACAAAATCCCGTTGCAGGCGAAAATTCCGTAAGCCTCGCGGTAATTGACGGTTATCCAGTAAGCGTAGAGTTTGGCGACGCCGTAGGGACTTTTTGGATAGAACGGCGTAGTTTCGCTTTGCGGCGCGGTTTCTGAAATGCCGCCGAAGAGTTCCGAAGTGGACGCCTGATAAAATTTCGCGCTGGGCTTAACCTGACGAACCGCCTCAAGAAGTTTAATCGTGCCGACGCCGGTAACTTCCGCCGTGTATTCCGGCACCTCGAAAGAAATTCCAACGTGAGACTGCGCCGCCAGATTGTAAATTTCGTCCGGCTGCGTTTCGCGAATCAGATTTGCCAGCCCGCTTGAATCAGTCATATCGCCGTAGTGCAGGAAAAAATTTTCCGCGCTGATAAGATGTTCAATCCTCTCGGTGCAGGGCGTGCTGTGGCGGCGAATTAAGCCGTGAACTTCGTAGCCCTTTTCAAGCAAAAGTTCAGCGAGATAGGAGCCGTCCTGCCCAGTGACGCCGGTAATTAAAGCTTTTTTCGTCATGCTCAATTTCCATCTCCTCTGAAATTATTAAATCGAGTTCAAAATTTCCCTGAGCAGTGTGTCATAATCGTAAACTATGTCCGAGCTCCTGATTTTTTCATGAGCGAGAGAAATTGTAGCAGTTACGCCAGATTTTCTGAAATATTCTGTGACGGGCGAAATATAGTCAATCGCGTTGTAAAGAGTGCGGTTGTTGCTCTTCGGGTAAAGCGCGCTGACATCCCAAAGCCAGTCGAGAAAAGTATTTATGTTTACCAATTTTGTTTTAGTCATTCCAAGGAAATCGAAGACGCCGTTGCGCGAGCCCACGAAACATTTTATCTTTCCGGCGACGAAATAAAGCTGGGGAAAATTTGTAGTTATAGCTTCAGTGCCGGCAACGGGCTGTTCAGAAAATCCGTCGGTATTCGTGTAGACGACGCAGCCGCGCTGTTTAAGGTGAACTACCAGATTTTCCCAGAAAGTCAGCGGCAGTTGCTTAGAAGAATGAACATAAGGCGAAATTATTATCGTCCTGTCCCTGTCTAGCGCGTAGCGTTTTTCAAGCTCCTGTTCATCTTCAGCGGAAATTCTTTCGACGACCGGCGGAACGAACGGCGTGTTAAGCGGTATGTTAAACACATCTTTTTTGTAGCGGTCAATAAGATGAATCGTTTCGTCGCTAACAATCCAGCCGCCGCCAGCTTTAGGTTTAAAATGCCCGTAAATATAATTGTCCGCCTCGTAATTTCCCGACAGGTAAAAATAATTTTGAACAGCGGTCATAGTTTCATTGTTGAGGTAAAGAATCTGCGCGAAATTTTTATACGTCACGTGAAGATTTTTCATGTGCTCCTTTACTACAAGTACGGTTGCAGATTTATTTTTACGCTTCTGCACCGCCTGAGAAAGCCCGCCGGCATAAAAAAAATCTCCGATGCTGAATGGCTGAAAAATGTACAGACAGTCTTTGCGCACGGCTATCTTCTGCTCGATAAAATTTTTCACCTGCTCAATAAAAATTCTCTGATTGTCGTCCATAAAATCACTCCATTAAATCCTTGACAACTTCCGCCGCCAGAATCAGGCCGGCGACTGACGGTACAAACGCCGCGCTGCCAATAACTTTTTCGCCAGCATTAATTTTAAGCGGAACTTCCTCAGAATAGACAACTTTAAGCCGTTCGACGCCGCGTTCGCGCAGTTTTTTTCGCATAACCTTAGCAAGCGGGTCGACGCTCGTTTGAAAAATGTCAGCAACTTTAAAGCGCGTCGGGTCGAGCTTATTGCCCGCGCCCATGCTGCTGACGAGCGGAATTTTCCTGCGCTGGCACTCGACGGCAAGTTCAATCTTCGCGCTGACTGTGTCAATCGCGTCCACGGCGTAATCGTATTCGCAAATAAAAAAATTCTCGGCGGGCTCGTCGGGAAGGTAAAATTTCTGAACCGTGTCGACTTTCGCCGCCGGATTAATTTCCAGAATCCTGTCGCGCATAACTTCAACTTTGGGCTTGCCGACCGTCGAACTGAGCGCGTGAATCTGACGGTTGATATTCGTCACGTCAACGTTGTCCTTGTCGATTAAAACCAAATGCCCGACGCCCGAACGCGCCAGCGCCTCCGCCGTGAACGAACCTACGCCGCCAATCCCGAAAACCGCTACCGTCGCCGCCGTGAGCTTCGCAAAATTTTCTGCGCCAAGTAAAAGCTGCGTCCGCTGAAATCTCATCATTTGCGCGGGAAGTTGAACGGCGAAATAATATTCCTGTCGGTTTCAGGAATGACGCGCGCCCTGGGAATTTCCGGCGCCTTAATTGCAAGGCTGTCCGCAAAATCCGTGGCGATAAGCATTGCCTGAATCACGCCGTTCATTTTTTTATCAATCACGACGCCGAAAATAATATTCACGTCGCCTTCGGTCTGGCGGACAATGTAATCCGTCGCCTCGCTGACTTCGTAGAGCGTCAGATTTTCGTCGGCGGTCACGTTCAGAATAATCCCGCGCGAATCTTTCAGCGAACGGTCAATCAGCGGACTTTCAAGCGCCTGCTGTACGGCTTTGACGGCGCTCAGGTTGCTCCTGCCAATTCCCAAAATCGCGTCGCTGGACGTACTCTGCTGGAAAATCGTCTTGACATCCGCGAAGTCGACGTTGATAAATCCTGTCGTCAAAATCAGCTCGGCGATACAGCGAATGGCCTGCTGGAGAATCGTGTCAGCGGCGCTGAAGGCGTCGACGACTGTCAGCGAACGGTTTTCCGGCAACTTCATCAGATTATCGTTCTTGACGACAACCAGCGCGTCCATATTCGCCTGCATTCGCGCAATGCCCTCGTTAGCAATGCGCTGCTTGCGGTTGCCCTCGAAGCCGAAAGGATAAGTGACGACGCCCACGGTCAAAATTCCCAGCTGCTTTGCAATCGCCGCAACAATCGGAGCCGCGCCAGTACCAGTGCCGCCGCCCATCGTCGCCGTGATAAAAATCATGTCCGCGCCCTTCATCAAATCTTTCAGGCGTTCGGCGTCATTCTTAGCCGCCAGCTCGCCAAGTTCAATTTTCCCGCCAGCGCCCTTGTTTCTCGTCAGCGCCGCGCCAATCTGAATGCACTGCACCGCCGTCCCGTTGAATTTGCTCAGCGCCCGCGAATCGGTGTTCACGGCAATCATCTCGACATCGGTAAAATCGCTCTCGACGAGCCTTTTGAGCGCACTGCAGCCGCCGCCGCCCACGCCGAAAATTTTTATATTCACGACGGCGCGCGCAATAGCGTTTTTATCAGCCGCGCCCTGCTTTTCCGCACTGACCTTCAAGTTGCTAATCTGGTTAATCGAAATGACTTCTGCCATCGCCGTCCAAATCCTTTCCGTAATAATTATAAACTATTCGCCGCTGAAAAATTTTTTCCTTCAACGTCTGCCCGTGATAACGCGCCACTGCGTAACAAAAATTCCGGCGACCATTAGCGCGCAGCCAAAAATTTCCCGCCCGCTCATTTCCTCGCCGAGTAACAGCCAGCTCGCCAGTGCGCCGAAAATCGACTCGAAGCTCATAAGAATTGCCGCCGCCGCCGGTTCCGCGTACTTCTGCCCGTAAATCTGCAGTGTGAACGCTACTCCCGCGCTGAAAATTCCACCGTAAGCTATCGGTATCGCCGCGCTTTTTATCGCGCTGAGCGTCGGCGCCTCCAAAGCTATCATCGCCAGGAAACTCAGCACCGCCGTTATGAAAATCTGCGCCGTAGAAAGTTCCAGCGGGTCTACCTTCGCCGCGAATCGGTCTATCATCAAAATCTGTCCCGTCCACACGAACGCGCTGAAAAATAAAATCACGTCGCCGAAATTTATCGTCAGCGCGTCTTTTACCGCCAGCAGGTACAGGCCAATTAAAGCCAGCGCCGCGCCCAGCCAGTTCTCCGGCAAAATTTTCCGCCCGAAAATCTTCGCCGCCAGCGGCACGAACATTATGTACAGGCACGTTATGAAAGCCGCCTTGCCCGCCGTCGTGTACAGCATTGAAATCTGCTGCATTGAACTCGCCACGAATAAAAAAATTCCGCACGCCAGCCCGACTAAAAATCCGTGCGAATACCTTCCCGCGCGACGCTCCTTCGCCCGCGTTTTCCGCGTCCAGATTAAAACCGCAACCAAACTCAGAAATCCTAAAAAGTACCGCGCCGCCGCGTACGAAAACGGTCCAAGCCCCTGCATTCCCGTCATCTGCGCGACGAATGTTGTCCCCCAGAAAAATGACGCTGCCAGCAACATCAGCGTTCCGCGTGCCTGCATAAAATTCCCCCAAAGTTTTTTATGAAATTATACCACAGATTTTGACAAAATAAAGCGCGCGCAACGGTTGACGTAAAATTTTCAACGTGCTAAGATTTATAAAAAGTAGTATCAGCTTCAAGGAGAGTGAACTTTTTATGATTGACATTACCGACCGCGTTCGGAATAAGGAGCTTCAGAGCAAAATTGTCAGCGCCGAGGAAGTTGCGAACTGGATTCAGCCAGGCATGACTCTGGCCTGCAGCGGCTTCACGGCGTCGGGCTACCCCAAGGCAATTCCTATGGCGCTCGCCGAACGCATGAAGAAAACTCCGTTTACCGTGAACATCTGGACTGGCGCTTCAACCGGCCCCGAACTCGACGGCGCGCTGGCTGAAGTCAAGGGAATCAAGCAGCGCCTTCCCTACCAGACCGACGCAAAACTCCGCCCCGAAATTAATGACGGCACCGTTAATTATTTGGATTTGCACCTGTCCGAATCTGCGCAGCTTTCGCGCGTTGGCTACCTCGGCAAAATCGACGCCGCGATTGTTGAAGTCTGCGCGATAACCGAAGAAGGAAATTTAATTCCGACGACTTCCCTCGGCAACGCCGCCAGCTACGTGCAGAGCGCCGACATTGTTATCGTCGAAGTCAATACCACGCAGCCGCTCGCGCTGGAAGGTATCCACGACGTTTACATTCCGCTCGACCCGCCCAATCGTCTGCCAATTCCGCTTGTTAAGGCTGACGAACGCATTGGCACGACGTTCATTCCCTGCACGCCGGAAAAAATTAAATTTATCGTTCCCTGCGACGTGAAAGACCACACCCGCGACCTTTCGCCGATTGACGAAAATTCCAGGCAGATGGCGAAGTTCACGATTGAATTTCTGCACAGGGAAATTGCTGCCGGTCGTATGCCGAAAAATCTCCTGCCGCTCCAAAGTGGCGTAGGCAACGTCGCGAACGCCGTCCTTGAAGGCTTCGTCGATTCCGACATGCAGGATTTGGTTGTTTACACCGAAGTCATTCAGGACGCAATGCTCGACCTTATCGACGCCGGTAAGCTGAAAATCGCTAGCGGCACCGCCTTTTCACCGTCGCCCGCAGGTATGGACAGATTTTATAAGGACGTTGACAAGTACCGCAAGAAAATTCTGCTCCGCCCCGAAGAAATTTCCAACTCGCCCGAAGTCGTCCACCGCCTCGGCGTTATCGCTATGAATACCGCGCTGGAAGTCGACATTTACGGCAATATCAATTCAACGCACGTCTGCGGCACGAAAATGATGAACGGCATTGGCGGCAGCGGCGACTTCGCCCGCAACGCTTATCTGACGATTTTCTATACGCCGTCGACTGCCAAGGGCGGAAAAATTTCCAGCGTCGTCCCGATGTGCTCGCATATCGACCACACCGAACACGACGTTGACGTTATCATTACTGAGCAGGGCATTGCGGATTTGCGAGGGCTCGAACCCAGAAGCCGCGCGCTCGAAATTATCAATAAGTGCGCGCACCCCGACTATAAACCGATTCTGCTGGATTATTATAACCGCGCGCTCGAAGCTACGAAGAAAAATAACACGCCGCACCTGATTGACGAGGCGCTGAGTTTCCATTCCCGTTTCCTCAAGACCGGCGACATGCACAAGAGCTAAAGTTTTTCTTAAGCATAGTTCGGCATTTCTTTCGTGAAAGAAACGCCGGCAAAGAAAGCTGGGCCGAGTGACGCCATCCAGGCGTCAGTGCGGCCCGCGGCCCGTCCATGGGCCGCCTCTGGGCGCGTACTTTGCAATCCCGCAACAGTGACTGACGAATATTTTTATAAACTTTAGGAGGGCTTGATATTATGTTCAAAATTTTGGGTGTAGACCACATTGGCATTGCGTCGACAGATTTGGCGGACGGCGAATTTTGGAAGACGCTGGGGCTGGAATGCACCGGCGAGGAGACCGTCGACGAGCAGAAAGTTACCACGGCGTTTTATCCTACGACGGCGGATAAGCAGCACGGCGAAATTGAATTGCTCGTTGCGAGCGAAGTCGGCAGCCCGATTGAAAAATTTATCGAGAAAAACGGCGGACGTGGCGGCATTCAGCATATCGCGTTGAGAGTCGACAACCTCGAAGCGGCGCTGGCTGACCTCAAGGAAAAGGGCGTCAAACTCATCGACGAGAAACCGCGTAAGGGCGCGGGCGGCGCTAGGATTGCTTTTATTCACCCCAAAGCAACCCACGGCGTTTTGCTCGAACTTTGCCAGCGCGACTAATCTAAGGAGTGAATTTAATGGCGACAGTTCAGGAAAAAATTGATTTAATGCACGCGAAGAAGGAAAAAATTCTACTCGGCGGCGGGCAGAAACGCATTGACGCGCAACACGCCAAGGGCAAACTCACCGCCCGCGAGAGAATTGAAATGTTCTTCGACGAAGGCACTTTCGTTGAGCTTGACATGTTCGTTAAGCACCGCTGCACCAACTTCGGGCAGGACAAAAAGGAACTGCCTGGCGAAGGCGTCGTGACCGGCTACGGCACCGTTAACGGGCGGCTCGTCTACGCGTTCGCGCAGGACTTCACCGTTGAGGGCGGCAGCCTCGGCGAAAAGCACGCGCATAAAATCTGGAAAGTCATGGATATGGCGATGAAAATGGGCGCCCCGCTTATCGGCATTAACGATTCCGGCGGCGCGCGCATTCAGGAAGCTGTCGACGCGCTCAGCGGTTACGCGGGAATTTTCTTCCGCAACACAGCGGCGAGCGGCGTCATTCCGCAAATTTCCGTTATAATGGGTCCCTGCGCGGGCGGCGCGGTTTACTCGCCGGCTATCACAGATTTTATCTACATGGTGAAAAATACCAGCCAGATGTTTATAACGGGGCCTGCGGTTATCAAATCCGTCACGGCGGAAGAAGTCACGGCGGAGGAACTCGGCGGCGCTATGACGCACAACACGCGTTCGGGCGTGGCGCATTTCGCGGCGGAAGACGAACAGGATTGTATTAACCAGATTCGCTACCTGCTGACGTTCCTGCCCAGCAACAATCTTGAAGACCCGCCGATTGTCAACACCGGCGACGACCCCGACCGGCAGGAAGATTTCCTCAACACGATTATCCCCGACAACCCCAACGCGCCCTATGACATGAAGGAAGTCATTCGCGGTATCGTCGACAACGGCGAATTTTACGAAGTCCACGAGCATTTCGCCACGAATATCATAACCTGCTTCGCGCGCTTCGACGGGCGCACCGTTGGAATTATCGCCAATCAGCCGGCGGTTATGGCGGGCTGCCTCGACGTGAACGCCTCCGACAAATCCGCGCGCTTTATTCGTTTCTGCGACGCGTTCAACATTCCGCTCGTGAATCTCGTTGACGTGCCAGGATTTTTGCCAGGCGTCGACCAGGAATACAGCGGCATTATCCGTCACGGCGCGAAAATGCTCTACGCCTACAGCGAGGCGACCGTCCCGAAAGTTACCGTTATCACGCGCAAGGCTTACGGCGGTTCCTATATCGCAATGTGCTGCCGCGAACTCGGTGCGGATCAGGTTATGGCGTGGCCGAGCGCGGAAATTGCCGTCATGGGTCCGGCTGGCGCGGCGAATATCATTTTCCGCAAAGACCCCGATAAGGATCAGAAAACCGCTGAGTACGTCGAGGAATTTGCAACGCCCTACAAGGCGGCGGAGCGCGGCTATGCTGATATGGTTATCGAGCCTAAGGAAACCCGCCCGCTGATTATCACGGCGCTCAACGCTCTCGCCAGTAAGCGCGAATCTGCGCCGACGAAGAAACACGGTAACATTCCGCTCTAAAAAGGAGATGGCAGCGATGGCTGAAAAAGTTAAACCCGAAATCGTGGCGGCAATCGTCGCGGCGATTCAGCAGGTCTCGAAAGGCGGCAAAGTCGTCGCCGTCAAGGTACAGCGCAACGAAATCTGGACGCTGGCAAATCGCGTCAAATAATCGGAGGTAAAGTCAATGGCAACTAAAAAATTCAACGTCACGGTCAACGGCACCACGTACGAAGTCGAAGTCGAAGAAGTCAAGGCGGCTGGCGGCGCTCCCGCAGCAGCGGCTCCTCGCGCGGCGGCTCCTGCCCCCAAACCAGCAGCGGCTCCGGCACCTGCAGCAGCTCCCGCAAAAGTTTCGGCGGGCGCTGGCGAACATTCTATCGATTCCCCGATGCCTGGCAAAGTCGTCAAGCTCGTCGCAAGCGAAGGCGCGGCTGTCAAGGCCGGCGAAGTCCTGCTCATTCTCGAAGCCATGAAAATGCAGAACGAAATTACCGCAGACGCTGACGGCACCGTCAAAAAATTCAACGTCGCCGCTGGTCAGAGCGTTAAAGCCCACGAATCTTTAGTTATCCTCGGCTAAAAAAATAAATCGAATCTGATGGACGGCCGCCCAAGGCCGCGTGTAGGTCGCCGGAAGCGACCTCCCCACGCGGCGTCTTTCTTTGCAAGGCGTTTCTTTCTCTAAGAAAGAAATGCCGTTTTTTATTTGGCTGAACGAAAAATTTACCGCGCGGCAGGAAATGCCTTAACCTTTGTGGAAATAACCAGCTAAATTAGTACCGCTATTAATTTTATAGAAGTTTTGGTGGTGGATATGGGATTAGTAAAGCTTGAGCTGAACGCCAGCAGGAAAAAAATTTGTCCGACGTGTGGCGGGGAACTACGCTACGCGGAAGGCGGTCAGGTCACGGTCGTCAACGGCAAAGTTGACATGGACGCAACTCTCCCGAAGCACATTTGCGACAAGTGCGGCGTTTTTTACCGTGAACTTTTGCACTCCGGATTTTATAACGTTTTCGACTTGCCAGCCAGTGAACGCAAAAAAGCTGAGCCGCGTAAAATTGCAACGGGGGACATTCCGCCTACGCAGCTGAAACGCGAAGCCGACGGCAAATGCGCCTGCCCGCGCTGTGGCGAGCGTATGGATTTTGTCGAGGCGGGGCCTGTGCAAATTGTTGACGGCAAGCCGGATTTTTCCAACACGATGGATCATTTCGTCTGCCCGCACTGCAAATCTGTCTTCAGGAAAATCGCCGGCACGGACTTTTTCCAGTGGTCAGAAAAATAATTCTGCGGGCGTAGCCTTGCGAAATTCCGGCGTAACTGTTATCATTAGCAAAAATTCTGGGAGGGCTGACGAATGACACGGCGCAAAGGGTTCAACTGGTTCGCACTGCTGATGTTCGTCGTGGTTGCGTACTTCGGCACGGTTTTAATTTCGCAGCAACTGCACCTGTCGCACGTCAACGAAAATCAGCGGATAGCCGATAAAAAGCTGGCGGCGGCGAAGGCGGAAAACGAAAAACTCAAACAGCAGTATCAGGAATTGCAAAATCTGGAAAACATTGAAAAAATAGCGCGCGAAGATTTGGGGCTCGCCAGGGAAGGCGAAATGCCCTACCAGCTGGCGCGCTGAGATATTCTAAAATTTTCGGGGAGGACGGTATTTTGGCGATTGAATTGGGCAGCGTAGTTGAGGGAAAAGTTACGCGCATTATGAATTTCGGCGCATTCGTCGAGCTGGAGGAGAAAAAAGTCGGGCTGATTCACATTTCCGAGATCGCCGACGAATATGTAAACTCCGTCAGCGATTTCCTCAAGGAGGGCGACACGGTTCAGGCGAAGGTTATCAGCATTGACTCCAGCGGCAAAATCGCCCTGTCAATTAAAAAGGCGAAACAGCCGCCGGCGCAGGAAGCTGATAAAAATTTCCGTGCGCCAAGGACAGGAAAACCGGCGGGTCGCGGCGATTTCAGACAGAACAGGCAGCTTTCAGCCTCATTTGAAGACAAATTATCCAAATTCCTGAAAGACAGCGACGAACGACTAACGGACTTGAAACGGAAAACGGACTCCAAACGCGGCGGTCGCGGCTCAAGACGTTCGGACTAGCCGCCCCTTGCACTTTCTTTAGCAGGGGGTGCTTTTTGTTGCTGAAAAAATTTATCGACCTCTGCCAGACGGAAAAAATTTTCCCGCCACGCAAAATCGTCGTGGCAGTTTCCGGCGGCGCTGACTCTCTCGCGCTGGCTGACTTACTTCACCGCTCGTGTCAAAGATTTCAGCTTGAACTTTGCATAGCGCATTTCGAGCACGGACTTCGTGGGCAGGCGTCCTTAGACGACGCGGCTTACGTAAAAAGTTTCGCCGAAAATCTTGGCGCAGAATTTTACTGCGAGAGCGGCGACGTTCAAACTTTCGCGGCGGCTAAAAAAATTTCGCTGGAAACTGCGGCGCGGGAACTTCGCTACGAATTTCTGGCGCGGGTACGGTTGCAAAAAAATTTCGACGCAATAGCGCTGGCTCACCACGCGGACGACCAGGCGGAAACAATTCTAATGCGGCTGCTGCGCGGCTCGGCGGCAACGGGACTTTCAGCAATGAAGTTCCGCGCGACTTCCCCGCACGGTTTACTTATCCGCCCGCTTTTACGATTCAGGAAGTGCGAGCTTGAAAATTACTGCCGCAAAAGAAATTTAACGCCGCGCGTTGACGCTACCAACTTCGAGCCGACCGCCACGCGTAACAAAATCCGGCTGGAACTTTTACCGGCGCTGGAAAAATTTAATCCCGCTATTGTTGAAACTCTCTGCCGCTTCGGAGAAATTTCCGCCGCCGAGTCAGACTTTCTCGACGCTGAAACTGAAAAAATTTTCCCGCGCGTCGTTCAAAGCGGCGAAATTCTGCGCGAGGATTTTTTGAAACTCCATCCCGCAATTCAGCGCGAAGTTATTAAAAAATTTGTCGCTGAACAAACCGGCGGCGTTACCGACTTCGGCTTCACGAACTTCGACGCGGTTAGAAAAGTTCTAGCGAACGGGCTGGCTGGCGTTGAACTGCCAAAAAATTTCCGCGCCAGTCTCAAACGCGGCAAACTCAGCATTACCAAAAATTTTGATTCTAATTGGAAAGGAATGGTTACTTTGAAAACGAAGGAAGATTTTATTGAAAGCGTGCTGTACACCGAGGAGCAAATCGCCGAGCGCATCAGGGAGCTCAGCGCGCAAATCACCAACGACTACAAAAATATTACCAGGCCGCTGCTGACCGTAGGCATTCTCAACGGCGCGGTTATTTTCTACACCGACCTCGTTCGCAACCTGCGCATTCCCGTCAACTTCGACTTCATGATTGCCTCCAGCTACGACGCCAACACGCACACCAGCGGCAAAGTCAACATTCTTAAAAACCTCGACAACGACCCCAAAGGCCGCGACATTCTCCTAGTCGAAGACATTATTGACAGCGGCACGACGATGAATTATCTCGTGAACTACTTCAAGGAAAAGGGCGCCGCCAGCGTCAAAGTCGCCTCGCTCCTCGACAAGCCTTCGCGCAGAAAAATCGATGTCAAAGTTGATTATATCGGCTTTGAAGTTCCGGATGAATTTATCGTCGGCTACGGGCTCGACTTCGCGCAGCACTATCGCAACATGCCCTACCTCGGAATTTTGAAGCGCAGCGTTTATTCCAAATGAGGCGGCGCAGATGCTAAGAAAAATTTTTTCAGCGGCGGTACTTGCGGCGACAATTTTTTTAGCGGGAACAGTTTCGGCGGCAACCAGCGTCGAAGTGCGACAGGCAGCGGTAATTCTTGAGCCGCCGGTTGAAAGTTTCAATCAGCCGGAAAAAGTTCGCGCCGCCGTTCAGCAGACCGTCGACAAAATTTTTAAAAACGCCGTCAGTCTCAGCGTTCAGTCAATCGACGAAACCGCCGGCGCAGTTCAGATTTACCGCGAAGAAAATAATTTCGAAGGCGCCGAAACTTTTCTGAAAAGACCCGACCTCGAAAAAATCTGCAAAGACCTGGGCAGCGACTTCCTGATTTACCTGCGTACCTCCAGCAGCGAAGTCAAATCTTCCGACCCGATTAGCAGCAAAGTCAACGTCGTGCTGGATTTCCGCGTCTGGGCGAGCGCTGAGCAGAAATTTACCTACAGCAAACGCGTCACGATGACAGGCACGGGCTACGGATACGGCGCCGAATTTGACGCGCTTGTCGAGGGCTTGAAGAAATGCCTGCAGGAAGTCGATAAGGACGCCGCCAAAGTCCGCGCCGCCATGTAAGGCAAGAAAAGGAGCGTTTCTATTGAACAGTTTTTTACGCAACGTCGGCTTTTATTTGCTGGTGATTTTCGTCGCGATAACGGCGTACGATTATTTTTCGATAAAACCGCACGCCGTCGAGGAACTCAGCTATTCGCAATTCCTGAAAAGCGTGGACGCGGGCGAAGTTTCTAAGGTCGTCTTAACCAAAAACGCGATAAAAGCCACGAAAAAAGACGGCACAGAATTTACGACAACCGCGCCGGACTCGCCAGTACGCGACGAATCGCTCGTCGGCAAGCTGGAAGCTAAGGGCGTCGAAATAACCGCGCAAAATCCCAAAGAGCCGCCGTGGTGGATGACGCTCCTTTCTTCCTTCCTGCCAATTTTAATTTTGATTGGCGTGTGGTTCTTCATAATGAATCAGACGCACGGCTCCGGCGGGAAAGTCCTGTCCTTCGGTAAAAGCCGCGCGAAACTTTCCAGCGGCGACAAAGTTAAAGTCACTTTCAACGACGTTGCCGGCGCTGACGAGGCCAAGGAAGAACTGCAGGAAGTTGTTGAATTTCTCAAGCACCCGAAAAAGTTTAACGACCTGGGCGCGCGTATTCCGAAGGGCGTGCTGCTTTTCGGTCCGCCTGGCACTGGTAAAACTCTGCTGGCGAAGGCGGTTGCCGGTGAAGCGGGCGTGGCGTTTTTCTCAATCAGCGGCTCGGATTTCGTTGAAATGTTCGTAGGCGTCGGCGCGTCGCGCGTCAGAGACCTTTTCGCGCAGGCTAAGAAAAATTCCCCGTGCATAATTTTCATCGACGAGATTGACGCGGTTGGACGCCAGCGCGGCGCTGGAATTTCCGGCGGGCACGACGAACGCGAACAGACTTTGAATCAGCTTTTAGTTGAAATGGACGGCTTCGCGGCGAACGAGGGAATTATTATCATCGCCGCTACGAACCGGCCGGATATTCTCGACCACGCGCTCCTTAGGCCAGGCAGATTCGACCGGCAAATTGTTGTTGACAAGCCGGACGTTACTGGGCGCGTTGCGATTTTGAAAGTTCACTGCAAAGGCAAGCCGATTGCCCGCGACGTGAATTTGGACATTCTGGCGCGGCGCACTCCTGGCTTTACCGGCGCAGATTTGGCTAACCTTGTCAACGAGGCGGCACTGCTGGCGGCGCGCAGGAACAAACACGAAATTAATATGACTGAGCTGGAAGAATCTATCGAACGCGTCATGGCGGGGCCGGAACGCAAATCCAAAGTCATGAGCGACGACGAAAAAAAGCTGACGGCTTACCACGAAGGCGGGCACGCGCTTGTTGGAATGATGCTCAAGCACGCCGACCCAGTTCACAAAGTCACGATTATTCCGCGCGGGCGGGCTGGCGGCTACACGCTGATGTTGCCGAAAGAAGACAGGAATTACGCCACGCGCTCTGAACTTCTCGACCGGCTGAAAGTTTCAATGGGCGGCCGCGTCGCTGAAGAAATTGTGCTCAACGAAATTTCTACCGGCGCCTCGCAGGACATTCAGCAGGCCAGCAAAATCGTCCGCTCTATGATTATGCAGTACGGAATGAGCGACGTGCTCGGCCCCGTGGCGTACGGCGCTGACCAAACGCAGATGTATTTCGGGCAGAGCCAGCGCAACTATTCCGAAGAAGTCGCCAGCGAAATTGACAAGGAAGTTCACAAATATCTTGAGGAGGCGTACGAAGCCTGCCGCGTCATTATCAACGAGAACCGCGACAAACTTGACAGAATCGCGCAGGCGCTCATTGACAAGGAAACGCTGACCGCCGCCGAACTGCGCGAAATTGTTTTCGGCGTGCAGGATAATCCCATGATTGAACTCACGAAAAAAATGGAGCCCGAACCCGTCGAGCTCCCTAAAAAAAATGACGTGGATAACGCGCCGCAAATTCTCAATACGCCGAACCCCGTCTAAATTTCTAACGTAGCGAAAAATCTCCGCAGCGATTCAGCCGCCGCCCGATTCATGCCTGGAACTTCCAGCAGTTCGTCGAGTGTGGCGGCTTTTATTTTGTCCAGCGAGCCGAATTTTTTGAACAGCTCCGCGCGCCGCTTTTCGCCAATCCCAGCCACGCCGTCCAGCGCAGATTTCAAATTTCGCGCCCGCCGTAATTTTCTGTGGTACGTTATCGCAAACCTGTGCGCCTCGTCGCGGATTCTCTGCATTAAGTACAGCGCCTGACTTCCGCGCGGCAGTTCCACCGGCTCCGATTCGCCTTCCACGAAAATCAGCTCGAACTGTTTTGCCAGGCCGACGACCGGCACTTCATGTCCGAAGCCGCGAATTATTTCCAGCGCCGAGTTCAGCTGCCCAATTCCGCCGTCAATTACGATTAAATCCGGCAGTTCCTCCGCCGAAAGTTTTCCGTAGCGCCGCTCCGTGACTTCGCGCATTGACAGAAAATCGTCCGGCTTGCCCTCCGTCGAACGAATTTTGAACCGGCGGTAACTTTTTTTATCCGGCGCGCCATTTTGGAATACGACCATCGACGCCACCGTTTCCATTCCCTGAAAGTGCGAAATGTCAAAGCATTCCATGCGACGCGGCAGTTTCGGCAGGTGTAAAAATTTCTGCAAGTCCTCGACCGCGCCAATCGTCTGCGCCGTCTGCAGTTCCGAGCGCTGTGCCCGCTCCTGCAAAAATCTCTGCGCATTTTCCGCCGCCATTTCCACCAGCGAAAATTTTACGCCGCGTTTCGGCGCCAGAAGTTTCACGCCCAGCCATTCCGAAAGAATTTGCGAATCTTCCTCGGCGAGCTCGACCGGCAGCAAAATTTCTTCCGCCGTGAGTTTCGCCTCGCTGTAGTACTGCTTGATAAATTCCGCGACCGTCTGCGAATCTGTTTCGTCCGCCGCGCCGTTGAGCAGAAAACTTTCGCGCCCCGTAACTTTTCCGTCCCGCACGAAAAATATCTGCGCGCAAACTTCCGCGTTGAGCCGCGCCAGCCCTATCGCGTCCAAATCGCCGGAGTCCGTTACAATTTTCTGGCGCTCGCTGATTTTCCGCACCGCTAAAAGCACGTCGCGCAGTTTCGCCGCCAGCTCGAACTGCAAAGCCTCAGCCGCCGCCGCCATTCGATTTTCCAAATCCCGCTCGACCGCCGAAGTTTTTCCGTCCAGAAATTTTTCCGTCGCCTGCACGAACTGCGCGTAATCTTCCTCAGAAATTTTCCCGACGCACGGCGCCAAACATCTGCCAATGTGAAATTCCAGACACGGGCGGTTAGGAAAATGTCTGCACGTCCGCAGCGGAAAAAGTTTGTGCAAAAGTTGCAGCGTTTCTTTAACAGCCAGCCCGCTCGTGTACGGTCCGAAGTACCGCGCGCCGTCTTTTTCGACCCGCCGCGTCATGACGATTCGCGGAAATTTTTCGTTCAGCGTCAGTTTCAAATGCGGATAATTTTTGTCGTCCTTGAGCAGAATGTTATAGCGCGGGCGGTGCTTTTTAATCAGGTTACATTCCAGAATCAGCGCTTCAAGCTCGGACGCCGTGACGATTGTTTCAAAGTCGACGATTTTCGCGACCATCGCTTTGACTTTCGGCGTATGATTTTTGTTGGCGTGGAAGTACTGGCGGACGCGGTTTTTGAGCACGACAGCCTTGCCGACGTAAATAATTTTCCCGCGCGAATCTTTCATGATGTAGACGCCAGGCGATTCGGGCAACGTTTTAAGTTTTTCTTCCAAAATTCCCATGAGCGCAGACCTCGCGGCTTTAAATTTTTCTGCCAATAGTTTATCATAGGCGTCAAGGAGGGGTTGAGTTTGAGCAGGTACAAGATTTACACCGACGGTTCGTGCATTGGAAATCCTGGTGCGGGCGGCTACGCGGCGGTTTTCGTGGACGAGACTGGCATTCGCGCGGAAATTTCTGGCGGCGAGGCGCTGACGACGAATAACCGCATGGAACTGACGGCGGCGATTATCGCGCTGAAAAAAATTTCGGCGGACGATTTTGCGGAGATTTTCACTGACAGCCAGTATCTGAAAAATGCGTTTGAGCAGAGCTGGCTTTTGAAGTGGAAGAGCAACGGCTGGAAAACTTCGTCGAAAAAACCCGTGCTTAACCGAGATTTGTGGCTGGAACTCGACGCGCTGATTTCAAGCCGCCACGTGAAGTTCAACTGGATACGCGGGCACACCGGAAACTTTTTCAACGAGCGCTGCGACGCACTTGCCCGCGCGGAGGCTGAGGCGCAAAAAAATCGGGAAGTGACGCCGCGCCTGCCCGTCCAGCTTACTTTGTTTTAAATAAAAAATGAGGAGGGTTACCATGAAAATCAGAATTTGGAGTCTCGTTGCAGCGCCGCTGGCTTTGAGCGCAGTGACGGCATTTGCGGCGGACTGCGGCCTTCACGTGGATCAGGTCGGATACTTGAGGAACCACCAGAAAATCGCGATGGTCTCCGCCGAAGTTGAGGACGGCACAAATTTCCGGCTCTTGGACGTGAGCACGGGCGATACAGTTTTTACCGGCAAACTTTCAGCGGCGAAGTTCGACGAAATGAGCGGCGAAAATATTCGTGAGGCTGACTTCAGCGCGTTCAACAAGTCCGGCACGTACCGGCTCTGGGTCGGCGGGCTTGAGTCCTACGAGTTCAAAATCGGCGACAACGTTTACGCGGCGGAGCTGGTGAAAAATCTGCGCTCCTACACGCTGTCGCGCTGTAACAATCCGCTCAGCGATTCGATAACCGGTCTCGTCATAAAAAAAGGTCACCCGCAGGATAAGCGCGCGATTTTACATTTCAGCGACGCACTGAACGCAAAGGGCGAAATTTTCGACATGAGCGGCGGCTGGTACGACGCCGGAGACTACGGCAAATACACAACGACGGCGGCAATTTCCACGGCGCAGCTGATGCTGGCGTACGAGGCAAACCCTTCGCACTTCACGCGCGGTCAGTTATTTTTCCCGCAAGGCGTCAAGGTGGAAGGCAGACTGCCGGATTTGCTGAGCGAAGTCAAGTACGAACTGGACTGGGTGCAGAAAATGCAGCGCGCCGACGGCTCGACTTTCCACAAGGTAGCCGGTTCGCAGTGGCCTGGCTTCGACGTTACGCCGGATACCGACACGCAGGACAGGTACATTTACAACACCTGCTCGGCGGCTTCGGCAATGTACGGCGCCTCGCTGGCAATCGCCGCCAGAGTTTACAAGCCTTTCGACGGCGCCTACGCTCAAAAGTTGCTGGCGAATGCTAAACGCGTCTGGGAATATCTTGAGCGGACGCCCGCTCCGGTTTACCGCACATACGAAGGGCACGACGGCGGCTCCGGCCCCTACAACGACGAAAACGATATTCAGGAACGCGTCTGGCTGGCGGCGGAACTTTTTAAGACGACCGGCGACAAAGTTTACGAAAATTACTTGAAGGCTCAGCCGGTTATGACACAAAAGCCTGGATTTTTCTCGTGGGACGACACGCTCGCGCTGGCGCAGTACACCTACGCGACGACTAAAAACGCCGACAGGAATTTCAAGTCGCAGGTTCAAAACGCCTTCCTCAGTTATGCGGACGAAATTTCTGCCCAAATCGCAGCTGATGGCTACCACTGCGCGCTAACCAGGAGCGAGTACACCTGGGCTTCGACTAAGAATACGCTGACGAAGGGCGACATTCTCCTCATGGCAAATCAGATTTCGCCCAAAACGGAATACGTCGAAGGCGCGCTGGATCAAATCCACTACCTTTTCGGGCGCAACGCGCTTAACCGCAGTTTCATGACGGGAGCCGGTGCTAATCCTCCCGAACACCCGCACAATCGGATTCACGAGAGCACCGGCGCTTACGTACCTGGCCTGGTTGTCGGCGGTCCGAATTTTGTTTCCGGCGGCGACCCCGACCAGACCAAATACCTTGAGCGCGAAAATATTCCCCCCGCGAAGGCGTACCTTGACGTTCTTTCTTCGTGGTCGACGAACGAATACGCTATCGACTACAATTCCGCCGCCTCTTACGCGCTCAGCTGGTTCACGAAGGCGGATAAAAATATGACTGCCGAACAGCTGAAACTGAAACGCGCTTACCCGCCGATTAACAAAAACTGAGCACGTTTCAGAAAATCCCCAGCGTCCTGAAGAGCAACAGCCAGCAGAAAATCGTTACGCACGACAGCGCCGAGCTGAATACCACGCAATTACCCGCCAAATCCGCGTCGCCGTTCATCTGCTGCGCCATCGCGAAGGAGACAATCGCCGTCGGTGCCGCGAAAATCGCTACCAGCGTCACGAAATCTATTCCACGGAATCCCAAAATTATCGCTATCGTCAAAACCACTGCAGGCACTAAAATAAGTCGTCCCAGCACGCATTTTACCAGCTGCTGAGTATGCGCCTGAATACTGCCGAGTTTGAACGACGCGCCCAAAATTATCAGCGCGACCGGCGTCGTTGCGGCGGAAATCTGTCCAATCGGTTTTAAAATTGGCGCGGGTACGTGTACGCCCAGTTCCAGTAAAGCGGCGGCGGAAACTGCGCCGAGTATCATTGGATTTTTTAAAATCCCAGCCAGTATCGGCAGCGGTGAAATTTTCCCGCCGCGAAAAGTTTCCAGCGCGAAGACCGCCAGAATATTATACATTGGAATTATCACGGCAATCATCATCGTCGTGACAGCTATATTTTCGTCGCCAAAAATGTTTGCAACTATCGGCACGCCCATTATTACAAAATTACTGCGGAAAATCGCCTGCACCATGACGCCGCGACGCCGGTTATCCTTCTCGATTTTCGGAATAAAAATCATCAGCAGCGCGAAAATTATCAGCACGGTGCCCGCGCCAAATATCATCAGTTTCGGGCGGAAAGTTGACGCCAAATCTGCCGTGTAAATGCTGTGGAAGAGCATGAAGAAAAAAAACACGCGGAAAACCATTCGGTTCATGTGATTCAGTTCCGTCTCCGTGAGCAGTCTGCTCAGCCTGACGAACGCGCCAATCGCCATAAGACAGAACAGCGGCACGACCGCGCTCAGCGCTACGACAAAGTTGCTGAACATCGCCTAATCTCCCAGCATGTGGTGAATGTTCCCAAGGACGCGCGCTTTGTTTTCCGGCGTCTCGTTTACCAAAATCCCAACGAAAGTCAGCACCATCATTATCAGGCTCATAATCATCATTCGCAGCGGCCGCCCCGCCGGTTTCCCGCGCAGTTTCCGCCACGTCAGCCAGCCCGCGCTTATCGGGAACACGAAAAAGTTTACCTCGAATACAAATCTGAAAATCTCAAGCATCGCCGTTCCTCAAAAAACATGTCCCAAAACCAATCCTGCCGCGCCCGCCGCTACCAAAACTTTTATCACGCCGACTTTCATTCGCACGGCTGTCAGCGCGCCAATCAGAATTATTGCGCCCGCCGGACTGAACGTCGACGAAAAATCTGCCGGAATTTCCTCCACGTCCCAGACCGCCAGCAGTACAAAACTTATGCACGCCGCCGCGATTAATGCGATAACCGCTGGACGCAGGCCGTTTAAAATTCCCTGTATTGCGCCCAGTTCCCCGTACTTGAAAATTATTTTCGCCAGCGCTATGCACAGAAATAAACTCGGCGTCACGAAACCCATTGTCGCGCAGATTGCTCCGCCAATTCCCGCAGTTTTCATTCCCGCGAACGTCGCCGCGTTTACGCCAATCGGTCCTGGCGTCATCTGCGAAATTGTGAACACGTCGATAAATTCCGGCAGCGTCAGCCAGTGGTAAGAGTCAACCACGACGCCCTGAATCAGCGGCATTGACGCATAGCCGCCGCCCACGCAGACCAAACTGATTTTCGCGAACTCGAAAAATAATTGCAGGTAAATCACGTCGACCGCTCCTCAAAATTTTTGTAGTGCCGCCTGAAACTTTCGCGCAGGCAGCTCGCCGCCAGAATCATCAGCGTGACGTACAACATGCTCAAATCCCGCAGCTCGCCTGGCACTACGAACAGAAAATACAGCGCGCCGTTTATCGCCAGCGCAATTTTCGCGTGAAGTTTCCACGCCCCGCTTAAACTTTGCCACGAATTTTTTACCAGCCACGCCACGCAGATAAAGTATGGCAGGAAAAACCGCGCGCCGAGCGGTACGCCGTAAATCGCGTCCGTCTGGAAGTACGAGCTCACTCTTAAAATATTTTCAAAGTGCTCCGTCAGGCGCCAGTCCGCCGCGCCGCCCGCATTCGCTGAAAAAACTTCCTGCACGCCCAGATAAGTCACGCCCGACAGAAACATTGCGCCCAAAGTTACCGCCGCAGATTTTTTCGCGTCGAGCCGCAGCCGCACCAGCGGAAACAGCGTCGCTAAGAAAAATAAAAATGATTCCTTGTTAAGCGTCGCCAGCGGCGTCACGAGCAACAGCGCGAAAAATTTTCCGCGTACCGCCAACAGTGCCGCCAGAAATAAAAAGAAAACTTCGCCCAAATCGTAGTAGTAGCCGCCCAGCACTTCAAAAAACGGGAAAATTACTGCGAACAGCATTGCGCCGAGCGTTCCAGCAACTTCGTCCCGCGCGACTTCAATAAGCAGTGCCCGCAAAATCCATATCGCCGCGAAAAAAATCAAAAAGCACAGCGCGAACATTAAATGATATTCTACGACGTACTTCGGCGGAATTTCTGCGCGCGCGAATCGTTCCTCGATGTGCCGCTTTTCTGTCAGCGCCGCCGCCAGCTTTTCTTTCGCCGGTTCGGAAATTGCGGCGGAAATTGTTTTGACGGTCTGCGGAATAAGCTGCCGGTAGATGAACGGCTTGACTGACGCGTTTTCCATTATCGCCGTAAAGCCGAATTGCGGCGCGTCGTCGCGGAATGACCACTTCAGGAAGAAGCCGCAGAAACCCGCCGCCGAAACCGCCAGCATTAAAAATATCAGCGTCAGCCTGCGTGCCAGCGCCTCCATCAGTTGCTGAACAGTCCCTTGAGTTTATCGAGGAAGGATTTCTGTTCGGGGTTGTTGTTATCGTTGCCGCCCTTTTCAAAATCCTGCAGGAGTTTTCGCTGGTACGCTGAGAGGTTTTTCGGCGTGAGAACTTTGACTTTAACGAGTTCGTCACCGCGTCCTTCGCCGCGCAGTTTAGGAATGCCCTTGCCGCGAATTTTTAAAACGGCGCCGGACTGCGTGCCTTCAGGAATTTTGAGTTCAATTTTTCCGTCGAGCGTCGGAGCGTCAACGTTAGCGCCGAGCGCCGCCTGCACGAAGGTTATAGGAATTTCGCAGTGTACATCAATTCCGTCGCGCGTGAAAATCGGGTGCGGCTTGATATTGATGTAAACGTAGAGGTCGCCGTCAGCGCCGCCGCGCGTGCCCTGCTGCCCGCCGTTCGCAATGCGGAGCCGGTTGCCGTTGTCGACGCCTTTTGGAATGTTAATGTGAATCTGGCGCTCGACGCGAGTTTTGCCGGAGCCGTGGCAGTGAGCGCAGGGCGTCTTGATAATTTTGCCGGTGCCGTGACAGCGGTCGCAGGGGCGGGCGTTGGAAATCATACCGAAAGGCGTGCGGGTGGTCGTCTGGCGCATGCCGGAGCCTTGGCAGTCGGGGCAGGTTTCGGGCGTCGTGCCCTTAGCCGCGCCGGTGCCGTCGCATTCGGTACAGTTTTCCATTCGCGGAACTTTAATATCCATTTCCCTGCCAAAAGCGGCGTCCTCAAAATTGATTGTCAAATCGTAGCGCAAATCGGCGCCGCGTTCGGGGCCAGGCTGACGGTTGCGAGCGCGTCTGGCTCCGCCGCCGAAGAACTGGTCAAAAATGTCGCCCATATCGAAGCCGCCAGCGCCGCCGCCAAAAATGTCGTTGAAGTCGAAACCGCCGCCAGCTTCACCGCCTCCGCCGCCAGGCTGGAACGCCGCGTGTCCGAACTGGTCGTACTGAGCGCGTTTCTGCGGGTCTTTCAAAATGTCATAGGCGACGTTAATTTCCTTCATCTTCGCCTCGGCAGTCTTAGGATCGTCGCGGTTCAAGTCGGGGTGATATTTTTTCGCGAGCTTTTTATAAGCCTTCTTGAGCTCGTCGTCAGTGGCGTTTTTGTTCACGCCGAGAATTTCATACAGGTCTTTCGGTTTGTCAGCCATAGTCCCACCGTTACTGAGAACTTATAAAAAGTAAAAAACTTTTATGTCCCATTCCTGCTTCACCGCGTCCGCTTTGATCGAAACTACTTGCGTTGGTATGACGCTCCACAGGCTTAAATTCCCCGCTAACGTACGGGTACATATGCAGGTTTCCTTGAACGTGAAATCTCCTGCATTTCATCTTAACTGCGCTCGGGATTTTACGACAACAACGCCCACGAGTTGCCAACCGCATATCCCAACTTTTCAAAGAGCCGTTGGGATTATACGAAGTGGAGCAGAGCAAGTCAACATAAAAGTTTTTCAGTAACGGGCTTCACCTCCTATAAATTTTTTATCTGTTAAAAAACCTCTACGCAAATATCGGGGAGAGAATTTCGAGCTCCCTCCCCGATTCAGTTCAAATCCGGTGTAAAATTTTTCGTGGTTTATTTCTTTTCGGTATATTCAGCGTCAATCGTGCCGTCGTCGTTTTTGCTGCTGCCGGAAGTATTTTCCTGCTGAGTTTCGCCGCCGGCCTTGTAATTCTGATTAGCTGCGCCGCTCTGATAAGCCGCCGAGCTGAGTTTGTAAAGCGCCTGACGAACGTCCTCAGTCTTTTTCTTGAGCGCCTCAACGTCGTCGCTGTTCAAATCGTTTTTGAGAGAATCAGCCGCCGCGCGAACTTCCTTAATCAGCGAATCGTCAACCTTGCCCTCGAAGTCCTTGCAGGTTTTTTCCGCCTGATAAACGGTCTGTTCGGCGTCGTTCTTAGCGTCAGCCGCCTCGCGCTGCTTTTTATCTTCAGCCTCGTGCGCCTGCGCTTCCTTAACCATGCGGTCGATGTCGTCCTTGCTCATGCCGCTGGAAGATTGAATCGTGATTTTCTGTTCGCGGCCGGTGCCCTTGTCTTTCGCGGAAACGTTGACGATACCGTTTGCGTCGATGTCGAAGGTAACTTCAATCTGCGGAACTCCGCGCGGCGCGGGCGGAATGTCAGTCAGCGTAAATCTGCCGAGCGTCTTGTTATGCGCCGCCATTTCGCGTTCGCCCTGCAGCACGTGAATTTCAACGGTCGTCTGATTGTCAGCGGCAGTGCTGAAGACCTGCGATTTCTGCGTAGGAATGGTGGTGTTGCGCTCGATAATTTTTGTGCAGACGCCGCCGAGAGTTTCGATACCGAGGGACAGCGGCGTAACGTCAAGGAGCAGCACGTCTTTGACTTCGCCGGAGAGCACGCCGCCCTGAATCGCCGCGCCGACGGAAACGCATTCGTCGGGGTTAATGCCCTTAGAAGGTTCCTTGCCGAGAATTTCGCGAATCGCATTCTGAACGGCGGGAATGCGCGTGGAGCCGCCAACGAGAATAATTTTATCGATGTCGTTGCCGCTGAGGCCGGCGTCTTTCATAGCGAGTTTCGTCGGACCCATTGTGCGTTCAACCAAATCGCGGGTGAGTTCGTCGAATTTCGCGCGGGTCAGCGTCAAATCCAAATGCTTGGGACCGCTGGCGTCCGCCGTCACGAAGGGCAGATTGATATTCGTGGAAGTCATGGAGCTGAGCTCAATCTTAGCTTTTTCCGCCGCCTCAATCAGACGCTGCGCCGCCATTTTGTCTTTGGAAAGGTCAATGCCGTTTTCCTTTTTGAACTCGGCAACCATCCAGTCCATAACTTTTTTGTCGAAATCGTCGCCGCCAAGGTGCGTGTCGCCGTTGGTCGCCTGCACGTCGAAAGTTCCTTCGGTGAGTTCCAGAATCGAAACGTCGAACGTGCCGCCGCCGAGGTCGAAAACCAGAATCGTTTCGTCGTTGTCTTTGTCGAGCCCGTAAGCGAGCGCCGCCGCCGTCGGTTCGTTGATTATGCGCAGAACTTCGAGACCGGCGATTTTACCGGCGTCCTTAGTCGCCTGGCGCTGGCTGTCGTTGAAGTACGCAGGAACGGTAATAACTGCCTGCGTGACGGTTTCGCCAAGGTAAGCTTCCGCGTCCGCCTTGAGCTTCTGCAGAACCATTGCGGAAATTTCCGGCGGCGTGTAGTCCTTGCCGTCAATCGTAACTTTGTACTGTTCGCCCATGTGGCGCTTAATCGAAGAAACTGTCCTGTCGGGGTTTGAAACAGCCTGACGCTTTGCAAGCTGCCCGACAAGACGCTGACCGTCTTTAGTAAAACCAACAACTGAAGGCGTGATTCTGCTGCCTTCGGGGTTGGTAATAACCGTCGGCTCGCCGCCCTCCAGAACGCTGACGACGCTGTTAGTAGTTCCCAAATCTATGCCAATAACTTTACTCATTTTAAATTCCTCCAAAAAATTTTAGTTCACGTGGAAAATCTTTCACGAATTGTTGACGACCTGCACCATGCTGGGGCGAATAACCTTGCCGTGAGCCGTATAGCCGCGCTGAAATTCCGCCGCAATCGCGCCGTCTTCCTTAGCCTCGTCCTGCACAGTTCCAACCGCCTGATGAAAATTCGGGTCGAAACTTTTGCCGGCAACGTCAATCGGTTGGAGCGAATGCGCGTAGCAAATATCGTAAGCCTGCTGACGAATCAGCGCGAAACCTTTTGCCATCGCCTCAACGTCGGGATTTTCTTGACTAATCGCGCGATCAAGATTATCCAGCAGCGGCAGCAAATCCTTCAAAAAGTTTTGCTCAATATTCGCCGCCAGCCCAGTACGCTCTTTCGCCGCGCGCTTGCGGAAATTGTCAAAGTCCGCCTGCAACCTTAGCAGCCTGTCATTCTTCGTGGCGAGCTCAGTTTTGAGCTTTTCCAAATCCGCCAGTAAATTCAAATCGTTGTTGTCAGATTTTATTTCTTCCGGCGACGACGCCAGATTTCCGCTAATCTCCGCGCTGTCACCGTCCTCGTTCTCTACAGTTATCTTTTTATCTTCCGCCAATTCCTCAGCCCCTTTCTTCGGTAGGGCTAAAGATTAGCACTAATTAGACAAAAAGTCAAGACCCTTTGAAAATTTCTTGCGGCAGGAAATGTTTGTTGAAACTAGAATATTTTCAGCGTAAAAATTCTGGGAGAGGGTGAAATTTATGGAAATGTTTTTAGGTTTCGTCGTACTGCTGCTGTGCCTTTTGATAGGCGTGCGGCACGGCGGAATCGGGCTTGCCGTGATAAGCGGCATAGGACTTGTAGTATTCGTATTTGTATTTGGGTACAAGCCTGGTTCGCCGCCGATAGACGTAATGCTGACGATTCTGGCGGTGGTAACGTGCGCGGGCTTCCTGCAAACTTCCGGCGGGTTGACGGTCATGCTGCAGTACGCGGAAAGGTTTCTGCGCAACAACCCGAAACAGGTCACGATTCTGGCGCCGCTGACAACGTGGTTTCTAACGGTTTTGTGCGGCACGGGGCACGTCGTCTACACGATGTTCCCGATAATCTACGACATAGCGATAAAGCAGAACATAAGGCCGGAGCGACCAATGGCGGTGGCGTCGGTCGCGTCTCAGATGGGAATTTGTGCGTCGCCGGTCTCGGTCGCTATCGTGTCAATTGTCGGCTTCATGGCGACGGCGGGCTATCATTATACAGTTTTGCAGATTTTAGCGGTTTCAGTTCCGGCGACGGGTCTGGGCGTACTTTTCGCGGCGCTGTGGAGTTACCGGCGCGGCAAGGATTTGGACAAAGACGAGCGCTTCCAGGAATTTATTAAAGACCCAGAAAACCGCGCGTACGTTTACGGCGACTCCGAATCTTTGCAGGGACAGCAGTTGCCGAAAAGTTATTTTCACGCAATGTATATTTTCTTCTGTGGAATTTTAGTAATTGCGGCGCTGGGCAACTTCCCCGACCTCCTGCCGCACTTCCCCGACGCGAAAGGCGCAATGAAGGCAATTTCGATGACGGCAGTTATCCAAATGGTCATGCTGCTGGTTGCGGCGGTAATTCTGTTCGTCTGCAAAGTCAAGGCGAAGGACGTTGGCAACAGCCAGGTTTTCAAATCTGGTATCGTCGCGCTGGTTTCGGTTTACGGCGTCGCGTGGATGGCGAACACTTTCTTCGGCGCGCACATGACTTTCCTGCGCGAATTTCTCGGCAACGCTGTCGCTGAATATCCGTGGGCGTTCGCGGTTATCGCCTTCTTAACCTCTAAACTCGTCAACTCTCAGGCGGCGGCTATCGCTATCGTCTTCCCAATGGCGCTCGGCGTCGGCATGGATCCCGTTATCGTCATGTCGTTTATCAGCGCCTGCTACGGCTATTTCTTCCTGCCGACTTATCCTTCCGACCTTGCCTGTATCGGCTTCGACCGCTCCGGTACCACGCGAATCGGCAAATACATTTTGAACCATTCGTTCATGATTCCTGGCCTGATTGGCGTTATCAGCGGCTGCGTCGTCGGCTTTATCATGGCGCATATCGTGCTTTAAACGAATTTCACGGCTCGCTTCGGCGGGCTTTTTTAGTGAGAAAAAAATTTTTTAATCAGCGCTTAAGAAACCTTTTGGAAACTCCGAAAAAGATTATGTAGAAAGTAGCAAACAAAGGCTACTAAAAAATAAAAATACTGAAAAAACTTTCAAGGAGAGATCATCAATGATTAAGAACTTCAACATGGGCAAAGGCAACAACAAAGGTTTCGGCAAAGGTTTCGGCAAACACGACGGCAACCGTCCGCAGTAGCCGCCCACTTTCGACAGCGACACTGAACTCGACGAAACCAATCGCCCCGCAGCTCCGACTTTCGGCGAAGGCGACGACGATTCTGAACGCTCTGAACCTCCGACTTTCGGCGAAGGCGACGACGATTCCGAACGCCCTGAACCCCCGACTTTCGGCGGACGTTTCGACAGGAATTTCTGGGGCAGCAACGAAGACGATCTCTCCAACGACGAACTTATCGCCGACAACAATTTCGCTAAACCGAACGACATGGGCGAAATTCTCGGCACCGAAAACCGCTTTGAAATTTCGCTGGGCTTCGGCGAAAACAATTTCGGCGGCGACTTCGGCGGCTTCGGCGGTATGAGCCAGCCCACTTTCGGCGGCAGACAGTTCTCCCAGAATCAGCCTCAGCAGCAGAAATAAAACAATTTCCTAAAGCATTCCTTCGCCTCGGCAGAAAATGTCGGGGCTTTTTTTATTTGACGCGTGTGATATAATTGGCAAAAATTCAGATTGGAGAGGCGTCATGGATAAAACGGATTGGAAAAATTTCTTCGAGAGGCGGGTGCCGCGCTGTAAAATTCTGGTCGTCGGCGATGTTATGATTGACAAGTACTATCACGGCGAAGTTCACAAATTTGCCAGCGACGCGCCGGTTCCCGTTGCGAAAATCGTCAGGCGCCGTTCGTCTTTAGGCGCCGCCGCTAACGTTGCGAACAATCTTGCACTGCTGGGCTGTCAGACTTATCTTGCCGGTTTCGTTGGCGACGACCACAATTTTGAAACGCTTTCCGAACAGCTCGCTGAACGCAAAATTAATCAGGACGGCTTAATTAAAACTCCTTCGCCGACCACGACCAAAGTTCGCGTTATCAGCGGTCATCAGCAAATGTTTCGCATGGATTTTGAAGACAGCTCCGCCAAGCCCGACGAATACTACGCCGCGCTCGAAAAATATATCCGCCGCCTTTTGAACGACAGCCTCGACGCCGTTGTTATCGCTGACTACGAAAAGGGCGTCTGCACCGAATTTTTCTGCGACGCGGTTATAAAAAATGCGCACAATCACGGTGTGCCCGTCACCGTCATGCCTTACGGGCAGCGCTGGATTAAGTACGCGCAGGCCGATTACGTCACGCCCAACGTCGCCAAGATTAACAAAATCATGCTCGCGCCAATCAGCAGTGACGACGATGACTCCGTGGAGCGCGCCGGTCGATACATTATGCGCAAGTTCAAAATTAAAAACGTTCTCGCCACGCGCTCGGCTCACGGAATTTCTCTCGTAACCGAAAACGAAACGACGAACGTTCCAACCAAGTCGCAGGAAGTTTACGACAGCGCGGGCGTGGCTGATACCGTGGCGGCAGTTTTTTCCATGGCGCTGGCTGGCGGGCTCAAGCCGACCGACGGCGCTTACATAACCAATATCGCCGCCGGTATCGTCGTTTCAAAATCCGGCACCTACGCCGTCAGCAAGGCAGATATGCTCAGCGCGCTCAACATTCACGGCAACGAAGAGGCGCTCGGCCTGCCCTACGCCGTCTGAAAGGAGAATTTTATGGCTGTACTCGAAGTTAAAACCGCCGGCGACCCCGTTTTGAAAAAAATCGCCGCGCCCGTTAAGAAAATCGATAAGCGCATTAAAAAATTGCTCGACGATATGGCGGAGACCATGTACGCGACCGAAGGCGTTGGAATTGCTGCGCCGCAGGTTGGCGTTTCAATCCGCGCGATTGTCGTTGACGTTGAACAGCGCCGCTTCGATATGATTAATCCCGAAATCACTTACCGCGAAGGGAGCGCCGTCGACGTGGAAGGCTGCCTTTCCTGCCCGAATCTTTTTGGCGACGTGGAGCGCGCGGCGAAAATTCGCGTCAAATACACCAGCCGCTACCACAGGGAACGCGAAATTGAGGCGGAAGGTTTGCTGGCGCGCTGCATTCAGCACGAGATTGACCACCTTGACGGGCGGCTTTTTATCGACATCGCGCAGAATATCCAGAAGGGCAAGCCCAATCGCGAAGGAAAGGAAAGCTGAAATGCGCGTGATTTTTATGGGAACGCCGGAATTTGCCGTGCCGAGTCTGGCGGCGCTCCACGAAATTTCGGAAATAGTCTGCGTGGTAACTCAGCCGGACAAGCCGAAGGGGCGCGGGCAGAAACTTCAGCCGTCGCCAGTCAAAATTTTCGCCACGGAAAAAAATCTGCCGGTGCTTCAGCCGGTTAAAATCAAGGCGCCGGAAGTCGTCGCCGAGCTGGAAAAATTTCACGCAGATTTAATCGTGGTCGTGGCGTTCGGGCAAATTTTATCGCAGGCAGTTTTAGATTTACCAAAATTCGGCTGCGTCAACGTCCACGCGTCGCTCCTGCCGAAATATCGCGGCGCCGCGCCTGTCGAGTGGAGTCTGATTAACGGCGAAAAAATTACCGGCATTACCACGATGAAAATGGACGCGGGTTTGGATACCGGCGACATGCTCCTCCGGCGCGAAGTTGAAATTGGCGGCGAAATGATTTTGCCGGAACTGCGCGAAAAACTTCAGCAAATCGGCGCGGAACTTATCGTAGAGACCGTTCAGAATCTGGAAAGTATCACGCCGGTTAAGCAGGACGATTCGCAGTCGAACTATGCGCCAATGCTCAAAAAAGATACCGGCAAAATCGACTGGAGCAAGCCCGCGCGAGAAATTCACAATCTGGTCAGAGGTTTGTACGGCGGCGCGTTCAGCTTTATCGGCGGCGAAAAATTTAAAATCTGGCGTACGAAACTCGCTGAGCAAAATCTGTCGGCTGGCGAAATTAAAACTGCTGGCGGAAAATTTTTCGTTGGAACTGGGAGTGACGCGCTGGAAATTTTAGAAATACAGGCGCCCAATTCCAGAAAACTCGACGCGGGAAATTATTTGCGCGGGCACAAAGTCGCTGGGAATTTTGACTGAGGTTTTTTATGGAGGAACGGATAATCGCGACGGACGAGCAGGCGGCGGACGATTGGCAGTACAGCTTGCGGCCGCGCCGACTGAGCGAGTACATCGGGCAGGAAAAAGTTAAAGCCAACCTGAAAGTTTTCGTGCAGGCGGCACTTTCGCGCAGGGAGGCGCTCGACCACGTTTTACTTTACGGACCACCAGGCTTGGGGAAAACGACGCTGGCGGGAATAATTGCGAACGAACTGGGCGTGAACTTCCGCCCGACTTCGGCGCCAGCGATTGAACGGAGCGGCGATTTGGCGGCACTGCTGACGAATTTGCAGGAACGCGACGTGCTGTTCATCGACGAAATTCACCGGCTGTCGCGGCAGCTCGAAGAAATTCTGTACTCGGCGATGGAAGATTTTTCGCTTGACATAATCATAGGCAAGGGGCCGAGCGCGCGGAGCATTCGGCTGGACATAGCGCCATTCACGCTGATTGGCGCGACGACGAAGGCAGGAAATTTATCGCCGCCGTTGCGGGACAGATTCGGCGTCATTTCGCGGCTGGAATATTATTCGACGGAAGCGCTTGTTGAAATTGTGACGCGGGCGGCAGAAATTTTGAAAATCCCGATAGAAAAAACCGGCGCGCTGGAAATTGCAAGGCGCTCACGGGGAACGCCGCGCGTCGCTAACAGACTGCTTAAACGCGTGCGGGATTTCGCGGAATTTGAGGGCAGCTCGAAAATTTCAGCGGAAATTGCTGACAGGGCGCTGGCGGCGTTGGAAATTGACAGCGTTGGTTTGGACTCTACCGACAGGCGAATGTTAGAGGCTATGATAAAAAAATTTCGCGGAGGTCCCGTCGGGCTCGACACGATTGCCGCGTCGATTAGCGAGACTCGCGAAACGATTGAAGATATTTACGAACCGTACCTGTTGCAGCTGGGCTTTATCATGCGGACGCCGCGCGGCAGGGTTGTGACTGAAGCCGGTTACGCTCACATGAACGCAGAAGCCGCGAATATTTTTAATGAATCGCCGTGTTAGGACAACTTACGCGCATAGAAGCGCCCCAAGGATGGGGCGCCTGCCCGCGTGTGGTCGCCGGAAGCGACCTAAGCGGGCGAGCTTTCTTTGCTACTTTCTTTGTCGGCACAAAGAAAGTAGATTCCCTACGCCTTGAGAAAATCCTCCAGAATCTGCCGCTTAGAAATTTTCCCAGTGGACGTGCGGGGAATTTCTGCCAGCTCATGGAACTCGCGCGGGACTTTGTAGAGCGCAAGATTTTTCTGCAGGAACTTTTTAAGCTCGCGCGGGTCAACCTTTTCGCCTTCGCGCACCTCGTAAAAGCACGCGCCGACCTGTCCGCGCAGTTTATCTTCGACGCCGATAACCGCCGCGTCCTTGATTCCAGGGAAATCGTAAACGACCTCCTCGACTTCGCGCGGGTAAATATTTTCGCCCATGCTGATAATCATTTCCTTGATACGGTTGACGATATACGCGTAGCCGTCGGCGTCGAACTTCGCCACGTCGCCGGTATGGAGCCAGCCGTCCCTGTCGATAGCCTCAACGGTAGCCTGCGGATTTTTCCAGTAGCCGAGCATAACCTGCCCTCCGCGAACGAGAAGTTCACCAATGGGCGCGTCGTTACCGTCGGGGTCGACGATTCTGATTTCTTCGCCGTCGAGAATTTTGCCGCAGGAACCGGCGCGCTCTTCGCCGTGCGTGGTAAGGAAGACGCAGGGCGACGCCTCGGACAGGCCGTAGCCTTCAGCGATCGGCAAACCGAATTTGTCGGTGAACTCCTGAATAATTTTATCGGGCAGGGTCGTGCCGCCGCTCATTGCGAAACGGACGGTCTTAAAATCTTCGGGCTTAGCCAGCGCGGTTATCAGCTTGAAAATCGACGGCACAATTATCACGTCGGTAATTCCGTGCTCGCGAATCATGTCAACGACTTCCTTGGGCTTGAACACGCGGACAACGTGAGCTTCGGCGCCGCGATAGAAAGTGTTGAGCACGGCGCACGTCCATTCAAAGCAGTGATACATTGGCAGGACGCAGAGCACTTTGCATTCGCGGTGGCACTTGAAAACGCTGCACTGCCTGGTATTGTGGACAAGATTTCTGTGGGAGAGCACGGCGCCTTTGGGGTTGCCGGTCGTGCCGGAAGTGTAAATTATTACGCAGGGACTGTTTTCGTCGAAGTCGGCGGGAAGTTCCGGCGCAGTCACGTCGCAGGGCATTTCGCCGAAAGTGGCAATGTCGTACTGCGTGAAATTCGTGTCGAGTTTTTCATAGGTCAGTACGAATTTGACTTCGGAATTTTCGAGAATGTAATTAGTTTCGCGGGCGCTGAGCTGAAAATTTATCGGGACGTTGATAGCGCCGAGCGACGCCGTTGCGAAGTACGCGAAAACAAATTCAGCGCTGTTACGCGAAAAAATTCCTATGCGGTCACCTTCACGGACGCCCAACGCGTAAAGGCGGTTGCGGAAAATTTTTACATTCTGCGCGAAATCAGCGTAGGTAAAGCGGCGCCCCTCGTCGACAATGGCTATGTCGGAGCCGTGCCCCTGGTTTAAAATTTCGTGGACTAACAAATTAAGATCTCCTTTCATTTCGGCGCCAGCGATTTTCTGAACTGCACGCACTCAAAAAATTTCACTGGGTCTGAGTTTACGACGAGCTCCGCCGGAAAATTATTTTGCTGAAGAACTTCCTGCGCGAATTTGTGGTTGCCAACGTCCCAATCTATATGCGCGTCGCTGCCCATGATAACTTCCGCGCCGTATTTTTTGCACGCCGCCAGCATTTCAGTAGCGTTATCGCGCGAGCCTGAGCGGTAGCTGCTGGGCTTGTAAGAACTGTTGTTGACTTCCAGCAGGACGTGATTTTCCTTAGCGGCGGAGGCAAGTTTATCGAAGTCAACGTGGTAATGCGGATTGTCGGGGTGCCCGATAATGACGACGTGGGGATTTTTCATGGCACCAATCAGTGCGGCGGTATTTTCAGCGACGCTGCCGGAATCTATGCACGGTTCGTGCAGGCTGGCAATGGCGTAATCCAGTCTCCGCAAAACCTGTTCCGGCAAATCAGTGCTGCCGCTGTAATCCAGAATGTTCAGCTCCACGCCGATAACCAGCTTAATCCCGTAAGCGTCGCGCGGAATGACGCTCGTGTTCAGAAAATAAAAATCGTGACAGCTGCCAGGCATTCGCGGAGCGTGCTCAGAAATTCCAATGAGCTCCAGCCCCAGATTTTTCGCGGCGGAAATATTTTCGCGAAGGCTGCTGTAAGCGTGCCCGCTTGCAAACGTGTGAGTGTGAACGTCCAAAAGGTCTTTCAAATTATCACGTCCTTTCGTGGCGGAAATTAAAAATAATTATACCACATGCACGATAGGAATTACAAAGATTTTGTAGAATTGTTACAGCAGGGAGGCGAATTTTTTTGCGCGAACCGGCAAATCTTTCACAAATCGTGGAAATGGAGAAGTTCGTCCTTAGCGCAATGCTAATCCGCGAGGGCGAAATAATCCCGCTTGTCACCTCGATTTTGAAAACCGAAAATTTTTATCGTCCACAGCACCGAATCGTTTTCGACGTGATTGTTAAACTCTATAACCAGAAAATCGTGCCGAATATCCTTTCGGTTATGGACGAACTGCGGAAATCCGGCAAGCTCGAAGAAATTGGCATAGAATTTCTCTACTCGCTGACGGAATTTGCCAATACGACTGCTTACGTCGAGACCTACGCCAAAGCTATCAAGGAAAAGGCGACGCTTCGAGACCTGGCGCGCGCCGGCGAGGAAATTACAAAAATTGCTTACGAAGATAAGGAACCGTTCAAGGATATTCTGGACAATGCGGAAAAAAAAATTTTTGAGATAACCTCCGACGGCGAAACTTCAACCTTTGAACACGTCCGCCCAATCGTCATGCGCTCTTTTGACAGAATCCGCCGCGCGATGGAAAATCCTAAGGGCTTTACCGGCGTCGAGACAAGTTTCGTCGACCTCGACAGGCTCACCAGCGGCTTTCAAAAATCCGACCTGATTTTACTTGCCGCGCGCCCGTCCATGGGAAAAACTGCGCTCGCTCTTAATATGGCGATGAACGCCGCGCTGAAGGATAACATTGTGGCAATTTTTTCCCTCGAAATGAGCAAGGAACAGCTCGGCCACCGCCTTTTGAGTTCCTACAGCGGGATAAATTCCCACAGCCTCAGTACCGGCAAAATTTCTATCGCTGAGTTCAGAGACCTGGTTGACGCGCTCGAACACATTGTCGAATCGAATCTTTTTATCGACGATACCGCCGGCATTTCCGTCATGGATTTGCGCTCGAAGGCGCGCCAGATTAAAAACTCGTACGGTCTGGACTTTATCGTTATCGACTACCTTCAGCTCATGCAGGGCGAATCGCGCAGGGGCTTCGACTACAACCGCCAGCAGGAAATTTCCGAGATTTCCCGCAACCTCAAGGCGCTCGCCCGCGAATTGAAAGTTCCAATCTTAGCGCTAAGCCAGCTTTCCCGTAGCGTCGAACTGCGCGCAGATAAGCGCCCAATGCTCAGCGATTTGCGCGAAAGCGGCTCCCTTGAGCAGGACGCCGATTTGGTCATGTTCCTCTACCGCGAAGAATATTACGACAAGGAAACCGAAAACGCCAACACCGCCGAGCTGATTATCGCCAAAAACCGCAACGGCCCCACGACCAATATCAGCCTGCAGTTCGATAAGGAATGCATGCGCTTCGGCTCCCTCGCCAGCGACCTCGACGAAGAATAATTTGACAGCAAAAATTTTTTGTGATAAACTGCACAGACTTCTACAAATTCCAGCTACGGGGATGCACCGGTTTCGACGGGGATAGATGGGATTTGATAAGCGAGCACCGGCGCCCTGAACCGGTTTATCAAGGGGCAAGTGTTTTGAAAATAAACGCGAATGAAGAATACGCTCTGGCAGCATAAGCCAGCCTCCGCCGACTGATTCTCGCTGAGTCGGGTCGGGGGTCAACGCGAGATACCAGACTCTAACGCGCCATAACGGTCTGGGAATTTCTTTCGGCGCTTGGCTGCGCAAAGTTTGTCAGCGAACTCGGCGCGGCTGAAAAACAATCACTGACTGCGCTCGGAGAAAGTCGGGTAACGTCATTTTCGGACGCGGGTTCGACTCCCGCCATCTCCACTAAAATCAAGGCGCCTGCGGGCGCTTTCTTAGTTTAGAAAGGAATTTACCGTGGCTGATAAAGATTTCAAATTCGGCGCCGCTGAACGCCTCCGCACTGCGCTCAACAATTCCATAAGCATGGCGAAAAATCCGCTCGAAATTATTCTGGAACTGGCTGAAATTCTCGGCGAAATTTCCGGCGAAAAAAAATACGCCAGCACCGTCCGCAAGCAGATTAAAGACGTTTACGGGCTGGCGCTCAAAGATAAATTCGCGCTGGATAAGGAAATTGAGGAAGTTTCCGCGCGGCTCGAAAAAATTCAGGCGGCGTACGAAAATCCCGACTTCGACGACGAGGAACATCAGCGAATCGGTTTCGCTCTGCAACGCCACAGGGCTGAGCTCGAACGCCTTAACGCCATGAAAAATGCCTAGATTTTTTTTCGACGCGGGCACAGTTTTCTGGCGCGACTGGATAGTTTTGCGGCGGCGGCTCAAAAAATTTATCCTGTCGCGGCTCGTAACGCCGGTGCTGTACCTTGTCGCTTTCGGCTGGGGCTTAGGCAAGAGTATCACGCTCGACGGCAGCAGTTACATGGATTTTCTCGTCCCTGGAATTGTCGCGCTGAACTCAATGAACGTCAGCTACATGAGCGCAACAACCGTCCACGCGGAAAAAGTTTACCACAAAAGTCTGGAAGAATATCTGAGCGCGCCAATTTCTCCGCTGGCGTACGTCGCCGGAAAATTAAGCTCAGCGGTTTTGCGTGCGCTGATTTCAACGGCGCTGATTTTGTGCGTGGCGGCAGTTTTCGGCGCGAAATTAAATCTGTCGGTGGAATTTCTGCCCGTGGTAATTTTGAACGCGGTAATTTTCGCGGGCGTCGGATTTTGCGCGGCGCTGAAAGTTCAAACGTACGAGGAACTCGCGCAGGTCAACACGTATTTGTTAATGCCGATGAGCTTTTTGTGCGGGACATTTTTCAGCACGGCGCAACTGCCGGAGTTCGTGCGGCTGGCGATAGAAATTCTGCCGCTGACGCATACGAGCGCGCTTTTGCGGACGGGCTTCGACGCGGTTTCGCTGGCGGTGCTGATTTTCTACGCGGCGCTTCTGGTTTTTTTATCGTGCAGAGAATTTGAAAAGCTGGTGGACTGATTGCGCAAACATCACAGCGCGCGGCTTTGCGAAACGAAAGTTGAAAATTTCGGCGTGCGGGTCGGGGAACTGGAAATTTTCAGCGACGTAAATTTTACGCTGCAGTGCGGGGAACTGACGGCGCTTATCGGACCGAACGGCGCGGGAAAATCCACGCTGTTAAAATCAATTTTGGGAGAAGTTTCGCATACGGGAACGCTGAATTATTTTGACGCGAAGGGCAAACATTTGCGCCCAATAATCGGCTACGTGCCGCAAACGCTCAAGTTCGATGCGACTTCGCCGACCTCAGTGCTGGATTTGTTCATGGCGTGCCTGACGTGGAAGCCGGTGTGGCTGTGCTCGGCGGGCGCGGTACGCGAAAAGGTTGAAAAAATTTTGCGGCGCGTGCAGGCGGAATATTTAATCGACCGGCGGCTGGGAGCGCTGTCGGGCGGCGAACTGCAACGGGTTTTGCTGGCGCTGGCGCTGGAGCCGCTGCCGGATTTGCTGTTACTTGACGAGCCAGTAAGCGGCGTCGACAAAGTTGGCATGGAAATTTTCTACGAGCTGGCGGCGAAACTCTGCGCGGACGAGGACATGGCGATTCTGCTGATTTCGCACGATTTGGAAATGGTAAAAAAATACGCCGACCAGGTTATCCTGCTCAACAAGCGCGTGCTGAGGCGCGGAACCGTCGACGAAGTTTTTCAATCCCCTGAAATGAAAAAGTTGTTCTTCGCTGTATGAAAAATTTATTCGCGGTGGCTGGCAAAAGCGTTGTGGTTATGAATCGACTCAAAATTTTCGCACTCGACCTCGAAGCCGGAAACATTTTCCAGAGCGCGAACGGCCAGCACGACATCGCGCAGAATATCTTCGACGAACTTGGGATTTTCGTAGGCGGCCTCGGTGACGAACTTTTCATCTTCGCGCTTGAGGATGGGAAAAATTTTGCTGGAGCCCTGCGCCTCGATAACACTGATAATTTTTTCAAGCTCGCAGTTTTCAGCGCTGGCGAAATTAATTTTGACGCGGCAGACCGACCGCTGATTATGCGCGCCGTAGTCCGAAATTTCCCTGCTGCAGGGACAGAGCGACGTAAACGGCACCGCTAAGCCCAGCGTAAAATTCATCTTAGCGCCGCGCGAAAGTTCGCCGATAAATTCGCAGTCAACGTCCAGAAGTGCCGCTCGACCGGTTACCGGCGCCGTCCGGCTGACGAAATATTTGAACGCCAGCTGAATCGCCGCGAAATCTGTGCCGAGCTTTTCTATTGCGTCCGCCAGAATTTTTTCAACGTCGGAAATTGCTATCGGCGTCGACGCCCAGTCCGTCAGAATTTCCATGAGCCGACTCATGTGCGTGCCGCGAATTTTTTCGCTCAGCGAGACCGTGAACCGAATCGTCGCTAAAACCTGCTGCACTTTTCCGCCGCTCAAAATTAAAAACGGCAGGTGCACGCGCGTCACACCTGTCCGCTGAATTTTTATTCCGCGCGAATCCTTTTCGTTCTGTACGTCTATCATTTCCGCCCTCGATTTATCAATTAACGTCGACGCTGACGACGCCCTCAATGCGCTTAATCGCGTCCACGACGACGACACTTTTCAAACTTCGGTGGTTATACACTTCAAAATCTATGCACAAAATGCCGGAATGCTCCTCGTCCGCCTTGACTTTGACGCCGCGAACTTTCAGCTGTAAATCGTCAATGCAGGAACTGATATGCATGAGCTGACCAGGCCTGTCGTGCGTGTGAATCGTCAGGTAGAGATTTTTTTCGTGCATAACCCATTCGTCAATGCGGCTGAGGGTACCGAGCGTCGAGAAAATCAGCGCGGTAGTAAAAAGCGCGCCGGAATAATAGCCTGCGCCGACCGCTAAGCCGACGCCCGATACCGCCCAAATCGAAGCCGCAGTTGTCAAGCCGGTGACAGTCACGCCCTCTTTCATAATTGCGCCCGCGCCCAGAAATCCAATTCCGCTGACGACCTGCGCCGCCAATCGCGCGGGATCCGCGTTCGTGCGCCCTTCAACGTTGAAGTAGAGCGCCTCGCTGAGCACCATGATAAGGCACGAACCCAGACAAACCAGCATGTTCGTCCGCAAGCCCGCCGACTTCCGCCGACTCTGCCGCTCGTACCCTATCACGCCGCCCAGTATGCATGAAAGCGCCAGTCTGAAAAATAGTTCCCATTCCGAAATCAAATCTATCACCGTGGCTTGAAAAAATTTTATCGTGGAGACGGTCTGCGCCGCCCGAAAATTTTACAGGAATGTTTAAGCGAGGTCAAGAAGTTCAGCCGGTGCCCGCTCAGGTATAAATTTTATGAATAAATTATTGCACAAGAATCGCCTTGAATATGGAAAGAATTTCCTGCCCGTAGAAATTGCCAGGGACAGCCCAGCGGCCGTTCAAATCCTGCCAGTCGCCGAGAGTGCGCGCGCCGTAAGCCTTGCGAACAATGTGATAGCGCGGGTCGATAATCGGCGTGGTAGGTCTGCGCGTCGAAGAATATGCCAGAAGATGCTGAATGTGAGCGCGTACGCCTAATTGTGGGCTTGCAAAGTATTCGCCCTTGACGCCGCCGCCGGTCGTGCCCAAGCCGCAGTAATTGTTCTGCTCAGGTACCACGTCGCCGCCGTAGCGGAAAAAGCCCGTTTCCTTGAGCGCCTGCGCAAAGGCCACGTCCGGTCTTATTCCTTCGCGCGCGCCCTCCTCGTAGTAGTACGCCACAATTTCTTCAGCAGATACCGGCAGATTCGGCGCCGGATTGTTCCGCAGCAGATACCGCACGCACTGCTCCTGGCTCGCCATTGGCGTCCCGATTATCGACGTGTCGTACGGCGAAACCGTCTGCCGCACGTAAACTTCCCCTTCGTACGGTCCCAGATTCGCCTCGTCGAGCTCCGGCTCCAGCTCCACCGGATTCAAAATCACGCTGGCGCCCTCGTCCGGATTCAAAATCGCGTGCGGCGGAATTTCCTGCCGAAATACCGAGCCAATCGGCGCATTTTTTTCCACGCGCTCCGTGCCCTCTCTCACCTCCGCTTTCGTTGAAACTTTCGGGTCATGAACTCTTTTTGCGTCCGCGCTAACGGCGCCCGAAGCCGCAAACGCACCGATGGCAAGCAGCGCCACCAGTTTCCGCAACCGTTTACTTTCCAACATCAAACACCTCGTTTTCACAAAAATTTCATTTACCAGTTAGAGTATAAACCATAAGTTTTCAAAATGCAAGATTTATTTTCATTCTGCGCTAAAATTTTTTAATGAAAATCTAAAGACGCGCGGAAAATTTTTTGCTATACTTGCGCTAAACAGGAGGATGATTATCATGATGAAGCTTAAAAAGAAACTCCTCGCCGGAATTTTGAGCGGCGCAATTTTACTGAGCGGCGGAATCGCCTTCAACGACGCGCAGGCTCATGCGGCACATTTCCACGGCAATAACAGACCGCACTTTGAACAGTTCGACGGGCAGCACGAACGCCCGCAGTTCACCGATGAACAAATTGCGGAGTTCTCCAAAAAAGTCGCTGACTACTACGGCGTTAATCAGGCTGAAATTGAAACGGCGCTCCGCGAAAATACGCACTTCGGCGACATTAAGCAGGCGGCGACTCTCGCTAAACTCAGCGGCAGGTCTTTTTCTGAAGTCCTCGCCATGAAAAACGACTGGCACCAGGTCGCTGAAAAACTCGGCGTCACGCTTGAGCAGTTCGATACCTTCATGAAGGACGAAATGCTCAGCGGGCTCGCTCAAAAATACAGGCTCGATAAAAATACCGTTCAGAAACTCCTCGACGAAGGCTACAACCCGCGCGACATCAGCGCCGCAGGAATTATCGCCAGCGAGTCCGGCAAAAACATCAAGAGCGTACTGAATAAGCGCAAAATCAATAACAGCTGGGCGGACGTTGCGAAAGAGTTCAACGTTGACGCAAAGAAACTTTTCGGCGAACACCGTCCGCATAACTTCCACCGCAGTTAAAATCTTTCACCACCATAAAATTTCGCCGCCATTCGTGGCGGTTTTTTTATTGCAAATTTTGCGCGGTTGGTGTAGGATTAGAAAAAATTTTGGAAGGAGCTGGGCGCCATGAAAATCCAGGGCGCGGTGATAATTGAACAGGGCGTGACCTTCGCAATCGTCGTCGTCAGGCAGTCGGTTACGAATTACACTTCGCGCATAATTCAGACGCGGCAGCAACTGCAGTATTTCTTCCCGAACATGCCGATAATTCTCATGTCGCAGGATTCGTCGGGCACGCCGCACTATTACGGGCGCCGAGACATTGTGGAGTTTCTCAAAACCGTCCGCCTCGACCAGATTCCGTGGAAGGAATATCACATTTATTAGGAGTGAGATTTTGGACAAGGCAAGATTCGCCGCCATCAAAACCGTCTACGCCGCCGAAACCGAAGGCGCCTACGCTAACGTCGCCCTCGCGCAGATTTTGCGCAGCGAAAAACTAAACGACCTCGACCGCCGTTTCTGCACCGAGCTGGTTTATGGAACCGTTCGAGCCGGCGCCTCTCTCGACTGGAAAATTTCCCGCTACGTCAGCCGCGAAGTCGACGCCAAAACGAAGGCTGTCCTGCGCGTCGGTTTCTATCAGATTTTTTTTATGGACAGAGTTCCCAACTCCGCCGCCGTTAATGAGTCCGTCGAAATCGCCAAAAGTTTCGTGAGCGTCGGCGCGTCGAAGTTCGTCAACGGTGTTATGCGCGCTGCCGTCCGTAACCCGCACAAATCTGATTTTCCCGCTGACGATTTGGCGCTGAATACCTTTCACCCAGCGTGGCTTATAAAACTTTTCGTCGAAGAATTTGGCGCCGAGACCGCTGAAAAAATTTGCGCTGCCAATAACGTCGAGCCGCCGCTCTGCCTGCGCGTCAACTTTTTAAAAGCCACTCGCGCGGAAATTCTCGCTGAGCTTGTGAAAACCGGCGCCGTTGCTGAAGAATCCAGGCTGGCGCCCGAAGGTATTATCTGCCGCAAACACGGCGCTCTCGATAAATTCAGGCCGCTCAAAACCGGCGCGTGTCAGGTGCAGGACGAAAGTTCCATGCTTGCCGCCAGAATTTTAGACCCGCGCGAAAACGAGTTTGTTATAGACTGTTGCGCCGCGCCTGGCGGTAAGGCCACGCACATTGCCGAGCTCATGAAAAATCGCGGCAGGATTATCGCCGCCGACATTTACGAGACGAAACTCGAACACATTCGCCAGAATGCCGCGCGCCTCGGTATAAAAATCATTGAGCCGGTGCTGCTCGACGCCCGCGAAACTGGCGATAAATTTCCTGCGCAGGCGGATAAAGTTCTGGTGGACGCGCCGTGCTCCGGTTTGGGCGTGCTAAGGCGCAAGGCTGATATTCGCTGGAAAAAAACTCCCGACGAAATTGCTGAGCTGCCAAAACTCCAGCGCGAAATTCTTGAAAGTGCCGCCAAAGCCGTCAAAATCGGCGGCGCCCTCGTTTACAGCACGTGCACGATTATACGCCGCGAGAATGAAGATATAGTGAAAAATTTCCTCACCGCGCATAAAAATTTTACGCTGGCTGAGAAAAAAAATCTCCTGCCGCACGTCGACGGCACCGACGGCTTTTTCCTCGCCAAAATGATTCGGGAGGCTTAACGTGAAAAATTTATTCGGACTGACCCTGCAGGAACTCGAACTTGAACTGGCTGACCTGCCGAAATTCCGCGCGAAACAAATAGCGGCGTGGCTCTATCAGCGCGGCGCCCAATCCTTTGACGCCATGACTGACCTTTCCAAAAATCTTCGCGCAGAACTTTCCAACCGCTACGAAATTTCCACGCCGAAAGTTATCGCTCAGCTCGACTCCGACGACGGCTTGACGACAAAATTTCTGTTGCAGTTCGCGGACGGCGCGGCGGTTGAAACTGTGCTAATGCGCCACGACTACGGCAACAGCGTCTGCATTTCTACGCAGGTCGGCTGCCAGATGGGCTGCAAATTCTGCGCCTCGACGCTCAACGGGCTCGACAGAAATTTGACTTCCGGCGAAATGCTCAGCGAAATTATTTTCGTCAACGATTTCCTGCGCGCTGAAAATAAAAAAGTTGACACGCTCGTCGTCATGGGCACCGGCGAGCCGCTCACAAATTTCGACAACCTGTTGAAAATGCTGAAACTCCTGCACGAGCCCTACACTCTCGGTTTGAGCTACCGCAAAGTTACAATTTCGACGTGCGGGATTGTTCCGGCGATTTACCGGCTGATTGATGAAAAAATTCCCGTCACGCTGTCAATTTCTCTGCACGCGCCAAATAATAAACTTCGTTCAGAACTCATGCCGATAAATGCGGCCTTTGAACTGGACGAAGTGTTGGGCGCCGGTAATGACTACGCGCAGGCGACGGGGCGCCGCGTCACCTACGAATATATTCTGATTGGCGGCGTCAACGATACCGAGGAGCACGCGCGCCAGCTTGCGAAAATTCTTGCCGGTCAGCTCTGCAACGTCAACCTGATTCCAATCAACCCCGTTGACGAGAGGAAGTTCAGCCGCCCCAGCCATAATGCCGTGCAGAAATTTTTCCACTTCCTTGAAACGCATAACATTAACGTGACAGTACGCAAAGAATTTGGCGCGGGGATTGACGCGGCGTGCGGGCAGCTTAGGAACCGTCGCATTTTTAAATAAGACAAAAAAAAGAGGCGCCCCATGGACGGGGCGCGGGCCGCACTGACGCCTGGATGGCGTCACTCGGCCCTGCCTTTCTTTGTAACTTTCTTTCTGCGCCAGAAAGAAAGTTAGGCACAAAGCAACCTTTACCTTAAAACAATAGCCGGAACTTTATATTTAGCGGTACGCGAATCGCTGATGACGCCGCGCCAGTTGAGACCGAAGGCGAAATCGTAAGTGTTGCCCTCGCTGTCGGTGTAGCAAATCATATCGCGCGGAACGTCCTCGAACTGCGCCTCGACGGTAATCATATCGCGGGGCTGCTGCATAGGAAGGAGACCCTGCGGCTCGAACTTACCGGTAATAATATCGCAGAACGCGCGGTCGCTGACGCCGTAGCCAACGAGAATTGCGTCGGCGGCGGGCTCAATTTCGCTGAAAATCATAGGCTTATCAGCGGCGATAACAGCGATAACGGGAATTTCCCTGCCGGACGTGTTGACGCATTCGCGGCTGTAGTTGACGCTCTCGGAATCGAGCGGGTTGACAATCTGCGCGGTCTTGCCATAGTAGGAACGGTTTTCGCCAGGGTCGCCGGCGATAGAAACTCTGCGGACGGCGGGCGAATTTGCGATGTAGTTGCCGTACTGCAGGGAAATGGGAATGTATCCTTCCTTCGGGTCGTAGCCAATGCCGTCGAACTGGTTACCGACAGGAATCGGGTTGCTGATAAACGCCAGAACCATATCGCACTGATTAATTCTTTCGGGCGAGAGGCGGATAATATCTTCGGGCATTGCCATGGGCTTGCCGTCGCGGTCGGTGCCGCTCAGACGCCAAACCCTGTCAGTGACGACGTTGAAATATTGCTGGACGACGTTGAGGTCAACGGGCAGAGACCAGCTGGCGGGCGTGTAGGCGTTGAAGGGCTTGACTTCGGTCGCCTTGCGGTAAACCATGGGAATGTAAACCGTGGGCTTGCTGTAGTAAGTCGCCTGATGAATAATTCCGTTTTTGTTTTTGAGCATGACGATAGATTTGAGCTGAGCCTCGTAGCCGCGCCGCAAATCGTCAGCGTTGCCAACTTCGCGGGCGGTTTTTTCCACGTCGAGATAGGGATTTTCAAAAAGTCCGAGCTGGAAAATATTTCTGAGCAGACGCACGGCGGATTGGCGGAAGCGCCGGTTCATGAAACTTTCGCCGTGTTCGCGCACGCCCATTTGATAAGCGTCAAGCACCGGCTGCTTATCGTTGTTGCCGCCGAACTGGTCAACGCCAGCCATCAGCGCGCGGTAGTGGCGCTCAACTTCGGAAATGTTTTCGACACCCCACGCCATTGAAAGGCGCTTGTCGGTGTCCCACGTAACACACCAGTCGGTACAAATTACGCCGTCGTAGTTGTACTTGTTGCGCAGGAGGTCTATTTTGTACTTGCTGTACGCGCTACCAACTTTTTCACCGAGCGAGCCGTCGTTGCTCCACGCAATCGAATAGGACATCATGACGGCAGAAGGCATACCCGCCGCGCCGCCGTCGTTCATCGCCGCTTCAAAGGGAATGAGCTGCGTGCGGAACGCGCCGCCAGGGTAAACCGCGTATTTGCCGTAGCGGGAATGAGCCTCGCGCCCGCCTTCACCGACGCCGTCGCCAGGGAAATGTTTCATCATAGCGTTAATGCTGTATTCGCCCCAGCCGGTATCGACGCCGTTTCTAATGGTTTCCTGCGCGCCGTAAATCGACGCCGCCGCCATGTCACGAGCCAGCGCAGGGTCTTCGCCGAAGGTGCCGTAGTTCCTCGTCCAGCGCGGGTCAGTCGCAAGGTCAATCTGCGGAGAAAGCCCCGTGCCAATTCCCATGAGCCGGTACTCTTTCGCGTAGGTTGCGGAAAAGTCGCGGACAATTTCGGGGTCGAAGGTCGCCGCAAGTCCAAGGTTGCTCGGCCAGCGCGAAACGTTATCTTCCGCAGTTTTGAGGTAAATGCCGTTGCCGCGAGCGTCATTGCGCGGGTCGGAACTCGTATTGGCGGGAATTGCGAAGGGCAAACTTTCCGCATAAGCCTGCAAAGCGTTGTTCCACTGCGCCGTAAGTTTAGCGCTGGCGGAAGTGTCCGCGTTCAGTACCGTGCGAATGTTGTCCACGCCCAGCATTTTTTTCTGCTCGTCGTTAAGCTCCGTCGACATCTGCCGCTGGTGCATACTGTAAAGCATCAGCCCCGCAATCTGGTCAATGCTGATCTGCTGCGCCAAATCCTCCGCGCGCTGCTGCGGCGTTAAACGCCAGTCCTCAAACCGGTCAAGCCTCCCGTTGCGGTTCATGTCCTTGAAGTACTGCCCGCCGACGTTCAAAATCTTGACGCCGGAAGTTGGCGAATACCCAAGCTGCGGACCGCCGTAGTTGTTGACAATCGAATAATCCGCCGCGCTCGCCAGCCCGCTGCTCAGAATCCCCGCCGAGACCATTGCGCAAATTCCGAGCACCGCCTTTTTTTTGAGTTTCATAACACTACCTCCCTGAAAATTTTTTCCAATTTTATCACAGCCAGTTACAGGTATTCAAGCGAAAAATAATTTCAAATTTTTTTCAGAAAGGGGTTACCATTAATTGACAACTGTGCTATAATGACGCCGAAAATTTATGGGGAGGCGAGCGGCTTTGAGCTTTGCAGGCGTACTCAGCGATCAGCTGGCGAATTTATTTCAGAAGCGCGGCGAAATTGAGCCGCCGGAACTCGTCAAGGCGCTTGAGCGGGAAATTGTCCGGCAGAAAAAAACAGTCGACGGCGTGCACGTGGTGCCGAATGACTACACGATTTTCCTGAGCGAAGACGACTGCCACCGCCTTAGCGCCGACCGCGTGCTGAAAGCCCTCTACGAAGCAGTTGAACGCAAAACCATTCGCGAAAACTGTTTCATGGACGGCACGCTGAAAGTTCGCATTGAAAAAATTTCCGAGGGCGACGCCGCTATCGTCGTCAAGTCCAAATACGTCGCTGAAACTGAGGCCGCCGAAGATACAATCGACCTGGAAAATGACGTGCTCTCGCAAACGCTGCTGGAAAACGGCGACGCCACCAACAGCGATACGGTTATCGCGGACAAAACCAAAATCACGGCGTCCATGAAAACTTCCACGCGGAAAATTTCCTACCACATCGCGGTTATCACCGACTCCGAAACTTCGGAAATCGTGCTGGGCGAAAGTCAGGTTTACCTTGGGCGCAAGGAAACCAACGATTTTGTTTTGAAGGACGACGGCGCGTCGAGGATTCACGCGTACATTTCCTACGAGCGCCACCGCCACGTTCTGCGCGACGCCGGAAGTCTGAACGGTACCTTCGTAAACAAAAAGTCCGTCACGCGCTGCGATCTGCGACACGGCGACAAAATTCTAATCGGCAGCACCACGCTGATTTATAAAGTTCTCTAAGGAGGGGCTGCAATGTCCAAAGTTTTCCACGCAACCAGCGTCGGCAAAGTTCGCAAAAATAACGAGGACGCGCTGATTTTTATCGAGCCGGATACGTTCGTCGTGGCTGACGGAATGGGCGGAGCCGCCGCCGGTGAAATCGCCAGCCGTATGCTCGTTGAAACCGTCGAAGATTTTCTGCCCAGCGTCCCCAAACCCTGGCACGAAGATATTTTGCAGAAAGCGATTTTAAAAGCCAACGCCGCAATTCTCCGCACCGCGCGAAGCAACGAAAGTTATCGCGGCATGGGCACGACCGCCACGATTCTTCACCTGTATGACGGGCGCGCATATTTCGCTCACGTCGGCGACAGCAGGCTCTACCGGCTCAGAAATAATCTGCTGGAACAAATCACCGAAGATCATTCCTACGTTGAAGATCTCGTGCGGCGCGGCAGGCTCACGCCGGAGGAAGCCCGCGTCCACCCGCTGAAAAATCTTCTCACGCAGGCGGTCGGCGTCGTTGAGGAAATCACAGTCGACACCGCCAGCTTTTCCGTGGCGGCGGGCGATATTTACCTTTTGTGCACCGACGGCCTTACCAACATGGTCAGCGACAGGGCAATCGCTGAAATTCTGTCGCGCAGTGCCAGCCCCGTCGACGAGCTGATTGACGCCGCGCTCCAAAACGGCGGGCACGATAATATTTCCGCGATTGTCGTCGCAGTTTAGGAAAGGAGGATTTTTATGTTAGGACGAGTTTTGTGCGGGCGCTACGAACTCGAAGAAAAAATCGGCAGCGGCGGCATGGCTGAAGTTTACCGCGCGCACGATAAACTCCTTGACCGCCCCGTCGCCGTGAAAATTCTTCACGAAGCTTACCGCTCGGACGCCGCCTTCGTAGAAAAATTCGAGCGCGAAGCTCAGGCGGCGGCTCGGCTTTCTCACCCCAATATCGTCAACGTTTACGACGTAGGCATTGACGAAATCGACCACTTCATTGTTATGGAGCTCATTCCTGGCAGTTCGCTCAAGGACAAAATTCGCGAGGAAGGGCCGCTGGAAATTATCGACGCCGTGAAAATCGCCAGGGACATCGCCAGCGGTTTAGCGCACGCCCACGCCAACAATCTCGTGCACTGCGATATTAAGCCGCACAACATTTTGATGACGCCCGAAGGTCACGCGAAAATTGCTGACTTTGGAATTGCGCGCGCCATTTCCGAATCAACTATGACTTACGACGGGAATGTTATCGGCTCCGTCCATTATTTTTCGCCGGAGCAGGCGCAGGGCGGCACCGTTACGCCGAAATCTGACGTTTACTCGCTGGGAATTGTCATGTACGAAATGCTGACTAACCGCCTGCCGTTCAACGGGGAAAACGCGCTGGCAATCGCAATGAAACACGTGGAGGAAGACCCCGCGCCGCCAGTTTCGCTCCGCCCGCAAATCCCGTCAATGCTTGAAGCAATCGTCCTGCGCGCAATGAACAAAGACCCCGAACATCGCCCATCGAGTTTCGACATGATTCAGGCGCTGTCGAACATCGAAGCAAATTTGAGCGTCGCGCAGCTCGACGACCCCGACGCTACGAAAATTCTGCCGCGCGCCAAAGCCTCCACGCTCCCGCCGCGCCGTAACATTCGCGAAAACGCCGTCAAAATTATCGATTCAAAGCCAAAAGCCAAGCCGACCGAAAAATTTTTCCTGCGCTCAAAAGCATTTATTTTTGGACTTATTCTGGTACTCATTGCAGGATTCGGCGCCGGCTTTATCATGGCGTTCGGGCAAATTTCCGACGGCGAGGAAGTTGCTGTGCCAAACGTCGCCGGTAAGCAGCTCGGTCTTGCGCGCCAGATTCTTGAAGACGGAAGGCTCCGCGTCAGTATCGCCGAAATTTACGACGCAACCGTCCCCGCCGGTCAGGTTGTCACGCAGGATCCCGTTGCGGGCAGGAACGTCAAGGCCGAACGCCGCGTCACGATTTACGTCAGCAAGGGCGGCGAAGTTATCGACATGCCCGACCTTATCGGCTTGAAAAAATATCACGCTGTCGAGCGGTTAAGGAAGCTCGGCCTCCAGCTCGGCGCTATCTACGAAAAAGATTCTGAGTTTGAGCCTGGCACAATCCTTTCGCACGACCCGATTATTGGCACGAAAATCAATCGCGGGCAGGTTATCGACCTGGTAGTTTCGCGCGGTACCAACGTCGCCAGCCGTTCCGGTCGCGCTGAGGCCGCCGCCGCGCCCCGTCCAACGCCAGTCGAAATGACTTACGTTCCCGACGTGCAAAATATTCTGCTTGACACCGCCAAATCCAATATCGAACAGCGCGGCTTGAAAGTCGGCACCGTGAACTACCGCGAGAGCATTCAAAACGACGGCACCGTTTTAAACCAGAACCCGCTGCCCGCCGCTTACGTCGAACACGGCACGTCCATTGACCTTATCGTTTCGCGCCACGAAGATTTTTCCGCCAACCCCGAAATCGAAAATCTCTACGCCGACAGCGAAATTGTCGAGGCGCCGTTCGAGCAGAATTTTGACTTTCCAGAAATTGACGGGCTTAGCAAAAGATGATTGGGCGCGTCATAAAATTTTATAACAGCTTTTTTTTCGTTCAGGCTGAAAGCGAGCTCATTCCCTGCAAGCTGCGCGGACTTCTCAAGCGCGACAAAAATTCCGGCAGTGCGGTTGCTCCTGGCGACTTCGTAGAAATTTCAAAGCTCAGGGACGGCTCCGGCGTTATCGAAAAAATTCAGCCGCGTAAAAGTCTGCTCAGCCGCCCAGCCGTCGCTAACGTCGACCGAATCATTCTGACTTTCGCCGCCGCCCAGCCAGATTTGAACCGCCTGCTCTTTAACCGTTTCCTCGCGCTGGCGGAATTTTCACGGCTCACCGAAATTATTCTTTGCATTAATAAAATAGATCTGGCGGCCGATAAAAATTTCCTCGCCGAGTACGAAAATCTTTACGAAATCGTCCGCACTTCCGCGCTGGACGGCACCGGCATTGAAAATCTGCGCGAAACTATTTCCAGCGGCGTGACGGTTTTCGCGGGCCCCAGCGGCGTCGGTAAAAGTTCCCTGCTGAATAGAATTGATACGCGTTTGAAACTCAAAACCGGCTCAGTCAGCGAAAAAATTCTGCGCGGAAAGCATACCACGCGCGTCGCCGAGCTGATTGAATTTGGCGGCGGCTATCTGGTTGACACACCAGGTTTCAGCGCCGTTGACTTGAGCGAGCTGGGAATTACCGCTGAAAATCTGCGCGAATGTTTTAAGGAGTTCACCGATTTCGCGTACGACTGCAAATTCCTGAACGGCTGCAGTCACAGCCACGAACCGAGCTGCGGCGTCAAAGCGGCGGCGGACGCTGGCAAAATCCTGCGCGAACGCTACGAAAGTTATCTTGCGTTACTAAACGAACTCAAATAAAAAAGCCAGTCGATTTGACCGGCTTAATTTTTTTTTGCGCAGAAAATTTTTCAGTCAACGTTAATTTCGATGTCCTGCTTGTTGCCGCACTTCGGGCACTTGAAGGAGTGGCGGTACTTGTACGCCAAATGCGCCGTGTTGTACTTGCTGGAAGAAGTGTAGCCGCACGCCTCGCACTTGCGATAATAATCGACCGTACTGCCCTTTTCGCCCGCGATAACCGCGCCTTTGATTGCCGTTGCCATTTGAATCACCTCGCACAAATTTGAATTAATTGGTGTAGCTAACTGAGCCGTCTGAAAAATGATAGCCGCAGGGTTTCCATTGGTGCCGGTCGCCGAAAGGCGCGCGTGAGCAGCCGCCTTTGTATTCGCGGTAGTCGCCAGGGTTTTCGTAGGGCGGCATTTTAAGTTCCTGCTTGCACCACGAGCAACGCCAGACCGTTCCTTTAACGCCCGCCTCAAGGTGCACCGTTTGAAAGCTCAGGATTCCCAGTACGACCGCCGCTATCGCTAAAACTTTTTTCATGCGAATCACCTCACTCGTAATAATTCTTGCTGACGTAATCGTCGATGTTATACTCGATATAAAAGCCGTTCGCGTCGGAGACGGTAAACATGCCGCTATGACCCTGGTCATTTGTGAAATGCTCAATCAACCTGCGTGAGCGGTCTTCCCAAAAATTGTATTTGACATAAATCACGTCGTTGCCGCGTATCGCCTTAACCGTGCAGCTGTAATCCATGTATTCACGGCTCTTAATGCTAATCGTCTCCGTCATGAGGTACGCCTTCCAGCCGCCGTTCCATTCGCCAACGTGATGATCATACGCCTCAGCCGCTGAAATCTGCGCGACAAAAATTCCGAGCACGAGCGCCGCCACTGCGAAAAATTTTTTCATTCAACCTACCTCCCTTCGCAGTTTTATTCTAGCTTAATTTTAGCGAGCGGGATTTGGAAAATCATTACCGCGCAGGTAAATTCAGGCTGATTGAGGCGACGGAGCCGTTACGTTCGACGAAAATAACTTCAGCGTCGCCCTGCCGGTAAATGTAAATCGTACCGTCGCCGCTGAACTGCTTGCGAAAATTTATTCCGTAAGCCGAAATGACGTTGAAAAAAGCCATGCCGACGCGAATGCCTTCGGGCGTCTGAATTTCCGGCGAATCGGTACTAATCGCAACCACGGCGTTATCTTTTACGGTCACGGTAAGATTTTCGTAGCTGTGCTGCCCGTCGCTGGCTGAAATTTCCTCGCCAAGGTGGACGCCGCCAAGTTCCTGCGGAGTTTGACTGACGACTGGGAACGACGGCTGAAAATTTTCAAGGCTGGGCGCGCTGTCAGGAAATGATGGCTGGAAATTTTCTGTACCCTGCGAAGGCGCTGGCGGTTCAACGGGTTCCGGCTCAAGCGTTTCATTAATTTCCGGCGCGGGTTCCGGCTCTGGCGCTGGCTCAACAATTTCCGGCGTTGGTTCCGGCTCCGGTTCCGGCGCTGGCGTTTCGACAATTTCTGGCGTTGGAATTTCTTCGACTTCGGCGGGAATATTTTCAGATTCGGCGGGAACATCTGGCGCGGGCGTCGAATTAACGAAGTGGAAAATACCGGCGGCGGCGGAGAGAATTGCGCCGATTTTCAACGCGATGTGATTATTTTTGGTGAGCGCGGCGCGGAGTTCGTCAGCGGACTGCCAGCGATTTTTCGGGTCGACTTCCACGCATTTCAGCAGAATTTTTTTGAGCTGACTGCCACAGTTTTCGCCGGTGAGTTCGAGGAAAGTTTTGCCTAGCGAATAAATGTCACTTCTGGCGTCCGTCTGCCCGAAGCCGTACTGTTCGGGCGGCGCGTAGCCTTTCGTGCCCAGGAATTTCGTATCTTCGCGCTGATTTTCCTTGACGGTGCGGGCGGCGTCGAAGTCTATCAGCCGGATAATCCCGCCGCTTTGCAAAATCATATTCGTCGGCTTAATGTCGCGGTGGACAATTCCAAGGACGTGCAGGAACTTCAGACCGTCGCAAACCTGCAGTAAAAATTTCCGCGCGTCAGTTTCGCTGAGAACGCGCCCTTCCAAAGTTTCGCCCTGAATAAATTCTTCGACAACGACGGTATCGCTCTCGGACTCGGCACAGTAAAAAATTTTCGCGAAAAGCGCGTGCGGATTAGCTTTGAGTTTCGCATAGGGAAGGCCGCTGTAGTTCACGATTTTCATGACGACCGGCTCGCTGGTAGATTTGTTCAGCGCCAGCCAGACTTCGCCTTTCGCAGATTTTTTCAGCAACCGCAGTTTCTCGAAGCGGAAGTTCAAATACGCCGCAACGTTCGGTTTCAAGTTCATCGCCTCCCGCGCGAATTTTAACACAAGGAGTGAAATTTTTTGCAGAAAGACACCGAGGAGCTTGAGAATGAGCTCGCCGAGGCTAAGCGCGTCGAAGATTTCTTAGCTGACAACGCGGAAAATTTTCGCAGTTTCACGCTCGCAGAGTATCTGAATAAACTGCTGGCGGAAAAAAGTTTGACTAAGCTCGACGTGATTCAGCGCTCGCAGCTCGACGCAACCTACGTCTACAGAATTTTTTCCGGCATAACAAAAAAGCCCGCACGACCGAAAATAATTGCGGTTGCCGTGGCGCTGGGGCTTTCGCCAAAGGAAACCAATTATCTTTTGTACTACGCCGGCGTCGAAAAACTTTACGTCCGCAGCGAATGGGACAGCATTATTTTTTTCGCGCTGGAAAATCAGCTGAGCGTAAACGAGACCAATGAACTTTTGCTGGCGTCGGGCGAACTGCCGCTGCTGGGCGACGTGGGCTAAAGTTCCTCTGCGTATGAAACCGCGCTTGATTGACAAGCTCGCCGCCGAATTATAAAATTTGGCAGAGGTGATTTTTCTATGAAGGTCGGAATTGACATCGGCTCCACGACGATCAAATACGTTGTCATGGACGACGACAAGACGATTCTACACAAGGATTATTCGCGGCACTTCTCGGAAATTGGCGCCGCGCTCACGAATACCCTTTCGACGCTCAGGGAATTTGTTGGCGAGACGAAATTCAAAATCGCGCTGGCCGGTTCCGCCGGTATGGGCATTGCTAAAAAAATTTCGCTGCCGTTCGTGCAGGAAGTCATTGCCTGCCGCACCGCCGTCGAAGAATTTATCCCGCGCACCGAAACCGTCGTCGAACTCGGCGGCGAGGACGCGAAAATTATTTACCTTAAAGGCACGCCCGAAGTGCGAATGAACGGCGTCTGCGCGGGCGGTACGGGCTCTTTTATCGACCACATGGCGGCGCTCCTTTCCACCGACGCGCTGGGTTTGAACGCGCTTGCCGAAAAGGGCAGGCAGATTTACACAATCGCTTCCCGCTGCGGAGTCTTCGCTAAGACCGACATTCAGGCGCTCATGAACGACGGCGCCAAAAAAGCGGACATTGCCCTTTCGATTTTTCAGGCGGTGGTTAATCAGACGATTGGCAACCTCGCGCAGGGCAGACCGATTGACGGCGTTGTAGCGTTTTTAGGCGGGCCGCTGCACTTTCTGCCGGAACTCAAAAAAAGATTCGTTGAGACGCTGAAACTTGCGCCGGAACAGGTTGTCGAAACCGATAACGGGAATTATTTCGTTGCCGCCGGCGCCGCGCTCAGCGACGAAGCTCAAAACATTTCCGTCGCCGAACTCGAAGCGTCTATCAAAAAATCTGACGCCGCCGCTAAAGCCGAGACGCGCAAGGCAGATTTTATTTTGTTCAGGAATCATAGCGATTATCAGAATTTCCGCGCGCGCCACGAACTGGCAAAAGTCCGACGCGGCAATTTGCAAACTTATCGCGGAAAAATTTTCCTTGGGATTGACGCCGGTTCCACTACAACCAAAATCTGCGCGATTGGCAGGAACAGGGAAATTTTGTACACGGCTTACGGCTCGAACGGCGGCTCGCCTCTGAAAACCGTCGTTGCGCAGATTCGCGCGCTGTACGAAAATCTTCCGGCGGGCGTCGAAGTTGGCAAAGTTTTCACGACGGGCTATGGCGAACAGATTGTTAAGGCGGCGCTGCACGCGGACGGTTCCGAGGTTGAAACTTTCGCGCACTTGACGGCGGCGCAGGAATTTTGTCCCAACGTCAGCTTCGTGCTGGACATTGGCGGGCAGGACATGAAATGCTTTTTCGTCAGGGACGGCACGATTGGCAACATCACGCTCAACGAGGCGTGCAGTGCGGGCTGCGGCAGTTTCATTCAGAATTTCGCGCAGGGCTTGAACATGAGCGTTGGCGAGTTCGCTGGCAAGGCTTTGACTTCGGAAGCGCCGGTTGATTTGGGCACGCGCTGTACCGTTTTTATGAACTCGAAGGTTAAGCAGGCGCAGAAGGACGGCGCGAGCGTCAGCGATATTTCGGCGGGCATTGCGCTCAGCGTTATCAAGAACGCGCTGTTCAAAGTCATGCAGCTCCGCAACGTCGAAGACCTCGGCGAAAATATTGTCGTGCAGGGCGGCACTTTCTACAACGACGCCGTGCTCCGCGCGATTGAGGAAATTCTCGGCAGGGAAGTCATTCGGCCGGACATTGCTGGCTTGATGGGCGCTTACGGCGCGGCGATTCTTGCGCTGGAAACGGACGACGATAAAATTTCCAACCTGCTGACGGCTGACGCGCTGGAAAATTTTGACGTGGTGACGAAATCCTACCGCTGCGGGCGGTGCGGCAACAACTGTCTGATAACGATGCAGAAATTCCCTGACGGCGGCAAATTTTTCACGGGCAACCGCTGTGAACGCGGCGTCGGCGGAAAAGTTTCTGCGTCGAAGGAAATTCCCAACGCGTACGCTTACAAATATCAGCGCGTGTTCGATTATCAGCCGCTGGAAAATCCTCGGCGCGGCACGATTGGCATTCCGCGCGTGCTGAACATTTACGAAGATTATCCGTTCTGGCACACGTTTTTCACGGCGCTGGGCTATCGCGTCGAGCTGTCGGCGAAGTCCAACGCGGAAATTTTCTACAAGGGCATTTCGACGATTCCGAGCGATTCGCTTTGCTACCCCGCGAAGCTGGCGCACGGTCACGTTATGGATTTGATTGAGCGCGGCGTCACGAAAATTTTCTATCCGTGCGAGCCGTACAATTTTGACACGCGGTCGGATAACTTTTACAACTGCCCGATTGTGGCGAGCTACCCAGAAAATATTCGCGGGAACATGGATATTCTGCGCGAGAAAAAAATAAAATTCCTGCAGCCTTTTTTGCCAGTGCACGACATGAAAAAACTCAAGCGGCGGCTGGCGGAGGAGCTGGCGTCTGAAAATATTTCTGCGCAGGAAATTTCGGAGGCGGTAGACGCGGCGGCGCTGGAGCTGGAAAAATATCGCGCGGACGTTCGGAAATTCGGCGAAGAAACTTTGGCGCGCATAGAAAAAACCGACGAGCAGGCAATTTTGCTGGTTGGCAGACCCTACCACGTCGACCCAGAAATTAACCACGGGATTTCCGAAATGATTCAGTCTTACGGCCTTCCGATAATTTCCGAAGACGCGATTTACCACCTGCCGACTAACTCCGACAGCATTTCCGTCGTCAATCAGTGGAGCTACCACGCAAGGCTTTACCACGCGGCGCACTTCGCGGCGGAACATTCCAACGTTACGCTGATTCAGCTGAGTTCCTTCGGCTGCGGACTCGACGCGCTGACAACCGAGCAGGTCAAAGAAATTGTCGAGGCGCACGGCAGAATTTACACGATGATAAAGCTCGACGAAGTTTCAAACCTGGGCGCCGCGCGAATAAGGCTGCGTTCACTTTTGGCGGCGCTCAAACGCAAAAAGCCAGCCGCTTACGTGCCGGTTGAGTTCAGGCCGCGCCCCAGATTTACCGCAAACTGTAAGGAAACGCACACGATTCTGGCTCCGCAGATGTCGCCAATTCATTTCGAGCTGGTTCAAACCGTCATGCGAAAATACGGCTACCGCGTGGTTATTCCCGAAATGCCCGACAAGGCGGCGATTGATTTGGGACTCCGCTACGTCAACAACGACATGTGCTACCCCGCGATTGTGGTTATCGGCCAGCTGCTTGCCGCGCTCAAATCCGGCGACTACGACCCCGACAACACGTCGATTATGATGTTTCAGACCTGCGGAGCCTGCCGCGCGACGAATTATATCAGCGTTCTGCGGCGCGCGCTGAAGTTCGCCGGCTTCGGACAGGTGCCGGTTTTTGCGTGCTACGGGCTGGAAACTGACGACTTCGAGCTCAGCCGCGATTGTTTAATGGACGCGATTAAGGCGGCGGTTTATGGCGATTTGCTCATGAACGTTTCAAACCGTATGCGCCCCTACGAACTTCGCGCGGGAGAAACTGACCGGCTCTACGAAAACTGGATGGCGATTGTGCGCGGCGACCTGCTTAACGGAAATTATCTGAGTTTCCGCCGCAACGTGAAAAATATCGTCGCGCAGTTCGACGCAATTCCGATTGATGAAACGCTCGAAAAGCCGAAAGTCGGTATCGTCGGCGAAATTCTGGTGAAGTACCACCCCGTTGCGAATAATCAGCTGGAAAAAGTTCTGGCGGCTGAGGGCGCGGAAGTCGTCATGCCGGATCTGATAGACTTTTTCCTGTACGGAGCATACGACGAAATTTCGCGGCGTAAACTTCTCGGCGGCAGTCGCAGGGATAAACTTTTCGCCGAAATTTTTATCCAGTTCATAGAATTTTTCCGCCGCCCCATGAAAAACGCGCTCAAAGAGTCCGTGCATTTCCGCGCGCCGCACTCGATTAAGGAGACTGCCGCGCTCGCAGGCCGCCACGTCAGCGTTGGAAATATGGCTGGCGAAGGCTGGTTCCTCACCGGCGAAATGGTCAAGCTAATCGAGGAGGGCGTTGAAAATATCGTATGTCTGCAACCCTTCGGTTGCCTGCCCAACCACATAACCGGCAAGGGCGTCATGCACAGCTTGCGCGAAAGCTACAAAAATGCTAATATTGTCGCTATCGACTGCGACGCGGGTTCTTCCGAAGTCAATCAGCTCAATCGCCTGAAACTCATGCTCGCCGTCGCTAAAAAATCGCTCGCAAGTTGAAGGAGTTTTGCTGTACATGTTGAAAAAAGTTTTAATCGGCGTTGGAATTTTGGCGGCGCTCGTCGTTGTCGGTTTTGCACTCGTAGTCATGAGCGCCAGCAGCCGAATGGAGGAAGCTTTCAAAGCTAAGGAATCAGAGTTCCGCCAGTACGTCACAATGAGCGTTCCTGAACAAAATGCTTACGTTGAAAAAAATATGCGCGATGTTTTGAACGCCTTCGGAGCAAAATTCGACGAAGCTGAGTTCAACGATTTTGTGAGCAAACTGGAAAACGACCCCGAAGCGAAAACCGCCGGTATCGAACTCGGACGCTCGATTATCGCCGACTACATTCTCGAAGCCAAATCCATGGCTGACGTGATTAACGACGAAAATCGTGCCTGGCTCAAAGCCGACGCGGACGCCTCCGAGGCTCGCAGTAACCGATACGCTGAAATTCTTGACAAATTAGCCCCAAATAAAAAATGAGGAGTGTTTACCGTGACTAAGGAAAATGTTATCGAACTCGCGAAGCAGATGATTGCCGCGCCCAGCTGCTGTGCCCCGCTCAAGGCGGCTACTCAGGCCTGGCTCGACGCGCTCGGCACCGACAAAGAAAAGGAACTCGCCCGCAAGCTCGTTGAGGAACTCGAAGGCGACGTTACCGACATCGACCACCTTGTAGCTTTTGCGCATTCCGACATTGCCGTTCAGTATTTCGGCGTCGAAGGGCAGAAAAAATTTGCGGCGCACGCCGACGAACTCAAAGCCAGCGGCGCTAAATTCTGCGACTGCGGAGCCTGCACGCCTGGCCTCGAAATTCTCAAAAACAAGCCGCTGATTCTCGATTAAACTTTTCCAGATAAATTTAAAAGCGCCGGTGCTGAAAATGCCGACGCTATTTTTTTGCAGATTTATTTAACTTCCGCTTAAATTTACTGTTCCAGCGCTGCCGGAAAATTCTCAGTTAAAATTTTGCGTACTTCGCCGCTCGCGCTGCTTATCCTGAAACTGCTGCAGGACTCTTGCAGAATCTGAAGCGCGCGCACTCCGGCATAAGAAATATAGCTGAGGTTTGCCGCGTCGAATTTTATTTCTGTGAACGAATTTTTTGCGCGCAACTCTTCGACTTTTTGAAGAAATTCCGGCGCCGTAATCGTATCCAGCCGCCCGCTTATCCTAATGGAAAGTACGCCGCCCGCTGAGGAAAATTCCTGCGCGAAGGGAATATCTGGCGTCTTTTCAGCGGCGGGCGTTTCTTTCGCAGTCAGAACCCATTCTTCTATTCCGTTGTACGCCGACAAAAGTTTTTCCATGAGGGCGGGATTTTCTTTCAGGGAAGGAATTACGCGCAACTTGTCGGAATAACGGAAACTTTTAACGGAGAAACCGCACTCCTCCATAAACTTTCTGCGCTCTTCGAGAGTCCCCCCCATGAACAGGTGGTCGCTGAGATTAGAATCGGCGATACGACTGGCGCCCAGCGAAATCGCCACTGATATTTCCTCGCTTTCGTCGCCGGTAATTACGGCGTGCGTGAGCTCCATCAATTCAGGGAACTGCGAATCCGAAGTGTACCAGTGCCCGCCGAACTCTCGCAGCAGCCGATAAATATTTTCGCAAATCGCCTTCAGGTCGTGAAGGTTGAAATATCCCAGAAATCCGTCCGTGATAATACAAATTTTTCCCTGCGCGTCTTTCAGCGCGTTTCGCAGAGAGTCATAATTCGTCGCGTCAACGCCGTGATACTGTACCAGATTTTTCTGGCGCCCGTCCAAATGCTTGAAGGCGATACGGCTGACTTCTTCGGTTACAATCGGCAAATCGAGCCCGTAATATTTTTTATTCAGTCGCGCCGCCTTAAGACACTGCGGCAGGTACCCGCATGGCAAATCCACTATTATTTTGCAGTCGGTTTCCTCAGTAATCGCAGTCCAAAAGTTATAGCGCGCCTCAAGGGAAATTCTCCAGCTCCGAATAATTGCAGGCTCCAGTGTAGAAGATTTACCCAGCGCCTCTTTATCGAGGTCATTGTAAAAGCACATGATGTCCGAATTGCCGGTCTTCGACAAAAGACTAAGGACGCCCTTCGCGCTGAGGTAAGTTGGATTGACTTTTTTCAACATTTCTTCTTGATTCATAGTGCCCTCCTGAACAGTCAATCACTTAGCCTCAAAAGTTTCGCTGGCGTCTGAATGGAGCGCGGCGGCCTCAAGGGCTTTGTTGGTGTATCTGCCTTCGCGAACATTTTCCATATAAATCGGCGTGTTGATGTCGACGGGAATGCCAATCGCCTTTTCGAGCTGCGCCTTGTACAAATTGTACTGGTAGAGCGCGGTAAAATAATTCGTGCGCGCCTGATTGAGCTTTTCCTGCGCGTTGGTAACGGTAAGCAGAATGTCAACGCCTTCCTCGTAGCGGACGCGCGCGATAACGCTGCTTTCCTCAGCCTGCTTAACTGCGGTGGAAGTCGAGCGGATATTTTCCTCGGCGGACTTCATATGCGTATAGGCGCTGCGTGTCTGCAGGCGGATATTTTTTTCGACGCGTTCAAAATTAGCCTGCGCGCTTTCAACGGCGGCCTTCGCGGAATTGACGCTGGCTTTGGTAACGTTGTTATCGAAAACGCTCCAGTTCAGCCGCAAGCCAATCTGCCAGTTCGCGCTGCGTTCCTGCTGAAAGGCGCCGTTCGCGGAGATGGACTTGCTGGCGACGCCGGTAACGCTGGGGCGGTCGCCTGACTTAGCGGCCTCTGCCTGCGCCTCAGCATTTTTGACGGTATAGAGCGCGGCGGCACCGTCAGGACGATTTTCCAGCGCATAAGCCAGACATTCGTCGAGCGTGAACGGAAACGGCGCGTAGGAAAAATTATCCGTCACGTCAATATCCGTGTCCTCCGGCAGGCCGACTGTGTTCAGCAGAGTTGCCAGGGCGACTTTCAAATTTCCCTGTATCGAAACTAAATTCTGCCGGTAATCCGCCAGCTGTACCTGCATTTGTAAAACGTCCGACTTCGCAACCACGCCTTCCTCGAACTGAATTTGAATTATGTTGAGCTGCTCGGTTGCCATTCGCACGGCGCCTTCCGCGACGTTCAAAAGATTTTGCTGCTGAAGAACTTCGTAATAGGCGGCGATTGTCTGATAGCGAATCGTCTGCTTGGTATTTTCCAGCGTCAAATCCGCCGCGTTAAGCTGATACCCGCGCGATTTAATTCTTTCTTCAAGCTGCCCGCCGCTGTACAGCGGAATTTCCAGGCTGAAAGTATTCGCGAAAGTGTTGTTGTACGCGGTCGAGCCGGCGGCGTAGCGATAATATCCGTTCTCATAAACAAAGGCGCCCTCGTTGCCGTAAGCGTTGTGAGCGTCGTTAGAGGCGCGGTGATCCCTGCCGCCGATTTTCAGTGCCTGCGAAGTCCAGCCGATTACAGGACCCGTGGCACGGCGGGCGCTTGACAAACTCCAGCGCGCAGATTTCGTATCAGCCAGCGCCGCAGCAATTTGTTCGTCGTTGGTGAGCGCCAAATCTATGCTTTGTTGTAAGGTCAAAGGAACTGCCGCTTCAGACGCGCTGAAGTTCGTGGCGAAAATTATTGATACCGCCGCCAGAATTTTTTTTGCTAAACTTTTTTTCATAGGTCGGTGCGGAAAATCGCCGCGCCAGTCACTCCCTTAAAAAAATTTTTTTGACGCGCCAATTTTACACAATTCGCCGCAGTTTATCAAGTTAATTAATACTTGATTTTTTTATAAAACGTGGTATAATGTCAAAGCGTTGAGTTGATACTTTTAGCTCAGCGAACGGAAATTTTTTGATCTGTAAGGAGATTTTTTTAATGACTTTCGAAGACAAAACACTCGTATGCAAGGACTGCGGCAAGGAATTTATCTTCAGCGCGGGCGAACAGGAATTCTACGCCGAAAAAGGCTTCGAGAACGAACCCACCCGTTGCCGTGACTGCCGCGACAAACGCCGCCGCAACCGCGATGGCAACGAACACCGCCAGATGTTCACCGTCATTTGCGCTGACTGCGGCAAGGAAACTGAAGTTCCCTTCGAGCCGAGAAATGAGCGTCCGGTCTACTGCCGCGACTGCTTTTCCAAACACCGCCCCGCAAGAGCGTAAGGCGGTCAGTCGGCGCGTTGCACGAGTTTTGCCGATAAATTGAGTAACCTTCAAAGCCTGGGGACTTCCTCGGGCTTTATTTTATTTCAGGGAGGCGCTACCACGTACACATTTTTAAAACTTTTGAGCTGGCTGACATGCCTTTTGCCCTTCAGCCTCGCCGTAACTTTAGGGCGCGCGCTGGCGCATTTAGTCTGGCTTTTCGTCCCCGCCAGGCGCAAAAAACTCGCGCGGGACAACGTTCAAAAATGCCTCGGCGTCGACACTTTGACTGCTGAAAAAATCGCCAAAGCCAGCGCGATTAATTTCGGAAATATTTTCGTCGAAGTCCTCCGCTTCCCTGAGCTTAAGAAAAATATGAAAAGCCATGTCAAAATCGTCGGGCTGGAACAACTCACGCGTTACTTTAGTTCCGCCGAAAGGAAAGGGCGCGGCGCGGTTATCATGACAAGCCACAGCGATAACTGGGAGCTAATGGGCGGCGCCTTCGCGCAGTACGGTATTCCGCTCGTCGGCGTCGCGAAAAAGCAGAAATCCGACGGCGCGGACAAATTTATCAACGAGTTCCGCACGAATATCGGCATGCACATCACTTACCACAGCGGCGTTCGCGAAATGTACCAGCTGCTTGACGACGGGCATTTCATTGGCTTGATTATGGATCAGGACGTCGGGCGGCACGACGGCGTTATAGTGAAATTTTTCAACCGCGCGACAAATTACGTGACTGGCGCTGCGTCAATGTCAAGGTTTAAAGGCGTGCCGATTTTCCCCGCGTTCATGCACAGAAACCCCGACGGAACTCATACGCTGGAAGTTCAGCCGCCGCTTTACGTCGAGCGTTCCAAAGACAAGCGCGCGGATATTTGGGAAATGACGCAGAAACTGGCGGCGCTGACTGAAGAGCACATTCGCCGGTATCCAGAGGAATGGTTCTGGCTGCACGACCGCTGGAAGTCTATGCGCAACGAATTTTCGCCGGAGGAAATCGCTGAGTTCAACCGTCAGCTCGGCACAAACTAAAAAAAGCCGCCGCTTCCGAAGGCGACGACTTTGCCGAGTTTCGCGGTATTCTAAGCGCCGTAGTTGGCGACAAATTTCTGGGCGTTGGCGGCAATTTGCTGCTGTTTCTCGAAAGAGCGGTCGTTAATTTCCTTAATGCCCATAGGCCCCATTGGGGAATATTCGCCCATGTTCGAGCCTTCAAATTCGTCGTCCTTTTCCATGATTCTGGCGATACTTTCGACGGACGCCTCCATAAGTTCGCGGCTGATCTGGCTGAAATCGCCCTTGCCGATATGCGTTTCTGTGCCGAAATTGGAAACGGGGTCGCGGGCGGCGTACATTCTTTCTGAAACCGCCATGAGTCCTCCCTGAAAAATCTGCCGGTTCTGCTCCATGTTCGTCGGCACGAGCCCGCCGTCCAGCGGCGTATGCTCAATGACTCTCGGTACCCACATCGACGCGTTTACCAGATTTATCGGAATTGCCATAGTGCTCCCTCCCTAGAAAAAAATTCCTGTAGCCGCATTATATCACGCGGCTTTTTTGTTTGCAATTCTACTAAATTATCGTCAAATCCGGCGAATTTCTTCACGGCAAAAAAAAAATCCCCTGCCGGTGGGCAAGGGAGAAATAAATGGTGTTGGTAGCGCCGTCAGAGACGAGGCTGAGATTACTGGAGGAGGCTGAGCACTGCGCTGGAGTTCTGGTTTGCCTGCGCGAGCATGGACTGCGCCGCCTGCAGCAAAACGTTGCTCTTTGTGTAGTCGGTCATTTCTTTTGCCATATCTGCGTCGCGGATTGTGGATTCTGCCGCCTGGACGTTCTCACTGGAAGTGGTGAGGTTGCTTGCGGTGTATTCGAGGCGGGCGAGAATTGCGCCAATGGTTGTCTGCTGGTCGAGCGCTTTCTGGAGTGCGTTTTCAAAGACGGAAATTGCGGCGTTCGCCTGTTCGAGCGTTGCAAGGCTGATAACGGAGCCGTCGGTGCCCTTAAGACCAAGAGCCGCCGCGCGCATATCCATCATGCCGATTGCGATTGACAGGTTAGCTTCCGCGCCAACGTGAATGTTGAGCGAATGGTCGCTGGATTCGTTTGCCGCGAAAATCGTGGTCTTGAAGCCGTTGAGGAACTCGTTGACGGATTTGCGGTTTTGCCCTTCGCTGTTCGTTATATTAATAGCCAGACCGGAAATCTGCCCGTTCAAACCGCCATTAGCCGCCGTAACCGTGAGCCCTTTGTACTTGTCGACGGTCTTCGTTACGCTGTCCGCCGGAACGATACCAACGTTGTCATTCGCCATAACGAGGCTGTTGAGGGACTTGACGTAAATGGATTCGATCTTACGCTGCGCGTAATTCGCCAGGCTGTCCGTTTCTTCAACGCCCGCTGCGAAAATTGCGCTGTCCGTGGTGAAGGTGGTTGTATTTTCAATGGTAGAAGTTTCAACGCCGTTGACGGTATCGCGACCGCCCATGTTAATCACGAGGTTGGGGCTGGTCAGAATGCCGAGCAGGGTATTGCTGTCAACGTTCGTTTCAGTGCCGTTCGCCAGAATGTCTTTGAGTTTTTCGTCAATGTATTCCATAATGGCGTCGGCGGCGCTGGCGAAGGAGGAATCTGAGCCGTTGTCCAGAGTTTCAGTTCCGCCAGGATTGTAGAGCGCAACTTTTTCAATAGTGCCGTCAGTATGCGTTATCTGCACAAAGCCGGTCGACAAAGTTACCGAATCGGAAATAACGCCGGTATTCGTCGCCATTGTCGTCGTCAAGTCGGAAATGATAGCGTCGCGAACCTGGGTATAAACATTTGTCTCGGTGCCGCCAAGTTCCACTCTGGCGAAGTTTTCTACCAGCTGAGAAGTACCAATTTCGCTGTTCATAGCCGCAAGTTCAAGCTGGAAATCAGCGTTCGGCTCAGCGTTGAAAGATTTGCGAAGGTCTGCCAGCGACGCGGAACGAATTGTGCCGGACGCCAGGGTAATATCGCTGTAAATTGGATTAACTGCGTCGTCGCCGCTTATGATTTTTGCCGTGCCGAACACAGGGGATTCAGTCAAAGCGTTGAGGTTTGCAAAAATATCGTTGAGCGTGGTGTTACCGACGTTGTAGGACGTGCTGAAAGTCATGCCGTTTTTGACGTAGGACGCGGTGAGTTTGTCCGTGGAGTTGATTTCGAGCAATTCGCCCTTACGGTTTCTGAGCGAAGTAATTTTGTCGTCGCCGACGGTATCAAGCGCGAGGCTCTGGTTCGTCATAGCCGTGTAGGTCTGGACGCCGGACTGGGTTTTGGAGCCTTCAAGGAGGTACTTGCCGTTGAACATGACAAGCGCGTTATCATCAATCTGGTCAACGAGCTGATTGACTTCCTTCTGAATCGTCGCGCGGTCTTCGTCGGTGTTGGTATCAGTTGCCGCGTTGATTGCTTTTTCCTTGAGGGTTTTGAGAATTTCGATTGTGCTACCGAGCGCGCCCTCAGCAGTTTTCATCAGGCTGGATCCATTCTGAGAGTTTTGAGTTGCCTGGTCGAGCGAACGAATACGTACGCGCATGCGCTCGGAAATTGCAAAGCCTGACGCGTCATCCTGCGCGGATACGATTTTCAGACCGCTGGAAACTTTCGCCAGACTTTTGCTCAGCGTGCTGCTGTTTTTGTTCAGCGTGTTGAGCGTTGTGACGGCACTCATATTGTTTTTAACTACCATTGCCATTTTAATATTCCTCCTTGGCTAAAATGTTTTTCTTCGGCAGTATCCTTCCCGCCTGCTTTTTTTATGACAAGCGCTCCTTCATTGAATCGCTGCTACGACTTGAAGAACCGCTCGTGTTACCAATATCTTTCAAGCCGCCTGCCTGTCGCAGTTTTTGCTTTCTTCCCTTGTGTGGGTTTCCACTGCCTCAAAAACTTTTCGTGGCACTTGATTACCTTCAAAAACTTTATCGTCAATTTTCATATCCAACTTAAGCTTTTTTCCCCGCCGCGCCGCCGTTTTGTCCCGCCATAACAATTTTGCCTGACGAAAAAAAGTTGACTTTTTGGCGAAAAGGAATTATTATACGCAAGTATCGATTTTCCAAACGGGAGGCTAAAAATCTATGGTAAAACCATTGGGTGACAGAATCATAATCGAAGTCGCCGAAGTCGAACTCAAAACTAAAAGCGGTATTATCATGCCCGAAACTTCCAAAGAAAAACCGCAAAAGGGCAAAGTCGTGGCCGTCGGCAAAGGCAAAGTCCTCGACAACGGCACGCGCCTTGAGCCCGAAGTCAAAGTCGGCGACGAAGTTATCTTCAATAAATACGCGGGCAGCGAAATCAAAATCGACGACAAGGAATATCTCGTTATCCGCGAAAGCGACGTTCTTGCTATCGCTTAATCAGGTTTCAACTCGGAGGTAAATTTTTATATGGCAAAAGAAATTTTGTTCAACGAAGACGCCCGCCGCGCGCTCAGCCGTGGCGTTGACGCTCTCGCTAACGCTGTAAAAGTTACGCTTGGTCCCAAAGGCCGCAACGTCGTACTCGAAAAGAAATTCGGCGCCCCGTCAATCACTAATGACGGCGTCACTATCGCCCGCGACATTGAGCTCGAAGACCACTTTGAAAATATGGGCGCCCAACTCGTCAAGGAAGTCGCAACGAAAACCAACGACGTTGCCGGTGACGGTACGACGACCGCGACGCTCCTCGCTCAGGCTATCGTTCGCGAAGGAATGAAAAACGTAGCCGCCGGCGCCAATCCGATGATCATCAAAAAAGGTATCGAGGCCGCCGTTAAAACTCTCGTCGAGGAAATTAAAAATTCCGCGCATAAAGTTGAAGGCCGTGACGCTATCGCGCAGGTCGCCGCAATTTCCTCCAGCGACGAAGAAATTGGCAACCTTATCGCGGACGCCATGGAAAAAGTCGGCAAGGACGGCGTTATTACCGTCGAAGAGTCCAAAACCATGACGACCAACATGACCGTTGTCGAAGGTATGCAGTTCGACCGCGGCTACATTTCGCCGTACATGGTTACCGACGCCGACAAGATGGAGGCCGTGCTCGACGACCCGTACATTCTTATCACCGACAGAAAAATTTCCTCTATCGCTGACATTATGCCTATCCTTGAGCAGATTGTTAAGCAGGGCAGACCGCTGGCGGTTATCGCCGAAGACGTTGACGGCGAAGCGCTTGCTACTATCGTCGTGAACAAACTTCGCGGCACGTTCAAGGCTGTTGCGGTTAAGGCGCCTGGTTTCGGCGACCGCCGTAAAGCCAACCTCGAAGATATTGCAATCCTCACGGGCGGCAACGTTATCAGCGAGGAACTCGGCCGCAAGCTCGAAAGCATTACCATTGAAGATTTGGGCACCGCGCGCCAGATTCGCTCCGATAAGGAAAAGACCACGATTGTCGACGGCGCCGGCGATAAGGCTGAAATTGCGGCTCGCGTCGCTCTTATCAGAAAGCAGATTAAGGATTCCACCAGCGATTTCGATAAGGAAAAACTGCAGGAACGTCTTGCAAAACTCGCGGGCGGCGTCGCGGTTATCGAAATTGGCGCGGCGACCGAAGTCGAAATGAAGGAAAAGAAACTGCGCATTGAGGACGCGCTCAACGCTACCCGCGCGGCTGTCGAAGAAGGTATCGTCGCTGGCGGCGGCACCACGTTCATTGACATTCTCCCCGCGCTCGACAAAATCAAGCTCGAAGGCGATGCGAAAGTCGGCGTCGATATTGTTAAACGCGCTATCGAAGAGCCCGTTCGTCAAATCGCTAACAACGCCGGACAGGAAGGCAGCGTCGTCGTCGAGGCCGTCAAGAAAGCCGGCAAAGGCTGCGGCTTCAACGCGCTCACCAATGAAATCGTCGACATGATTAAATCCGGTATCGTCGACCCCGCTAAGGTCACGCGCTCCGCTCTGCAGAATGCGGCGTCCATTGCGGCGATGATTCTCACCACTGAAACGCTCGTCGCCGATAAGCCGGAGCCCACGCCTCCGCCGCCTCCTGGCGGTATGGGCGGTATGCCTGGCATGATGTAAAAAAATTTTAACGCTCAGATAAAAATTTAAGCCCCGATGAACTTGTCGGGGCGTTTTTTTATGGAAATTATTTACAACGAAAAAATCTGCGTGAAGTGCGGCGCCTGCGCGAGCGAATCTGAATGCGGCGGGATTTTGCTTGAGCGCGGGAAAATTATTTTAGACGAGACGCGCGAGGAAGATTGGGCGAGCATTGCTGAAATTTGTCCCACTGGCGCGCTGAAAATTATTTTTTCTTCTTCGCGTCCTTGAGATATTTATCAATAGCCGAGCCGAAGCGGCTGTAAAATTCTTCGCACGCCTTGAGGTAGTCTTTGGAATTTTTGCCGATTGAACCGCTCTGCGTCGTGAGAATGTACAGCGGCTCGCCGTCGGTGACGTTCTGCACTTCAAAGAGGAACTGAACTTTTTTAGGATTGTTGGCGACGCTCACGCGGAGGGCGGCGTCTGCGTACTTGGAAATATTTTCTTCGTAAACCCTGCGCGACTCCACGGCGTCCAGCGCCTTGATGTCAACGCCGGTATCGCGCTGAATGCTGGCGGCAATTTCGTCGTAGGAAATGACGTACAGGCGGGAAGATTTGCTGGCGTCGAAAATTATCTGAATGAAATCGTCGAACTCCGGCTCCACAATTTCCGTGCGGTAGTAATCCGGCAGCGCGACGGCAAGGCGTTTAATCGCGCCCAAATCTGCGCCCTCAGTGAGAGTTTCCTTGTAGGCGGCCAGCGCCGTCGTGGAAATCAGTAGCGCCGCCAGCATAATCAGCGAGCATAAAATTTTTTTCATAACTAAACCTCCGTTATTCAAGCGCGCGGTAAACGAGAGCGGCAAGCGCAGCACCAATCAGCGGACCAACGATAAAGACCGGCAGGCACTCGAACGGCGCGGCATTTCCGCCAGCCAGCGAGACAATCGCAGGGCCGAAACTTCGCGCAGGATTTACCGAAGTGCCCGTCAGGCCAATTCCCAGAATATGCACGCCGACCAGCGTCAGACCGATAATCAGTCCGCCGAAGGAACCGTGATTCGCCTTTGGAGAAGTCACGCCCAGAATATTTATCACGAAAATAAAAGTCAGCACGACTTCAACCAGAAGCCCAGCCGCCGCGTTTCCGTTTACGCCAGCCAGGCCGTTCGTGCCGAGCCCGCCAGTCATGTCAGGGACGTTGCCCATAACGAAAATCGACGCCAGCAGTTGAGCGCCAATCAGCGCGCCAATGCACTGCGCGATAACGTAGTAAACAAAATCGTGCGTGGACATTCTGCCGCTAAGCAGAACGCCCAGCGAAACGGCGGGATTAATGTGGCAGCCGGAAATATTTCCAATCGAATACGCCATCGCCACAATCGAAAGACCAAACGCGAGCGCCGTCAGAATGTAGCCGCTCCCCAGAACCGCGTCGCAGCCGACGAGCATCGCCGTGCCGCAACCCAGAAATACCAGCGTCATTGTGCCGATACACTCGGCGACATATTTTTTCATTTTGCAACCTCCAATAATTTGTGATTTGCCAGCGCCGCGCGAACCACTTCCAAATTTTTCGGCTCAATTTCTGAAAGCGGCATTCGTACCGCGCCGACGTTCCAGCCCAGCAAATTCATCGCCGCCTTTACCGGAATTGGGTTTACCTCGCAGAAAAGCGCGTCGACCAAATCGCTGTAGTCTATCTGAAGTTTCGCCGCCGCCTCAACTTTACCTTCAAAGTACAGCTGGCAAATCAAATGCGTGTCCTTCGGCGCCACGTTCGACAAAACCGAAATGACGCCCCTGCCGCCAATCGACAGAATCGGGATAATCTGATCGTCGTTGCCGGAATAAATTGTCAGGTCGTCGCCGCAAAGCCTGCGCGTTCTGAGAATCGCCGATAAATCGCCGCTGGCCTCCTTCGCCGCCACAATATTTTTGTGCTGCGCAAGTTTCGCGTAAGTTTCCGGTCTGACATTGACGCCGGTGCGGCTGGGCACATTGTAAATAATCATCGGAATGCTGACGCTGTCGGCGATTTTCATGTAGTGCGCAACAAGTCCGTTTTGCGTGCACTTGTTATAGTACGGCGTGACCAGAAGCAGACCGTCAGCGCCGACCTTTTCGGCGTACTGCGAAAGCTGAATTGCGTAATCCGTGTCGTTGGAGCCGGTGCCCGCCACGACAGGAATGCGCTTATTCGTGTGCTCAACGGCAAATTTTATCGCCGCCTTGTGTTCCTCGTCGCTGAGCGTCGCGCTCTCGCCGGTCGTGCCGGTTATAACAATCGCGTCGGTGCCCTCAGCAATCTGGTTGTCGATAATGCGACCGAGCTCCGCAAAATTAATTTTGTTGTTTTCGTCGAACGGGGTGACAATCGCCACGCCCGCGCCGGTAAAAATCGTTCTCTTCATAAAAAAATCTCCTATCTTGAATTGAGCTCAATTTTTTTGCTGGGCGTCAAAGTTTCGAGCGGCGCGTTTACGAACTGTTTTATCGCCGCCCACGTCACGTCGAAGTTGTCGAGAAACGCCGAGTGCCACGCCTTCGGTACGACGCACAGCCGCGAATTTTCTATGAGCTGGTGAGCCGCCAGTACCGTTGCAACCGGCGCGTGGTCGTCTTCGTCGCCGACAATCAGCAGCGTGGGACATTTAATCGCGCTGAAAGTTTCTTCGCCGACGCTCATTTCGCTCCAGAATTTCATGTAGCTGTTGCAAAATTCCTGCCAGCGTTCGGGTTCCGGCATGATACTTTTTTCGTACGCGACAAATTCCGCGTCAATCTGCGCGAGACCGTCAACGCTCATTTCGCCGCTGAAAAAGCCAGCCTCCAGCGTGCCAGCGCCAATCGCTATGATTTTGTCGACGTGCTCAGGGTAGAGCGCGGCAATTTCGTAGGCGGTGTACGCGCCGTCGCTGAAACCCAGAATCGTAACCGACTCGTCAACCGTGGCGTTCAGAACCGCCATTGCGTCATCGGCTTTCTGCCTGTAAGTAAGCGGCGTGTGACCAATTTCGGAACGGCCGTGCCCGCGCGTCGACATGACAATAATTCGGTGCTTTTTTTTGAGCTCGTCGAGAATTTTTCCAAGTTCGTAAGGACTTCCGACGCCGCCGCCGTGCAGAACTAAAATCGGCGCGCCCTGCCCGTAAATTTCGTAGTAAAGTTTCGCGTCCGCCGTCTGCACGTAGCTACCCGCCTTGACGTTGTCGCCGTAGGGAGTTTTGGCGCCCTTCGCGTCGTACTGCATGAAATATCGCGCCGCGTCAGCCGTCCCGCTGCAAAGCAGGCTGAGGCTCAAAATCCCCGCCAGAATTTTTTTCTTCACGGTAAAACTCCTTACTTAATCGCCGGTTTAATGCTCCTGAAAATCGCGGCGTTATCTTTTAAAACATTTTCGTTGCCGAAGACGCAGATATTATTTTCCTTCATGCAGGCTTCGACGAGTTCAGCGAGCGCGCGAATGTCTTTCTGGCGCGTGCTCAAAATTTCGTCGCGGGCTTTCTGCCGGTCGTCGTAAGTGATTCCTCTCAGACAAAAATCAGCGGCAACCTGCCCTTTGAGCGAGGGCGTCAGCGGCTTATCGATTTTGCTCATCGTGCCGATAACGTACTTGTCCATTTCGCGGTCGGACACGTCGAAGCTGCGGAGAAAGTCAGCGGCGCCGTCAAAAACGTCGAGCGTCTTCTGAAGATTGGGGTCGCGGTAGGAGCCGAAGAAAGCGTTGCCGGTGCGTGTGAAGTTGACGAATGCGCCGTAAGCGCCGCCCTGCACGCGGATTTTCGTCCAGAAATATTCGTAGCGCAGAATGTGTTCGAGGACGCTGAGCGCGCCGGAATATTCGTAGCCGAGCCTGAGGAAGTTCGCGCCCTTGCCGACGTACTGCACGCGGCTTTGAGAGTAAAGCCCCTCGTTCTGCGCGACCAGCGGGAAATCGTAGTCAACTTTATCGTATTCGTCAACGGGCAGGGACTTGATAATTTTTTTGAAGTGCGGTAGGAACTGGCTGTAAAGTTCACCCGTCGCCGTGACGCTGACGATTAAGCCGTTGCGGTTGAGCAGGCGGTTATAAACGCCGTTGAGTTCGTCAACAAGCTCGTCAAATTTTTCGTCGAAGTTCGCCAGCAGGTCTTTCAGAAATTCGTAGAAAGGCAAAATTGCGGCGTCGTTGTAGGCACCGGCGGGCGACAGGTACGAGGCGACACGCGCGGCGATAATCATGACGGCGCTCGACTGCAGGCTGAGTTCGATTCCGATTTTTTCTTCCTCAATAATTTCGCGCAGGCGTTTCTTATTTGTGAAAATCGACTCGGTAAAAATTTCGCTGAGAATTTCGCTCATCGCCGGAATTTTGGAGCTGAGGGCTTTGGCGTAAACTTTCAGGCGCGGCTGAAAAGCGTTGGGGTCGCCGCTTTTCGCGTCGGCGTGCAGAGCGGAGCCGAAACCGCCAATGTTCAGGTTGACGAGGTTGGCGAGGTCGTCGTAGGAATGTCTTTTGGTATCGACGCGGCCGAGGAGTTCGTTAAGAAGGAAGGCGTAGAAAATTTTGCGTTGGGGAACTTTAAGGGCGTCAAAATAAAACGTGAGGTAAATTATCCCGTGAGTGTCGACGTTGCTGAAAAGAATGCGCGTGCCGTCGAGGTCGCGGAAAGTCAGCGGCAAAACTTCAGCGTCCTTGCGAATGTCGGAAATTTTTATGATAGGAATTGTCTCAAGGGCTTCGGGAGTTTCGGGGCTTTGCTGGCGGATTTTCAAATTCTTCGTGGTCTCGATAACGCGGGCAATTTCTTCGGCGGACATTTTGGATTTAATTTCGGCGAGCCTGGCGGTCTGAGCGCTTTCGCGTTCCTTAGCGACGGTTCTGCTGGGCGCGAGCGTAATCAAAACTTTGTGCGGGTTGTCGATAAAATATTTCTGCAGGAGATTTTCAAAGTAGCCGGAGTTCAGCCCGTTCTTGACAGTTTTCAAATCGTCTTCATAGCGGAAATAAACGGTGGGGTCGCCGCCGTAGAGCCAGGTTCTCAAACTGCGCAGGCCGTAAATCAGACCTTTTGGCGCAAGACCGAAATCGGCTTCGCGGAGGCGGAACTCAAGCAGGCTGACAGAGGCTTCGAGGAGAGTTTTATCGATACCCTGCGCGACGAGCTTTTTCATTTCGCTGGTGACGAGTTCGCAGAATTTATCAGCGCGGTCGGGTTCGGAGCCGTTGAGCACGATGCTGAAGGGCGGCTGGCGTAAATCTTCGTCCATGCTTGAATCAACGTCCTTGCCGAGCGTTGAATCGAGGATAGCTTTTTTGAGCGGGGCGGCGGGCGTCGTGAAAAGCGCGTGGTTGAGAATTTCCAGACCGAGAATCGTAGTTGAATCAGTCACGTCGCCGACTAAAAAATTCAGGGAGATGAAAGTTTTTTCGTCAGCAGATTCTTCGTCGCCGATTGGGTAAAAATCTTCGACGCGCTTCATTTCAGCGAAGGGCGGCTGGTTCGCAATTTCGCTGTCGACTTCGATTTTGTCAAATTTGGAAAGATATTCGCGGTCGAGATATTCCAGCTGCTCGTCAATGTCAACGTCGCCGTAGAGGTAAATGTAGCTGTTGGAGGGGTGGTAAAATTTCTGGTGGAAGGCGGCGAAATCTTCCTGCGTGAGGCTGGGGATAGCGTCGGGGTCGCCGCCGGATTCAAAGCCGTAGCAGTTGTCGGGGAAAAGTTCGTGGAGAGTTTTGCGGCTGAGAATATCTTCGGGCGAAGAGAAAGCGCCGCGCATTTCGTTGAGGACGACGCCGCTGTAAGTCAAAGGCGCGTCGGGATTTTCAATTTCGTAGTGCCAGCCTTCCTGCAGGAGAATTTCGGGCGTGGTGAGCATGGCGGGGTTGAAAACGGCGTCTAGGTAAACGTCTTCGAGGTTGCGGAAATCTTTGGCGTTGCGGCTGGCGACGGGGTAAACGGTTTTGTCGGGGTAAGTCATTGCGTTCAGAAAAGTGTTGAGCGAGCCCTTGACAAGTTCGACGAAGGGTTCTTTCAGCGGATATTTTCTGGAGCCGCAAAGCGTGGAGTGCTCGACGATATGAGCAACGCCGGTATCGTCTTTGGGCGGCGTGCGGAAGCCGATGTAGAAAACTTTGTTGTCGTCGTCGGCAGCCACGTAGAAAAGGCGGGCGCCGGTTTTAAGGTGTTCAAATTCGTACGCGTTCGCGCTGATTTCGGCGATCTCGGAAATTTTGCTGAGGCGGAAACCGTGGCATTCGTCGTTAATTTTCAGATTCATAAAATCGCTCCCTGTTGAAATTTTTACGAGAATATTATAGCATAGCTGAAAAATTTTGCTACAGATTTTTTCGGAGGTGGCGGCATGTTTACCGGCAAAGAAAATAAAATTTCCGCTGAGCACCTGCAGGCGGGCGAGACGATTGTTATCGTTGGCTTCGGCGAATCGATGACGCCGATTTTGAAATCCGGTCAGCCGGTTTTAGTGGAGCCGGTTACCGCTGAGACGGCGCTCAAAAAAAATGACGTGGTTTTCTGCAAAGTTGCGGGGCATTACTACCTTCACAAAATCACCGCGATTCGCAACGGCAAAACTTTTCAAATCTCGAACAACCACGGCCACGCTAATGGCTGGATAAGCCGAAATAATATTTATGGCGTCATGGCGCAGAAATTTTAATCGCGCGGGAAATTTTTTCCGCTGTAAAATTTTCTCCCAACGTTGAAATTGTCGCAAAATTCTTCCGTGATTTCAGTGATATTTCAGCTACAGCTGATATAATTCAGAAAATTTTTTGAGCGGCATGTTTCAGGGAGGTTTATGTTTTTTGTTTTATAGGATTTTCGGGAATTATAAATTTTTTTGAGCCTCTGTAAATTGCGTGCCGCCGCGATTTAGTTTGTGGAGGGATTTTTATGAAGTTTTTCACCAGGAAAAAGCTGGCGGCAGCTGTGCTTTCAACGTCGCTGATGATTGCAAGCATTCAGGTAGAAGCGGCGCCGAATTTCTTTGAAGAAGTTCCGATGAACGACTGGTCTTATTCCGCCGTCAACGAACTTATCAGCACCGGCAACGTTCCTGGCTACAATCAGGCGATCCCCAGCGGCAGAATCATGACGCGCATGGAAATGGCGATGATTGTCGATGAGGCTATGCAGAATCAGCGGGCGTTCACGCCTTCGCAGCGCCAAACGATTGAGCGGCTCAGCCAGGAATATTTCTATGACATTAAAAAAGTTCGTATGCTCAACAAGCTCGACCGGCTCGACGAACAGATGATTGACAACCTCAACAAACCCAGCCGCCACACCCGCGACAAAGACGAGGGCGAAGTTCTTTTCACAACCGAAGAGCAGTCCAAGCTGAAACAGTTTATCAACCGCTTTGAAATCAGCGGCTACGCGAGAACCCGTCACGACCACCTTATTGCAAGCAACGCTGAACACGGGCGCGGCTGGACGCCTGACCCTGTGGCGGCAGGCACCACGTACACGCGGGCTGACGGCTCAACCGGCTATCTCTATCCTGGCGTCACCGACGAAAAGACCCGCTCCAGCGACCGTCACCACACCGGCGTTTATCTTACAACGAGATACAAAATTAACGACGACTGGAAAGCCAACGTGCTTTTCAGCTTCGTAGGCAGCACTGACGAGACCAAAGACCCGATTTATCCGTCCGGCGAAGGCAATACTGGTATGAACAACCCCGATATTTTTATCACCGGTAAACTTGGCGGCGGGCGTGGCGTCGATGTCAAATTCGGCCGCTGGAATGAATGGACGCCAACCGGCTGGGGCTACGACATGGACTCTGACGTAACCGGCGTTCAGTTCAGCTTCGGCAAGCCCTTCTTCAGAACCAACATTACCGCCACCAAAGTCAATCTGTGGGATAATTACATGAGCAGCAGCTACCTGCAGAACGTGCGCGGCTACGAAACCGACGAAAACACTTCCTTCCTCGGCGTGCGCTGGGACTGGAACCCCAACGAAAAAACTGACGTGCACTTCGGCGTACACGGCATGGGCGCGATGACAAGCCGCTATCAGGACGACAAAAAGAAAAATCACGTGCTCTATTACTACCTGCACACCGGCTACAGAATCGACCCCAACTGGCATATTCGCGGCGGTATTATCAACAGCAACGCAAAAATGATTGACCATCCCTGGGGCGAAGGCGGTCCCAACCCGACGACTTCTCCTGGTTTCTGGTTCAACGTCTGGTACAAGCAAATCAACCCGATTAAACCTGGCACGTACGATATTTGGGCGACCTACCGCAAGGAACCTGGCAAGAGCTGGGTTACCGTTACTGACTGGTGGCCGAAAAACGCTGAAGGCTTCCGCGTTGGCGCTGACGTCGTTGTAGCGAAAAACATGATCTTCACGACTTACGCCGATAAAATTAAGGAAATCGACACCAGAGCGAAACAGACGCGCTACCGCTTCCAGATGATTTACAACTTTGAATAAGAATTTTTGCTCGAACAATTTTTTCGGCGGGAAGTTCTACGCTTTCCGCCAATTTTTTTAAGTGGTGCTGAAATGAACTGGAAAAAATTTTTTAAACGCGGACTTGCTGGCGCGGCGGCGCTGGCATTTTTCACGGTCAGCGCTCAAAGACGCAGCTTCTGCACCTCAGGCTAAAGTTACCGGCGGCGTCGTTCAGGGCTACACGGACGCGGCTGGCGTGAAGATTTTCAAGGGCATTCCCTACGCCGCCCGCCGGTGAAAATCGCTGGAGGGCGCCTCAGCCAGTTCAAAGCTGGAGCGGCGTTAAAGACTGCACCGAGTTTTCGCCAATCGCCGTGCAAAACGAGCCTCAGCCTTTCGCCTGCTGGTCAGAAGAATACGTTGACGCCGGTTTCACTTTAGCTAACGGCAAAATCGGCGAAGACTGTCTGAGCGTGAACGTCTGGACGTGCGCTAACGTCGGCGATAAGCGGCCGGTGATAGTTTACATTCACGGCGGCGCGAACGTTTCCGGCAGTGGCTGCAACGACGTTTACGACGGCGCGGAAATTGCTAAAAAAGGCGTCGTTTACGTCAGCATTAACTACCGCGTCGGGATTTTCGGCTTCATTGCCTACAAAGACCGTACCGGCGAGGAAGTTACCGGCAATTTCGCTATTCAGGACCAGATCGCCGCGCTCAAGTGGGTGCAGGAAAATATTTCCAAATTCGGCGGCGACCCGAAAAATGTCACTATTATGGGGCAGTCCGCCGGTGCCGCTAACGTTCAAAATCTGATTGCGTCAAAGGCGGCGCGGGGCTCTTTAACAAAGCCGTCGCGCTGAGCATGAACAACGTCACGACGGAAACTCCAACAACCACGAATTTAAGTGCCGCTGAGGCCGCCGCGCAGGAAGCTGTTGGAAGTTACACACTAAGCCAGCTCCGCGCGATGTCTCCGGCTGAAATTCTCGCGCTGAAATACATGCCGAATATGGTCGTCGAAAATACTGCAGAGACCGGCACGAAGTCCCTGCGCGACGCGTTCAGTTCCGGCGAATGGAACAAAGTCGATATGATTTGGGGCGGCGTCGAGGGCGACCAGGGTCTTTTTGATTCGGTGATTCCAATTGGAAATATAATGGAGCATGTGGAAAATCTCACGGCGACAGACTACGAAAATTATGCGCAGGAAGTTTTTCGCAGCAGGAGCAGTGAATTTCTGAAACTCTACGCGACGAAAGATAATTCAATTTCCGTCGCGCGGCAGGCTAACACTGACAGAATAATTGCGAACTATTTCTACGCCGCGCAGCTGAAAAATGACGCCGACTCGAACTACAAAACCTACCTGTTTTATTTCGACCACGTCATTCCCGATACGCCGGAGCGCATGGAAACTTTCGGCGCGTTCCATACCAGCGACGTGAATTACTGGCTGAACCATTACACGAAAGCTTACCCGCGCGACTTCACTGCGACTGATTACGCGCTGGGCGAAGCGATGTCTTCGTACCTCGTGAACTTCGCCAGAACCGGCGACCCGAACGGTAAAAATTCGCACGGGAAAAATCTGCCGCACTGGGACGCTTTCTCCGGCGGCAAAATTTCTTACCTGCACATTGGAAATAAAATCCGCCAGAATAAAATGAGCGACAAAAAGTCAAATTTCTGGCTGAATCTGTACTAAATTTTTGGGAGGCATTTTAATGAACTGGAAAAAATTTTTGAAACGCGGAATTTGCGGCGCGGCGACTGTCGCATTTCTCGTAGGCGGCGGCATTCAGGTTGAGGCGGCGGCTCCTGCTCAGCAACTCCCCTGCTACAAAACCGTCACCGAAGTTTTTGACTGGGGTCCTGCCGTTTCCAAAGTTCTCGTCAACCTCGGCGTCACCGTCAACGCAAAGGATGTCGACGCGGGCACTTTCAAAGTCTACGTTAAGCGCAACCTGCCCGACGGCGCTTTGACGCCCGCTGAGGCTATGGCTATCACCGACAGAATCGTTACGCTCGGCAATGAGGCGAAGGATAACAAGGACCTTGAAGGCTACCGCGAAGTTACCGCCGCTTACGTCTGCGACGCCAACTGCAACCCCGTCAGCTCCGGCGAATACGTTCTGATTGAAATGAAAGTTGCGCCGAACGACAACCTTGGCGCCGCGCTCAACTGGAACGCCAGAATTTCCTACAACGCCTTCGTCACGCCCGAATACACGATTATTCAGGACAAGAAGATTGGCAAGCTCAAAAATCTCGTTATCGACAACTGCAAGGGAAATATCCGCCCGATTGTTGACGATTTCAAATTTGGCAGTTACGCCACGCCTGACCGGCGCACGCTTACTTACGCGGCGTTCGAGCCCAAATACGACGGCAGGAAACATCCGCTGATTGTCTGGCTGCACGGCGGCGGCGAGGGCGGGAACACTTCCCCAAGCCTGCCGATTATGGGCAACAAGGCGACGGCTTTCGCGCAGGAAACGATTCAGAATTATTTCGGCGGCGCGTTCGTACTTGCGCCCCAGTGCCCGACCATGTGGATGGAAGGCGCCGGCCCCAACGGTTTTGCTGACGGCAAGCCGCTCTACGAAGATATTCTGATTTCGCTGATTCGTGACTACGCCGCGTCTAACCCCAGCATTGATTCTTCCAGAATTTACGTCGGCGGCGACTCCAACGGCGGCTACATGACGCTCTGTCTCGTCCGCGACTATCCCAACTATTTCGCGGCCGGCTTCCCCGTCTGCGAAGGGCTTGCTGACAGATTAATCACCGACAACGACCTGCGCAGAATCGCTCAGACGCCACTCTGGTTCGTCGCTGCCGCTACCGACACGACGCTCCCGCCCAACGAATATTCCGTTCCGACCGTTCAGCGCCTGCGCAATATCGGCGCGGAAGTCTACTTCAACTACTTCACCGACGTGCACGATACAACCGGCCTGTACTTCAAGGACAACGGCCAGCCGTGGGAATATTTCGGGCACTGGAGCTGGATTTACGTCTATAACGACATTTGCGAAGAAGACATCAACGGGCGCTCCGTGAAACTTTTCCAGTGGCTCGCGTCTCACCGCAGATAATTTCCGTCTGAAATAATTTTCGTCAAAACCTTTCCTCTTTCGGCGCAATGTGGTAAAATGTTAAGACTTGCAGCTTGAAGGAGGAATTTTTTTTGGCTTTAAGAATTACAAACGCGCGCTGGTATCCGAAGTACCACATTTCGACGCCTGGCGGCTGGTGCAACGACCCGAATGGTTTCTGCTTTTACAAAGGGCAGGCTCACCTTTTTTATCAGTACCACCCGCATTCGGCGCAGTGGGGGCCAATGCACTGGGGGCACGTCGTCAGCGACGATTTAATCCGCTGGAAACATTTGCCAATCGCGCTGGCGCCGACGAACGATTACGACCGAGACGGCTGTTTCAGCGGCAGCGGAATTGAAAAAGACGGCAGGCTCTACCTTTTTTACACGGGCAACATTCCCAATGAGCAGAATCAGTCCATGGCGTTCAGCGACGACGGCATTCATTTTGAAAAGTTCGAGCACAATCCCGTTATCGTTGCGCCCGACGATAAGGACGTGGACATTTTCCGCCCAGATTTCCGCGACCCGAAAGTCTGGCTCCACGGCGACACCTACTACATGGTTATCGGCGCCCGCACCAAAGACAGAATGCGCGGGCAGATTTTAATTTACGAATCGAAAAATCTTTGCGATTGGGAGTTCAAATCCATAGCGGCGCGCGCTGAAGGCAACCAGGGAGAAAACTGGGAATGCCCGAATTTCGCCAGCGTCGAGGGCAAGGATGTGCTGATTCTTTCGCCGCAGGGTATCAAGCGCGTCGGCAACATGTACAGGAATTTGTTCCAGTCCGGCTACTTTGTCGGCAGGCTCGACTACGAGACCGGAATTTTTACTCACGGCGATTTTGAACTTCTGGATTACGGCTTCGACTTTTACGCGCCGCAAGTCACAAAAATTCCTGACGGCAGAACGATTATGATTGGCTGGCTGCAGTCCTGGTTCAGTGTGGAAGTGGAGCAGGAAGACGGCTGGGCTGGGCTTATGACAGTTCCGCGCGAAGTTCACGTTAAAAACGGCAAAGTTGTCACGCCGCCGGTTAAGGAACTCGCTGGCCTGCGCCTTTCCGAAAAATCCTACGACAATCTCGTTTTCTACGAAGATACGAAATTTGACGGCGTTGAAGGCGAAACCGGCGAACTCGTCATGGAAATTGACCTCACCGAAACTAAGGCGTTTGAAATTGACCTGCGCGTCGGCGAAGAAGAAAAATCCGTCATTACCTGCGACAACGCGATTCATCTTTTCAAGTTCAACCGCGACAAGGCTGGCGCTGGCGGCGACGGCGAACGCGAAGTCAAACTCCCGCCCTCCGATAAAATGAAGCTCCAGATTTTCCTCGACCGCTCGTCCATCGAAATTTTCATCAACGACGGCGAATACGTCCTCAGCAACAGGGTTTACCCGCGCGCTGATTCTACCGGCATCGTTTTCATGCCGAAAGACGGCGCTTTCAAAATCGACAGCCTGAAATTCTACACGCTCGGCGAGGGCATTCCTCAGCCGGTCGTCGACTAAAATATTTTCCCGCAAACTAAAAAAGCTCCGCGCGACTTGCACGGGGCTGATTTTTTTTTATTCCAGCGTCATTGCCGTTTCGTTGCAGTTTGGAAAGCGCGGGCAGTCGATACAGTCTTTCCAGATTTTTTGCGGCAGACTTTCGCGCGGGACAACTTTAAAGCCAACGCTGGCGAAAAATTTTTCGTTATAAGTCAGCGTAAAAAATTTCCTGACTCCAAGTTTCCTGCCGTCGGCAAGCAGAATCTTAACCATTTCGCCGCCAATACCGCGCCGGTGAAAATCCCTGCTGACGGCCAGACTGCGAATTTCCGCCAGCGCGTCCCACGTACAGTGCAGGGCGCCGCAGCCGACAATTTTGCCGCTGGAAATTTCCTGCGCGACGACAAATTCCGGCAGCGTTTCATAGAGCGTGGAATAAGTTTTGGGGAGCATGAGACCTTCCGCCGCGAAACCGTTAATAAGCGCGAAAATTTCTTCGACCTCGGCGAAAGTCGCGTGCCTGTATTCAAACAAATTGCAACCACCCTTTGCGTGTGTTATAATCTCAAAAAATTTTTTGGAGGGATTTTTATGCCCGACTATTATGAATCATGCCCGCGCTGCGGACGTACGAACTTCGGCGAAATTCTTCACTGCAAGCGCTGCGGAACGGAATTTTGCACGAAATGCATTGGAAAGCGCACTCTGCCCGACGGCGTGTCCTACCAGTGCTGCCCGCGCTGCGGCGCCGAGTTTGACGAAGATGACGACACGATTTACGTCGTCGTGACCGAAAAGGAAAACGCCCGCAATAAGCGCTAGACGTTCGCGGACGGGCAAATTTCGTTCAGCGGGCAGTTGTAGCATTTAGGACTGCGCGAAGTGCAAATCAGCCGCCCGTGCCAGATCATCCAGTGGTGTGCGTCCGACCACTTTTCTTTGGGAATAATTTTCTGCAAGCCGAGTTCAACTTCGAGAGGAGTTGTGCCCTCGGCTATTTGTGTGCGGTTAGCGATTCTGAAAACGTGCGTGTCGACGGCAATCGCCGGAATTTTAAAAGCCACGCTCGCAACGACGTTGGCCGTTTTGCGCCCGACGCCTGGCAGTTTCGTCAACGCGTCGAAATCGTCTGGGACTTCGCCGTCGTACTTTTCAATCAGAATTTTGCTCGTACCGATAATATTTTTCGACTTCGCCTTGAAGTAGCCACACGGCCGCACAATTTCTTCCAGCTTTTCCTGCCCCAGCTCTATCATCTGCTGCGGCGTGTGCGCCAGCGGGAAAAGTTTCGCCGTCACCTCGTTCACGCGCTTATCCGTGCACTGCGCCGACAAAATCACCGCCACTAAAAGCTCGAACACCGAGTTGAAGTTCAGTTCCGGTATCGCGCCCCTGTACGTCTCCTCCAAAATTCGCAGTTCCTCCAGTTTTAGGCTGTCGTCAATTTTTTCCAACTATCTCACCCCGTGTCAAAAATAATTCCGTGTAGGGAAGTTCCTTAAATTTAAATTTTTTATAGAAAGCCAGCGCCGCCGAATTTTTTCCTTCAGCCTCCAGCCTGAGAATCTTGCCGGAATATTTTTCAGCGACGCGGCGAATAAATTCTGAGCCGACGCCACAGCCGCGCCATTCAGCTTCAACAAAAATATCCTCAATCCAAATGCACTCGCCGCCAAATTCCGTTGAATAGCTCTTCGCCAGAATCCCGTAGCCGATAATTTTTCCGTCAGCCTCGAAAATAAATCCCTCGACGAAGTTTGAACCGCCCGTGCAGTTGTCGACGTTCGCCGCGAAAATTTTTTCCGAGCCGCTGGTGTAGACGGCGGGCGAGCTGTAAAAGCGGCGCATCATTTCCATGACAATTTTTTTATCGCCGCGCCGCATTTCCCGAAAAGTTACTGCTTCATTTTCCACTGTAAAAAGTACTCCTGCCTTTGGTTTCATCCAGCAAAATACTGGACTGATTGAACTTAACCAGCGCCTCGTCCATAATTTTTTTCAGCGACTCAATCGGCGTGTCGAGAAAAACGTAGACCAGCGAAACTTCACGCGCCTCGCTGCCAGCGTCGTCGCGGTAAAAGCCCTCCACAACCGAAACCGTGTAGCCGTCGACGTACTTCATGCAAATTTCGTTCATTTGCGCGCGAATCGTTTCAGTCGGAATTTCCTAACGTTGCTGTCCTTATCGTTCGTGCCGAGGTACATGGTATATTTTTTTTGCTTAGAAATTTCGCTGCCCAGAGCCGAAATATCATTTTTCGCGGCAAAACTCGGCGCGGCAGTTCCGATAAGCAGAATCGCCGCCATAAAAATTCCGAACGCAATTTTAATAATGCTGAACTTTTTCATTTAATTCGTCAAACTCCTGACTGGCGCTGGGATTCTGCCGCCGCGCGCAATGAACGCATCGGAACTCCAGTTGTGCTTCACGTCGACAATCGGGCAGTAGCCCAAAAGCCCGCCGTATTCAACCACGTCGCCAACTTTCGCGTTGGGCACGGGAATAATTCTGACGGCGGTAGTTTTGTTGTTGACGACGCCAATCGCCGCCTCGTCCGCGATAATCCCGCTAATCGTCGCCGCGCTCACGTCGCCGGAAATCGCAATCATGTCGAGCCCGACGCTGCAAACGCAGGTCATCGCCTCAAGTTTTTCGAGCGACAGGCTGCCGGCTTTAACCGCCGCAATCATTCCTTCATCTTCGCTGACTGGAATAAACGCGCCGCTCAGCCCGCCGACGTGTGAACTCGCCATCAGACCGCCTTTTTTAACTGCGTCGTTAAGGAGCGCAAGAGCCGCCGTAGTGCCAGGCGCGCCGCAACTTTCCAGCCCCATTTCCTCCAGAATCCGCGCGACAGAATCTCCAACGGCTGGCGTCGGCGCCAAAGACAGGTCGACAATTCCGAAAGGCACGCCCAGCCTGCGCGACGCCTCCTTAGCGACGAGCTGACCGACGCGCGTAATTTTGAACGCGGTTTTCTTAATCGCCTCAGCAATTTCGGTGAAGTTTGCGCCCTTCAAATCTTCCAGCGCGTGCTTGACGACGCCAGGGCCGCTGACTCCGACGTTAATGACGGTGTCCGCCTCAGCAACGCCGTGGAAGGCGCCCGCCATGAATGGATTGTCGCCAGGCGCGTTCGCAAAAATCACCAGCTTGGCGCAACCGATAGCCTGCCGGTCGCGCGTGAGCTCGGCGGTACGCTTGACAACTTCGCCCATTTCGCGCACGCAGTCCATGTTAATGCCGGCCTTCGTCGACGCAAGATTTACAGAGCCGCAAACCAAATCCGTCGTGGCAAGCGCCTGCGGAATCGACTCAATCAAAATCCTGTCGCCGTTCGTTATGCCCTTTTCGACGAGCGCGCTGAATCCGCCAATAAAATTCACGCCGACTTCCTTCGCGGCGCTGTCGAGCGTTTCAGCAATCGGCACGTAACTTTCAGTTTTGCAGGCCTCGGCGGCGATAGCAACCGGCGTCACGGAAATGCGCTTGTTGATAATCGGCACGCCGTATTCCGCCTCAATGTCCTCGCCGGTCTTAACGAGAAACTCGGCGGCTCTGGTGATTTTATCGTAGACGTTGCGACAAAATTCGCGCAGGTTCGGGTGAGCGCAATCACGCAGCGAAATTCCCATCGTTATCGTCCGCACGTCGAGTTTGTTCTCGGTTATCATTCGGTTCGTTTCGAGTATATCTTCAATCGTTATCAAAATTTCTGCCTCCGTGAAAATTCTACACCGCATTTTACCAGAAAACCGCCAAAAGTTCAAGGAAAATAAAAAAAGCCCCGCCTTTCGCGCAGGGCTGAAAATTTTATTCGCCGCTGAAATTGCACCAGGGTTCGCCGCTCATGAAGTCGCCGCCGTGGTAAATCGCCGCGCGTGCCCGACAGCCGCCGCATTTGTTTTTGTACCGGCAGCCGCCACAGTTCCCACTATAGTTGAGCGTGCGGAGTTTTTTCAGCACGGGATTGTTGCGCCAAATTTCGTCGAACGGCATTTCGCGAACGTCGCCGAGTTCCATGTTCAGATAGGCGCAGGGCTGAACTTTTCCGCGCGGGCTGATAATGCAGTAAGCAAGCCCAGCGAGACAGCCGCGCTTAAACCGTGAAGTCATGCCGAGCTGGTCGACGATTCGCAAAAACTGCGGCGCGCACGTCGGCTTGAGTTCGATTGGAACTTCCTGCTGCTTTTTCATGATTCGCGTCAAAACTTCTTCGTACTGAGCCGCGCGGAGCGATTCTTCCTCAATCGTCGCCGCCCTGCCCGTCGGTACCAAAAAGAAAAAGTGGTGTGCCTTCGCGCCAATTTCCACCGCGAAATCCGTCATCGCTTCGAGTTCGTGCTGGTTCCAGTCCATAACCGTCGTGTGAATCTGGAACGGCAGTCCTACCGCGCGACAGTTTTTCATTCCTTCGACGGCGCCCGCCCACGCATTTTTGAACGCGCGGAATTTGTCGTGCTTTGCCGCGTCCAGCGAGTCCAGCGAAATTCCCATGCCCTTCGCGCCCGCCGCCTTTAATTTTTCCGCCAGCTCCAAAGTTATCAGCGTGCCGTTCGTTCCGAAAACTGGGATTAATTTCAAACTTGCTGCGTGCGCCACGAGTTCCAGAATATCCGGCCGCATTAACGGTTCGCCGCCGCTGAAAATCATAATCTTAAAGCCCGCGCGAGCAATCTGGTCGAGCAAAGTTTTCGCCTCGGCGGTAGAAAGTTCCTCGTCAGCCCTGCAGCCGGCGTCGCGGTAGCAGTGCGCGCAGTACATGTTGCAGGCGTTGGTTGTGTTCCACGAAACAATCACAAAAATTCCTCCAGCCAGTTGCTTGTAGTCGAAAATTCATTGCGAAATTTCCTTGTCAGTCAGGTAGCAGGCGGGGTCGGACGCCCAGAAATCGCCGGTCTTAGCCTCGGCGCGCGTGCGGAAATTCCCGTTGCAATTGTCGAGAAATTTACAACTGGCGCAGCGCCCTTTAAGCAGCGGCTTACGATTTTTCAGCCCAGCCATAATTTCGTTGGAAGTGTCCGTCCAGATTTCGCCGAACTTTTTTTCGCGGACGTTGCCGAAAGTGTAGTGCTGAGTGAACTGGTCGGGGTGGACGTAACCGGCTGGGTCGACTTCGCCAAACGCAATGCCGGAGCGGTTGCCGCCGTTCAGCGCGATGAATTTTTTAATCTGCGCGGCAGTTTCAGCGTCGCCTTCAGCCAGTGCCTTCAGGTACATGTAAACGCCGTCGCAGTGGTTGTCGACCGTCAGAATTTCCTTATCGAGCCCGCGCCGCTCAAAATCTTTCGTCCGCGCGATAATCGTATCCATAGCCGCGCGCGATTCGGCCGGCGTCAAATCCTCGTCAATCATCTGGCTGCCGCGCCCGCTGTAAACCAGGTGGTAGAAGCAGACGCGGTTAATTTTTTCCGCCTCGATGAAGTCAAAAATTTTGTCGAGCTCCGTGAAATTGTGGCGGTTAATCGTAAACCTCAGGCCGACGCGCTGACCGACAGCGACGCAGTTTTCAATTCCCTCCATAGCCTTTTCAAAAGCGCCAGCAACGCCGCGAAATTTGTCATTGACTTCGCGCAGGCCGTCCAGCGAAATTCCTACGTAGCCGACGCCAATGCTTTTAATTTTCTCAGCGGTCGCGCGGGTTATCAGCGTGCCGTTCGTAGAAAGAGTCGGGCGGATATTTTTCTTAGCGGCGTACTCAGCCAGCTCAAAAAAATCTTCGCGCATTAAAGGTTCGCCGCCGGAAAATAAAAGCACGGGAACTTTGAACTCGGCAAGGTCGTCGATAAATTTTTTCGCCTCGGCGGTGGAAAGTTCGTCGGTGTACCTGCGCGAATCGGAATCCATGTAGCAGTGGCGGCAACGCAGGTTGCAGGTGCGCGTTGAGTTCCAGACGACGACGGGGCCAATCCCTTCGGAAGTGCCGTTGCGCATTTTTCGCGCGGTACTCGTGTAGCGCAGCGCGTCGCCGTAAAAGTTTTTCGCAAATAAAAGTTTCGTAACGCTAATCATTCTTGATACCGTCCAGCAGAATTTTAATTTTTAGTTGAATGTTTTCCTGAAAAGGAATTGCGAGCTTGCTGAAAGCGGCGGCCTGGTAAATCGAGTGGAACATTTCGGAAATCAGCTCAACGGGAATATCCGCGCGAATTTCGCCGGTTTCCTGCCCGCGCTGAATAATTTCCTCGAAAATTTTTCTGAAGTCGGGCGAAAGATTTTTGGGAATTTTTTCGGGCTTATCGGAATGCTCGACGGCGCTGGCGAGGAGCGGCAGGATAAAGCGGTTCTCGTCAATCAGCCACGCAGTGCTCATTCCGCAATGTTCAAGGAGTTTCAGCGACGAAGAATTATTTTCAGCCATGACGCTGTTTTCGACGCGCCGGAAAAGTTCGCGGACGATAGCCATCAGCACTTCTTCCTTGGAGCCGAAATAGTTGTAGAAAGTGCCGACGCCCAGTTTCGCCGCGCGCATGATGTCAGCAACCGCCGTGTTAGCGAAGCCGCGCTTTTTGAACTCTTTCGCCGCTGCAACCATTATCGCCTGACGGTTCTGGAATTTTTTAACTTCCCGCAATCCCGCTCGCATAATTACACCTCCAGAAAAATTTTGTCAGTCAACTCAGTGTAACCGCCTGAATCTGAATTTCCGCTCGACGAAAGTAAACGCCAGCGGCGCCAGAAATATTACGGCGAACAGCGGCATAAATCCTTTGCAAAATTCGTAGACAGCCGCGCCTGCCAGTTTTTTCAGTACCAGCAGCAGAGCCATCGCCGCCCCGCCAACTGCACAGCCGATAATTACGCGCCGGATTTTAGTCGCGCGGTCGACATTCAAACTGAAATTCACGAAGCGCCATTCCAGCGCCCAGCCGAGTAGAAAGCCCACCGTTACGCCAATGCTGTCAATCGAATCGAGCCGCGCGGTTTCCGGCGTCACGATAATTTTTCCGTACAGATAATCCACGGGATAATTTTTCGTCAGCATGTAAAACGCCGCCGCCGCCGTGAAAATTGTTCCGACTGCGAAAACTGCGACGCCCAGCCGCCGGTCTCGCTCTACCGCGTCGAAAATTTTGTCCGCCAGAATTATCAGCACGGTCATTTCCAGAATTGCGAAAAGCACGTCCTGCGGCGTGTGCACGCCCAAAAAGTTCCGCGAAAGCGCTACCAGCAAAATTATCAGCGCGCACGGAATGATAAGCCACGGGAATTTCCGCCGGTAGAAATACGCCAGCCCGCCGTAAATCGCCGCCGTGAACTGCGTGTGCCCGCTCGGAAAGGAGTAACTGCTCGCCTTCGCCATCGCTTTATGTGCGGGGTGGACGTTCGGGTCCAAAATCCACGGCCGGTAGACGCAGAAAATATCCTTTACCAGCGAGTTTATCAGGCGCCCGAAAGACATTACCGCCAGCAAAAATAATCCTGCGCGCCGCGATACGCACCAGAATAAAATTCCAGGTATCAGCGCTGACAGCGGGCTCGTCGGGATTTTCGTGACAAGCTCAACCAGCGTCGTCAGCCATCCGCCGAACGATTCGCGCACGCCCTGCAGCAGCAGCAAATATTCTATGTCCACCGCGTCACCTCAAATTAAAATCAGTTCGCTCAAAAAAACTACCACGCAGCAGATAACCGCCACGCGGAATAAACTCGCGCCGAACCACGCCGCCGCAATTCCTGCGACCAGCGCCAGCGCGCCCGAAATTTCCGACTGCGTTGCGTAGACTATCGCCGGAAATGTCATGACCGCCAGCGTCACGTACGGCACGTAGTACAGGAACGAACGCAGAGTTACGTTTTTGATTTCCGTGCGGATTAAAGTCAGCGGCAGGATTTTCACCGCCAGTGTCACCGCACTCATTATCGCTATGTATACATAAATTTCTTCGTGCGTCATTTATTTTTTCTCCACTGGGTACAGTACCGCCGCCGCGCCGGCTATCACGAGCGTTAAGAAAATTGTCCGCGTGCCCGCCGAAATTTCGCTGAAAAATTCTCCGGCAACAAAGCTCAGCACAAAGCTTACCACGACCGCCACGCTGACGACTTTATCTTTTCGAGCGGGCGGGATTATTATTGCTATGAACATTCCGTAAAGCGCCACGCTAAGCGCGCTGACCGCCGCCGCCGGTAAAATGTTGCCAGCGATAATTCCCAGCGCCGTGCCGACCGACCAGCCAGGCAGTGCGACGAGCATTGCGCCATAGTTGTAAAACGGGTTCAGCCAGCCTTCGCGCGCGATTGTTATGCCGAAAATTTCATCTGTCACGTCGAAGCCGACGAAAATTCTGTGGTAGAAAGGCGTGTCCGGCGAAAATTTCTGGCTCATGACGGCGCTCATCAAAATGTACCGCGCGTTGGCTATGAAAACCATTGCGGCAATCTCAAAGTACGGCGCCTTGAGTGCCATTAGCGCGAAGCCCACGTATTCGCCGGCGGAGGCGTTGTTCAAAAAGCTTGCGAGAAATCCCTGGAACGGCGTCAGTCCAACGTACCGCGCCAAAATTCCCAGCGTGAACGAAACGACGAAGTAGCCCAGCGCGATTGGAACGCCGTCGCGAATGCCTTCCCTGAATGCCTGTCGATTTTCCGCTGTCATTTCAGATGTCCAGATTTTTGACGAGCAGGGCGTTTTCCTCGATAAACTGTCTGCGCGGCGCAACCTGGTCGCCCATGAGAATCGTGAACAGTTCGTCAGCCTCGGCAGCGTCCTCAATGTCAACTCTAAGCATAGTCCGCGCGGCGGGATCCATCGTCGTTTCCCAGAGCTGTTCGGGGTTCATTTCGCCGAGACCTTTATAGCGCTGAACAGTGGCGCCGTCGCGTCCAACTTCGTCGAGCCGTTTCGTGAGTGCCTCGTCGCTGTATTCGTACCAGTGATTTTTGCCCTTGCGAATCTGATAAAGCGGCGGCTGGGCAATGTAAACGTGGCCGTGCTCAATCAGCGGCTTCATGTAGCGGTAGAAAAAAGTCAGCAGGAGCGTGCGAATGTGGGCGCCGTCAACGTCCGCATCGGTCATGATAATAATTTTTCCGTAGCGGCGCTTGCTGAGGTCGAAATCGTCGCTTATGCCGGTGCCGAAGGCGGTAATCATTGTGCGAATTTCGGCGTTGGCGAAAATTTTATCGAGGCGGGCTTTTTCGACGTTGAGAATTTTGCCGCGCAGGGGAAGGATAGCCTGAAAACGTCTGTCGCGTCCCTGCTTAGCGCTGCCGCCAGCGGAATCGCCCTCGACGATATAAATTTCGGCTTTATCGGCGTCGCGGACGGAGCAGTCGGCGAGCTTGCCAGGGAGGCTGGAAACTTCGAGCGCATTTTTGCGGCGGGTGAGCTCACGAGCCTTGCGGGCAGCTTCGCGGGCGCGGGCAGCCATGACGGCTTTTTCAAGAATCTGCTTAGTGAGGGCGGGATTTTCGCTGAAAAATTCGCTTAAACCTTCTACAGTAATTGTGCTGACGAGCGAGCGAATTTCGGAATTGCCGAGCTTGGTTTTAGTCTGCCCCTCGAACTGCGGATTGTGGAGCTTGACGCTTATCACGCAGGTGAGACCTTCGCGAACGTCATTGCCGTCGAGCGTGCCGTCAGCCGTTTTGAGCAGGTTCATTTTCTTAGCGAAATCGTTAGCGACGCGCGTAAGAGCGGTTTTGAAGCCGGAAAGGTGCGTGCCGCCCTCCTCGGTGTTGATATTGTTGACGTAGCTGAAAAGATTTTCCTGGTAGCTGTCGTTGTACTGGAGCGCAATTTCAACCACGGCGTCATCGCGGCGGCCGTTGAAGTAAATCGGCCTGGGATTGATTTTGACTTTCTTGCGGTTGAGGTACTCGACGAAAGAGCGAATGCCGCCTTCAAAGCTGAAAACGTGCTGGCGGCCTTCGGGTCGCTTATCGGTCAGCGTGATAGTAATGCCGCTGTTGAGGAAGGCGAGTTCGCGCAGGCGGTATTTGAGCGTGTCGTAGTTGAAATTGGTGACGGTGAAAATTTCGTCGTCTGGCACGAAGTGGACGCGGGTGCCCGTATCTTCCGCCGTGCCGGTAATTTCCAGCGGCGTGACGGTATTGCCACGGGAAAAAGTTATGCGGTGAATTTTGCCGTCGCGCTTGACTTCGACTTCCATGGACTTGCTGAGGGCGTTGACGACTGAAACGCCGACGCCGTGGAGTCCGCCGCTGACCTTGTAGCCTTCGCCGCCGAATTTTCCGCCGGCGTGCAGAACCGTCAGCACAACTTCAACGGCGGGTTTACCGCTCTCGTGCATATCAACGGGAATGCCGCGCCCGTTATCGGTGACGGTGATAGAGTTGTCGGACTCGATAGTTACGTGAATTTCGGTGCAGAAACCGGCGAGGGCTTCGTCAATGGAGTTGTCAACGACTTCATAAACGAGGTGGTGAAGACCGCGCTCGGAAGTTGAGCCAATGTACATGCCAGGGCGCAGGCGGACGGCCTCAAGCCCTTCGAGAATTTGAATCTGGTTAGCGTCGTATTCGCCTTCGACGGCTTCGACCTGAGCATTTTCGGCGTCAACATGAATTTCTATATTTTCGGTATCGGCGTCGAGGGTTGCGCCGGTAAGAGTTTCGTTATCTTGCACAGTTTTTTACCTCCTAAAATTTAACCGGCAAAAGTTTAACATATTCGGGATTTTGTGGCAAGCGAAAGGAATAAGTTAAATAACTTAAAAAGCCCCACCGCGCTGGCAGGGCTTGATTTTTTTATATTGGCAGGGGCAGTAAGAATTGAACTCACAACCTACGGTTTTGGAGACCGTTGCTCTACCAATTGAGCTATACCCCTGTGGGGCGACTCGTGGGGATCGAACCCACGCATATCGGAGCCACAATCCG
>CAJOGX010000003.1 GCA_905234175.1 uncultured Selenomonadaceae bacterium | reverse complement strand
GCGAGTTCCTCCGACGCAAGATTTTTCAGCTCGTCATCTTCGGCGGTTTCCAGTAAAAGTTTATCTTCGTCAATCTGCGCGAGAATTTTTTTGTACTGGCGGAATTTCTGAACAACCGGCTCCAGCGACGCAAGTTCGCGCGTGAGTTTCGTGAACCGTTCCACGTCCGAAATTACCGACGGGTCGCCGAGCTGCGATTCAATTTCGCCGAATCTGTCTTCCACTTTCTGCAACTTTTCAAGCAAGCGCATCACTCCTGAATTTTTTCCCTGACCGTCGTCACGAAACTTTTATCGGCGTGGTCGAGGTAATATTTTTCGTCTTCCGGCAGGTTGTCATAGTCAAAATACCACGGCAAATGGCGGGCGCGCGAATCTCCGACGGTGCGCAGCGAAAAACGCAGGCTGTAACTGCGCAGGTTTGAATACAGCGCAAAAGTTGTGTCGACGTTCGCATAAGCTAGGCCGCCACCCAAATTTCCGCGCGCGTAAAAGTCCGCCTCCTGCTCCTGCCAGTATTTTTTGTCGTAAAAAGTTATGTCCTCCCAAATGAGTCCGAGCCCGACCTTGCGAATTTCGTGGTGGGCGCTGAGAATTTCGTAGAGCCGCCGCACAATATCTTTCGGGCAGTTTTCAGCCGGCACAACGTCGGGGTCGGTGTAAACGTAGGGCGTGGCAATGTGCAGGTACTCAAGAACTTTCGAGCGCCATAGCGCCTTGTAGCCGAAATTTTCGCCGAGCGTAATAATTTTCACGCGCGGATTTTTTTCGAGTTCGGAATAATATTCGAGCAGCGGCGGGTACGTCGAATCGTTGTCGAGGATCACAACGTTGCGGTAACCGGCGTCAAGGAGCCAGTCGAGGAGCTTTTTCATGACGCCCAGCCGGTCGCGCGCGTTGATAAAAATCGGCACGTCCCAGAAATCGTCGATGTTCCACAGACTTGAAACTTCGAGAATCAGATTTGCCGCCGTACCGCTGCGCACGGTTTGAAAATTCATTTTGGCTTCGGGGAAGTCAGATTTTGTCTGCAGAGCAACCGCGTAAATTTTCAGCGCGTCGCCAAGCCGCCCCAGAATGGCCAGACAGTTCGCGCGGTAGAAAAAGCTGAGCTCGTCAACGTCGTCCCAGCCTCGCGCACGGTACATGTCATACAGCGCAAAAAATTTCGCCGCCCGCGCATAGTCGCCGGTCTGATAATTCGCGCGCGCCAGCAGATATTCCGTCAGAAAGGAATGCTTCGGCAAATTCTGAAGGTAGTGCGCGCTTTCGTACGCGAAAAATTTAGCGGTTTCGCCGTCGCCATTGCCAAGCGCCTTCAGCGTCAGATAATCCAGAACGTCCCCGCGATGAACCATTTCGCGCAGCGTATTCGGCGGCTCAGAAATTTTACTGCGAAGCCTGAGCGCCTCAGCGATACACGCGCCAAGTTCGTCGGGATTTTTCGCGGCCTTGTATTTTGTGTAAAGCGAATCGATGTCCACGGTCTCACCTCAAGCCTTCGCCAGCGCGGTATCGAGCGTGTGCCAGGCGAGCGTTGCGCATTTGACTCGCGCGGGCATGTTGGAAATATTTTTGAGCGAAATCGCCTCGTCGAGCTGTTCCAATTCGGCGTCGTCAGTCACTTCGCCCTTAATCATTGCGATAAAAAGTTCCGCGAGTTTCTTAGCCTCGTCGACGCTTTTGCCGCGCATGAGTTCAATCATCATATCGGTTGACGCCTGAGAAATCGCGCAGCCGCCGCCGGTGAACGCCGCGTCCTTAATCACGCCGCCGGAAATTTCCAGCTCCAGCGTAATGTCGTCGCCGCAGGTTGGATTGTGCCCGTGCTCTTTCAGCGTGGGATTTTCGAGCGCGCGCCGGTTTTCCGCTGACTGGCTGTGTTCGGCGAGCAGTTCAGTGTAAATTTCTTCTAACATTTGACCTGTCCTTTCCGAGCTGCCTGCATGTATTTAATCAAGGTGCATGACCTTGCGGACTTTGGCAACGGCGTCGACGAGCCGCCCAACGTCCTCAATCGTGTTGTAAAAGTAAAAGCTGGCGCGGCAGGTCGCGTTCTGTCCAATGTATTTCATGAGCGGCTGAGCGCAGTGGTGCCCCGCGCGAATCGCCACGCCTTCCGCGTCAAGAATCGTCGCCACGTCGTGCGGGTGGGCGCCGCGAATGTTGAAAGTCACGATACCGATTTTGTTGCCGCGCTCGGAATCGCAGCCGTAAAGTTCGACGTAAGGAAGTTTTTTCAGCGCGCCAATCGCAAGCGCCGTGAGATTTTTTTCAACGCGTGCAATTTCGTCGAAGCCGATTTTCTGAATGTAGTCAATCGCCGCGCTAAGCCCAGCCGCGCCGCCAACGTTCTGCGTGCCCGCCTCGAATTTATTTGGCAGTTCCGCGAAAGTCGTATCCTGTTCCTCGACGTACTCAATCATATCGCCGCCGCTGAGGAACGGGGGCATTTCTTCCAGCAGATTTTTTTTGCCGTAGAGCACGCCGATACCCATTGGCCCCAGCATTTTGTGACCGGAAAAAGCCAGGAAATCCGCGTCCAAATCCTGCACGTCAACGGGAATGTGCGGTACGGACTGCGCGCCGTCGACCACTATAACCGCGCCGACTTCGTGAGCCTTCGCCGCCAGAGTTTTCACGTCGTTAATCAGACCGAGCACGTTGGAAACCTGTGTCACGGCTAAAATTTTCGTGCGCCGCGTGAGCTTAGCCGAAATTTCCGCGTCAGATAAATTCCCGTCCCGCGCGAGATAAATATAATTCAGCGTGGCGCCGGTTTTCTTCGCAACCATCTGCCACGGCACAAGATTTGAATGGTGCTCGCTGATTGTAATTAAAATTTCGTCGTCGGCTTTGAGATTCGCCAGCCCGTAACTGTAAGCGACGAGGTTCAGCGACTCGGTGGCGTTCTTGGTGAAAATAATTTCGGCGGGCGATTTGGCGTTGATAAATTTCTGAACGCTGGCGCGGGCGGTCTCGTAAATTTTGGTCGCCTTGACGCTCCAGTCGTAAACGCCGCGGTGGGGGTTGGCGTTGCAGCCGCCGTAGTAGCCGCAAATCGCGCGGACGACGGCGTCGGGCTTCTGCGTGGTGGCGCTGTTGTCAAGGTAGGCGGGCGGGTTGCCGTGGAAAATAGGGAAGTCCCGCAAAAAATTTCTGTCAGCCATCGGAAAGCCTCCTTTGAATTTCGGCGGCAATTTCAGCGCGGAGATTTTCATCGGCGATTTTCTCAACCACGGGATTGAACGCGGCTTCGACGATTAATCTTTCGGCTTCGGCCTTATCGAGCCCGCGACTCATCAGGTAAAAAATTTTCTCCTCGTCGAGGCGCCCAATGCTAACGGCGTGGTGCCCGTCAACGTCGTCTTCGCCGGAAAGCATGAGCGGAACGGAGCGGTTGCGGGTGCCTTCGGAAAGAATCACGACTTCTTCGAGTTCGCGCCCGACGGAACCTTTAGCGCCGCGCTGAAAATCTAACGTGCCGCGAAAAATTTTGTCGCAGTTGCCGCTTAAAGCGCCGCGCACATTCATTTTGGCATCGGTACGAAGACCGCGCTGGCGAATGACGTAGTTGAAGTCGAGCCGCCGTTTTCCGTCGCCGAAGTAGACAGACTCGATTTCCGCCGCAGAATCGTCGCCCGCCAGAATAATTTCCACGTCAGCAGAAAAATCGCCGCTGCCCAGGTCGACGGCAGTAAATTCCACGCGCGCGGATTTGCCGACGGTGATTTTAATTTTTCGCGCGGCAGATTCGGGAGATAAATTCACGTCAGAAATTTTTTTAGTATCGCCGTCCGCCACGTTGAAAACTTTTTCCACGGCGGGCGTTGTAGCCCTGACATTATTGACGCCGAGCCAGCGCCAGGTCTTCAGCGGAATTTCGCCGAAAATATTTTCACTCAAAATTTTCACCTCGATTTTTCAAATATTGTACACTTTTCGCGGCGTTTAAGCAATTCCCCAAAAAAACTTGAATTATGCGGAAACATGAAATATAATACGCGCGGTATTAATTTTTTGTAATTTGGAAGTGAGGCAAATTTATGGAGCGTTATTTTCAGGAAGAACTCGAATGCGCGCCGCGTGAAAAAATTTTGGCGCTGCAGAACGAAAAACTTCTCGCGCAGGTAAAAAATGTCTGGGAGAATGTGCCGTACTACCGCGCGAAAATGCAGGAAAAAAATCTGACGCCGGACGATATAAAATCGGTGGACGACCTGCACAAGCTGCCGTTCCTTTCCAAGGCGGACTTGAAGGCGGCGTACCCGTACGGTTTGCTGGCGCGCCCTTTAAAAGACTGCGTGCGAATCCAGTCGACTTCGGGCACAACCGGCAAGCGCGTCGTGGCGTTTTACACTCAGCACGACATTGACGTTTGGGAAGAGTGCTGCGCGCGCGCTATCGTGGCGGCTGGCGGTACGAACGAGGACGTTTGCCAGGTTTCCTACGGCTACGGTCTTTTTACCGGCGGTCCTGGTCTGAACGGCGGTTCGCACAAAGTCGGCTGTCTGACGATTCCCGCCAGCTCCGGCAACACCGAGCGCCAGATTATGTTTATCATGGATTTGAGCGCCACAATTCTCTGCTGCACGCCGAGCTACGCCGCTTACCTTGGCGAAACCATGAAGGAAATGGGTCTGACGCCCGAACAGATTCCGCTCAAAGCCGGCATTTTCGGCGCCGAAGCGTGGTCTGAGGAAATGCGCCGCGATATTGAAAAAACTCTCGGAATTAAAGCTTACGACATTTACGGGCTCACGGAAATTTCCGGCCCTGGCGTTTCGTTTGAATGCTCCGAACAGCACGGCATGCATATCAACGAAGATCATTTCATCGCTGAAATTATCGACCCCGATACAGGCGAAGTTTTGCCAGAAGGCACGCAGGGCGAACTGGTTTTCACGTCGCTCGACAAGGAAGCTTTCCCGCTCCTGCGCTACCGCACCCGCGACATCTGCACGCTCACCCGCGAAAAATGTTCCTGCGGCAGAACTCATGTGCGCATGACTAAACCGCGCGGTCGCTCCGACGATATGCTCATCATTCGCGGCGTCAACGTCTTCCCCAGCCAGATTGAAACCGTCCTGCTCAACAACGGCTACGCGGCGAATTACCAAATCATCGTCGACCGCGTGAACAACACCGACACGTTTGATATTAACGTCGAAATGACGCCCGACATGTTCACCGATAACGTTGGCGAAATTCAGGCGCGCCGCAAAGTTCTCGAAGACGGCCTGCGCGCTATGCTCGGAATCAAGGCGAAGGTTACGCTCGTTAATCCCAAAACTATCACCCGCAGCGAGGGCAAGGCCGTTCGCGTTATCGACAAGCGCAAAATTTAGGAGGCGATTTTAATGAGCGTCAATCAAGTTTCCGTGTTCCTCGAAAATAAACCTGGCACCCTTAACAAAATGACTCAGGCACTGGCCAAAGGCGGCGTCAACATTCGCGCGCTGTCGCTGGCCGATACAAACGATTTCGGTATCGTCCGCATGATTGTCAACGACGTTTACGAAGCCACCAGCGTCCTCAAAGAAGAAAATTTCGTCGCGACTTTCACGCCGGTTTTAATCTACGCGGTTTCCGACGAGACCGGCAGCCTCGATAAAATTCTCCGCGCGTTCACCGAATCCGAAGTCAATATCGAGTACATGTACGCCTTCGCGGGCAAAAAAAATGCGTACATGATTTTCCGCGTCACCGATACGAAAAAGGCAGAAGCGCTTTTGAACGGCAAGGGGCTCAAATCACTTACGCAGGAAGAAATTGCTGAAGTTTAAATTTTAAACCACGGGCGGGTTTTTTCTTCACCGACGGTAGTTGGCGGCGTGTGTCCAGACAGCAAAATTGTTTCGTCGGGCAGCGTCAGAATTTTACTCCTGAGCTCGGCGAACAAAGTCTGTTCATCGCCGCCATAAAAATCCGTCCGCCCAAAACTCCCCAGAAAAATCGAGTCGCCTACAAATGCAACGCCGTCAAGTTCGCTGTAGTACGCCGCGCCGTCCGTCGTGTGCCCCGCAACCGGAATAAGTTCCAGCCGGAAATTTTTATTCGCCGCCAGAATTATTTCGCTGAAATCGTCGAGGTAAGTCACGTCGCGCAGGATTATTTCAGTTCCGAAGGCGCGTGACAAATTCCACGTGGGATTTTCAGCGTAGGCGCGCCCGTTTTTCTGCATACAAATTGGAATGTTAAGCTCGCGATGAATTTTTTCGGCGGCGCCCATGTGGTCGCAGTGCCCGTGCGTCAGCAGGATTTTTTCAATCGTAAAATTTTTCTCAGCAATAATATGCAAAAGTTTTTCAGCCTCAGCGCCAGGGTCAATCAGAAAGCCGGCATTGGTTTCATCGTCGACGTAGAAATATGAATTTGTGGCGATAAACTCCGCCACTTCAACTTGAAAAATCATAGCGCGTCACCCCAAAAGATTTTCGGCATTGCCGCCGAGAATTTTATTTTTTTCGGCGGCGCTCAGCGGCAGATTTTGAATGAAGTCAATCGATTCGGCGGGAGAACTCCACGGGCTGTCGGTTCCAAATAAAATTTTATCCGCGCCGAAAATTTTGTAAAGCGTCATGAAACCGGCGGCGTCCAACAAATTCAAATCGGCGGCGTCCCAGTGGAAATCACTTCGCGCGGGAATTTTGTCGGTAGAAAAAGCCGTGTCGATAAAAACATTCGTACCGGCGAGCTCCTCAGCGACTTCGTTCCAGTTTTTCCAGCCGCCCATATGCGCCAGAATAAATTTGAAATCGCCAATCGTTTCGACGACGCGGCGAATCATTTTCGGCGAGCAGTGCTCAACGCCAGGGAAACCAATATCAAGTCCCGCGTGAGTTACCACAATCAAATCGAGTTCGGCGGCGCGGTCGAGAATGCGCAGAAATTTTTTATCGTCAATGTCGACGCCCTGATAAATCGGGTGAATCTTGACGCCCCTGAGTCCGAGACTTTTGACGCGGCTGAGTTCTGCGCGAAAATTTTCGTAGTCTGGGTGAATGCACGCGAAAGAAATAATTCCCTGCACGCTGAATTTTTCAGTGAGCGCGGCGGCGGAATCGTTGACCTTCTCGACTTGATGAGTGTTCGTAGCGACGGGCAGGACAACGGATTTATCGACGCCGGAATTTTTCATTGACTCAATCAGCGCGTGAATCGAGCCGTCGGTGAAGGCGCGGGCGCGGCTCATGTGGCTGAGCTTGTCGATAACGGCGGCGGCGATTTTGTCGGGGAAAACGTGCGTGTGCATGTCGATAATCATAAAATCACTCCAGGAGGTAATAAATTTGAAAGTAGCGTTACTGGTCGTATATTTCGCGGTGTTAATCGGAATCGGCTTGTACTGCCGCCGACACGCGACGGACGTGGACGGATTTGTATTAGGCGGGCGGAGCGTGGGACCGTGGCTGACGGCGTTTGCGTACGGCACGAGTTATTTTTCGGCGGTCGTGTTCGTCGGCTACGCGGGACAATTCGGCTGGCGGTACGGAATTGCGGCGACGTGGGCAGGAATTGGCAACGCGCTGATTGGCTCGCTTATGGCGTGGTTCATTTTGGGGCGGCGGACGCGAATCATGAGCCAGCATTTGGATTCGGCGACGATGCCGCAGTTTTTCGGCAAGCGCTTCGGCTCCAACGCCTTGAAAATCGGCGCGTCAATCATAATTTTTATTTTTATGATACCGTACACGGCGTCGCTGTACAACGGACTTTCGCGGCTTTTCGGAATGGCGTTCGGAATAAATTATTCGATTTGCATTCTGGCAATGGCGGTGCTGACGGCGATTTACGTCGTGGCGGGCGGCTACATGGCGACGGCGATTAACGACTTCATTCAGGGAATGGTAATGCTCGTCGGAATCTGCGCGGTAATCTACGCGGTACTTGAATCGAAAGGCGGCTTCATGACGGCGCTGGACGGACTGGCGCGCGTGACTGATGAGAGCGTTGCAACGACGCCAGGAATTTTCGCGTCATTCTTCGGCCCCGACCCGCTGAATCTGCTGTTCGTGGTAATTCTGACTTCGCTGGGAACGTGGGGGCTGCCGCAAATGGTTCAGAAATTCTACGCGATAAAAAACGAACAGGCAATCCAGAAGGGCACGATAATTTCAACGATGTTCGCGTTCGTCGTGGCGGGCGGCTGCTATTTTCTGGGAGGCTTCGGCAGATTATTTTCCGACCAAATCGACATAAAAGCTTTCGGCTTCGACTCGATAATCCCGACAATGCTTTCCGGCCTTTCAAGCGGAATGATAGCGCTGGTAGTAATTTTAGTGCTTTCGGCGTCAATGTCAACGCTGTCTTCGCTGGTAATCGCGTCAAGCTCGACGCTGACGATAGACCTGATTTGCGGCGCGCTCGTGAAAAATATGAGCCAGGCGCGGCAGGTTCTGCTAATGCGAATTTTAATCGTGGTGTTTATCGCAATTTCGGCGGTGCTGGCGCTGGTGCAGTACACAAGCTCGGTGAACTTTATCGCGCAGCTCATGGGAATTTCGTGGGGCGCGATGGCTGGCGCGTTTTTGGCGCCGTTCATGTTCTCGCTCTACTCCAAAAAAGTCACAACGGCTTCGTGCTGGGCTTGCTTTATCTTCGCGACGGCATTGATGACAGCGAACATGCTGATTCGGCCGGAGTTCCCCGCGATAATGCAGTCGCCGATAAACAGCGGCGCAATCGCAATGCTGGCTGGAATGATAATCGTGCCAGTCGTCAGCGCGTTCACGTCGGCGCCGGACAAAGATTTGGTAGACAGCGCATTTGCCTGCTACGACAAAGAAACAACCGTTCCGCAAAGTGTCGCGCTGGGCAAAAAATAAGTCAATAAATCGGTTGCGTTTAAAGTATCGTTTGCAATAAAAAAAGAGGCGCCCCATGGATGGGGCGCCGCCCGCGTCGGCAACGTGATGTTGACGCAGCGGGCTGTCTTTCTTTGCCAGCGTTTCTTTCTGCACCAGAAAGAAATGCTGATGTTTAATTTAAAGCTTACTTGAGCTGAGCAGCGACTTCGGCGGCGAAATCTTCCTGCTTTTTCTCGATGCCTTCGCCGAGCTGATAGCGCGTAAAGTTGAGCACCTTAACCTTGCCGAGAACGTCCTGCACTGTTTTTTCGGTATCCTTGACGAAAATCTGTTCGACGAGGCAGACTTCCTTATAGAATTTGTTAATGCGCCCTTCGACCATTTTGTCGACGATTTTTTCGGGCTTGCCTTCTTCGAGAGCCTGCTTGCGGAGGACTTCCTTTTCGTGTTCGAGTTCAGCGGCGTCAACGCTGGCGCGGTCGATAGCGGAAGGATTGGACGCGGCGATTTGCATAGCGATATCCTTGCCGAGTTCGTCGGAGCCGCCGTCGAGGGCAACGAGCACGCCGATTTTGCCGCCCATATGAATATAGCTGACGACTTTGCCGTTAGTTTCGTAGCGGACGAAGCGGCGCACGGAAATTTTTTCGCCGATAGTTGCGGTAGCCTCAGTCACGAGGTCAGCGACGGTCTTTTTGCCTTCGATTTTGCTGGCGTTGAGCGCGTTGAGGTCGGCGGGGTTGGTCTTAGCGATATGCTCCGTGACTTTCTTGACGAGCGCGCGGAAATCTGAATTGCTGGCGGTGAAGTCAGTCTCGCAGTTAATTTCGACGAGCGCGCCGATTTTTCCGTCGGGCGTAACGAAAGCAGAGCAGGCGCCTTCAGCCGCAATGCGACCGGATTTTTTCGCCGCCTTAGCTATACCTTTTTCGCGCAGGTAATCAATCGCCTTCTGCATATCGCCGCCGGTTTCCGCCAGCGCCTTTTTGCAGTCCATCATGCCCGCGCCGCTTCTTTCGCGCAGGTCCTTAACCATAGCCGCAGTGATGTTTGCCATTTATGAAAAACCTCCAAAATTATTCCTGTTCCTGCTCGTCGTCTTTGGCGCTGAAGTCTTCCTCAGGATAATTTTCCTCAGAATAGTCAGCGGCGGAAGTAGAATCGACGGCGCCGCCTTCGCCCTGGTTGCCCTCGATAACTGCGTCAGCCATGCGCGCCGTGAGGAGTTTTACCGCGCGAATCGCGTCGTCGTTGCCAGGGATAACGTAATCAATTTCGTCGGGGTCGCAGTTCGTGTCGACGATAGCGACGATAGGAATGTTGAGCTTGCGGGCTTCCGCGACGGCAATGCGTTCCTTGCGCGGGTCAACGACAAAGAGCGCGCCAGGCAGTTTGTTCATTTCCTTAATGCCGCCGAGATATTTTTCGAGCCGCGCCATTTCGTGCTTGAGCTGCATGACTTCCTTTTTCGTCAGCACGTCGAAAGTACCGTCCGCCTGCATTCCTTCGAGTTCCTTGAGCCGACGGATACGCTTTTGAATCGTCTGGAAGTTGGTGAGCATTCCGCCGAGCCAGCGTTCGTTTACGAAAAACTGTCCCGCGCGAATCGCCTCTTCCTTAACGGCTTCCTGCGCCTGTTTTTTGGTTCCGACGAAAAGTACCGTCTTGCCTTCCTCCGCCACGCTGCGCACAAATGCATAGGCGTCGTCGACTTTCTTAACGGTTTTCTGCAGGTCGATGATGTAAATTCCGTTGCGCTCCGTGAAAATGTATTTTGCCATTTTCGGATTCCAGCGGCGAGTCTGGTGCCCGAAGTGCACGCCGGCTTCAAGGAGCTGTTTCATTGAGATAACTGCCATTTGAAAATTCCTCCTGTTCAAGCTTTCGCGGGACATTTAACGCGCCGTCAAACCTTTCGGCACAGGCCGACGCTCCGCCCCGTGTGTTTTTCAACGCCGCGCATTATATCACAAACGCTTTCCACTTGGCAAGGTTTTTCCGGAATTTTTCAGCTGGAAATTTTAAAATAGGCGGGGTGATTTTATGAACGAAATTTGGCGTGGAAATGGTGGATGAAAAAATTCCGCTGCCGCAAACTTCAGCGCCAAAGCAGCCGAAAACTTTTACGCGCGACAAAAAGGAAATTAAGCTGTCGAACGAAGAATTAATTTCCCTGGGCGACGCGCAGTCTAATCAGGACTTTTTCGCGAAAAATGTCGGGCTGGTCGGGCAGCTCGCCGCGCGATTGCAGATTTCGGTTTCATGATTTGCCCGCCGGCGCACATTATGGAGACGCTCAGCAAAATTTCCAAAGCGGCGTGGCAACTGCTTTTTAAAAACGGACGCGCAAACTCCTCTGGCTGAAAGAAAATATTTTCCGAATGACTTCGCTGGACACGCCGGTTAATGACAACGGCGATTCGACGCTTAAAGATTTCATTCCGGCGGAAACAGAATCTGTCGAGGAAATTTGCGAGCAGCAGGATTTGCGTTTTCAACTTGAACTGGCGCTTAACGTTTTGACGCCGCGCGAAAAGGAAGTTTTAAAACTGCGCGCCGGTTTTGTCGACGACGAGCCGTGGACGCTGGAAAAAGTCGGCGGCAAGTACGGCTTGACGCGCGAACGCATTCGCCAGATTGAAGCCAGAGCGATTCGTAAACTCCTACACCCGAAGTACAGCCGGAATCTGAAAAATTTTTTGAGATAGGAGCGCGGCGATGTTTGAAAAATACGTTCAAAGTGTGCTGGCGAAAATTCCGACCGGCGAAAATTTTGTCGCGGTACTCAAGGGCATTCCGAGCGATTTGGCTGAAGACCTTGAAGCCGCCGCCGCCAATCCGCTGAAATATTTCAACGCCGCCGTAAGCGCTGGCAGAAAAAATTTCACGTACGAGGAATTTCTCCTGCTCAAAGATTTTCTCGCCGCGCAGTTCGACGAAATTTTCATGCTCAACAACAACCTGTACATTTCGCAATACCCGATTGAAAGCAAATTCAGCGCCGGTACGCTGGCGAATCTGCTGGAGCATTTCAGCGAGCCGGAAATTGAGCAGGGCAGGGATAGGTAATCTCGAAAAAATTTTCACCGGTCTCAGGAAACGCGGCGGCATTCTGGTTGGCGTGTATAACGACGAAACCGCTGCGGAAAATTTCAGCGTTCGGTTTATCGATCTATTCGACGCGGCGGACAGTTTTTCAGTGAATGAAGGCGTCGCGCAGGATTTTTTTGAGCTGAACGACGAATCGGATTTCGTCTGCCTTGTGCGGAAAATTATTTTCGACGCGCCGCTTGAAATTTATCTCGTGCCGCGCGAAGAAGTTTACACGCCGTTTCAGAGCCAGCCGGAAAATCTGGCGTTCCTGAAGAAAATCTGGGGCTACGACAGCGCGGGCAAATCGCTGATTTTCCAGTTTCCAGCACTCTGGCTCGCAGAAAAATTTCAGCTGTTCACTATTGTCATTTCGCCGCTAATCCGCCAGCAAATCGTGCAGAAAATTTCCGCCGACGAAGTCAATATCCTGTACATTTCGCCGGAAACGCTCCTTGCGCGCAGCGACGTGGAACAGCTGATAGGCGCGCGGACGCTGGGACTTATCGTGGCGCATATCGTCACGACCTGGGGCAAGCAGTTCCGCCCGTACCTCGGTGACCACATTCGGCGCCTGCAAAAAAATCAGCGTGAGCGCAGGGGGCACGCCTTCGTTATCGCAACTTTCACCGCCACGATGATTTTTCAGGGCTTCGAGAACATGTACGAAGAAACCGTCGATCCAATTCGCTACTTTGGCGAACTCAAACGCGGCGATATCGAAATTGAAATTGACCGCAGCCCCATTCAAGGCGGGCAGGGCGTGCTCCACGATATTTTGAAATTCGACGATTTACAACGCGCCGTCCGCAGCGGCAAAAAATTTGTCATGCTGGCAACCAAGGCTTTCGGTATGGGCAACGATATCGAAATTGTTTTGCACTACGCGCCGACCGGCAACGTCTGCGATTACGTGCAGGAAATTGGCCGCGCCGCCCGCAAAAATAACCTCCACGGCGTCGCCCGCTACCACTACAGCAAAAACGATTTCAAGTACATAAACCACCTGCACGGGCTCTCGACGATAAAACTCTACCAGATTTTTGAAGTCATTAAAAAGCTCTGCGAAATTTACCGGCAGAACCGCGCGAAAAATATCTGCCTCGTCAACCTTAAACAGATTTGGCAGCGCGCCTGCCAGAATCTTTCGCAGCGCCAATGCAAAATATATCGCTGTGGAAAACGTGGCGGCGGCGTTCGCCGGTCAGCTGAAAATTGCGGATTACGCGGCGCAGAATCTCAGCGAAATTCTTATTGCTTCCGTCGAGACCTACGCGACAGATTTTTCGACCGGCTTCAGGGCGCTTTTCGCTAAAAATTTCTGCCCGAACAGCCGCACGGACTACCGTTTCAATTTCGGCATGCGCAGATATTTCGCCTGGCTCGACAAAGTTTTTAAGGACATCGCGGCGAATACCAGCGGCGGCAATTTCTATCTGAAAAATTCTCTCAGCAATGACGCGAAGGCGTATACGATTGTGCTGGGAATTTTGGAGGCGCTGGGCGTACTTTCTTTTGAAGTGACCGGCGGCGAGGACACGCAGCTTTACATTCACATCATGCAGATTGAGAACCTGCAAAATATTTTGAGGAACCGCGCGAAGTACCGCAACCACATTCTTGAAGACATTGCCGACCGCCACAGACTTTCGGTGGAAATGCTCAGCTACCTTTACGCAAAGGATTTTACCAGCGCGCAGATTTGGGATTTGCTGGAGAAATATTTTTTCGGCGAATTTCCAGACGCCGTGAAGAAAAATTACAACGCCGCCAGACATTTCACGGACATCTGAAATAAAAAAAAGCCGGTGCACTGCGCATCGGCTCTGATTTTTTCAGCGGGAAAATTTATTTGACTACGACGTTTACGAGTTTGTTCGGCACGGCGATAATCTTCACGATTTGTTTACCGGCGGTGAGTTCCTGAATACGCGGGAGAGTCGGCGCCAGTTTTTCCAGTTCCGCCTTGCTGAGATTCGTCGCCACGCTGACGCGTTCGCGAACTTTGCCGTTAATTTGCACGACGATTTCCACGGTTTCTTCAGCGATAGCGCTTTCGTCGTAAGTAACCCAGCTTTGCTTGTGCACGTCGCCTTCAAAAAATCTGCTCCAGAGTTCGGCGGTGATATGGGGCACGAACGGCGCGAGCATTCTGAGCAGACTGCTGGCAAATTCCCGCGCGAGGCTGGGATTAATTTCTTTGTCCTGGAAATTGTGCGCGGCGTTGACGAGTTCCATGAGCGCGCTGATTGCCGTGTTGAACGCAAATTTATCGCGCAGATCTTCGGTGACTTTTTTCGCGGTACGGTGAATCGCGCGGCGGAAAATCTTTTCCTCGTCGGTAAGAGTTTCGGGGTCGTAGCTGTCGGCGCCGGCTTTGACAGCGTCTTCAAAAATTCCGAGAATGCGCCAGACGCGGTTGAGGAACCTGAACGAGCCTTCAACGCCCTTGTCGCTCCATTCCAAATCCTTTTCGACGGGCGCGGCGAACAGAATGAACAGGCGCGCGGTATCTGCGCCGTACTTGTCGATAATTTCTTCGGGCGAAACGACGTTGCCGAGGGATTTGGACATTTTGGCGCCGTCCTTGATAACCATGCCCTGCGTCAAAAGATTCGTGAACGGTTCGTCGAAGTCGAGGAGACCGGCGTCGCGCAGGACTTTCGTAAAAAATCTGGAGTAGAGCAGGTGCAAAATCGCGTGCTCAATTCCGCCAATGTACTGGTCGACGGGGTTCCAGTAGTTGACTTTTTCGCGGCTGAACGGCGCCTTATCGTTGTGCGGGTCGGCGTAGCGCAGGTAGTACCACGACGAACAGATAAAAGTATCCATCGTGTCAGTTTCGCGGCGCGCCTTCCTACCGCACTTCGGGCACTTCACATCGTTGAACTTTTTGCTGGTAGAGAGCGGGCTGAGCGCGCCCTGTTTGAACTCAACGTCGTCGGGTAGCAGTACCGGCAAATCTTCTTCGGGAACTAAAACTTCGCCGCAGTGGTCGCAGTAAATAACGGGGATTGGCGCCCCCCAGTAGCGCTGGCGGGAAATCAGCCAGTCGCGCAGTTTGTAGTTGACCTTGCGTTTGCCGAAGCCGAGCTTTTCCGCCTCGTCCATAATCGCGTTGAAGCCCGCGTGAAATTCCATGCCGGTGAACTTGCCGGAATTGACGAGCTCGCCTTCCTTTTCGGTGTACGCGGCGGACATTTCTTCGAGCTTGAGCGTTGTACCTTTTGGCTGGAGCGTCAGAATAATTTCGAGCCCATACTTTTTGGCGAACATCCAGTCGCGCTGGTCGCCTGAAGGCACGCCCATAACCGCGCCGGTGCCGTATTCATAAACGACATAGTTCGTAACCCAAATCTGCGCGCGGTAGCCGTTGAAAGGATTGACGCAATAAATGCCGGTGAAAATTCCTTCCTTCTCGGACTCGCTGGAGGTGCGCTCAATATCGGACTGCTGCTTAACTTTTTCGCAGAATTTATGAATTTCAGCCGCCTTTGGACTTACCGCGCAGATTTTTTCAACGAGCGGATGTTCCGGCGCCAATGCCAGAAATGTTATACCAAAGGAAGTGTCGGGGCGCGTCGTGTATACGGAAACTTTTTCGCCGAGTTCCGGCACGTCGAGCGTCAGTTCCAAACCTTCGCTCCGCCCAATCCAGTTTTCCTGCATCGTCTTGACGCGTTCCGGCCAGCCCGTCAGCTTGTCGAGGTCCTTCAAAAGTTCGTCCGCGTAATCCGTGATTTTGAAAAACCACTGCGCGAGATTTTTTTTATGAACTTCGTGGTCGCAGCGCCAGCATTTGCCGTCGATAACCTGCTCATTCGCAAGCACCGTGCCGCAGGTATCGCACCAGTTGACAGCCGCTTCTTTTTTGTAGGCTAAGCCGCGCTTGTAGAAAAGTTGGAACAGCCACTGCGTCCAGCGGTAATAATCTTCGCGGCAGGTTTCAACTTCGCGCTCCCAGTCGTAAGCGAGCCCCATGGCTTTCTGCTGACCAATCATCTTTTTTATGTTCGCGAAAGTCCAGTCGCCAGGCTTAACGCCGTGAGAAATCGCCGCATTTTCCGCCGGCATTCCAAAGGCGTCGAAGCCCATAGGGTGAAGGACGTTGTAGCCCGCCATCATGCGGTACCGCGCGACGACATCGCCAATCGAATAGTTTCTGACGTGCCCCATGTGCAAATTGCCAGAAGGATACGGGAACATTTCCAGCGCGTAATATTTTTTCCGCGACGAATCTTCAACCGTGCGATAATAATCCGGCGCGTTCCAAACTTCCTGCCACTTGCTTTCAATCTGCCTGGGATTGTATTTTTCCAAACGAATAACCTCCTAAATTTTATGCATAACGTCGAAAATATCCTGGTGCTGCGTTTTAATTTCGACGCCAATTTCCTCGCCCTGCGCCTTAAGTGCCGCCTGAAGGTCAACGAGCCGGATTTTATTTTCATTCGCCTCAGCGAACAGAATCATATTAAAAAAGCCGTCGAGAATGTTCTGGTTTATGCTGAGAATGTTGACTTCGTTGTCGGCGAGAATTTTGGTGACGGCGGCGATAATGCCAATCCTGTCCCTGCCGACGACGGTAACGATTAACTTCACTGAAATCACCTCGCCGGTAATATAACACAGCGCGCGGATTTTGTCGATATTGACATTGGCGGCGCTTTATTGCAAAATGTTTTGGGAGGCGATAGCTTTGAAGAAAATTTTAAGTGTCATGCTGGCGGTTTTGGTGCTGAGCGCGGCAACGATTTGCGCGGCGGCTGAGAAATCCTATAGTCGCAGTACGAAAGTTGTGATTATCGGCGGCGCGGAATTTAAAACCGATGACTACTACAAAATCGTTCGGAAAAATTTCGGCAGGAAAACTGATGAGAAATTCGAGGCGGGCAGCGACGTGCAGGAGCGCTACCAGATTTTCATGATGGAGCGCTACGACATTGGCGAGAACACGCCGCACAAACAGGATTTGATGGACTTCGCGGCGGAAAACGGCTACGGCAACGTCGTGTTTCTGATTGTTGACGAACACGTTGACACGCAGAATAATTCGTCCAGCCGCCAGAAAAATCGTATCACGGTGCAGCTGGACGCTTACTACGTCAACAGCTCGCGGATTATCGACTTTACTACGACCAGCAAGGATTTTATTTCCAAAACGAGTAACCTTCGGGCACGGCGCGGCGCCTTTGAAAAATGCGTCAAAGAAGTTGCTGAAAAAATGAACCTTAACTGACAGAAATTTTTTCGCGGAGTCGTCCGGAAATTTGGGCGGCTCATTTTTATTGCAAAAAAAAACCGCCCAGATTTTTCTGAGCGGCTGAAAAAGAAATGCCGTAGAACAATTACTCTTCAGATTTGTAAAGCGTGAACGTGAGGCCGAAGCCGACCGCGAACGCAACCGCATTAACGAGCAGATACATAGGAATCTGACCATTCATGTAAAGGAGCATGCCAGGAATAACGGTAATACCCATACCAGTACCGGCGAGCCCAAGGAGACTGGAAATCGCGCCGCCAGCCGCGCCGCCGACGCAACCGAAAACGAACGGTTTCATAAGGCGGAGGTTGATACCGAAGATAGCCGGTTCAGTAATGCCGAGGAAGGCGGGAACTGTGGACGAAATGTAGAGCGCGCGTTTTTTGCCGTCGCGGGTTTTAAGAGAGACAGCCAGCGCCGCGCCGCCCTGTGCAATCGTCGCACAAGTGATAATCGCGTTGAAAGGGTCGGAACCCTGCGTCGAAAGGAGATAAATTTCCAGCGCGCTGAAGACGTGGTGGACGCCGAAGATAACGATAACCTGCTGGAGACCGCCGATGATGAGACCACCAACAACCGGAATCGTGAGGAAGTTTTGGACGGCGCCGAAGACGATTTGTTCAAGGCCGTGCATGATAGGACCAACAACGAGGAAGCCGAGCGCCATGGAAACGGTCAGCGTGAGGAACGGGGTAACGATAAGGTCTATCATGTCGGGAATGAAAGTTTTGAGCCACTGCTGGAATTTCGCGGCGAAAATACCGAGAACAAGTGCAGGAAGAACCGAGCCCTGGTAGCCGACGAGCGGGATTGTGACGAAGCCCAAATCGAGCGGAATCGGGACTTTACCGGCAAATTCCGGCAGCGCATAAGCCTCGACCCACGTAAGACCTTTGTCAGCGAGTTCCTGCGCCGCGCCGCCGACTGCGTACGCGTTAGGCAGGCCAGGGAAAACGAGCATGAGACCGAGAACGATACCGATAACTGCCGTACCGCCGAATTTATTCATCGTCGACCAGCAGACCAGCGCCGGCAGGAATGCGAACGCGGTATCAGTCAGAACCTGCGTCATGAGCAGGAAGGTGGGATCCCATTCACTGCCGAGGGACAAAAGCGCGCCGCGAGCGCCCATGAAAAGACCGGTTGCAACGAGGACTGGGATAATCGGAACGAAAACGTCGCCGAGCGTGCGGGAAATTTTCTGCATAAGGCTCATTTCGGCATAGGCAGCCTCTTTACCGCCGCCGCCCGCCAAAGACGGTTTCAGCTTGATAAATTCTTCGGTAACCTTGTCGACGAAGCCGGTGCCGCAGATAATCTGGTACTGCTGGGCGGCGAAGAACTGACCCTTGACGCCTTCGATGTTTTCGACTTTCTTTTCCTGAATCTTGGATTTGTCGTTGACGATAAGGCGCAGACGCGTCGCGCAGTGCTCAGCGGTACGAACGTTATCGGGGCCGCCGACGTATTTCATGATGAGCTTTGCAACGCGCTCTTCGTCCGGCAGACCGTCATACTGCGAATCGTCCGCATCTTTTTCAACCGGCGCGGAACTTGATTCTTCAGCCGGTGCCTTGGCCGTAATCGACTGGTTGTTCAGCTCAAACGTGATGTCGCCGAAATCCGCGTGGTTGGTAACGACGACCGGCGTGGTTGTCTGATAGCCGGCTTTTTTGATAACGTTGGGGTCGAACTCAAGCAGCAGTTGACCGCGCTTAACCTTGTCGCCAGCCTCCGCCTTCGCCGTGAAACCTTCGCCGTCGAGCTTGACGGTATCCATGCCGACGTGAATCAAAAGTTCAACACCGTCATCAGATTTGAGCCCGATAGCGTGTTTCGTCGGGAAGAAAACGGTAATTTCCCCGTCGAACGGCGAGTAAACTTTACCTTCGGGATTTTTTACGGCAATGCCCCGCCCCATTGCCCCGCTCGCAAATACAGGATCGTCGATTTCGTTTAGCGGTATCAACGTTCCGTTGAGCGGGCTACTAATTTTGATGTTTTGAGCCATAGCAGACCCCTCCTTAAAATTAATAACCTGTGAAAAAGCGGCCTACATTTCCGATTGAACTCTTGCTGCGAAAAAATTCATCCTCTGCAAAAAAAATAAGCTCGAACCTGTAAACCGCAAAAGGGAAACCAAAATTAAAATTCCACGCCAATTATACCTTTCAAAATTTTTGGCGTCAACGTTTTTGCAAAATAAAAATCAACTGCGGCGGAAAAAATTAATCGCAGATTAGAAATTTTTATCGCAGGGTTAAGTTTTGGCGCGGGGTATAGACACGCGCAAAGTTTTACGATATAATATATGAAATTTATCGGGAAGTTTATGGAGGGCAGAAAATCATGAGAAACAAAATCACAATCACTAAGGGTAATAACAAGATTAATTTCTATCTCGTGACGGGCGGAAAACAGTACTACCTTTTCTCGCAGGACTTCTCTAAGGGAGTGTACGAATTTTTCCGCAATGGTCGCTCCGAAGCGGAACTCCACAATTTCAAGCTCTGGCACAGAAATCCCCGCCTTGACAAGACGATTGAAAAAATTCCGATGTATATTCGCTATGTCATGAAGGAGGAAGTTGCCGCCTAATCCCGCCAATTCTCCGCTAAATGAAAAGCCGGCAGGTTTCATTCGCCCGCCGGTTTATTTTTTTCAGCAGTTGCCGGTATAAACGTACTTCAGATTCTGCCGCGCGACTTCCGCCAGCCTGTAAACTTTCGCAACGTCCGTCGGCGGCCTGTCGGTAACTTTGTAGCGCGGAAAAAATCTGCTAACATGCAGCGGAATTTCCGGCGAAACGCTCGCAATCCAGCGCGACTCTTCCAGCATTTCCTCTTCGGAATCGTTCATGCCAGGCACAATCAGCGTGGTAAGTTCAACGTGACAGCCTGCCGAGGCAAGCTCAATCGTTTTCTTAACCGTCTCGAAATCGCCGCCGAGGAAGTCATAAATTTTCTGGCTGAAACCTTTCAAATCGATGTTCATTGCGTCAATCAGCGGGAGAATTTTTTTGAGCGCGCCGCTGGCAACGGTTCCGTTCGTAACCAGCACGGACTTCAAACCAGCGCGCTGAAGAAGTTCGGACGTGTCGCGGACAAATTCGTAGCTGATGAAAGGTTCGTTGTAGGTGAAGGCGACGCCAATATTTCCGCGCGCCCTGAGCTCGACGGCTAAGCTCACCAGATTTTCCGGCGTAGTTTTGCGCGTCGGGAATCTGGAATCAGCCATGGAAATTTCGTAATTCTGGCAGAAAGGGCAGTTCAGGTTGCAACCGTAGCTGCCGACGGACAAAATCCAGCTGCCAGGGAAAAATCTGTAGAGCGGTTTTTTCTCAATGGGATCCAGCGCGATTGAAGTAATTTCGCCGTAGTTCAGCGCGGAAATTTTTTCGCCGTCGTTAATCCTCGCGCGGCACCTGCCAATTTCGCCGGTTTCAAGGCGGCAGTGGTGCGGACAAATTTCACAGATTTTCATAGCGGCACCTCAGGAAATTGCGTAGCGGTGAACCCAGTTGGGGTAGCCCTTGACGAACGCGCGAAGGCGAATCAGCCCTTTGTAATCGGGCTCGTCGCTCTTAATCATGTGGTAAATCCCGCCGGATTCGTCGTTGAACTCGCTCCAGCGGCGCGTAGACGCGCTCCAGACGTTTCCGCCGGCAATGCGCTCGGTGCCCTGCGAAAGGTTGACAGTTTTTTTCGTGAGCTGAATTTCGGTAACCTGCCCTTTGGAATTTTTAGTTTCGCGCCACTGCCAGTAAATCAGATTGGCGCCGCGCATTCGCATTGTCGTGGTATCGCCGGTCGCCGTGACGGTATCGCCGGTTTTCGTGTCGGTGAACGTCCACAGTTCAATCCAGCGATCCTTAGCCTTTTTGCGGTCGAGTTCGCCAAGGTTGAAAACTTCGTCGACAATCGCCGCGTAAAAATCTTCGTCGAAGGACTGCGAATTAATTTCCTTAACGCGCGCCTCGCCCTTAGACCAGATAACCCTGTCGGCGCCGTCAAAAAAGTCTTCGCGCAGGTACTGGAGAGTTCGGTTCTGTGGATTAATTTTAAGAAGCGCAAGACTGTAGGAAAGTTTTTTGGGATTCGGCAGAATCGCGGCGATATTGTAATTTTTGATAGTTTCGCTAGCGCCGTCGATTGTGTAAGTGGTTTTCGTCCACGCCTGAATTTCGGTCGGAACGTCGCGGCCTTCGGCGGTTGTGGCGCGCCTTGTAACGACAACGGTTTCCGGCGCGAAAAATTTGCTGTACTTTTTGTTGGAGGCGAGCCAGTACCAGCTGGTTTCGAGCCCAGGCATATTTTCCTGCGCGGCGGCGCTGTTGACGAAAATAATCGCGAAAATAATTGCGGCGATAAATTTAATTTTTAGCAACGCCATCCCCCCTGAGCCGCTGAACAATTTCTTCGTGAAGTTCCTCGACGCCGGCGCCGGTTTTCGCGCTGACGCAAATCGTTTTGAGCCCCGAAACTTCAGTGACCGCCGCCGCCAGACTTTTTCCGCCGTCCGCAAATTTATCTGCCTGGCTGACTACCGCGATAATCGACGCGCCGCTTTTGCGGAGTTTGCTCAGCCACGCCAGTTCCAGCTCAAATGAATCGTTCGGAATGAGCATGAGCGCGACTTCAAGGCTTTCGGCGGACTTTTCAGCGGTAGATTTTTCAACGTCCACGCCGACGGTATCGACGAGCATAATTTTTCCCACGCCGCTGATTTCCATTGCGCTGTAGCGGGTTTCACGGTTCATTTTGTGGTTCGTCAGCGCGTACATGAGCGCGGATTTGCCGCTCTTGCGCTTGCCAAAAATTCCAACCTGTCTCATTTCAGAACGCCCCCTTTTTTAATCGATTATACCACTAATAAAAACTTAAGCGAACGAAATATTTTTGCGTTTAGAAGCGGCCCATGGACGGGCCGCGGGCCGCACTGACGCCTGGATGGCGTCACTCGGCCCTGTCTTTCTTTGTAACTTTCTTTCTGCGCCAGAAAGAAAGTCAGGCACACAAACTACCCCAGCTCTACAAATTCGCGCTGGCGGCGGTTGAACCTCAAAACTTTATCGTAGCCGAAGCGCCGCACGTAAGAAATTGCCTCGTCGCAGAAATTGCCGCAGTCTTCGGGCTGGTGCGCGTCGGAAGTGATAATAATAGGCAGCTCGTACGCGGCGGCGACTTTCATAAACTCAGCGCAGGGAGAAATTTCGCGGACGGGGTAGCGGTAAAGCGTGCCGGTATTCACGTCTACGGCAAGGTTAAACTTTTTCATAGCGGCGGCGGCGCGCTCAAGGTAGCCGGTAACGTCGAAGTCAGGAAAATAATTGAACAGCCGGATATTGAACGGGTGCCCCAGAATATCGTAATTGCCGGACGCCGCAAGGTTTTCGACTTCGAGCGTGTACTGCTCATAAATTTCGCGCAGGTCGTGGCGCTCCCACTCGGATTTAATTTTCGCCGCGTCGTATCCCCAGCCGTTTAAAAAGTGCACAGAGCCAATAATATAATCGAAATCCCATGCGCTGAGAATTTCCCTGACGGCGGCCTGATTTTTAAAATTGCAAACTTCGATGCCGGTTTTCACGGCGTGATTTTTTTTGAGCGCGTTCATGAAGTCGAAATAATCTTTGAGCGTGTGCTTGAACTTGTTGGACTTGAGCCAGCTTTTCTGGAAGGTGCCAACCTCCGAATCGTCCAAAATTAAATCGTCGTAATACAGCTGCTGAAATTCCGGAAAGGTATGGGAATGCTCAGAGACGCCAATTTCCGCAAGGCCGCGCGATTTTGCCGCGTCGAAAAATTTTTCAACCCAGTCAAAATCATAATCGCCGTACTCAAAATGCATGTGGTAATCCAGTTTCATAAAAATTCCTCGAAATTATTTTAAGCGAATGATAGTAACTTTCGGCTCGGCGTTCGGGTGAAGTTCAACAATCATGAACGAGCCGCGCTGGTCGTCGCGGGGGCGGGCGGCACTGCCTGGGTTCAAAACCAGCGGCGGACCAATCAGATAATCGACAATGTGCGTGTGCCCGTAGAGCGCAATGTCGGCGCCCTGCGATTCGGCGGCCTCCATAATATATTCCTGCGTGTAGCGGACGCCGTAGTTGTGACCGTGCGTCATGAAAATTTTGTGCCCCGCCGCGTCAACAATCCGCTCGTAGCAGGTGTCGCCCATTGGCCAGTCGCAGTTGCCAGCCACGCCGTAAACCGGCACGCTCACGAGGCTTTGAAGATATTCCGCGTCGGGCGTGCAGTCGCCAAGGTGCAGCCACATATCCATTTTCTGCGCGATACTGACGGCTTTTTCGACAGAATCGTAGTTGCCGTGCGTGTCGCTGATTATTCCAATATACACAGCAATCGCTCCTTCAGTTTCGGCACCAGTTGCCTGAGCGCCGCGCCGCGATGGCTTATCGAGTCCTTCTCCTCAAGCGTGAGTTCAGCCATCGTTTTTGAATTGTCCAGATAAAAATACGGGTCGTAGCCAAAACCACCTTCGCCGCGCGCAACATTTTTAATCGTGCCGTGAACGACGCCGCTGGCGGTAACCTCCGTGCCGTCCGTGTCGACGTAGCACAGGGCGCAGCGATAATCGGCGGCAGATTCGGTAACGCCGGCCTTTTCCAGTTCCTCAAGCAGTTTCTGATTGTTGGTAACGTCGTGCGCGTGGTAACCGGCAAAGCGCGCGGAATAAACGCCAGGCCTTCCGTCCAGCGCCGCAACTTCAAGGCCGGAATCGTCAGCTATACACGCCAGCCCAGTTTGCGCGCTGAAAAATTTCGCCTTAATACGCGCATTCTCCTCGAAAGTCTCGCCGTCTTCCACAGCGTCTGGAAAGTCGTCAATGTCCGCCAGCGAAAGAATTTCAACCGGCAGCCCGTCGAAGGCAATTTCCATTTCGCGCAGCTTGTCGAGATTTTTCGTGGCGATAACAATTTTTTTAACCATTCAACCAATCCTCCCTACGCGCCAGCTCAGCGAGCCGAGCGCATCTTTTTGTATATCAATTAAATTTTTGATACCGACTTCAGCCAGGTCGAGGAGTTCGCTCAAATCTGCGCGGGTAAAAGATTTTTTTTCGCCGGTAATCTGAACTTCGACGAGCTCACCTGCGCCGGTCATGACAACGTTGCAGTCAGCCAGCGCGGAAGAATCTTCGGCGTAGTCCAGGTCGAGAAATTTTTCGCCGGTCTCGGAAATGCCAGCTGAAATTGCGGCGACGAAATCTTTGACGGGGAAAATTTTGCCAGCTTCGTAAATCGTTTCGCACGCCTCAACGAGAGCCACGAGCGCGCCGGTAATCGCCGCAGTACGCGTGCCGCCGTCCGCCTGAATCACGTCGCAATCGACGGTAACAGTTCGCTCGCCGAGCGCGGATAAATCCATGACGTTGCGCAGAGCCCGCCCAATAAGCCGCTGAATTTCAGCAGTACGGCCGCTGGGCTTTTTCAGTTCGCGCGGAACTCTTTCGGCGGCGGCGGTCGGCAGCAGGGAATATTCAGCGGTAAGCCAGCCGGTGCCGGTGCCCTTAAGAAAGTACGGAACTTTATCTTCGACGGTTGCGGCGCAGAGGACGCGCGTTTGACCGACTTCGATTAATGCGGAGCCTGCGGGGTGAATCTGATAGCGGCGCTCGATTGTAGCGGAGCGCATTTCGTTGGGACTGCGATTATTTTTACGTGACAAAAAAAACTCCTCCCTGTCGCGCAGATTTTGCAATATTGTACACGAAAAAAAAACTTGCCGCAATGTTTAGCTGAAAAAATTTCTCTTGACAAATCAGCCGGCAGCTAGTATAATGCGCCTTGTCAGTTGATGAAGGTTGGCTGATAAGGGCGCGGAAGTAGCTCAGTGGTAGAGCATCACCTTGCCAAGGTGGGGGTCGCGAGTTCGAGCCTCGTTTTCCGCTCCAGATACTCCTTGCGGAAGTAGCTCAGTGGTAGAGCACAACCTTGCCAAGGTTGGGGTCGCGAGTTCGAGCCTCGTTTTCCGCTCCATTTTTTTGACATCAAGTTGGAAGCCGGACGGTTTGAGGATCCATAGCTCAGTTGGTTAGAGCAGCCGGCTCATAACCGGCCGGTCCTAGGTTCAAGTCCTAGTGGATCCACCAACTTTAAATAAATTTTGGCCTTGTAGCTCAGCTGGATTAGAGTATTTGACTACGAATCAAAGGGTCGGGAGTTCAAGTCTCTCCAAGGTCATATAAAAATACCCGTACGTTAGCGGGAAATTTAAGCCTGTGGAGCGTTACATCAAACGTGAGTAGTTCCGACAAAAGCGGACGCGTTGAAGCAGGAATGGGACGTAGATTTTTCTTGTAAGTTCTCATTAACGGTTCAAGTCCCTCCAAGGTATCTTGGTTATTTTGGGACGACGAGTGGTATTGGCTCCACTCAATAAGGGTAGGTGCCCGAGTGGCTAAAGGGGGCGGACTGTAAATCCGTTGCGTTTGCTACGATGGTTCGAATCCATCCCTGCCCACTAAATTTTAAGCGTCGCTGGAAAGGCGGCGTTTTTTAGTTTTGCGTTTGCTACGATGGTACCCGTGCCCACTACCGTGAACGTCGCTGGTTTGGCGGCGTTTTTTAGTGCCCAAAAACAAATGGCGCCGCTACCAGACTGATAACCGCGCCTTGAAAAAATAATTCCGCTTAAAAAATCCCTAAAAATAATTCCGTTCAAAAAAATCCGCCGCACAGCCTAAGCGAGTTTGCGAATGGTTCTGGAGCGAATGGCGCTGGTTTCAATTTCGGCGAGCGTCTTGCCGAGCTTAGATTCAACCGCCGCGATAACCGCGCCTTCGACGAGCGGGCAGTCCACAATTTTCAAGTTTGGGCGCTTCAAAATTTCTACCGCCATTTCCGCCGACAAAATCGAGCTGCCAATATCCGCAATCAGCGCGACGCCGTCGTCAGAATAAACCTGCTTGACCGCGCCGATAATTTTCCGGCAGCTCGTCCCCGTGCTCCCGTCGTCCATACCGCCCGCCGCGATAATCGGAACGTCCGGCGCCATCATTCGCGCAACTTCGACGACGCCTTCCGCCAGACTGCGGCTGTGCGACGCAACTACAATTCCCACCATAATCATCACGCCTCTCCAAAAATTTATAACCATTTTATAACGTTTGCGAAAATTTATCAATGCGCAAAAAAATTTATTTTTCAATAGACAGCGCAAAAATTTTTGGATATAATTTCGGCATTGTTGAAGTTCATCGATTTTTTTTGGAGGCTGATTTGATGAAAGGCAAAGGCAACAAGCCCATATACGTTATTGGGCACAGAAATCCGGACACTGATTCGATTTGTTCGGCGATTGGTTATTCGCACCTCAAACAGGCGCTCGGCGTCAACGCAGTTCCGGCGCGCTGCGGGAAAATTAACAACGAAACGAAATACGCGCTGGAATATTTTAAAATGGAACAGCCGCTGCTTCTTGCTGACCTTTATCCGCGAGTCAAGGACGTAGCGCTGGAATGCAAAACCGTCGTTCGCCAGCACGATACGCTCCGCCGCCTCGGTGAAGTCATGCGCAAGAGCGAACTGCAGTCCGTGCCCGTCACCGACAGCAACGGCGATCTGGTTGGCATAGTTTCCGTCAGCGATTTGGCGAAACGTTATTTCCTCGAACTCGGCCTGCAAAGTCTGGTTGACATGCGCGTCCGTTACCGCGACATCATTCAGGCGACCGAATCCAAAGTTCTCGTTGCCGGCGACGAAAATGAATTTATCGAAGGCTCAATCAAAATCGCGGCGGGCAGCGTCGAGACCACGCTCAACAGCCTTAAGCCGAAAGACATCGTGCTCGTCGGCGACCGCAGCGTTACGACTCTGCGCAAAATTTTAAATTCCGGCATTTCCTGCATGATTGTTACCGGCGGCTGTCGCGTGGCGGCGGAGGCTCTGGCTGAGGCGGCGAACCTTAAAATTTTCGTGCTCGCTACGCCCTACGACACCTACACCGTCGGCCGCCTTTTAAATCAGTGCGTGCCGATTCGCCGCATTATGCATTCCGAGCCGATTTGCTTCCGCCCAATGGATTTGCTCAGCGACATCAAGGGCATTATGGACGAGCACCGTTTCCGCAGTTATCCCGTCGTCGAAAATAACAAGCTCGTCGGTATCGTCAGCTCCGATGAAATTATGTTGCCAGAACGCGAAAAAGTTATCCTCGTCGACCACAACGAGCGCGGACAGGCTGTCGAGGGCATTGAAGACGCGAAGATTGTTGAAATTATCGACCACCACCGGCTCGGCGGCATTCAGACTTCCGAACCGATTTACATTCGTCAGGAACCCGTCGGCTGCACCTGCACAATCGTCGCGAACATGCACTGGGATAACGACGTGGAAATTCCGCCGTCCATTGCCGGACTTCTCCTTTCCGCGATTATTTCTGATACCGTGCTTTTCAAATCGCCGACCTGCACGCAGAAAGATAAAAATACCGCCGAGCGGCTGGCTGAAATTGCCGGCGTCAACCTCAAGGAATACGGTCTCGCCATGCTTCGCGCGGGCGCTGGTATCGGCGGCAAAACTCCGACTGAAATTGCCAAAAACGACCTCAAGGAATTTAAAATTGGCGACTACCGCATTATCGTCAGCCAGATTTCCGTCATGGACCCGAAGGAAGTTCTCGACATCGAGGAAAAACTTATCGACGTTATGAAGGACAACTGCGAGCGCGAAGGCTTTGACATGCACCTTCTGATGGTTACCGACATTCTCGAAGAGGCGACGTACCTTGTCTACGCCGGTTCGCCGAAAACTCTGATTGGCGAGGCGTTCAAGAAAGACGCCAGCGGCACGCACGTTTATCTCCCTGGCGTCATGAGCCGCAAGAAACAGATTATCCCGCCGCTCAGCGAGGCCGTCAAACGCATTAAGCCGCAGTAATTAAATATTTTACGGCACTTTTTCCAGAAAAACTGGCGCTCCGTACTGGGGCGCTTTTTTTATGCTCCCCGCCCTGACTGATTCGGGGCTTTAAATTATAAGTCAATAAAAATTTAATAACGTTGAAATAGTGACGCTATCAATTTCTGAAATAATCAGAGGCAGCACTGAAAAAATTTTCAACTGGCGCGTAACAGTTGGCGGAGAACGATTGACAAGATAAATTACAATGTTATAATTTTTTGGAATTGTGCTCATAAGCGAGGGGGAGTTTTTGTGGAGGAACGCGGCAGGCGCATAAGAAATTACGTAAAGCGGGAGTAGTGTCTTCATGATTAGTTTTGAGAGAAGCGGAACCCTCGTCAGCAAAAAATTTCGCGAGTTTTTCCTGCCGACAGTTCTGGCGTCGATGGCAAGCCAGCTCGGAACGATTATCAACGGGATTATCGTTGGCAATTTAATCAGCCCGCAGGCAATGGCGGCGGTATCCGCCTGCGTGCCGCTGAACCAGATTACTTACGCTATGGCTGTGCTGATTTCTATCGGCTCGGCGGGAATGATAGCCGTCGCCGCCGGTAAGCGCCAGAACGACGAGGCAGACCACATTTTCAGCACCGTCGTCACGATAAGCATTTTCGCGGCAATAATCTGGGCGATTTGCCTTATTCCGAACAGCGCCGCCCTGACGAAATTTCTGTCCTCCGCCGAAAATCTGCGCCCAATGATACACGAGTACCTTATAATTTTCGTGTTCCGGCTGCCGCTGTACCTTATGTGCTTTTCGTGGCAGACGCTAATGCGGACGGACGGTTTCGCCAAAGTTGTCAGCCGTGGCATTCTGCTTGGGCAAACTACGAACGTGGCGCTGAGTTTCGCGCTGGTAAGCAACGGCTTCGGCGTGACCGGCGCGGGTATCGCACTGCTTTGCAGCGACGCTATCGGTATTTGCTACATGCTGAGAAAATATTTCCCATCCGCCGAGCGCAATAGAAAATTCCGCAACGTCCTCAGCGATTTTGGAAAGTTCGCCAGCCAGGTCGCCAGCGTCCTTAAATCCGGCATTCCGGTTGCCTCCAGTACGGCGCTCATTTCCGTCAAAGTCTGGGCGATTTATCAGATTCTCGGCACAACCGGCGGCGCCGACGCGATGACCCTGTACGCAATTTGTATGGCGTGCCTTTCGGTCGTTTCAATGTGTATTGCCGGCTGCAACGGCGCGATGGTTCCAATTATCGGGATACTTTACGGCGAAAAAGATTTCAGCGGCGTCCGAATGCTGGTGAGGTACGTGCTGCGATTCGCGCTGACGCTGAGCGGAATTTTTGTCGTCTTCACGCAGATTTTCCCGCAAGTCATTCTGTCGCTCTACAACCTTCCCAGCTCGCTCGTCGAATCTGGAGAAACGGCGCTGAGATTATTTTCAATCAGCCTGCTCGGCGTCACGGTAACTTTCCTGACAATGTATTATTATTCAACGATTCAGCGCCGAACGGCCGCGAATATCCTGTCGTGGACGGAAGGAATTATCGTAGTAGTTCCGGCGGCGTGGCTTTTGTCGCAGCATTTCGGGCTGAACGGCGTCTGGTTCGCATTCATTCTGGCGGAAATCGTGGGATTTGGAGTGATTTTCATGTATACGAAAATGGTCTGCAAAAATTCTGGCGGGAAACTGAACGATATTTTTCTGATTGAAAGCACTGACCCCGAAATTTTGCTTGACGTTTCATATCTGGCTGAAGTTGACACTGCCGCGAAAATTTCGCATGACGCCAGAGCAATTCTTGAGCAGAAAGGTTTTGACGCAGCCGTTGCGCTGAAAGTCGGCGTCGCGCTGGAGGAAATGACGCTGAACATCGAAAAGCTGAACGCTGGCAGTAAAATTGACGTTGACCTGAGGATTAAGCGCGGCGACGGCAAAATTATTATCGCGCTCCGAGACAACGGAAAAAGTTTCAATCCGCTCGAATATTCGGTGGCGGAGGAAGAAAATCTGCACACCGATGGAATTATGCTGCTGAAAAATCTGGCGGGCGAAATTAAATACAGCCGCGTTTTGTCACTGAATCAGACGTTAATTGAGATTTAAATATATCAAAACCGGAGGAGGATTTTCATGGCGACAAAAACGGCGCCTTTGTCTCAAACTCAACTTGGAATTTACCTTGACTCCCAGGAAGCCGGCGCGTACAACGGGCATTTTCTGTTGACGCTGGATAACGAAATTGATATGGACAAACTTGCCCGCGCGATTGAAAAGGCAGTTGCCGCGCACCCAGCAATTTTCGTCCGCATTGTCGAGCGTGACGGCGAGCCGGTTCAGGAATTTGGTGTGGAAAATTATCAACAGACGGTTGAGCAGATGAGCGAGGCGGACTGGCAGAAAAAATTAGCCGAACTCGTTGCTGAGCCGCTGGAACTTCACGGCGGGCGGCTGTTTCGTTTTAATCTGGTGCAGACTGAGCGCGGAAAATATCTGCTCCGCACGACGCACCACGTTACTTTCGACCGCTCAGCCGCCAACGCTTTTTTCAACGACGTTGCCAAAGCCTACGAAAATCCTGCCGCTGAACTTGCGACGGAAAGCTACGACGCGCTTGACGCCGCCAGCGACGAAACTAAGGCGCGCGCTGCTGAAACTTTCGCGCAGGCAAAATCCTGGTACGAAAAAACTTTCGGCGGGATTGAAATTGAAGCCATGCCAATTCCCGACCGCAGCGCTGAAAAAAATTCCTTCGACGTGTTCACGAAAACTTTTCCGCTGGATTATTCTGCGCTTAAAAATTTCTGCCGCGCGAACAAAATTTCTGCCTCGGCGCTGACTTCGACGGCGTTCGCTGTCGTCGCCGGAACCTACACGAATCAGCAGGAAGCGCTTTTCTCGATGATTTACCACGGCAGAAACGACCGCACGAAAAATCTCGTCGGTATGTTCGTCAAGACTCTGCCGGTCTACTGCCGCTGGACGGGCGATAAAAAAATTTCCGAGCTCCTCAGCGAAATGACTGCGCAAATCCAATCCGCGCGCGACAACGATTTATTTTCCTTCGCAGATTTGAACGCGATTTGCCCGATGGAGAACACGCCGCTTTTCGCTTATCACGGTCTGGTTAAGACGGTTTCCAAGTTTTGCGGCAAGCCCTGCCACGAAGAAATTCTTGACAAAAAAACCACCGGCAAGGCGCTCGCGGTTGAAATTATGGCCGCCGCTGACGGAATGGAAATTCACATTGAATACAACGCCGCGCGATATTCCGGCGGTTTCGTCGAAACTTTTGCCGCGTGCTACGAAAATGTTTTGCGCCAGCTCATGGAAAAAACTTTCGTCCGCGAAGTCGAACTGCTGAACGCCGACCAGATTAAAACCCTAGACGCCTTCAACGCAACCGAAGTCGACTACGACAAAGCTCAAACCGTCGTCAGTCTTTTCGCGGCGGCGGCGGAGAAATTCCCGAATAACACCGCTGTCATTTTCGGCGAGAAAAAATTTTCTTACCGCGAAGTTGACGCGCTGAGCAATGACGTTGCCGCGTACATTCTGAGCAAAAAAATTTCTGTCGGTGACGTGGTTTCTATTCTGATTCCGCGCAGTGAGTTCATGCCGATAACCGCGCTGGGCGCTTTGAAGGCGGGCTGCACTTATCAGCCGCTCGACTCGACTTATCCGCCCGAACGCCTGAACTTCATGATTAAGGACGCCAGCGCGAAAATTTTAATCACGACGAAGGAACTGCGCCCGCTTATAACCGAGTTCGACGGCGAAGTTTTGTTCACGGACGAAATTCCGCGCGCTGAAAAAATTTCTCCGCCGGAAGTCAAGCCCGAAAATATTTTCATTCTGCTTTACACGAGCGGTTCGACCGGCGTACCCAAAGGCGTCCGGCTCACGCACAAAAATCTTGTCTGCTTTATCAACTGGTACAAAAAATTTTACAGCCTGAACGAGAGCCACTGCGTCGGCGCGTACGCAAGTTTCGGCTTCGATGCCAATATGTTCGACACTTACCCCGCGTTGACGAGCGGCGCGGCGCTTTGCATTGTGCCGGAGGAAATGCGCCTTGACCTTGAGGCGATGAACGCTTACTTCGAGAAAAACGGCGTCACTCATGCTTTCATGACGACGCAGGTTGGGCGGCAGTTCGCAACCGACATTGACAACCGCAGCTTGAAATATATGACGGTCGGCGGCGAAAAACTTGTCACGCTCGACCCGCCGAAAAATTATTCCCTCGTCAACGGCTACGGTCCGACCGAGTGCACGATTTTAATCACGGCGTTTAAAGTCGAAAGGGCAGAGGGCAACATTCCGATTGGCAGTCCGGTCGATAACGTCAAACTTTACGTCGTCGACGCGAACGGGCACCGCGTCCCTGTCGGAGCGTGTGGCGAACTTTTGGCGGCGGGCTTGCATGTTGGCGCCGGCTATCTCAATCGCCCTGATAAAACCGCCGAAGTTTTTATCAAAAATCCGTTTGACGGCGGCGAATACGAGAACGCTTATCGCACTGGCGACGTGGTTCGCTGGCGCGCGGACGGCAACCTTGAATTTATCGGGCGCCGCGACGGACAGGTTAAAGTTCGCGGGTTCAGAATTGAACTGACGGAAGTCGAGGCGGTTATTCGTGAATTTCCCAGCGTGAAAGATGCGACGGTTGCGGCGTTCGACCACCCAGCTGGCGGAAAATTCGTTGCCGCTTACGTCGTCGGCGCGGAAAAAATTTCTGTCGACGCGCTGAACAAATTCATTGCCGAGCGCAAGCCGCCTTACATGGTGCCCGCCGTCACGATTCAGATTGACAAAATTCCGCTCAACCAGAACGGCAAAGTTAATCGCCGCGCCCTGCCGAAGCCCGAACTGCAAGCCGCGCAAACCGGCGACGTTAAGCGCAGTTTCAACGTTTTGGAAAAATCGCTGATTGAAATTATCGGCGGCGTCATTGGGCTGAAGGAGTTCGGCGCCACAACCGAGCTGAAATATCTGGGGCTGGCGAGCATTTCCGCAATTAAACTTTCGACGCGGCTTTACAAGACTTTCGGCGTCAACATTCCCGTGAAAAATCTTTTGAGCGGCACGCTTGAGAGTATCGAGGACGCAGTTTTGAATTTCCTGCTGAGCGATAAAAAATCTGCCGCGCAAACTTCCACGGCGGCAACTTCGATTAAAATCAGCAACGTCCAGCGCGGAATTTATCTTGAGTGCATGAAAAATCCGCTGGCGACGATTTACAACGTGCCGTTTATCTACAACTTCGAGGCGGACGCCGACCCTGCCGCGCTCGCTGACGCCGTGAAAAAAATTCTCGCCGCTCATCCTTCGGTGAACGTCCATTTTGAGCTGAGCGACGCAGAAATTATGCAGGTTGCGAACAAAAATTCCGCGCCGGAAATTCCAGTCCGCACGCTTGACGAAAAAGATTTCGCCGAGTTCAAAAGTAATTTTGTCAAGCCGTTCAAACTCGACGCGGAGCCGCTTTACCGAATCGAAGTTGTCAAAACTCCCGCGCGAGTCAGCCTTTTCGTTGACTTCCACCACCTGATTTTCGACGGCGCGTCTGCGAATTTGTTCCTGTCGAATTTGAAAACGCTGCTGAGCGGCGGAACGGTTGAGCGGGAAGACGCCAGTTACTTTGACTTCGTGCGCGAGGAAGAAACTCATTTTGACGAGAACAGGAAATTTTTCGCTGACCTGCTGAAGGATTTTGAGAACGCCAGCGAAATTGCCTCGGACGTGCACGGCAAACTTGAAGGCGAGGCGAAAATTTTTGAACAGAATTTCCCCAGCGTCGAAAGTTTCTGCCACGAAAACGGTCTGACGCCAGCCGCGTTGTGTTTCGCCGTGCTGAGTTACGTCGTTGCCCGCTACAGCGCGAATCGCAAAGTTTATCTGACGACGATTTCCAGCGGGCGCGGCAACGTCAAATTTTCCGACACCTTCGGCATGTTCGTCAACACCCTGCCGCTTGCCGCCGAGCTCGAAGAAATTTCCGTCGCTGAATTTCTGCGGAAAACCGCTGACACTTTCGCCGCCACGATTGAGCACGAAAATTATCCCTTCGCGCAGATTGCCGCCGATTATTCTTTCGCGCCGAAAATTATGTACGAATATCAGGTCGGCGTCGTCGACAATTTCAGCATTCCGAAATTTACCGGCGCAGAAACTTTTCCGCACGCCGCCGCGAAATTCAAACTTACCGCGCGAATTGTCGGCGAAACTTCGGCACCGCGCCTCGCTATCGAGTACAACAGCGCCGATTACAGCGCGAATCTGATTGCTGGGCTGGCTAATTCATTCAACATCGTGCTGAAAAAATTCACGGAGCAGTTGAATCAGCCCGTCAGAAAAATTTCGCTCCTCGATGAAAATCTCACGCAGATTCTGGAGAAATTCCACAGCAACACAAATCCAGCGACCGTCGGCAAAGTTTACCGCTACTTCCACGAAGGCTTTGAGGAACAGGCGGCGAAAAATCCTGACAAGACCGCGCTGATTGCCGCCGATTGCTCGATGACTTACGGGGAACTTGACGCCAGCGCGAATAAAATTGCTAACGCGCTGATTGCTCGCGGCGTCGAACCTCGAAACAGAATTGCGCTGCTTTTGCCCAGGACTTCCCGCGAAATGATTGCGATGTTCGGCGTTTTGAAGGCGGGCTGCGCGTTCATTCCCTGCGACCCCGAATACCCCGCCGAGCGCATTCGGCAAATCCTTGAAGATTCCGCCGCGCCTTACGTCATAACGACCGCCGACCGCTTCGACGGTGAAAATTCTGTTGACGTGGAAGAACTTCTGGCGCAGGAAAATTCAACTAAACCGCAGGTTGAAATTTCGCCGGACGATTTGGCGTATCTGATTTACACGAGCGGCTCGACTGGCAAGCCTAAAGGCGTCATGATTGCGCACAGTAGCGCCGCCAATTTCTTCACGAACAATCCCGCGAACATAATGGTTGACATTCTCACGAGGAGCGTGAAAAATTTCGTCAGCGTCAGCACTTTTTCTTTTGACCTGTCGCTGAAGGAACTCGCTTTGCCGCTGTTCAACGGTCTGACTCTGGTTTTGGCTGACAAGGAAGAGGCGAACAATCCGGATAAGCTGGCGGACTTGATTTTGAAAACCGGCGGCGACGCGATTAACGCAACGCCTTCGCGGGTTTACCAGTATCTGGAGTCTGACAAATTCGCGGCGGCTCTGCGCGACTTCAAATTCATCGGCAGCGGCGGCGAAAAATATCCCGAAGCGCTCCTTGAAAAATTGCGCACGCTCACCAAAGCCAGAATCGTCAACACTTACGGCCCGACTGAAACCACAATTTCCAGCAACATGAAAGATTTGACTGAAGCCGCCAGCATTTCCGTTGGGCGGCCGCTGCTCAACGTGGTTGAATTTATCGTGGACGGCGACGGCAACGAACTCCCGCCTGGGATTGTCGGCGAACTTTACATTGGCGGCGCCGGCGTCGGCAAGGGCTATAACAATCTGCCGGAGAAAACCGCTGAACGTTTCGTCGAATACAACGGCCTCCGCGTCTACAAATCCGGCGACTACGCGCGCTGGACGGCTGAAGGTGACGTGGAAATTCTCGGCAGGACGGACAATCAGATTAAACTTCGCGGCCTGCGAATTGAAATTGGCGAAGTCGAAAGCACGCTGGCGAAAGTCGACGGAATTAAAACCGTTATCGTGAAAATCGCAAAAATCAAGGGTATCGAGCACCTTTGCGCTTACTTCACCGCCGACAAAATTATTGACGTTGAAAATCTGAAAAAAATTCTCGGCGAAACTTTACCGAAATACATGGTGCCGACCGCTTATCTTCAGCTGAAAAAAATGCCGATGACTTTGAACGGCAAGATTGACGCGAAGTCTCTGCCCGAAGCCACGATTTCCCGCAGCGCGACGGCAGCCAAAGCCGATAACAAAATCGAAGCGGACTTCTGCAAAATTTTCGGGACGATACTTCAGATTGAGGACGTTGGCGCGGACGAAAGTTTCTTCGACCTGGGCGGCACTTCACTTTTGGTGACGCGCGTCGTTATCATGGCGCAGAAACTCGGCTACAAAATTAATTTCTCCGACGTGTTTATAAATCGAACTCCGCGCGAACTTGCAGCGCTCCAAAACACCGGCGCCACTGAAAATGTCGACGAAGAAATTTCCGGCTACGACTACGCGAAACTTGAGCCGGTTCTCAGCGCGAACAACCTTGACAGTTTCCGCAACGGCGAACGCCAGCCGCTCGGCGATATTGTTCTGACCGGCGCGACGGGCTACCTGGGCATTCACATTCTCCACGAGTTCATTGAAAATCGCGCGGGCAAAGTCTACTGCCTGCTTCGCGGGAAAAAAGATTTGTCGGCGGAAACGCGGCTCAAAGCTCAGCTGTTTTACTACTTCGACCAGAATTACGCGGAACTTTTCGGCAAGCGGATTTTCATTCTCGAAGGCGACGTTACCCGACCCGAAACTCTCGAACAGATTAAAACACTCCCCGAAATTTCTGCCGTCATAAACTGCGCCGCGTTAGTCAAACATTTTTCGACCGGCGACGAAATCGAAGTTGTCAACGTCGGCGGCGTCAAAAATCTGGTTGAAGTCTGCAAGGCGAAAAATCTGCGCTTCATTCAGGTTTCGACGATGAGCACCGTCCGCAGCGGCGTTAAGGGCGAAGTTGACGAAGGCGCCGTTCCCACCGAAAGGACGATTTATTTCCGGCAAAGTCTTACAAATAAATATGTGCGCTCGAAATTTCTGGCAGAAAGGCTTGTTCTGGACGCGGTTGCCAATGACGGTTTGAGCGCGAAAATCATGCGCGTTGGAACTTTGTCGGCGCGCTACTCCGACGGCGAATTTCAGATTAACGCCGGCACAAATTCTTCAATGGGCAGGCTGAAAATTTTCGCGATAATTGGGCGCTGCCCGTTCGCGCAGATGGACAATCTCATAGAATTTTCGCCGATTGACGAGGTTGCCAAAACTATTCTGCTGCTTTCCGAAACGCCAAAAGAATGCGTGATTTTCCACCCGATAAATCATCACAACATGGCGATTGGCGACGTGGTGCGCGCAATGAAAAACTGCGGGCTCGATATAAAATTCGTCGAACAGGAAGATTTTCAGGCGGCGTGGCAGGCGGCTGAGGAAGACTCCGACAAGGCTAAAATTCTGACGAGCAGTATCGCTTACCGCAGCGGCGACAAGGACACGCAGGTTATCACGTTCCCGAAAAATAATCTGTACACGATGCAGGTGCTCTACCGGCTCGGCTACAGCTGGCCGCTCACCACGTGGACTTACGTCGAAAAATTTATCAACATGCTCCAGAAACTGGGCTTCTTCAGCGCACAATGAGTATTCGCAAAAAAATTCTGGCGGGCGGAATATTATTCGCGCTGGCGCTGGCGTCCATTCTCTCCTATAACAGCTATCAGAGATTTATCACAATGATTATGCAGGATCATGAACGTGACGCCCTGCGAACTGCGCACACAGCGTTGGCTTTTCTTGACGCAGATAATTTTTCCGCCCAAATTGAAAATCCTCTTGAGCGACAGGAAATTCTTGAGGCGTGGCAGGAAATTGCAGACACTCAGGACGTGATGTTCATCTATGTGATTGAGCCGTTCGACAACTACAACAACATCAGATTTGATATAAACGTCATGCATACTGAATCTGAATATACGGTCGTTCCGCGCGGATATGTTCAGCGAACAAGCAGCGACGAATATAAAATCGCCTACCGCGACCTTTACGAGGGCGGCAAAAAATACGCCTTCGTTGTGCGGGACAACGGAATTAGTATAACCGGCGACCATGTAACCTCGCTGGTTCCGATAAAAAGTTCTGAAGGAGTCGTTCAAAGTATTCTCTGCGTTCAGTGGCAAATGGACGAACTCGATTCCGAAAAAATTCTTTTCCTCAGGCGCACGGTCACGACAATGCTGACTGTTCTGCTGCTCATGCTTTTTATTGGCAGGTGGTATCTGAAAAATCATCTTCTGGATCCTTTGAGCGCGCTGACTGACGGCGTTAAGGAAATTTCTGGCGGCAACCTCGACAGGAAAATTAACGTGCGGACTGGCGACGAATTTCAGACGCTGGCGGAAAATTTCAATGACATGACCGACGAGCTCAAGACGCAGATGAAAAATCTGGCGAAGGTTACCGCTGAAAATGAGCGCATTGAAACTGAGCTTGACGTTGCGACGAAAATTCAGGCGAGTATGCTGCCGAAGGATTTTTCCGTTGACGGGCGCGCTGACATTTTTGCAACGATGATTCCGGCGAAGGAAGTCGGCGGCGATTTGTACGATTTTTACAAGCTGGACGAAAACCGGCTGTTCATAACGATTGCCGACGTTTCTGGCAAGGGAATTCCCGCCGCGCTGTTCATGGTCGCCGCCATTACGAATCTGCGAAATTTCGTCAGCGGCCTGAACGATTTGAAGAGCGCGATTGAAAGCACAAATGATCAGCTTTGCGCGAACAACGGCGGCGGGCTTTTCGTCACGGCGTTCAGCGGCGTACTGGATTTGGAAACTGGAATTTTAAGATACGTCAACGCCGGTCACAATCCTCCGCTCATTCGGCGGCGCGGGAAAACTTTTGAGGAATTGCCGATGGAGCTGAATTTTGTTTTGGGCGGCTGGGAAAACTGGCCGTACGTTCAGCAGGAAATTCAACTTGACGCAGGTGATACAATTTTTCTGTACACCGACGGCGTGACTGAGGCGGCGGACACCACGGGGAAATTGTACTCACTCGAAAGGCTGAAAACTTTTTTGGACGGGCTGAAAGAAACCGCGTCGGCGAAGGAAATTCTGGCGGCAGTTTACGATTCGCTGGAAAAATTTTCCGCCGGCGCCGAGCAGTCGGACGATATAACGATGCTTGCCGTCAAATTTGAAGGGAGAAATTAAAATGACTGGCGATTTTCAAATAACGAAGGAACTGGCGGGCGAAACGCTCACCGTCAAAATCACCGGCGACCTGAACGTTAAAACTTCGCCGCAGCTCGAAGAAGACTTGACGAACTCGCTGGGCGGCGTGAAGGAACTGATTTTGGATTTCGCGGGCGTGGAATACATTTCCTCGGCTGGTTTGCGCGCCTTGCTCGCGCTGGAAAAGACTATGCGTCGGCAGAGCGGCAGCATGAAAATGCGCAAAGTTAATCCCGCCGTAAAGGAAATAATCCGGCTCGCAGGCTTCCTCCAGGTCATGACTATCGAAGATTGAACGGCGCAGGAAGGTTATGAATCAAGCGTCTACCGCTATGGGCGAAAAGCAACGCGCTACTATCAAAAAATTTTTTCTGTCGGCGCTTGTAATTACTTTTTTTGTTGGAGTTGTCCTGTCGTATTACAACATGCTGTACGACCAGACGCGCGAAAGCATTATAAAAAACGGGCAGGCCGCCGCCATTCAGTCCAAAAATTATCTCAGCGAGTACCTTTCCACGAGCATTGACGCTATCAAGCTGACGGCGTACACGATTGACGGAATGATTCGCAACAACAAGGCGAACGAGGAAGTTCTTGAATATCTCGTCGGGCAGTCGACGGCAGTTACAAGCACCGTTTTTGAAAATACGACGGGGCTTTATGCGTACGTCAACGGCGAATATCTCGACGGCGCTTTGTGGGTTCCAGGCGAAGACTACGTGCCGACCGAACGCCCGTGGTATACCAAAACCATTGCCAGCGACGGAAATGTTACGCTGATTGATCCGTACCTCGACGCGCAGACCGGCAAAATCACCATGACAATTTCCAAAAAGCTCGTCGACGGCAAAAGTATCGTGGCAATGGACATCGTGCTGGACAAAGTTCAAAATATCACGGAGGAATCCGTTAAAAGCGGCAAGTCGGACTACGAATTTATTTTGGACAGCCGCAACATGGTCGTCGCCCATTCAGAAAGAAGCGAGATTGGCAAGAACTACAACGATGAACGCGGCAGCCTTTGGGCGGTGATTTTGGAAAACGCCAATAAAGCGGACAAGGATTTTTTTGAGTTTACCTACGAAAACGCGCACTACGTCGTTTACTCCGAGAAAATTGAAAATGACTGGCGCTGTCTGACGGTAAAAAATGCAACGGAAATTTTCACGCCGCTGAAAATTCTGCTGGCAATCACAATCGTAATTGTGGTTATAATCGTGGCGATTCTGTCGTACATTCTCAACCAGCTGAACAAGCGCTACAGCATGGCGAAGGAACTGAATGAGCAGCTGGCGTCAATCTCAAATATTTACCTGTCGGTTTTCAATATCAATCTGATTGAGGACACTTTCAAGGAAATCCAGTCGACGAATTTCCTTTCCGCCAGGCTGGCGGCGGGCAGTTACAGAAGCGCCAGAGTTATGCTTGTGGAAGTCATGCGGCAGACGGTGGACAAAATTTCGCTGAGCGATACTCTCCGATTCGTCAACCTGGATACTTTGAACGAGCGCCTGAAGGATTCGGATACCGTAGCGATTGAGTGCCAGAATTTGGAAAAGCAGTGGCGGCGTATTCGGTTTATCGCCTCGCAGCGCCTGACAAACGGTTTAGTTTCAAATGTGCTCTGGCTGATTGAGGATATTGACAAGGAAAAGCAGGAACGCGACGCGCTGATAAATCTTTCGGAACGCGCCTTTGCCGCAAGCGAAGCAAAATCTTCATTCCTGTCGAACATGAGCCACGAAATCCGCACGCCGATTAACGCAATTCTCGGCATGAACGAAATTATTCTGCGCGAATGCAATGACCGCGAAATTATTTCCTACGCGGAGAGCATAAGAACCGCCGGCAACACGCTCCTTGGGATAATCAACGACATTCTTGACTTTTCCAAGATTGAGGCGGGCAAAATCGAAATCATTCCCGTCGACTACGATTTGTCTTCCCTCATTAACGATCTGGTCAACATGATTCACATTCGCGCGGACGATAAGGGGCTCGCGCTGTCGCTGGACTTCGATAAAAATTTACCAAAAATGTTATACGGCGACGAAGTTCGCATAAAGCAAATTATTACCAACCTGCTGACGAACGCGGTTAAGTATACCGAAAAGGGCAGCGTGACTTTCTCAATAAAATTCAGGCGCGTGGAGGACGAGCCCGACAGCGTAATTTTGCGCGTTGCAATCAAGGATACGGGAATTGGAATCAGGCCGGAGGATATGAAAAAGCTGTTCACGGAATTTGAGCGTATCGAGGAGGAACGCAACCGCAACATCGAGGGCACCGGCCTTGGCATGGCTATCACTCAAAATCTGCTGTACCTCATGAAAAGCAGTCTCAAGGTTGAGAGCATTTACGGGCTGGGGTCGAAATTTTCCTTCGAGCTCAAACAGAAAGTTATCAAGTGGGATCCGCTGGGCGATTACGAGGCGTCGTACAAGCTGAATTTGAAGGAGCGCAAAAAGTACGGGGAAAAATTTACCGCGCCGACTGCGAAAGTTTTAGTGGTTGACGATAACCAGATGAATCTCATGGTTTTCAAAAATTTACTGAAACAGACTAAAGTTCAAATCGACACGGCGGTTAGCGGCGACGAAGGAATTTTGCTGACTCAAAACGCCAGCTACGACGTTATATTTTTGGACCACATGATGCCGGAAAAGGACGGAATTGAAACCCTGCACGAACTGCGGGCTCAGCCGGAAAATCCCAACCGCCGCACGGCTGCCATCTGCCTGACCGCCAACGCTGTTTCCGGCGCGCGCGAAAAGTATATTGCCGCTGGCTTCGACGATTATCTGACTAAGCCGATTAACCCCGATAAGCTTGAGGAAATGCTGCTGGAATATCTGCCGCCGGAAAAAATTGTCGGCGCCCGCGCTGAAATTCCAGACCGAAATGAGACTCCTCCGGCGCCCGTTTATAAACACATGAATATTAAAATGGGTTTGGAATACAGCGGCGGCGATGAGGATTTGTTCCGCAGCGTCGTGGAGATTTTCTGCAGTCTCAAAGACGAAAACAGGGCGAAAATTCAGCGGGCTTTTGACGGTGGGGACTGGAAAAATTACACGATTTTCGTCCACGCGCTGAAGTCGACGGCGCTTTCTATCGGCGGGGAACAGGTCGCCAAAGTTGCGCGGGAACTTGAAATGTCCGGCAAAGTTCTCACAGGCGACGGCGCTTCAGAATCTGAAAAGCTCGACGCCGAAAATTTTATCAGGGCGCACCACGCCGAGGCAATGGAGCTTTACGAGGAACTGGTTGAAGACGGCAACAGCTATCTGAAGGCGGCAACGTGACGAATTTCGCCGCGTCATTCAAATTTATCAGGTGAAGTTAAACTTTTTCATTCGTTGTTCGTTTGGGAAACAAAAAACCGCCCTCCAAATTCTGGGGAGCGGTCATTTTTTTGGTACGAACTAGAAATTATTCGCCGAAGTAGTGTTTGAGCAAGCCCTGGAAACCTTTACCGTGGCGGGCTTCGTCCTTCGCCATTTCGTGAACTGTGTCGTGAATCGCGTCGAGATTGAGTTTCTTAGCAAGCGTCGCGAGATCTTTTTTGCCCTGGCAGGCGCCGTGTTCAGCCGCAATACGCTTTTCAAGATTTTCTTTCGTCGAGGCGGAAACGACTTCGCCGAGGAGTTCCGCGAATTTGGCGGCGTGCTCAGCTTCTTCGAGTGCGTAGCGGCGGAAAACTTCGCCAATTTCCGGCAGACCTTCACGGTGCGCCGCGCGGCTCATCGCAAGGTACATTCCGACTTCACAGCATTCGCCGGTAAAATTCTGGCGGAGACCTTCGATAATGCGTTCGTCAACGCCCTGCGCTACGCCAACTACGTGCTCATCCGCGTAAACCAGTTCGCCTTCCTGCTTCTTGAACTTTTCAGCCGGCGCCTTGCAAATCGGGCATTCTTCCGGCGGCGCGTCGCCCTCGTGGACGTATCCGCAAACTGTGCAAACATACTTTGCCATTTTTAAACTCTCCTAAAAAATATTTTTTCTACGTATAACGGATATGATAAGGCTTGTAGCAAATTTTGTCAAGCTTTTCAGAGCGTCGGCACAATTTTTAAAAATTCTCCCAGCGAATACGAATTTGGCGCGTCTAATTTTTCTACGTCGAAGACCATGCAGTAGCTGAAATTTTCTCCCGCGCGAGCTTGCCACTCACGCCCCAGCAAAATTTTTTCGCGGCTTTCGTCGTTCTTCAAGTGCTTGCCCTTCGCCTCCAGCAGAATTATTTTCCCAGAGTCCAGCCGGACGATAAAATCTGGGTAGTGATTCAGCCAGCCGTTCAGGCAAAAGCCGCGCCGCTCCAAATTCCTGTGCCACCACGTAACATTTTCCTGCGCCGACACCCGCCGTATCAGCCGCGCCTCAAATTCATTCATATCGCCTTCCGCTGAGTACAGCGCCTTTTCGTAGCCGCCGCGCGACCGCCGCATTTCAACTTCATTGCCCAGCTGGTAATTTTTTTTGCAGAAAATCTCTTTCGCGCCAATTCGCTCGCCAAAAACTTTCCGGCGGTGCACCGTTTCAAGCTCGTAAATTTTATCCTTAATCTGCTCGGCGTAAATGAAAGCCGTGTCAATTTTCAAATCGCCGCGCTCGACTTCGCTCATATCGTCGACGACCCGCCGCACGTAATTTTTCAAATCCCGCTCGCTGACAGTCTGCAGCCGGTGAAATTTCCTCAGCAGGAAAAAAATACTGCCCGCGTAATATTTCGCCTGCTCCTCCGCTGGCTTATCGTCAATAAATTTCTGATACCGCGCCGCCGCGTCCATCGAAACCCCGCCAGATACGTACCGCCCCGACTCCTCCAAATCCACTTTCCGAATGTCCATGTCAAAATTAATTTTCGTATCCTCGCCCTCAAGCGTGAACCCTTCCGACAAATTTTCCGCGCTCAAAAGTTCGTCTTCAAAAAGACTCTGCTGCCCGCGCCGCGCCGGAACTTTCTGGAAGAACTGCGGAATTTCCAAGCCGCGAATGTCAGCGCTGAACTCCGCCTTAACGCTAAAAGTTTTCCCGTCGTCGTGCGGCTTACTTTTAAAATCGTTAATAGTTTTCTCAGCCGTCTCAATCAGATTTTCCGCAGAAATTTCGCCGCCGGAATCAGCAGCAACTTCGTCGGCAGCAACCGCGTCAGCTTCGTCAAGGCCTTCGCCGTTCAAGCCGTCGGCAACGCTCTGCACCGTGTGGCTGAAATTTTTCGACCGGCTGAAAACGTAGCACGCGTTCAACTTTTCGCTCGTGGTACTCTCTGCGTACGGCTGCCGCAATATCCGCCCGACTATCTGCGCTACGTCCGTCTGCGAATTTCTGTTCGCCAGCGACGCCAGAATATACGCGAACGGGCAGTCCCAGCCTTCCTTCAGCGCGTTCACCGTGATTATGTATCTTATCGCGCAGTTCCGGCTGAGCAAGTCCACGCCCCGCAGTTCGTTCACGTTGGAAGTCTTGACCGCTATTTCCACCTCTGGTATTCCCAGCTCGTCCATCAGCTCTTCCCTGATTTTTTTGAAAGTCTCGCTGTCGTCTTTCGTGTCCGCCTCCGCCTGAAACAAAACTATCGGGCGTATGTACCTGCCGCTGATTCTTTCTTCAACTTCCGCTTCCCGCTCCAGCGCGTCCCGAAACTCTATCACGCCCGCCAGGAAATTTCCTTTGTAGCGCGGCGGGAAAATTATCACCGGCAGCTTTATCATTTGCTCCGCCTTCAGTTCCTGCGCGCTCACTTCGCAGATTATGTTGCTTTCCTCGCGCGGCGTCGCCGTAAGCTCCAGCACGAACGACGGATTCAAATTTTCCAGCATTTCCACGCTCAGTTCCGATTTCGCGTTGTGGCTCTCGTCTACCACGATCACCGGCTCAAGTTCCCGCAGCACTTCTATCAGCGACGCGCCGCCCGCCCCGAAACTTATCAGCGCCCCGTTTTCCTGATAAAATTTCCGCGCGTCTTTCTTCCGGCTGTCTATTCTTATCGACGCGTAACTTATCACGCAGACCGTCAGATTTTCCGCCACCGTCGCCGGTGAAAAATTCTGCCCCTGCAGCAGCATCTCCTTCGAGTAAACTTCTACCCGCCCGCCGGAATCTTCCTCCAGCCTCGCGCGGTACGCGTGCCCCACGTCGCTCAGCGCCGCCAGCGTCTGCGTCAAAATCGATTCGCTCGGCACCAGCCACACCACCACTTTCCTTTCGCGCGGCAGCCGCCCAAATATTTCTACCAGCGCCGCGCTCGCCATTAGCGTCTTCCCGCCGCCCGTCGGCACCTTCATGCACACCGCCGGCACTCCCGCCAGCCTGTCATTATATTTTTCCGGCGCGTCGTAATTCCAATATTCCTGCCACGCCTGCTTCAAATTCCCGCGCGACTTCGCCAGCGCCTCCACGTACCGCCCCAGCTCCTCCAGCGCCCGCCGCTGATATTTTTTCAGCTCCATTCCTCAATACCTCCGCAACCCACTCGGTATCTGCCGAAACTCTATCCCGTACCGCTCCAACTGCGCCTCGCTCAGCTGACTCGCCTCCGCGTATATCACGTACTTTTTCGCCCGCACTTTCAGCCCCGCCCACAGCTTGAAGTCCAGCACGACCGTCCGCCCCGCCTCGTAGCAGAAATAATACGCCGTCCCCGCGTCCACGCCCAGAAAATATTTCTCCTCCGTCGCCGCCGGCAGTTCCTTCCCAGTCTCGCTCCGCCACACGTATTCCCGCACTCGCTCTATCGGCACCGCCCCGTTTATGAATCCGTCCTCGTCCAACAGCGCCGCCCCAAGCTCGTAATATCCAAATTCCCCGCCAACCCGCTTCACCCGCTCCGCCGTTATGCTCTCCGCGTAGTCTTCCTTTTCGATTAAGATGAATCGCCGCCGCCCGCCGTCCGCCGCGTTCAGGTTTATTACCGCGTGCCCCGTCGTCCCGCTCCCTGCAAACGCGTCCAGTATCAGCGAATCTTTGTCAGTCGCCAGCGAAAGCAAAAATTCCATTAGCTTTGTCGGCTTAGGAAATTCAAAAGGCGAAATTCCGTCGAATATTTTAGCCAGCTCAGTTTTCCCGCTACGCGTTCTTCCAAATCGCTCGTCGACCATTAAATTCCTTGGAATAACGCCGTCGGTTTTCTCGTAATTTTTGGTGTAGACGTACGGATATTTGAAGACCAATTCGCCATATCTCTGAGCAACCGTTTCTTTGCTCCAACGCCACGTTGCATTTGGCTGGTCAGGATTTTTATGAGCTGGGAAATACGATTTACCGTCTGGACCAATTAATTCGTAATCAAGCGATTCGGAATAACGGATATTTTGTTTATCCAATCTTTCAAGACCGTAGCGTCTGCCGTCCGAATCAACGCGGTTATAACTTGTCGTAACTTGGGCGTTCTTATCTTTGTGAAATTTATAGATGGGAATATTTTTGGCGTAGACCATGACATATTCGGTGTCGCAGGCAATTCCCCGAACGTCATTCGCGCCGCCGCTTTTATTTTTCCAAATCATGTTGGAGACAAAATTACTGGCGCCAAAAATTTCGTCGCAGATTAATTTAAGGTTAGCCTGTTCGTTGTCGTCAATGGAAATAAAAATAGCGCCGTCGTCGGAGAGGAGTTCGCGCAGGAGGCGGAGCCTTGGGAACATCATGCAAAGCCATTTATCGTGGCGGGAGAGGTCTTCGCCTTCCTTGCCGACGGTAGAGCCGAGCCAGCGCTGAATATCAGGGGAATTGACGTTATCGTTATAAATCCAGGCTTCGTTGCCGGTGTTGTAGGGCGGGTCGATATAAATGCACTTGACTTTGGATTTGAAGGCGGGGAGGAGGGCTTTGAGAGCGGCGAGGTTATCGGCGTGGATAATCATGTTATCGGAGTTGCCGACGGAAAATTTTTTATCGAGGAAGTGGAAGGGGACGTCGAGGTGGTGAGTGAGGACTTTATCGCGACCGATCCAGTTGAGGGTAGGCAAGGCAGAAACCTCCTTAGGATTTTTGGTAGATAATACACGGCGGGAAAATTTTTTGCAAGCGGCTTGATTTTTTCTGGCGGCGGGGGTATAATCTGAGCAACAGAAAAGCGCCCCGCGAATGGAACGGAACGCTTAACTGTAGGTGCCAACGTAGACGGTTACAACACCCTTGAGGTAATTTGGTATAGAGATTAAATCGGAGCCGCTGAGGCGTTGGGGCGCTTAGGCGGCTGTTTTGCTGAGCACGATGAGAATTGCGCCGGCGATGAGAATCACGCGGACGACGATCTTGACGATGCGCACAGCTATCACCCCCTTTCGGGAAGTGATGCAACCGCCTGCCGTTTACAGCACTTGCGCCAATTATAACGCGGGAAAAAATAAAAATCAAGCTTGCAAAAATCTGGCGGGCGTGGTAGACTATGGCGCTGGAAACCTCGGCGCAGTTTGGCGCGACTCCAACGCGGACTTCGCTGAAGGGAATACGAACACAGGAGGATTTAGAAGTGTTAGACAAGGAAACGAAACAGGAGATAATCAAAAAGTACGGCGTGCACGACGGGGACACGGGTTCGCCGGAAGTGCAGATTGCGCTTTTGACGGCGCGCATTACGTACCTCACCGAGCACCTGAAGGAGCACAAAAAGGATCATCATTCGCGTCGCGGTCTGCTGAAAATGGTCGGTCAGCGCCGCCGCATTCTGAACTACCTGAGCAAGAAAAATATCAATCGTTACCGCGAAATTATCGCGCAGCTGAATCTTCGCAAGTAAAAATTTCGCGGCGAAACCATACGGCAAAGGGCGGACTGTACTAGCAGTTCGCCCAATTTTTAAATTAAGGCGGCGCGGCGATTAAACGATATAAATTGTAAAAGAAAAATGAGTGGAGGTTTTTGCTATGATGAGGTCATTGTGGTCCGCGTCGTCGGGCATGGTGGCGCAGCAGAAAAACATGGACGTGGTTGCGCACAATCTGGCGAACGTGAACACGTACGGGAACAAGAAAGTTCGCGCGGAATTTCAGGATTTGATTTATCAGACACTGCGCGACGCTGGCGGGAGTTCCGGCGACGGCACGCAATATCCGCAGGGCCTGCAAATCGGTCTGGGCGTGAAGGTTGCGGCGACGAACAGAATTTTTACGCAGGGACCTTTGCAGACGACGGACAATCCCAGCGACGTTGGTATTCAGGGCGAAGGATTTTTCCAGGTACAGCTGCCCGACGGCACGACTGCTTATACGCGCGACGGCTCCTTCAAGCTCGACTCTGAGCGGCGGCTCGTGACAAGCGACGGCTTTTTGCTCGTTCCGAATATTACGCTGGAAGAAAACGCCACGCTTGACAGCCTCGTTATCAGCAGCGACGGAATTGTTTCGGATACGCCGACCGGCGGCACGCAGACTGAAATTGGAAATATCACGCTCGTGCGCTTCGTCAATCCTTCGGGCTTGCAGGCTTACGGCAAAAATCTTTTCCTTGAAACTGCGGCGTCCGGCGCGCCAATCGAAAGTACGCCAGGGCAGGACGGCGCCGGTGTCCTCACGCAAAACACCCTGGAAATGTCCGGCGTCCAAATCGTTGAGGAAATGGTCAACATGATCGTCGCCCAGCGCGCTTACGAGTCCAATTCCAAGGCGATTACCACTTCAGATTCCATGCTCGAAATTGCTAACCAGCTCAAGCGCTGATTGACATGAACAGAATATTTTTTATCGCGGCTGTGATTTTCATGACGATTTTCGCGCCGCGTGTTTTCGCTAATCAGATAGTTCCAGGCGGGCAAATCGAGTCAATGGCAGTCGCAGAAATTGAAGCGGAGCTGGCACGTCGCGGGGAATTTCGGCGGCACGAAATTTCTTTGCAGAGGCCGCTGGCGGATATAACTTTACCGAACGGAATCATTGACATAAAAATAATTTTACCGTCGGCGGCGGTGAACTATACCGGCGTGACGCCCGTCAAGGCGCGAATTTCAATCGGCGGAAGGGTTTATCGCGACGTGAATTTCGTGACGCAGGTAAAAGTTTTCGACGTGGCGCTGGTAGCAAATCACGACCTGCGAATAGAAACGCCGGTGGCGGAGGAGGATTTTCGCACGGAGGAAGTGCCGGTAGACGGGCGCACGGAATATCTGCAGGACGTTCAAGCCGTCGTAGGGCTCGTTCCGCACCGGCTGATTCGCGCGGGCTCGCCGGTAACCATGGGCTATTTTCAGCAGCCGGTCGCAGTGCGTTCAAATCAGCCGGTGAAAATTATTCTGCGCTACAGGGGAATAGAAATTTCGGCGAACGGAATTACAATGACGCGCGGCAGGATTGGCGAAATGATTCGCGTAAAAAATGCGCAGTCGCAGAAAGTTTTATCGGCGAAGGTTATCGATTCGCAAACGGTGGAGGTGAGCATGTAAATGACGAAAAAAATTCTGGCGGCGATTTTAATGGCGGCGTTCGTACTGGCGGCGGGCTTAGGAGCGGCGGAAGCGAAATCGCTGTGGCGGGACAATCCCTGGGGAATGTACGCTGACAGGAAGGCGCGCGACGTTGGCGATATTCTGACGATTGTCATAAACGAATCGACTACGCAGAGCGCCTCGAAGTCCCGTTCCAATTCCAAATCCGGCAGCGTGAATATCGGCGCGGGCACGGGCGTTTTCGACTTTCTGCGGGCACTGGGCGCCAGCGGCTCCGACGAATGGGAGGCGGAAGGCAGCGCCAACGACACCAACAGGGTCAGCGGGCAAATCACGGTTACCGTCGTGGAAGTCCTTCCGAATGGCAACATGATTATCGAGGGCACGCAGTCAATCTGGCAGAACCGCGACGAGCATAAAATTACTTTGCGCGGGATTGTCCGCCGCGATGACGTGACTTTTAATAACACCGTCCCTTCCACGAAAGTCGCTGACGCCACGCTGAAATTCGACGGCAAGGGTCCGCTGAACGCCAAACAGCGCCAGGGTATTCTCACGCAGATTTTCAATTTCCTGTTCTGATTTATGACAAATGCTACTTAAGTACAGAGGCGAACGCGTGATGGATTTAATACCGAATCAAATTTACGAGACGCGGAAAATTCATGACGAGCTGGGCGACGGCTACGCAATTTACGACGAGGGCGACGACTGGTATCGTTACGGCGTCGGCTTTGTCGAGGAAAATTTCGTCGAATTTGAAGAACTTGCCGCGCCCGCCGAGAATCTCAATCGCGCAGTTTGACGGAGCGTGATTTATTATGAAAAAAATTTTTGCAATGCTGGCGGTGGTGCTTAGCGTGACGCTGGCGGCGGGGACGGTCTTCGCTGAATCGGCGGTCACGCGCATAAAGGACATTGCCAAAGTGCAGGGCGTGCGGAGCAACCAGCTGATTGGCTACGGCTTAGTTGTGGGACTGCAGGGCACGGGCGATTCGGATAAAATTTCCGAAATGATTTACTCCACGATAACGATGTTGCGGAATTTCGGCGTGACGGTCAACCAGTCTACGCTGAAGTCTAAAAACGTCGCCGCCGTCATGGTTACCGCGACGCTGCCGCCTTTTGTGCGCGAGGGCGACACGATTGACGTTACGATTAGTTCGATTGGCGACGCGGACAGCATTCAGGGCGGGACGCTTTTGCAGACGCCGCTGCTGGCTGCTGACGGAGAAGTTTACGCGGTTGCGCAGTGTCCGGTTTCAACTGGCGGCTTCGTAGTAGGCAACGGCGGTGGAACTGCGGCGCAGAAAAATTTCCCGACGGTCGGTATCGCTCCCAACGGCGCTATCGTTGAGCGCACGGTTGAAGACGACCTCGGCGAGCAGGGACAAATTTCGCTGAGCCTTTCCAACGCGGATTTCACTACCGCTTCGCGAATTGCCAGCGCGATTAATTCCAGCTACGGCGGTATCGCGCGGGCGGCTAATCCTGGGCGCGTCGACGTGAGCATTCCCGTGGGCTACCGCGCGAACGTCGTCGATTTCGTTTCTTCGATTGAGGAACTTTCCGTCACGCCGGACAGCGTTGCGAAAGTCGTCTTCAACGAGCGCACGGGAACAATCGTCATGGGCGGAAACGTTTCAGTTGACGAGTGCGCCATAACGCAGGGCGGTCTTTCGATTCGCGTGACGCGTGACATGGAAGTTGTGCAGCCGGATCCTTTTTCCTACGGCACGACAATGCGCCAGTACAACGAGGAAACTGAAGTTATCGAGCACCCGTCCAACACAATCGTCATGCCGCCGACCACGAATATCAACGATATTGTTGGCGCGCTGAACGCCGTGGGCGCAACGCCGCGCGACTGCATTTCAATTCTGCAGGCGATGAAGGCGGCGGGCGCTATTCACGCGGTTATTGAAATTATGTGACGGGGTGATTTTATGCAGATTGACGGCTCGCTCCTTATGCCGCGTATGCACTCGACGAATACTGACCAGGCGGGTTCGCGCGTTATCAGCAAAGAGGCTAAGTTTCAGGAGAATTTGAAAGACGCGCAGGCTCGGCTTGACAAGGCGGCAAAATCCGGCGTCATGACTGACGAGGAAATTGCTCAGCGCAACCGTGACATTCGCGCCGCCAGCGTTCAGCTTGAGGCTATCGCGCTGAAAATGCTCTATACCGAAATGTGGAAGACCGTCCCGAAGGATAAACTTTTCGGCGACGATAACGCTATGGACATCTGGCGCGATATGTACCACGAGGAACTCACTAAGCAAATCGCGCAGGACGGCGGTATTGGTCTGGCTGATTTGATTTATAAGCAGCTCACGCAGAAATAGCACTTGTAAAATTCGCGGCGCCGTGGTAAAATTCAGCCGTGATTTAGAAAATAACAGACGGTAAAAGTCCAGCACCGCTATCACAGGCGCAACAAAAAAACCCCAGGAAGCCTCCGGTAAAGGTACCTTGGGGGTTGCGTCTTTTTTCAGCATTTCTTTCGTGAAAGAAACGCTGGCAAAGAAAGCTGGGCCGAGAGGTCACATCACGTGACCTGTGCGGCCCGCGCCCCATCCTTGGGGCGCTTTTTAATTACATGTAAATCCTTAAACAAAGGCGTCTTTTTTGTTTGCAGGAAAAACTTTCCGCCGCGTGGAAAATGTCAGAAATATTTTCAGAAAGGCAGGTACCGCCGTGACTATTGATGAACTCCTTGACAAATACCGCGCCGAAGCCGCTACCGAACGCGACAAGGGCGAACGCTTTGAACGCCTCATGAAAAATTTCCTGCTCACCTACCCGCCCTACCTCGGTCAAATCAAAAGCGTCATGCTCTGGAAAAATTTCAGCAGCGAACGCGACCTCGGCATTGACCTCGTGGCTGAAACTTTCGACGGCGAGTACTGGGCTGTTCAGTGCAAATTCTACGCCGAAACCGCCAGCGTCGATAAATCCGGCGTCGACTCCTTCATTTCAAATTCCGGCAGGACTTTTAACGGCAGGAAATTTTCCGCGCGAATCTTTATCGCCACTACCAACCACTTCAACGAAAACGCCGACAAAATGTTTCAGCATCAGACGCCGCCAGTTATAAAAATTACGCTGGAAGATTTGCGGAAGGCTCCTGTTTACTGGGAAAAACTTGACGCCGGTATTATTGGTGAAGCCGCCGTAGAAAAGCACAAGCCCCGCGATTACCAGCGCGAAGCTATCGAAAAAGCCCACGCCCACTTCCAGAACAATTCACGCGGCAAACTTATCATGGCGTGCGGCACCGGCAAAACTCTTACCGCGCTCAAAATCGCCGAAGACCTTACCGACCAGCGCGGCACAATTCTTTTTCTCGTGCCCAGCCTCTCCTTGCTCAGCCAGACTCTTGACGCCTGGACTGCCGACGCAGAAAAGCCGCTCAACTATATCTGCGTCTGCTCCGACGAAACCGTTACCAAAAATCTCGACGACGTGATTCTTGAAGTCAACCTGCCAGTCACCGTCACCAACAACCCCGCCGACATTTCCGGCAACGTTCAAAAGTTCCGCGCGCAAAACCCCAACAGAATGACCGTCGTTTTTTCTACCTATCAGTCGCTCGATAAAGTTTCCGCCGCCAGTCTGGATTTCGATTTGGCGATCTGCGACGAGGCTCACCGCACCGCCGGAAATTCTAAAACCGACAGCGATACCCGCCTTTTCTCTACCGTCCACGACAACAACAAAATCCGCGCGAAACGCCGCCTTTACATGACCGCTACGCCAAGACTTCAAACCGAGACTATCAAAAAGAAAGCCGCCGCTGAAAATCTTACCGTCTGGTCTATGGACAACGAAGAAATTTTCGGCGCCGAATTTTACCGTATGAGTTTCGCGAAGGCAATTTCGCTCGGCTTGCTCTCCGATTATCGTCTGGTTGTTTTTGAAGTCAGCGAGAATGAAGTTCAGGCGCAAATGAAAGCCGCCGTTTATCAAAGGCTGAAAGATTTTGTCGTCAGGAAAAACGCCGAGCGCCTTAAAAAATCCAAAGGCAAGAGCAAGGAAATCCAAATCAGTTTCGACGTGGACGAAATGGCGAAGGCTGTCGGCTGCCTCAACGCCCTTTCCAAACGCGTCACCGACGATTCTCTCAAGCTCCTTGAAGGCGATACCGGCAAAATGCACAAGGCCGTTTTGTTCCGCTCAACCATTCCCGATTCCGAATTTGCCGCAGAAATTTTCCCAGTCATTCAGGACATGTACGCCGCCAGCCTTGAACCTGCCGAACGCGAAAAGCTCGTCACGCTTCAAACCAGGCACGTCGATGGCGACATGGACGCCGCTAAACGCTCCGCCGCGCTCAAAGACCTTGCCAATACTCCAACCGACGGCAGCCTCTGCACAATCGTTTCCAACGTCCGCTGCCTCTCCGAAGGCATTGACGTTCCCAGCCTCGACGCCGTGATTTTCCTTTCGCCCAAAAAATCTAAAGTCGAAATTGTTCAGGCTGTCGGCCGCGCACTCAGAAAATCCGACGGCAAAAACTTCGGCTACATTATCGTCCCGATTATCGTTCCTTCCGAAGTCAACGGCAATATTCTCGATTACTACAAAGAAAATAACGAGAAGTACCGCACGATTTACGACGTTGTCAACGCCCTCAAAGCTCACGACGACGCCATGAACGCCGATATTGAACGCCTCGCGCTGAATATCGATTCACCCAATCCCGACAAATCCACTAAGAGACTAAAAATCGTTCGCTCCAAAGAACTTGAAAAATATTTCCAGGGCAATTTGGGAATTTTTGAAACGCCGCTGCTGGCTAAAATCGTCGAGCATTGCGGAACCGCCGATTACTGGTGGCACTGGTCCAGCAAAGTTTCCGTTATCGTCAAGCGCCACACCGACAGCATTCGCAAGCTCGTTTCTACAGACGCCGCTGCCAAATCCGCCTTCCAAAATTTCCTCGCCGACCTCCACAAAAATATCAACCCAACCATTTCCGACAAAGACGCCGTGGACATGCTCGCCCAGCACCTCGTCAGCCGCCCTGTCTTTGAAGCCATCTTCGACCGCTATTCCTTCGCCGACCACAACCCAGTTTCCAAATCCATGACCGAAATTATCAGCGTCCTCGACAGCGGCACTCTCGAACAGGATCGCGCTGACCTCAAAGAATTTTATGACTCCGTCCGCGAACAGTGCCGCGATATGGGCGACGCCAAAAACCGACAGGATATTATCCGCCAGCTCTACGATAACTTTTTCAGGCAGGCTCTCCCCCGCGAAGTCGAAAAGCTCGGCATCGTCTATACCCCCGTCGAAGTCGTTGACTTTATCCTCCGCTCAGTCAGCGACGCCCTCAAAAAATTTTTCCACTGCAACATTTCCGACAAAAACGTTTCCATCCTTGAGCCCTTCGCAGGCACCGGCACTTTCCTCGCCCGCCTTATCCAATCCAATCTCATTCGCCCTGAAGATTTGCTCCGCAAGTATCAAGAGGAACTCCACGCCAACGAAATCGTCCTCCTTGCCTATTACATCGCCGCCGTCAATATCGAAAACGCCTTCCACGACGCCGCTAAGCGCCAAGACTTCCTCCCCTTCAACGGCATTTGCCTCACCGACACTTTCCAGACTTACGAAAACGATATGAACCACCAGCCTTACCTCTCCGGCTTTGAAAATCCCCTCCACGAAAATTCCGAGCGCATTCAGGACCAGCTCAATACCAAAATCCAAATCATTATCGGCAACCCGCCCTATTCCGTCGGTCAAAAATCCGCCAACGATAACGCCCAGAATGTCCACTACGACCACCTTGAAAAGAAAATCGCCGCAACCTACGCCGCCGGTACCGCCGCCACCAACAAAAATTCCCTCTACGATTCCTATATCAAGGCTTTCCGCTGGGCGTCCGACAGAATCGGCGCAAGCGGCATTATCGGCTTCATTACAAATTCTGGCTGGATTGACAAAGACGCTTTATCTGGTCTTAGAAAATGCCTTGTTGAGGAGTTCTCTCACATTTTCGTTTTCAATCTGCGCGGCGCAATTCGCGGAAAAATTGGCGCGCTTGCAAAAATCGAAGGGCAAAACGTTTTCGACATCATGACCGGCGTCGCTATTACCATTCTTGTAAAGCTCCCCAATGACCCCGCCCCCGCTCAGATTCATTATCTCGACATCGGCGATTACCTTTCCCGCGACGACAAACTCGCCCGCATTAACGAAGTCCGCTCCGTTTTCTCCGACGACTTCCAGATTATCCTCCCCAACGCTAAGGGCGACTGGATTAACCAGCGCGGCGACTCTTTCGACAGATTTATTATCCTCGGCGACAAGAAAGACAAAGCCAACCGCCAAACTGTTTTCTGCGACCATTACATGGGAATTTCCACGAATCGTGACGCATGGGTTTATAATTTTTCCCGCGCGAAACTTGCTGAGAATATGGCAGCGACGATTGATTTTTATAATTCGCATTCAGTTGAAGATAATGACCCGAAAAAAATCAGCTGGTCGAGTTCGCTTGAAAGTTATTCGCAGCGCGGTATGAAATTTAAATTTGCCGCCGATAAAATTTACGAAAGCCTTTATCGTCCGTTCTGCAAGTTGAATCTTTATTTCGGCGAAGGATTTATTCACAGACGCGGGAAAATGGATAAACTTTTTCCGACTGGCACTGAAAAAAATCTTTTAATCTGTCTTTCTGGAATTGGATTGCGCAGGGAATTTAGCGTGTTAATTACTGATAAAATTACTTGCCACGATGCATTTGAGAAAACTCAATGTTTTCCGCTGTACTGGTACGAGGCGTCGGCGCAGGGGAAATTGGACGGTTTTGGTGAGCGGGAACAATATCGGCGCGACGGGGTGACGGACTGGATATTGGCGCGGGCGCGGGCAATGTACGGCGGCGCGGTAACGAAGGAAGATATCTTTTACTACGTGTATGGCTTTTTGCATTTGCCTGGGTACCGGCGGAAATTTGCGGCGGAGCTGAAAAAGAGTTTGCCGAGGATAATTCTGGTGGAGCGGGTAGAAGATTTCTGGTGGCTGCGGAACGCTGGCTGGGACCTGGCGGCGGTGCACCTGAACTACGAAACGCAGGAGCCGTGGGCTGGCGCGGAAGTTATCAGGGAGTCGGAAGATTTGCGCGTGACGAAAATGAAACTGGTGACGGCGGGCGATGGAACGCTGACGCTGGTGTACAACGCGGGGATAAAAATCGTGGGGATACCGGCGCGGGCGAAAGAGTACGTGGTGAACGGGCGCAGTCCGCTGGAATGGCTGGTGGAGCGGTATCAGATAAAAACGGACAAGGCGTCGGGGATAGTGAACGACCCGAACGACTGGTGCTTAGAGCGCGGGGAGCCGGAGTACATTTTGCGGCTGGCGCAGAGTTTGATAACGGTGAGCTTGAAGACGCTGGATATAGTGGAGCGGCTGCCGGAAATAAAATTCAGCTGAGGGTGGTTGACTTTTTTGTTTCACGAGATTAAACTTATATTATCCGAACGAAAACCAAATTCGGAATCTACCCGTACGTTAGCGGGGAAGTTAAGCCTGCGGAGCGTCACCTCAAACGTTAGTAGCTTCGGCAAAAGCGGACGCGTTGAACCAGGAATGGGACGTAGATTTTTTGTCTTGTAAGTTCTCAGTAACGGTTGCAAAAATTTTGGCGGCGTGGTAGAATTTAAGCGTAATATAGAAATCGATGAGGAAATTTCCACGGTATGCTACAGGCGCAGCAAAAACCCCCAAGACCTTCAGCGAAAAGGCACTTGGGGGTTGCGCCTACAAGGGGCGCCAGCCGGTGCTCGTTACCGCAGCTTCCTGCGAAGTTTGTCGAGCCACTTGCGGACGTAAGGGGAAATGAGGTTGGATATTGCGCCCGCTCCGACGCTTTTTAATATCTCGATGAAAATTTCCATCGGCTGCTACCCTCCTCTCTGCTACCAGAGTAGGTGCGGTAACAGCTAAATTTTATCACAGCCGAAAAATTTGTCAACGAAAGGCGCGAGCCAATGAGCAGGACAGTATTTGAACTCTCGGACAGCGTAATGTACGTGAAGGGCGTGGGGCCGGCGCGGGCGAAGGCGCTGGAAAAGCTGAATATCGTGACGAAGCGCAATTTGCTAATGCATTACCCGCGCACGTACGAAGACCACCGGCGCATAACGAAAATCGCGAACGTAAAAGTCGGCGAGCAGGCAATACTTGTCGGGCGGCTGTCAAATATAGAGTTCCGCGAAGTACGGCGCGGCCTGTCAATGATAACGGCGACGCTAAGAGACGAAACGGGCAGCCTGCAGGTAATATGGTTCAATCAGGAATACCTGCGGAAAAAACTAAGCGAAGGCGCGCGGCTGGTAGTAATCGGGAAAATCACTTCGCGCGGACTTTTCCCCGAAATGAGCCAGATAACGAGCTTTTCGATACTGTCGGCGGGCGAAATAGTACATCTGGGGATAATGCCGGTGTACCCCGCGACGGCGTCGCTGAATCAGGCGTTTTTCCGCACGGCGATAAGGAATTTGCTTGACTCAATGCCGACGGTCGAGGAAATGCTCCCGCGCGAAATTCTCATAAGGCTGGGGTTGCTTTCGCGCGACAAAGCGGTACGGGCGATACATTTTCCGGCGTCGCCAGAGGAATTGCAGGCAGCGCGGCGGCGGCTGGCGTTCGACGAACTTTTTACAATCCAGTGCGGGCTAATGCTACTCAAGCGGCGCGTGCAGGAAGAACAGCTGGGAATAGTTTGCAAAAAAAACGGCGAGCTCGTCGAGAAAGTTCTGGCGAGCCTGCCTTTTAGTTTGACGAAAGATCAGCGGAAAGTTTTCGCGGAAGTCGCGCGGGACATGGAAAGTTCAATGCCAATGCGGCGGCTGGTGCAGGGCGACGTTGGTTCAGGGAAAACCGCCGTGGCAATGCTGGCGCTGGTCAAAGCTGTCGAAAACGGGTTCCAGGGCGCGTTCATGGCGCCGACGGAAATTTTAGCGGGACAACACTACGAAACGTTCACGAAAATGCTGAGCGGCTTCGGAATACGCGTGGGACTTTTGAGCGCGAAGGTCACGCGGACTAAAAAAATGCGCGAAGAAATTTACCGGCAGATTTCGGAACACGAGCTGGATATAGTAATTGGAACGCACGCGCTGATTCAGGAAGGTGTACAGTTCGCGAAACTGGGGCTGATAATCACGGACGAGCAGCACCGGTTCGGCGTATCGCAGAGGGCGCGGCTGGGGAAAAAGTCTGACGTGACGCCGGACATGCTGGTCATGACAGCGACGCCGATTCCCAGAACAATGACGCTGACGGTCTACGGCGATTTGGAAGTTTCGCTGATAAAGGAAATGCCGCCAGGGCGCAAGCCGGTCGAAACGAAAGTGAAAAATATCCGCAGCCGGAACAAGGTTTATGAATTTGTGCGCGGCGAAATTTTAAAAGGGCGACAGGCTTACGTTGTCTGCCCGTTGATTGAGCACAGCGATTCGGAAAGGCTGAGCTACGTCGATTCCGCCGAGGAAACTTTCGAGCGCTTGAGCGAAGGGATTTTCAGCGATATACCGTGCGCGCTGATTCACGGGCGAATGAGATCCGATGAAGTTATGGAAAAGTTTCGCGCGGGAGAAATTAAACTGCTGGTTTCGACGACGGTTATCGAAGTCGGCGTGGACGTGCCGAATGCGACGGTCATGGTGATTGAGAACGCCGAGCGCTTTGGACTTTCGCAGTTGCACCAGTTGCGCGGGAGAGTCGGACGCGGCGCGGAAAAATCTTATTGCTTTTTGATTTCCGACAGCAAGGCGAGCGTTGCAAAGTCGCGGCTGGATTTGATGGAGTCGACGAACGACGGCTTTGTACTTGCGGAGGAAGATTTGAAAATTCGCGGGCCTGGACAGTTTTTCGGCGAGTCTCAGCACGGCCTGCCAGATTTGAAAATTGCCAACGTTTTCCGCGACGTTGAAACTTTGCAGGAAGCTCGTACCGCCGCTGAAAAATTCGTTGCGTCCGGCTTGGATCTGGAAGATTTCCGCGCGAATCTGGTTGCGGTCTACGGCGAAAAGTTCAGCCAGGTCAGTCAAGCGTAGCGTGCGCTGCCTCAACGGTGGCGCTAATTTTTTTGCCAGCGTCAAGCTCGGGCGCGGCGGGATTTTTGGAAAAGTGCGCAAGGTATTCGATATTGCCTTCGGGACCTTTAATCGGCGAAAAATCCAAGCCGCAAATTTTAAAACCAAGTTCACCGGCGAAGTTCAGAACGCGTTCCACAACTGCCGCGTGAATTTTTTTATCGCGGACGACGCCTTTTTTGCCGACATTTTCGCGGCCTGCCTCGAACTGCGGCTTAATCAGCGCGGCAACTTCGCCCGTATCGCTGAGCAGTTCAAACGCAACCGGTAAAACTTTATCCAGCGAAATGAAAGCCACGTCAATCGACGCGAAATCTAAAACGTCGGGAACTTCGGCGCGCGTGACGTTGCGAATGTTCGTGCGCTCAAGGTTGACAACGCGGCTGTCGTTGCGCAGTTTCCACGCCAGCTGCCCGTAGCCCACGTCAATAGCGTAAACTTTCGTCGCGCCGCTCTGTAACATGCAATCCGTGAAACCGCCGGTCGAGGCGCCAATATCCGCCGCAATTTTCCCGCGCAGGTCGAGCCTGAAACTTTCGATAGCCTTGCGCAGTTTGAAACCGCCGCGCGAAACGTACGGCATTTCCTCGCCGAGAATCTGAATTTCCGCGTCAGTTGAAACGAGCGTGCCAGCCTTGTCGACTTTCTGCCCGTTGACGAGAATTTTGCCGAGCATAATCATCGTCTTAGCGCGGGCGCGGCTGTCGAAAAAATTCCGCTCCGTCAGCAGAACGTCAAGCCTCTCGCGGCTCATAGCTTTATCCCCAAATCCCACGCCGTCGGCCAGTACGTTTCCGCCATTTCTAAAACCGGTGGCACCAGTTCGCGCAGATTCACGATTCGCGTAAGTTTCCAGACGCCGCCCGCCTCCACAAACTCAAATTTGAAAGGCAGTGTTCCCCACATTTTTCCGTACTCCGAGCGGTCGCCGGAAATTTCCACGTCAACCAGCGCGCGATTTTCCCTGAATGAAATTTTCTGCACGTCCGACGACAGCGCTTTAAGCAGCCGCGAAAGTTCAACTGCGCAGAAATTTATTGGGTGCGACGCGAAACTTTTCGGCGGCGTCAAATTTTTGTCGAAGTACGCGTTCATCGTCCGCGTCACGAACGCCAGGTGCACGCCCTTGAACTTCGCGTTGTACAGCCGCAAAATCCCTGCGCCGAATTTGAACAGCAAATCTTTCGAGTAAAGTTCGTGGAACTCCGCGCAACGTTTAGCCAGTTCGTCCGTAACTTCCTCGTAGCCCGCGCTCAAAAATTCCTCAACGTCGACATGCCGCGCCAGTTTCTCGAACTCCCGCCCGTTTATCGCCGTCCGCATTTCCTCCAGCGCCGCTACCAAATCTTCAGCTCTGCCCATTTTTAACCTCAACAATCCTGTTACAAATTTTTTCAGCCGTCAAGCCACAAAGTTCCAGAAGTTCCGCGCGACTGCCGTGCTCCACAAAATTATCGCCAATCCCGAACCTTAAAAGCCGCGCCGAAATATTTCTGTCCGCCAGAAATTCAGCGACCGCGCTGCCGAAACCTCCGCTCAGCGTCCCTTCCTCAACCGTCGCCAGAATTTTAACTTCGCGCGCCTCGCTCTCAACCAGCTCCGTATCCAGCGGCTTGACGAAACGCGCGTTGACGACGTTCGCAGAAATATTTTTTTCCGCCAGCAACTCCGCCGCCTCCAGCGCCACGCTGACCATGCTCCCCACTGCGAATATCGAAACTTCCGCGCCAGTTGATTTTTGAAGCGGCTCAGCTTTCCCCCACGTCAAATTTTTCGGGACTTCCTCGACTTCGACGCCTAATCCTGAGCCGCGCGGGTACCGTATCGCCACGGGGAATTTCCGCATTACCGCCGCGAAAAGCATTTGCCGAAGCTCGTTTTCGTCTTTCGGCGCCAGAATGTTCATGTTCGGAATCGTGCGCAGGAACGCCAGATCGAAAACGCCGTGGTGCGTCGCGCCGTCCTCTCCGACTAGTCCCGCCCTGTCAAGGCAGAATATCACCGGCAGATTTTGTAAGCAGACATCGTGTAAAATCTGGTCGTACGCGCGCTGAATGAACGTCGAGTAAATCGCCACGACTGGCCGCAGGCCGCCCGCCGCCATTCCCGCCGCTAAGGTTACCGCGTGCTCCTCCGCTATCCCCACGTCGAAAAATCTGCGCGGAAATTTCTCGGCGAACGCTTTCAAGCCCGTGCCCGAAGGCATTGCCGCCGTTATCGCCACAACTTTTTCGTTGACCCGCGCGCAATCTACCAGCGCCCTGCTGAAAATTTCCGTGTAGCTCGGCGGCGACGGCTTTTTGAAAATTTCTCCCGTTGCCTTGTCGAACTTCCCGACGCCGTGAAATTTTTCCGGCGACTTCTCAGCCGGCGCGTAACCTTTGCCCTTCGTCGTGTGCACGTGTATCAAAACTGGCTCGTCTAAAACTGACACGCGCGAAAAAATATCCTGCATTGCGTGAATGTCGTGCCCGTCGACCGGTCCCAGGTACGTGAAGCCCAGCGCCTCGAAAATCGTGCCTGGCACTATCGCCGACTTCAAGCCGTACCGCACCGAATGCGCCGCCTGTAAAATTTTGTCGCCAATGTCCGGCAGCGGCAGGCTTTTCATAAACGCCTCGAAATCTTTTTTCGCCCGCTGATAGCGCGGAGCCAGCCGCACTTCCGACAGGTATTCCGCCAGCGCGCCGACGTTTTTCGCTATCGACATTTCGTTATCGTTCAAAATCACCAGCAGCTTTTTTTTGAGCTGACCGGCGTGGTTTAGCGCCTCGAACGCCTCGCCGCCCGTCAATGCGCCGTCGCCTATCACCGCCACGACTCTGCCGAAAGTTTTTTTCAGCTCCTCGGCTATGAGCAGTCCCAGCGCCGCGCTTATCGAAGTCGACGCGTGCCCGACGCCAAACGCATCGTACGGCGATTCCGCGCGCTTCGGGAAACCCGTTAAGCCACCTTTTTTTCTGAGCGTGTGAAAATTATCGCGGCGCCCCGTTAAAATTTTATGCGCGTACGCCTGGTGCCCCACGTCCCAGACGATTTTGTCTACGCTGAAATCGAACACCGAGTGCAGCGCGAGTGTCAGTTCGACCGTCCCCAGGCTTGGCGCCAAATGCCCGCCGTTCGCCGCAACCGTCGTCAGGATTAATTCGCGAATTTCCGCCGCCAGCTGTTGCAGTTCCGGCAGGCTCATTCCGTGCAGTTCTGCGGGTGAACGCAGCCTTTCCAGCAGCCCCGTGGTAATCGCTCCTTCTCAATTTATTTTTTGCGCGCCGGCATATGCAGTACCAGTTCGCGCAGAAACTCCGCCTCGTCGCCGAAATTTTTCAGCGCGGCAACTGCGTCGTTCACGGCGTCACCGGCTAAACTTTTCGCAGTCTCCAGCGAAGTCAGCGTGACGTACGTGGATTTTTTATTCCGCGCGTCGCTGCCGACCGGCTTGCCGAGATTTTTTTCGTCGCCCGTCACGTCCAGAATGTCGTCGGTAATCTGGAACGCTAAGCCGAAATTTTCAGCGTAGCGGGTAAGCGCGTTGAGCTGAGCGGCGTTAGCGTTGGCTAAAATCGCGCCGGAACGAATTGCCGCCTTGAACAGCGCGCCGGTCTTGCCGATGTGCATTTTTTTGAGCGTCGCCATGTCGATAGTTTTGCCTTCGGACTCAAGGTCGATAACCTGCCCGCCGACCATACCGCCCGCGCCCGCCGCCGTACTCAGCTCACGAATCACGGATAAAAGCGCCGCCTGCGAAATATTTTTCTGCCGCGTGACGACTTCAAACGCCAAAGTCAAAAGCGCGTCGCCAGCCAGAATCGCCGTCGCTTCGCCGAAAACTTTGTGGTTAGTCAGCCTGCCGCGCCGGTAATCGTCGTTGTCCATCGCCGGTAAATCGTCGTGAATCAGCGAATACGTGTGAACTATCTCGAACGCGCTGGCAACCGTCAGAAAATTTTCGCCGGTACCGTTTACCGCGTCCGCCGCCGCCATGAGCAAAACTGGGCGCAGTCTTTTTCCGCCGTTGAGCAGACTGTATTCCATTGCCCGCGCTAATTTTTCGTCGAGAATCTGCGTCCGCTGAAGTTCCAGCTGCAGATTTTTTTCGACCAGCCCCGCGCGAAATTCCCATAAATCTTTGAACACCGAAACCATCTCCAAAAATAAAAAAACCGGACAAAGACGTCCGGCTGACAAAATTTCAATTTGCGATTGCGTCGAGAATCCCGTTAACGAACCGCGCCGAATCGTCGGTGCCGTACTTTTTCGCAAGCTCGACAGCTTCATTAATTGCGACGCCCGTGGGAACTTTTTTTCCGGCGAGTTCATAGACCGCGAGCCGCAAAATATTCCTGTCCGCCGTCGCCAGGCGGGCAAGCGTCCAGTTCTCTCGCAGATATTGCCTTATAACTGCGTCAATTTCGTCGCGGTGCGCCATAATATTTTTCACCGTCTCGGCAATGTAAGCCAGATTTTCCCTGTTGAGCTTGCCGCTTTTGTTTTCCTTAACGTCTTCGATTGCGTTTTCGATTGCGAGATCTTCATAAATTTCGGGCTCGTCAGTTTCGCCGGCGCCGAAGTCCAGCTGAAACAGCGCTTTGAACGCCGTCTCGCGTGCAAGTGTACGGCTCATATTTTTCCAATCACCTTAACTAAAAATTTTCCCTCAGCGGAAACGATCGGGCAGATTTTCATCGATAGTATTGAGCATATTGTCAACTAAATTGTTGTCCCTGTCAAAATGCGAACCGATGTACAGGCCGATGATTCCGCAGAAAAACATGAAAAACGTAGCGAATGGACCAACGAGCAGAATAAAAACACCTGAAATCACGCCCACGATAAATCCAATTTTCCGCTTCGTATTATTTTTAAATACGTGTTTTACCAGATTTTTTAAGTCTGTCCACATGATTTCCAACATGAAATTCACCGCCTTATCTTACGCGCCGCCTGTTTTTTTCTGGCACTTCGTTAGTGATATGCGTAACGCGAATGTCAAAAGTTGCGTCGCTTATCCCGAAAAGCTGATAGAGTTCCCTTTTAATTTCGTCGCGCAGAGCTTCACCGATTTTTGGCGCCGAAAGGTCATGGTCAATCGTAAGACTCAGCCGGATATTCAGCGGCACTTCCTCGCTCGGCTTATCAACAGAAACGTTTTTAATTTCGTGAACGCCGGAAATTTTTGCATGCTCAACTATCCGCCTAATCGCGCTGGTATCAAGATGAATCGTGCCAAAATCATTTTCGCGCAGGATAAATTCTTCGCCCTTCTGCGTAATTCTGAAAGTGCTTCCAATTAAATTTTTAATTCTTTCAAACATGGTAACACCTATACAACGCGTTTTTCGCGTTCAATTACCGCGTGAGTAATTTCGACAACTTTTATTTCTACCGGCACGTTTGAAATTTGCAGAACCGTTTTCAGTGCCGCGTTTACCGAATCTTTAACCTGCCCGCTGATTTCAGGAGCCGCGTAATTCTGGCTCAGCGCAATATCCAGCTGAACTTTTAAAGGAACTTCGCCGCTTTTTTTCGCAACGTTCGCCGAAGCCTGCCGCACTCCAACGACGTTCAACGCCGCCCTTTCCACTACGCCGACAAGCGCCGGAACCGTGACTTTCACTTCGCCGGCATTCCCCTTTTCCAATTCTATATCGCCGCTTATGTCCACGACTTCCGCCACTTTTCTTTTTGACGAAAGCGCCATCGACAAAAGGCACAGGCTCGCAAGGAACATTACCGCCAGTACCGCCAGAGTTTCCTTCCGCCCGATAAGCCAGTTAAGCGTGTCTTGCCACGTCTGCGCCGGAATGAAGTGCAGGCACACGCCCGCACTCACTACCAACGCCGCCATTACCGCCAGGATGTACAAAAGCAATAACAGGCGCCCTAAGATACCCATCGACTTTCACACCTCCCGTAATGACTTTTTTGAAACGGAAACCGAAATCTTAGTGGACGCGAACCTCGTCGTTCTTTTCTTCCTCTTCGGGGAAATTGACGCCCTGCACGTGAACGTTGACTTCGACGACGGAAAGGCCGGTCATGGTCTCGATAGCGCGCTTAATGTTTTCCTGAGCCGCAAGCGCCACGTCAGGAATGCGCACGCCGTACTTAACGATAATGTAAAGGTCAACCGCCGCTTCGCGCTCGCCAACTTCAACATTGACGCCCTTGGAGAAATTTTTACGGCCGAGCATTTCAGCGATACCGCCGACAATCCCGCCGCTCATTCCGGCAATGCCTTCAATCTCCGTCGCCGCAAGACCAGCGATAATGCTGACAACTTCGTCCGCAATCTTAACCGCGCCAAGTCCGTTTCCAGTTTTAACCAATTCTTTTTCTTCCGCCATTACGAAAAACCTCCTCAAAAGTTTCTAATCAAAAGTACCTCCATGACTATTCGATACGCCAGAAAAATTCCCTGCCTGCGCTGAAAAAAATTTGACTTGCTGCGGCGGGTGTTTTATAATTTGCGTCGATGGAGGTCATCAAATGGAAAACACCGACAGCATTTGCGGCGGCGAGCACGCCGATGAATACAGTAAATACGAATCACTGACCGACGAGGAACTTATCGCCGAAATTAAAGATAACGTCAACCCCGTCGCGCTGGATTATCTCATTCACAAATATCGCAGTTTCGTGCGGGCGAAGGCGCGCTCCTATTTTTTAATCGGCGCCGACCGCGAAGATATTATTCAGGAAGGCATGATTGGCTTTTATAAGGCTGTGCGGGATTTTAAGAGCGACAAACTTTCTTCGTTTCACGCCTTCGCCGAACTTTGCGTCACGCGCCAGATTATCACCGCGATTAAAACCGCCACCCGCCAGAAACATATTCCGCTGAACTCCTACATTTCGCTCAACAAGCCAATTTACGACGAAGATTCCGACCGCACTCTCCTTGACGTTCTGTCCGGCGTGAAAGTCGCTGACCCAGAGGAACTCGTTATCAGCCGCGAAGAATTTCTCGCTATAGAAAAAAAGATGGAGGAAATTTTGAGCGACCTCGAATGGCAGGTTCTCATGGCTTACCTTGACGGCAAATCTTATCAGGAAATTGCCGCCAGCTTGAATCGCCACGTCAAGTCAATCGATAACGCGCTCCAACGCGTCAAGCGGAAACTTGAACGCTACGTCGCCAGCCGCTCCGACGCTATCGACATCGGCACGGTTTATCGCGGGCTCTCGACTATCGACCGCCACATTAAATCGCCAGCCAGCGACACTACTCTGGATTGACCGCCTTCCACCGACGCTGGAGGGCTTTTTTTATTTCAGCCTCCGCGCCAATTTCTGTCGGAAAATAATACCGCTTACCGGCGCGCGAATCCGGCAGGTACTGCTGCTCCACAAAATGTTCGGGGAAATCGTGCGGGTAGTTGTAGCCCCTGCCGTGCCCGAAAAATTTTGCGCCCCTGTAACTTGTGTCGCGCAGGTGAATTGGAACTTCGTCCGCGCCAGGATTTTCCTTAACGTCAGCCAGCGCCGCGTCCACCGCCAGATAAGCCGCGTTGCTCTTCGGCGCGCCAGCAATGTACGTGACGGCCTGCGCCAGAGGAATACGCGCTTCCGGCAGTCCCACGAACTGCGCAGCCTGAGCCGCCGCGTTAGCCAGAACCAGAGCCATCGGGTCAGCGTTGCCAACATCTTCCGCCGCACAAATCACAATCCGCCGCGCGATAAACATCAAATCTTCGCCGCCGTCAATCATCTTCGCCAGATAAAAAATCGCCGCGTCCGCGTCAGAACCGCGCATACTTTTTATGAACGCGCTCGCCGTGTCGTAGTGGTTATCGCCGAGCTTGTCGTAGCGCCGAATCTTCTCGCCGAGAATTTCGCGCAGATTTTCAACCGTAACGCCGCCGTCAAAAATCAGCTGTTCAAAAATGTTCAGCGCAACGCGAGCGTCGCCGTCCGCGAAGTCCGAAATAATTTCCAGCGCAGAATCTTCGACGCGCTCAGGCTTAGCGGTTTCAACGGCGCGCTGAAGAATTTTTTTTATATCGGCGGCGGTGAGCTTGTTCAGCCGAATGATTTTGACGCGGCTTAAAAGCGCCGGATTGACTTCAAAAAAAGGATTTTCCGTCGTCGCGCCAATCAGAATCAGCCGCCCGTCCTCAACGTACGGGAGCAAAAAATCCTGCTGACTTTTGTTGAAGCGGTGAATCTCGTCGATAAAAAGAATCGTGCGGCGGCGGTACAAATCCAGCTGGTCGGCGGCGTCCTTGACAATTTCGCGCAGTTCTTTGACTCCGGAAAGCGCCGCGTTGACTTTGACGAAATTCGCGGCGGTCGTGTTAGCGATAATTTTTGCCAGCGAAGTTTTGCCCGTGCCAGGCGCGCCGAAAAAAATCATCGACGGAATGCGCCCTTCGGCAATCATTCTGCTCAGACTGCCGGTAATTTTTTCCTGCCCGACGAAATCAGCCAGCGCCTGCGGACGCAATTTCTCAGCCAGCGGCTGATTTTTTTTATTTTCAGCCTCGTTAGCCGCCGCGAACAAATTTAAACTTTCCATGCAACTAAAACTCTCCCGTTGAGCCGAAACGCCCAGCGCGCACCGCTCCAACGCCAACCGTATCGCCGTCCGCCAGCAGATACTTTTGAAAAATGCCCTGCGCGACGCGCATACCCTTTTGAATCTGAAAATCCGCGCCGAGACTAATCACCGGCAAAATAATATGCCCGCCGTAATCCGCGTCGATAACGCCGACGCCGTTCGCCAGAGCCAGCGCGTGATTGACTGCCAGCCCCGAACGAATGTAAATCAAAAGAACTTCATCGGGCAGCATAAAGGCCTTGAGACCCGTCGGCACGAGCGAAATTTTATTCGACACCAGAACATTTTCCGCCGCCTCAAGGTCGTAGCCCGCACTGAGCGCCGTCCTGCGCGTCGGAAGGTTTATCCCGCAGTTTTCGTAGCCGCTGAAAATCTCAAAGCCTCTAATCATTTTTCGTTCGCCGGTAAAAAATTATTCTTCCGCCTCGGTTTCCTTCGCCGCAGATTTGTCGGCGCCGGTGCTTAGCGGTTTGGTCGGCGTAATCGTCGAAATCGCGTGCTTGTAAATCATCTGCTGCTTGCCGAGCGTATCGATAACTACCGTGAAATTATCGAAGCCGCGCACTAGCCCCTTAATCTGAAAGCCGTTGACGAGGTGCACGACAACCATGACATTTTCCTTGCGCGCCTGGTTTAGGAAATTGTCCTGAATGTTGATGGGTTTCGATGCCATTTTAAAAATCTCCTTTGAAAAAATTTGAGTTGACGTTGAAAAAATTTATGTAGCTCATTCGCCGATACCACGTAAGCTGGCGTTTAGCGAAATTTCGCGTCGACTGACTTACTTTTGAAACTGCTTCGTCGAGGCTGAAATCCCCGCGCAGATATTTCACGGTTTCCCTGTAACCGATACCCAGCATGGCCTGCGCATTTGGACTTACGCCGCCCGCTAAAAGATTTTGAACTTCGCCGACCAAACCGGCGTCGAACATTTTTTTCGTGCGCTCGTCAATCCGCCGGTAAAGTTCCGCGCGTTCAGCCGTCAGACCGATAACCAGCGCGTCGTAGCGGAGTTCGCCGGTGTCGCTGAAAAATTTCGACTGACTTTTGGAAGTCGCGCTGAAGTTGTAGCCTTCAAGCAGCGCCTGAATGTAAAGCCCAGTGCCGCCCGCCACGATTGGAATTTTCCCGCGCAAATTAATTTCGGTGATAAGTTCCGACGCCAGCTGTACAAATTCCGCCACGCTGAACCGCTCTTCCGGCTCCAGAATGTCTATCAGATAATGTTTCACGCGCCGAAGCTCCTCAGCCGTCGGTTTTGCCGTGCCGATGTTGAAATTTTTGTAGACCGCCATTGAGTCCGCCGAAATTATTTCCGTGCCGAGAATTTCCGCAAGCCGCAGCGCCAGTGCACTTTTGCCGGTGGCCGTCGCTCCAAGTATCACGATTAATTTTTCGCGCGGCGCATTTTTCAAACTTAGAAATTGTACCGAATCCAGAATTTTTGTCAAGCTGAAAGGCGCGGCGTCGAACTCTTTTACGACGTTACGCATTAAGTTCAAGCGACTCGCCAGGCTTGACGATATGCACTTTCGCGGTCTTAACCAGCGCCTTGAAATCTTCGGGATTTTGCTTAATCACGTCCCAGGTATTGTAGTGAATCGGAATTGCATTTTTCGCGCCGAGAAATTCGACAGCGCGCGCGGCGTCAAAGGGATCCATCGTGTAATGACCGCCGATTGGCAGAATCGCATAATCAATCTTGTCGCGCTCGCCGATAAGTTTCATGTCGCCGAAAAGGCACGTGTCGCCCGCGTAGTAAACCACTTTGCCGCCAATCCCAATGACGTAGCCGCAAGCAATCCCGCCAGGAACGCCCGCGCTGTGCATAGCCGGAACCATGCGCGCAAAACCAAAAGGCAACGTCAGCGTCCCGCCGAGATTCATTTCGATAGTTTTAATATTCGCGCCGCCGAAATCCGTGACTTCGGGAATGCCAATCGCCGTCGCGCCGTTGCGCAAAATAATTTCTCCGCCGTCGCCAACGTGGTCGCTGTGCGCATGCGTTATGAAAACGTAATCCGCCTTCACGTCGTCCGGATTAATCGTCGCCTGCGGGTTGCCCGTCAGAAACGGGTCGAACAAAAGTTTGAACTTGCCGTCGTCGAGCTGAAAACACGCGTGGCCATAATAATTGAAAGTCAGCATTTCAATCGCCCTCCTCAAAAATTTTTCACTGTTAAATTCGATACGCGCGCCAAAATACCTTGTAATTTTTCCGAGAAATTTTCAGAAGTCCACGCGAATACCCACGAAGGGGCCGTTCCTCTTGAAGTCGCCGCGATTGGAACCGTTGCGAACTTTTGCGTCAACGTGACGATAACCGGCGGTAATACTGAAATTTTTGCTGGGAGAGTACCGCACGCCCGCTTCAAAGTCCCGAACGTGACTGCGCGCGCCGAAAGTCATTCCAGAAAAATTCGTGTAAACTTTTGTTTTGGGCATAACCGTCAGGTAAATTCCAACGCCAATCGTCGGCAGCGGCGCGAAGTTGTGGTCGCCGTCCTTCCACGCAATTCCCGTCACGCCCCAGCTCCAGTCCACGCCGGAACCCATAAGCGCAATAATTTCGTTGTCGACGTTCAGGCGAACGTAGCGCAGATTTTTTTCAGCGTCGAAGTTGCTGTAGTTCAGCGAAAATTTTTCGTAGCGGAAAATAAATTCGTCATGCTTAAACCGCGCCTCGACGCTCGTAGTCAGTTCCTGCTTGCGGAAATTTTTCAGCGCCTCGCCCAGCGAAAATTCTTCCTCCGCCGAAACTTCCGCCGCGCCGAAAATTAAAATCAGCGCCGCCGCTAAGAGTACCCGCACCTTCATTTTTTATCTTTCCGCTCAAAATATTCGCCGACGCGCTTCGTGACTGTCTCCGCCGCCTTTTTAATCGCCTTGAGGTAAGCCTCATCGCTGGCGTTGTCGTAGCCCTTGCGAGGTTTTTTGCGCTGAATGACGCGCCCGCTCAAATTCTGCCGCAGGACAATTTTTGCGCGCTCGACTTCGATAATATTCATGTTCACGGCGACGTTGTAAAAATTTCGCAGACTCGACGCCGCGCCGCCGAAAACTCCAATCCCGACGCCGAAAGCCTCGTCCGTTTCCAGCCCGACGCCAATCCCAGGCGAAATGTCGAACGTGTCGGGGTCGCCCTTACCAATGCCCAGCCCAAGAATTTCGCAGCGAATCACGTACTGCGCGCCGAGATTTTTGTAGTAGCTGCGGTCGAACTCAAAACTTTTTTCGGGGCTGAAAATCAAAAGGTCGCCCACGTCCGACGCGCCGGCATTTTCGCCCAGCGTCTTAATTTCGTCGAGGCTGCCGCCCACGCTCACCACGTTATAAAGTTTTTTTTCGTTCAGCTGGCTTATCAGTGCGTCGCGCAGAATTTCCGCCGTGTTCATGTCAGAAAAATTCGTATCGTCAACGACTTCAACGGCAATTCGCGTCCGCTCGCTGACTGGAATTTCCTCCGCATTTTTCTTAGCCAGCGCCGCGCCGTGTATCAGCAGCATTACCGCCACGCATAGTGAAAAAATTTTTTTAGCCATTGCTCACCATTCCTTGAAATTTCGCCTCGAAACTAAACCCGCAACCGCGACGAGCAGCGCGAAAATTTCCAGCCGCCCCACGATTAATATCAGCACGCAAAAAATTTTTCCTGCCGCCGGTAAACTCAGAAACGTCGCCGCGTCGCAAATTCCTGGCAGTACGCCGACGCTCGTAAGGCACGCAACGGAAATCGCTACCGCTTCGGAAAATTTCGGTCCCATGAAACTCAAAACCGCCGCGCAGACAAACAGCGTCAGCAGCGACAGGAAGAAAAATCCCAGAATCCGCCCGATAATTTTGGGCGGCACAGCGAGCCCGTTCACGCGAATGCTCGTTATCATGCGCGGGTGCATTACCTTCGTGAGCTCCGCCGCCGCAACTTTCGTCAGCACGACCACGCGAATCATTTTCAGCCCGCCCGTCACCGAGCCCATACAGCCGCCGAATACCGCCATTAGAAATATAAAAAATCTGTCGAAGTCGTGCGCGTTTTCCAGCGGCGTCAGATATATTCCCGTCGTGCTCAGAAACGATACCACGTGAAAAAGCGCGTACCGAAATCCCGCGCCGTAGTCGACGAGCAGGCCCCGCCGGTAACTGCTCAGAAAAATAATCGCCGCGCCAATAAAAATTATCGCCGTGATAACTTTCACTTCGGTGTTGCTGTAAAAATGCTTCACGTTGCCGACGAAATTTTTCCTGAGCGTCTTCACGTAGCTAATTCCACGACGGAAAATATTTTCCTTTCGCTTCGCCGCCGCCGGAGGGAGCGTCACCGCCAGCCGGTAATAAAATAAAAAGTTCCCGCACGCCAGCAGCATTGAAAAAATCGCCGCGCACTCCACCAGAACATTTCCTCGCGCAGGAAAAAAATTCCCGCCGCCAGTAGAAATGCAGCGCATAGCCATCAAAACCGCGTCCCAGCCGCCAAGACCCGCCAGTTTGAAAAGTAGCGCGCTGAAAACCGTCAGCCCCGCGTAAACTTTCGCCACGCGCTTCAATATGAGAAACATCTGGCTGAAACGCGGGCTCAAATTCTGTCCGCCCTGCAGGCTCAGTTCCATTCCGAAACTCCCGCTGACTTCCGGCATCATCGTGACCAGCATGACCAGAAAAACCAGCGAGCCGAACCACATAAGCGCGCTCTGCCACAGCCGCAAAATGTACGGCGCCCGCGCGGACAAAAGCGAAATCCCCGCCGTCGTCACGTCCGAAACCGTTTCCAAAAACGCGTCAAGTGGCGGCAACCAGCCCGATAAATAAAACGGCAGCGCCCCGAACGCCGCGACCAGCGGGAAAATTAAAAGCATGGTCACCGCCGATTCTAGCAGCGGTAACCGGCGCCGGTGCCTTCTTCCCAGCCGCACGAATGTTTTCCCGACGAACGCTACGCCCGCCGCCAGCGCTAAGAAAAATACCGTCGCGAAGACGCTGTGCATAAAGCCCGCCGCATAAATCACCGGCAGCGCGAACGTGAACGCGAACGCCACCAGCGCATTCCCCAGCAGTACGAAAATTATTTTTCTATCCATAACGCGGATATTTTACAATATTTTTCCCGCCGTGTCTGCAAAAATTAAACAAAGCGCGGCGATTCGTCGATATATTTTTGACAAGGATGTGATAAAAATGATTGAAAGGGTTGAAAAAATTGAGCGCGTCAAGCCGATTGAAAACGACGCCGAGCACAAATTGGACAGCCGCAGTTTCCGCAACGCCAGAAATACCGCCTTCCTCAACGAGTACCGGCGTTTCCTGCGCAAAAATTCCGCCGCCAGCTCCAGCGAAAATTCCGGCGCGTATAATTTAGAAATTACCAATGCAGGTCTGCCCGCGCTGTTTTACTTTGGCGATTCGAATATCCGCAGCCTGCTTGAATAATTTGGGGAGGCGAATTTCAAATTGAACGACGACGAAAAAAATATGCGGCTGGCTCTTCTGGAAGCTCAGCGCGCGTACGACGAAGGCGAAGTTCCAATAGGTGCCGTTCTCATCGACGAGGGCGGCATTTTAGTTTGTAAAAATCACAATCGCATTGAGCAGACGGGCGACGCCACGGCTCACGCGGAAATTTTAGTCCTGCGCGAGTCAAGCAAAATTCTCGGCCGCCGCTTGACGAACTGCACGCTTTACAGTACAGTTGAGCCCTGCGCGATGTGCGCCGGAGCTCTGGTTTTGTGCCGCGTCAGCCGATTGGTTTACGGCGTGCCAGATTCAAAGTTCGGCGCCGCAGAATCTATTTTTAATGTCGTCGATAATCCCGCGCTTAATCACCGGCTGAAAGTTACCGCCGGCGTTCTGGAATTTGACTGCCGCGAGCTTATGCAAAAGTTTTTTGAGGAGGTAAGAGCGTGAATGAAGTTACCAGCAAAAATATCGAGACCGTTACCGGCGCGCTGGAAGAATATCTGCAACGCATCATTCAGACGACGCAGTTCAACTTGCAGGATTTTTTTAATTTCATGGAGCCGAAATTCGCCGAGGCTGGCTATCGTCCCCCCCCCCTATTGTGACGGCGGTAACGTACTTATAATTCTTGATGCGGTGGGCGTTGGAGATTTTATGTGGAAGACCAGCGTTCTTCGCGAAATTCGCCGCGTTTATCCAACCGCAAAAATTCGCCTCGTCATGTATCCTGCGGCGGCTGTCATGGCTGAAACTTGTCCTTACGTCGACGAACTTATTTTAAACCCCGCTAATTCTGGTGAAATTGATTTTCTGAAACTTTTTCAGTACAACGCTCAATTTGCGCGCAGACTTCTGACGGCGCGGATTGATATTTGTTTCGCGTTTACGTACTATCTTTACACGCCGCTCCTGATGTACATGTCCGGCGCGCGCGAAAGGATTTCGTATAGATTTAAAGACGACACAAACAACTGGCCGGACGTTTCCGCGTCACCGCAGCTGAATTTTTCTCCAATCAAGCGGCAGCATTTGAATGCACTGGCTACGATTTCCGTGCCGCAGTTTCTGTACGGCGGACACAACGTTGACATAAGCCTGGCGCCGCTGGAATATCTTTTGAAAGCGCCAGTAGCTAACAGGGACATGGAAGTCTGGTACACGCCCGCAGATTTGAACGTCGCCAGAACTTTACTTCACGGACGAGCCGGAAAAATCTACGCGCTGGCGATGGGCGGCGGCATTCCGCTCAAACATTTTCCGCCCGAAAAATACGCGCGCCTTTTGGAAATGATTTTGTCCGAAGAACCCAGCGCGACCTTTGTAATTATCGGCGGCGGGCAGAACGATTTAATTTCTGCGCAGATTCTCAAAAATGCCGCGCCAGAAATTTACGCGAAGAATATTATCGACCTCACGAACAAAATTAATTACCGGCAGACGGCGGCGGTTTTAAGTTTGTGCGACATGTACCTGGGCAACGACACCGGCTCAATGCACATTGCGGCGGCTGTTAAACTTCCCTGCCTCGCCGTGTTTGCTTTCCCTAAAGACGCCCCTTCGCGCAGAGTTGCCGCTACTAAAACTTCATACCCTCACAATTTTCCTAACGTTATAGTTCAGCCGGAACGCGCGCTGCCGGAATGCGCCAACGATATTTTCAATCATTACGGCTGCAAGGCTAACGCGGTTCACTGCATTGCGCAAATCGTGCCGGAAAAAATTTTTGAAGGCTTCCACCTTCTGAAAGAGCGCGCCAAAGAAAATAATATCGAGACGCTTTACCTCAGCTGAAAAAGATCTCGTCAATAAAAAAATCCCCAGCCGCGCAGGTTGGGGACAAATTTTTTTTGCCGGTAAAATCTTAGTAGAGGAAGACCACCGCCGTTTTTTCGAGGAAGCCGGAAAGTTCGTTTTCGCTGAGAATTTTGTTAGCGTCGGCAACGCTGATAATCGGCGTGGAATCGAAATCGTCCATGCGTTCCGCGCGAATGACGAGCGGATTGGAACCGGCGCGCGAAGCCTGATTCATGCTGTCGGCGTAGTCAGCCATGCCGTATTCGATAACGTAATCGGGGTCGATATTTTTGTGGCCGTAAATTTTGGTGCCGTGGGAATTTTTGATAACGGGGCTCATGACGGGCTGGACGTGGAAGCCGCGGCAGTCAATTACGACGCCGGTGTAGCCGCCGCGAACGGTTATGTCAATCGAAACGCTGGGGCTGCTTGGACGAACGGGAATTGGCTCCGGCTGCGGGAAGGGCTCAACGTATTCCGGCCGCTCAAAAACCGCAGAAGCGAGGCTGTTAGTCGCGCCGAACATCGGAAGCTGTACCGTGACTTCGTAAACGCCGTCGCGCGTAATATTTTCGTCGACAATCTGCGCGCCCCTGATAACCGCGCTGACACTCAGTCTTACCGAATCGGATTTGAGCATTGCCATTTCAACGGTGGTTTCGGCGTCAACCTGCACGCCCTCGACAATTTCAGCCAGCTGGCGATAAGCGTCCGCAACAGCCGCGCGCCGCGCCAAAATTCTAGCCTGCCCTCCGCGAATCCCCGCCGGCGGAACTCCTGAGCCGGTGACCGTTATCATATGGCTGTTCCAGTCCGCACCCAGCGCCGCCTCCGCGCGAAAACTCGTCAACAATAAAACCGCCATCAGCAAGGCGCCGAATAATTTCATTCCAAATTTCATAGCTGCGACCTCCCAAATTTTTTTTAATTTTACCGCGCCAACCTTAACGCGTCATTAGAGTTTCGTTAAATTTTGCTGAACTGAATGTTGTACAGGTTGCTGTAGAGCCCGCCGAGTTCCAGAAGTTCCTTATGCGTACCGTGCTCGCAGATTTTTCCCTTGTCGATAACGAAAATCTGATCCGCGCCGAAAATCGTGCTCAGCCGGTGCGCGATAACGAAACTCGTCCGCCCGACCATGAGTTCATCGAGCGCCGCCTGTACAATTTTTTCGCTTTCAGTATCAAGCGCGCTGGTTGCCTCGTCCAAAATTAAAATCTGCGGATTTTTGAGCATAGCCCGCGCGATAGCCATGCGCTGCCGCTGCCCGCCGCTAAGGTTCAAGCCGCGCTCACCAATCTGCGTCTGGTAACCTTCCGGCAGTTCGCGAATAAATTTGTCAGCGTTCGCCGCAACCGCCGCCGCGATAACTTCTTCGTCCGTAGCCTCAAGCCGCCCGTAGCGAATGTTCTCCATGACCGTCGTGCTGAACAGCAAAGTTTCCTGCGGCACAATCCCAATCTGTTCGCGCAGAGAATTCAGCGTCACGTCGCGAACGTCGCAGCCGTCAATTTTAATCGCGCCAGCCTGTACGTCGTAAAAGCGCGGAATCAGATTAGCAATCGTCGACTTGCCCGCGCCGCTCGGTCCCACAAACGCAATCATCTGCCCAGGCGCAACTTCAAAGCTAACATCTTCCAGCGCGTTGTGCTTGCCGTCGTACGAAAAAGTTACGCCCTCCACGCTGACACTGCCGGAAATGCGCGGCAAAACTTTCGCGTTCGGCTTATCGTTGACCGTCTCCTCCATGTCGAGCACCGAAAAAATTCTGTCAATCGCCGCCATCGCCTGCTGCATTCGCCCATAAATTCTTGACAGCCGCTTGACCGGATTTGCCAGATTCACGGCGTAAGTTAAAAACGCGACCAGCGAGCCGGCGGACATTATCCCGTTGACTACTTCGTAGCCGCCGAACCACACGATTAGCGTGACCGCCACCGCCGCCAGAAATTCTACCGTCGGCGTCAGCAAACTCGTCAGCTGCACGTTTTTCATGACAGCCTGGAAGTTCAGCATATTTTCCCTGTGAAATCTTTTTATTTCGTACTCTTCCCGCACGAACGATTTGACCACGCGGATTGACGAAATGCTTTCCTGCAGCATTGACGTTATGTCCGCCATTTTTTCCTGTATCAAAGTTCCGGCGCGCTTGATTTTCCGCCCGAAAATTTTCATTGCGTAGCCGACCATTGGCACGGTTATCAGCGTCAGCAGCGTCAGTTTCCAGTCGATGTACAGCATGAGCACGATTGAGCCGACGAGTACCGCCGCCTCCGTGAAAAATTCTATCAGATTGTCGACCAGCGCCGCCTGTATCGCGCCAACGTCGTTCGTCACGTAGCTCATTGTTTCGCCGGTCTGGTGCTTATCAAAATACGCCATTGGCATTCGCTGGAACTTGCGGAACATGACTTCGCGCACGTCAACAACTACACGCTGCCCAATGTACGAAACCAGGTATGACTGCCAGTAATAGAAAAAGCCGCGCACCGCGAAAACTACGACAATGCTCACCGAAATTATGTTCAACATTGCCATATCGCGCTCGGCGAGCACCTTGTCAATCATGTCTTTGATAATCCACGGCAGGTATAGATTCGCGCCCGACGCCATGATTATGCAGAAAATCGCCAGCCCCAGCCGTCCGAGGTACGGTTTTATATACGCTAAAAGTCTACGATAATTTTTCATTAGCAGCAACTTCCAAAATTTTTTGAGCGACGCGTTGAGCCGCGCCAGGCTTTCCGAGTTTCGCGCAGGAAATTTTCAAATCCGCCACAACTTTTTCGCGCTGAGGCTCGCCACGGTACAGCTTAGAAATTTCGGCGGCGATTTTGTCAGCCTGAACTTCGCCTTGAAGGAGTTCCGGCTGAATTTTTTTTCCCATTAAAATATTCGGCAGGCTGAAACTTTCAATGTCGACGAGCATTTTCCCAATGAAATAGTTCAGCCGCGCCATTTTGTAGAGCACGACACACGGCAGATTCATCAGCGCCGCCTCCATGACGACCGTCCCCGAAGTCGCTATCGCCGCGTCCGCCAGCGCCATTAAATCATAGCGGAATTTTTTCGTGAGCGCAACTTCCACGCCCGCCGCCTGAACTTGCCGCAAAATTTCCGCTTCGTCAACGTTATCAGCCAGCGGCAGGAAAAATCGCGCGGGTTTCGCCGCAGATAAAATTTTCGCCGCGCGCAACATTTCCGGCAGAATCAGTTTGATTTCCTGTCGGCGGCTCCCTGGCATTAAAAGTATCACGTGCTCCGAGTCCGTCACGCCGAAAAATTTTTGCGCGTCCGCTCTCGACAGCGAAGGCCTGACGGTATCGACCAGCGGGTTTCCGAGGAACGAAATTTTTGCGCCCGCCTGTTCGTAGACCGGCAGCTCGAACGGGAAAATTGCTACGAACTCGTCCGCGATTTTCGCGCAGTCCGCCGCCCGCCCTTTGCGCCACGCCCACGCTGAAGGCGGTATGTACGAGAAAATTTTTACGCCGAAACTTTTTACGCGCTTCGCCAGTCGCCAATTGAAATCCGGGTAGTCAATCAGTACGAGCAAATCCGGTTTTTCGGCGCGCGCAAGCTCCGTCAAATCGTCCAGCAGCCTGAAAATCCGCCGCAGATTTTTGACGACTTCGACGACGCCCATGACGTTGTAGTCTTTGTAGTTGCGAAAAATTTTCACGCCAGCCGCCTGCATAAGGTCGCCGCCCATTCCAAAAAGTTCGACGCTCGGCGAAAGATTTTTGAGCTCGCGCGCCAGACTTGCGCCGTGCACGTCGCCGGACGCCTCGCCCGCTGAAAGCATAATTTTCATAGCGATTTACATGACAATAATTGCAATGCTCTTTTCGTTTGCGAAGGTGACGGTAGCTTCGCGGTTGACGAGGAGCGTTTTATCCGCCTCGATAGCCAGCGCCGTCGCTCCGACTTCCGCCATGACTTCGACGGTCCTTTTGCCAACTGTCGGCACGTCGAAACGATTATCCTGCTTCGGCTTGGAAACTTTGGTGACAACCGCGCCGCCATTAGCGAGTTTTCCGCCGCGCAAAATGCATTCGTCAGTTCCTTCGATAGCCTCCAGCGCCATGACCGCGCGATTTTTTATAACAACCGTCTGCCCAATATCAAGGCGTCCGAGTTCCTTGGCTATCATGAAACCAAATTCCAAATCCTGACGCTCGGCGGCGGAAGGTTCGCGCTCGGTTATCGTGCCGCGCCGTGGAATGAGTTTGCGAATAAGCGCCGTCTGGTCGAACGCCTGAAATCCATTCATCGCCAGTTCCCGCACGAACGCCATCATTATCGTATCGTCGCTGCGGTCGGGGAGCGCCATGATAAGCTGTAACATTCTGGCGTCGGGCTTTACCGCGCCGTTGAAAAGCAGTTCCTTCGTGACTTTTCCCAGCATCGTGACGCGCCGGACGCCGTTTTCTTTTAGATAATTTAAAATTGCGTCGAGCTGCGCAACGCTGATTGATTTGAAGTCTGTGGCAATTTCCGCCAGCTGCGAATCTGTTTCCGGCAGAAGTCCGACCGCGTAAACTTCGTAGCCCAGCTGCCGCGCCGCCCGCGCACATTCTACCGGCAATTTCCCTGCGCCCGCCAGGAGCCCCAATTTTTCCATGAACACTACCCCCATAAATTTTATTCAACGTCCCGCCGCTCACGGCAAATCCCGCGCTCAGCATTGCGCAAAAATCTCAGAAAATGTTCAACTTCCTCGCACGAGTCAACTTCCTGCTCGATAACCGCGATAGCCTCCGCCAGACTCAAGCCCGAACGGTACAAAATTTTGTAAGCCTTTTTTATCAGCCGCCGAGACTCCAGAGGAATACCGGCGCGCGAAATTCCCACGTTATTAAGACCGACAACTTTCGCGGGGTGCCCGTCAACAATCGTGTAGGGAACAACGTCCTGCACAAGTTTGCTCATGCCGCCGACCATAGCGTTGCGCCCAATTTTAACGAACTGATGAACGCCCGCCATTCCGCCGATAACAACTCTGTCCTCAACCGTCGCGTGACCTGCACAGCTCGCCAGATTCGACATTATAACATGATTTCCAAGCGTGCAGTTATGCGCCACGTGAATATACGCCATCAAAAGACAGTCACTGCCGACGCGTGTTTCATTATCTTCGCCAGTCGCGCGGTGAATAGTCGCGCCCTCGCGGATAACCGTCCTGTCGCCGATAAAAGTATAACTGCGCTCGCCCTTAAATTTCAAGTCCTGCGGAATTTCGCCCACCGACGCAAATTGAAAAATCCTGCATTCGCTGCCAATCGTCGTCCACTTCGCAACAACCGCGTTCGGACCGATATTCGAGCCGTCGCCAATTTCAACTTCGTCGCCAATGACCGTGTTCGGTCCGATAATGACGTTGCGCCCGATTCTTGCGCTGGGCGAAACCACCGCGCTTTCGTGCACCACCGTGCCTTCGCCAATATTTTCAAGCTTTGCCATATTTTCCCAGCTCCTGCCTCAATCTTTGTTCGTCAGGCTGAAAAGATCATCGTTGGTCTTCAGCGCGAATTTAAAATCCGCAGAGGAAACCAGCTTGTCGTCTACGTAGCCGTCCGCGTGCAGTACGCCGAAAACGCCGCGCACCTTCACGATTTCCGCCTTCGTTATGAGCGTGTCGCCAGGCACGATTGGGCGCTTGAATTTTATATTGTCCATTCCGCCGAACAGCGCGATTTTGCCACGGTGCTCCTCGGGGTAAAGCATTGCTACGCCGCCGACCTGCGCCATTGCTTCAAGCTGCAAAACGCCAGGCATGATTGGGTGACCTGGGAAGTGTCCCATAAACTGCGGCTCGTTCATCGTGATATTTTTCAGCCCAGTCGCTGATTTGAACGGGTCGATTTCCAAAATTCTGTCTACGAGCAGCATCGGCGGGCGGTGCGGAAGGATTTTCATAATTTCTTCAATGTCAAGTACCATTTATATCTCTCCTGTCTGAAATTTGGATTGGAATTTCGTTTGGCGCAGATTAAATTTTAAAGTCCGCGTAAATTTTTTTGGCGAGCGCGGTATTGAGCGCGTGGCCGGACGCCGCCGCAATTACGTGGCACTTCAAAAAGCCCGCCAGCCTAAAATCGCCGATAACGTCCAAAATTTTGTGGCGGACAAGTTCGTCGGGGTAGCGAAGTTCATTCAGCCAGCCAGCGTCGTTGTACACGATAACATTTTGTAAATTCCCGCCGCGTCCGAGACCCATTGCGTGCAACGCGGCAACTTCCTTTTCGTAAGCGATTGTTCGCGCCGGCGCAATTTCCGCGCGGTAAATTTCTTCGGTAACCTCAAAATCTTCGTACTGGACGCCAATCAGCGGGTGCGGATTTACCGACGTGAAACTGACGCGAAAACCATCGTACGGCACCGCCATGATAAATTTTTTCCCGTCGTCAGAATCTGCGCGATAAACTTTGTCAAGGCGAATTTCCCTGCGCTCGGCTTCCTGCTCGACCGTTCCGGCGGATTTTATCAGCTCGAAAAATCCCAGCGAGTTCCCGTCCAGAACCGGCGGCTCCTCCGCTGTCATTTCAACTACGCAGTTATCAATTCCGCCGGCGTTCAGCGCGCTCAGCAAATGTTCCACCGTGAAAACTTTCGCGCCGCCTTCCTCCAAAGTTGTCGCCCGCACCGTCGAAGTTACATTCTCAGCCGTCGCGTGAATTTCCGGCGCCCCAGCTAAATCTTTCCGCACGAAAATTATTCCGCTGCCAGCCGCGCCAGGTTTCAGCTCCAGCTCAACTTCCAGCCCAGAATGCAAGCCCACGCCGCTCACGCCAACGGTTTTTTGCAAGGTTATTTGCTTCTGCAAAACCTCGCCCCCCTCCCCGAAAAATTTTCAACTATTATAACACCAATAATTTTCAGCGTCGATAACCGCAAGCAAAAAAAATACGACCGAGCCGCTGGCCCAATCGCGTTCGTGAAAAATTTTTATGCGTGCCGAAATTTAAGATTTTGAAGTGAAATCTTCCGCCGTATGTCCTGCAAAAGTCGCTTTACTGTTCCCGTCAAGAGCGTAAGCGTCCGTATCTTTTATGGTAGTTGACGTGCCTTTTATGTAAACTTTGCCGGTTGGTTTTTGCGGGAAACCATTCTCAAGGTAAGTTTCCAAGTCACTGTAAGAAGGAGTTTTACTTTTTTCCATTTGATAAACAGCGACGGCAGCGTTTAGGGCGGCGAGGTCTGAAACAACTTTCGACGTGTTAGCCTGTGCGGTAATATTTTCAAAGCGCGGCACGGCTATCGTCGCTAAAAGACCATCAAAATAACTTCGAGCGTGGCGAAACCTTTCTGATTCATCGAAATACCTCCCAAAAAAATTTTCCGCAGGGAATTATAGCAACGGGCGCGCGGAAATTCAAGGCGTGACGTGTAAAAAAATTAAGGTGCTCAACCGAAATGACGATAAAACGGTTAAAAGGGAGCGTGGGATTATGTATGCGCAGAAAGTGAGCGCCGCCAGCGAAATTATTTCCAGCGGCAAAAAAACCGCAGCCAGCAGTTTTACCGGCGCAAATTCCGAGTACGCAAAACTTTTGAGGAAAACTCTCGCGCGGGCAACGGGCGACGACTCGACGCAGATTTCTACCGTCAAAAGATTCAAACCCGACGGCTCGATTCAGATTACGACGTACGAAGACGGAGACATTGTAAGCCAGACTAAAATCAGGCCGCACATGGTGCCGACGCCGGATTTGAGCGCGCCGCCCAAGCCGGACGGTTCGCCGCAGATAAAATTCGAGCCGCGCTTCAATTTATTGGAACTGCTGATGATTTAAGGAGGAAAAAACATGGATGTTGCAACGATTTCTAACGCAGCTGCACAAAATTTTGAGCAGGTAAATTCTAAAAACCGCAGCGCCGCAAAGCTGGCGTACAGTTCGCAGACCGTGTCCGTGGCGCAGAACAAAACCGAAAATTCGACGTTTACCGCCGCCTTCGAGCTGGATATTTCTGTTGAAGCGCGGACGGCTCACGCGGCGCAGCAGGAAAATTTCAGCGTCGACGATTCCGCAGGCAGGAGCAAGGGACTTTCCGCCAGCGTGCTTGACCAGCTACAGCAGGAAGCCGAGGCGAATGAGCAAACTTTTTTGAACATGATGATTCAGGCGCTCAGCGCGTCGAACGAAAAACTTCAGGGCTGGCTCGACAGCGGAACGGGGATTTTGAATTTCGGCGGCGTGAAAATTGACGCGTCGCGTTTCGCTCTGCCGGAAGTCGCGACCAACGCCGAGGACGCCGCTAAGGCCGTGGCGGACGGCGGCGCGTGGTCTGTCGACGCAGTTGCCAGCAGAATTTTCGACATGGCGACCGCTATCGCCGGTAACGACCCCGAAAAACTCGCGACGATTCGCGCGGCTGTCGACGAAGGTTTCAAACAGGCCGACGTAACTTTTAAGAGCGCGACGGGGCTCGACGATATGCCCGAAATTACTAAGAGAACTCAGGAAGAAATTAACCGCCGCTTCGACGAACTCGGCAACGCGTGAAAAATTTTTGCCTCCCTGCCACGCGGCGGGGATTTTTTATTTGCCACGCGCGGGATTTGTGGTATAATTAGAAAAAATTTTTAAGGAGTGGTTTTCATGTTTGGAATTGGCGTCCCCGAACTCGTTTTGATTCTGATAATCGGTCTGGTCGTTTTCGGACCTGGCAAGCTCCCTGGCGTCGGCAAGGCTCTCGGACAGAGCATTAAGGAATTTAAGCAGGCAAACGCTGACGACGAAAAGCCCGCCGAGCTGCCCGATAAGACCGAGAAAAAATGACGCCAGAAAAAACAGACCTGCAAAAAGCTGACGAAACGCCGGAAATTTCGCCGGAAGAAACGCCGGACGATGGCTCAATGTCGCTCACCGAGCACTTGTCGGAACTGCGCTCGCGAATCATAAAATCGCTGCTGGCGATAGCGCTGGGGAGCTGCGTTTCATATTTCTTTCTGGACGAAATCACAAAATTTCTGACGGCGCCGGTCGGCAAGCTGTACTTCATGCAGCCAGGCGAGGCGTTCTTCGCATACCTGAAAATCGACATCGTTGCGGGATTTCTAATCGCGTTGCCGGTGATTTTTTTTCACGTCTGGCAATTCCTCCTGCCCGCGCTGACGAAAGGTGAACGCGCCGTGCTCGGAATTTTAGTTCCGGCGTCGGTGATTTTATTTTTCACAGGGCTGGCGTTCGCTTTTTTCCTTATCCTGCCAATCGCGCTGAAATTTTTCATGGGCTTCAACACGCCGGAGCTCGAATCGCTCTTTTCGTTCCAGAAATATCTTGACTTCGTGCTGACGTTTATGCTGCCGTTCGGCTTCGTCTTTGAACTGCCGCTGGTCGTCATCGTCCTCGCGCAGCTGGGCTTGATGACAAGCGCGTTTCTGGAAAAGTACCGGCACATAATTTTCTTCGCGTCATTCGTAATCGGTGCGCTAATCACGCCGCCGGACGTTATCAGCCAGGTTTCGCTCGCCCTGCCGATAATTCTGCTCTACGAAGTCGGCTACAGAATCGTCAAACATATTTTAAGAAAGTGAGGCTTAATTTTATCATGACTGACAAGGAAAAAATTATTTCAAGGCTGACCGATATTCAGCGGGATATTGAGTCGGTTAAAACTGAACTTGCTGGCGTGGATATTACGTCAATTCCCGATGAAGAAAAAATCCGGCGTCAGATTGAAGCTATTGAGCGTTTTGCCCGCGCGGATACTCCGGAAGAGCAGGCGGAAATTGATGCGTTCCTTGCATACATGGACGCCGAGGAAGAAAGGAAGCGTGAGCGTTATGCTGTATCTTCTTGACACAAATGCCGTCAGCGATATTCAACGCGGAAAATACAACGTAGGTCAGCGCATGGAAGAGGAACTTGCTAAGAAAAATCAGCTTGCAATTTGCCCAATCGTCTACTACGAAATCATTCGCGGCTTAGAAGCAATCAATGCATATAAAAAATTGCAGGATTTTTTTCAGATGTGCAAAGAAACTTTTTTGCTCTTGCCTCTTGACTACGCTATCTTTGCCAAAGCCGCTAAAATTCATGTAAGCTTGCGCAGAGGACAGCAAATCGAGGACAACGATATTTATATTGCGGCGACGGCGATTGTCAACGGCTGCACGCTAGTCACGGCGAACGACAAACATTTTTCTCGGATTGACGGCTTGAAAGTAGAAAACTGGAGGTAATTCTGTAATGAAAAAAATTTCGCGCGGGCTCTTAGCGCTTTTGGTGACGCTGATATTTTTCGCGGCTAAGGTCGAGGCGTCTGAACTCATAATTTACCACACGAATGATATGCATGCGCGCATTTTGAACAGCGACGACAGCGGCAAATCCATTGGACTGGCGGAAATTGCGGCGGCGTTTAAGGCGGCTAAGGCGGAAAACCCCGCTACAACTTTCTGGTTCGACGCCGGTGATACTTTTCACGGTATGCCCAGAATTAATATCAGCAAAGGCGAAAACATGGTTCCTCTGCTTAACGAGGCCGGCGTCAATCTGATCGTTCCTGGCAATCACGATTTTAATTACGGGCTGGCTCAGCTCAAACGCCTCAGCAAAAAAATTAAATTCCCGATGATTGCTGCGAACGTCGTCCTCAAAAAAAACGGCAAACCTTTTCTTAAGCCGTACAAAATTTACAGGCTTCCCGATAAAACCCGCGTCGGCGTTTTCGGTCTCGTGACGCCGGAAACTGCTTACAAAACCAATCCGAAAAATGTTGAGGACGTCGAATTTCTCAATCCCGTCAACTGCGCGCGCGAAATGATTAAGACGCTCCAGCCAAAGTGCGACGTGATTATCGCCGTCATGCACATGGGCGTTGACAAAAGCTCCGAATTTACCAGCGAACAAATTGCCCGCGAGGCGCCTGGTATCGATTTGATTATCGACGGCCACAGCCATACCGCCTTGCCCAACGGTATTCAAGTCGGCGACACGTTAATAGCGCAGGCTGAATGCCACGAATATTTTCTCGGACGCGTCACGCTCGAAATTCGCGACCACGAAATTATTTCCAAACGCGCCGAACTCCTTAACGCCGACGAAGTTAAAGCAATGGGAAAAACTCCTGACGCGAAAATTAACGAACTCAACGCCGAAATCGACAAGAGTAACGAAAAACTTCTCAGCGAAGTCGTAACCCACAGCGACAGGGCTCTCACGTCTGAACGTAAAATTATCCGCTGCCAGGAATCTGAACTCGGAGACCTTACGACAGACGCTTTACGCTGGCGCACCGGCACCGACATTGCGATAATTAACAGCGGCACTCTTCGCGAGGATTTGCCAGCAGGTAACGTCACGCGCGGCGACATTTTAGCAATTTTCCCCTTCGGCAACGTCGTTTACACGAAGGAAGTTACCGGCAAAATTATTCGTGAAATACTTGAACACTCCGTTTTCGGCTACCCCGCAACGTTCGGCGGCTTCCTCGATGTCAGCGGCATGTCTTTCGCTTTCGACCCCAGCCAGCCTGTCGGTCACCGCGTCAGCAATATTTTAATCGGCGGCGCGCCGCTTGACGAAAATAAAACCTACACGATAACCGGCACAGATTTTCTTTTTGCCGGCGGCGACGGCTACGATATGCTCAAGGACTTGAAAGTTACTGGCCAGTACGGTACCTGCGAAGAGGTTGTGGCGGATTATCTCAATCAGGTCGGCATGAGCAAAATTAAGTTCGGGCGCATTAGAAATCTGAGCGAGGAAGAATCTGCAAAGGCGGCATGATATGGCGTTCAAAGATTTACGCGAATTTGTTGACGAACTGGAACGGCGGGGACTTCTGAAACGAATAAAAGTTCCCGTCGACGCCGAGCTGGAAATTACTGAAATTACCGACCGCGTTTCCAAATTCCGCGACGGCAGAAATGTTGCTCTGCTCTTTGAAAACGTGCGCGGCTACGATATGCCCGTGTTGATGAATCAGTTTGGCAGTTACGAAAGGATGGCGCTGGCTCTTGGCGTTGAAAACCTCGACGACGCCGCCAGGGACATTCGCGAACTTTTGAAACTCCCTTACCTTTCGCTGAAAAATCGCATGGGTATCGTGGATATTATTTCGACCGGCAGGAAGGTTATAAATTTTCCGAAGTACGTCAAAAACGCGCCGTGTCAGGAAGTCGTGGAGGAAAATCCCAGCCTCGACAAAATTCCAATTCTGAAGTGCTGGCCGCAGGACGGCGGCGCTTTTATAACTCTGCCGCTGGTCTTTACGAAAAATCCTGCGACGGGCAAGCGCAACGTTGGAATGTACCGTCTGCAGAAATTTGATTCTGCGACGACGGGAATGCACATTCATATTCATAAGAACGGCGCGGAAAACCTGCGCGACGCTGGCGGTAAACTTGAAGCCGCCGTGGCGATTGGAACCGAGCCGGTGACTACCTACGCCGCAACCGCTCCGCTCCCGCGCGACGTGGACGAAATGGTTTTCGCGGGCTTTCTGCGCCACAAATCCGTTGAGCTGACAAAGTGCAAGACCGTTGATTTGGAAGTTCCCGCGACGGCAGAAATTATTCTGGAAGGCTACATTGCCGCGAACGAACTCCGGCGCGAAGGACCTTTCGGTGACCACACCGGCTTTTACTCGCTGGCGGACGATTATCCAAATTTTCACGTGACTTGCATTACTCACAGGAAAAATCCGATTTACGCGGCGACAGTCGTTGGCAGGCCGCCAATGGAAGACTGCTGGCTGGCGAAGGCGACTGAGCGAATTTTCCTGCCGCTCCTTCAGCAAGTCGTGCCGGAAATCGTCGATATCAACATGCCGTTCGAGGGCGTCTTCCACAACTGCGTTATCGTCTCGATAAAAAAATCCTACCCAATGCAGGCGCGCAAAGTCATGCACGCGCTCTGGGGGCTGGGGCAGATGATGAACGTCAAGCTGATAATCGTCGTCGACGCACATGTTGACGTACAAAACCTGCGCGAAGTCGCGTGGCGCGCTTTCAATAACGTGGACGCCGAGCACGATTTGGAAATTGTTCACGGACCTTTGGACGTGCTGGATCATTCCTCGCCAATGCCGAAGTGGGGCGCGAAACTCGGTATCGACGCAACGAAAACTTTGCCGGAGGAAGGACACCTGCGCGACTGGCCGGACGAAATTTCCATGACGCCGGAAGTCAAAGCGCGTATCGATTTTATCTGGCGCTCACTGAATTTGGATTAATCAGCTGATAAAAATTTCTGCGGCAGGGCGAAAAAATTTTTCTTGCGGCAGGAATTTTTTTTTTCGCATTGAATGAAAAATTAACTGTCATATGCGTGTTTGGAATTATTTTGACCTCAAAGCTGAGGGAGGTTGTTAATTTTGGAAAAGTCCACAGTTATAGGATTAGTCGCAGGTTTTATTTCGGTTTTCGTCGGCATGATTCTGAAGGGCGCGCCGCTTTCGTCAATGAACAATCCGGCGGCGTTCCTGATTATTATCGGCGGTACATTCGCGTGCCTTTTCAACGCGTTCCCAATGGAAACGGTTGCCAAATTGCCGACGCTGTTCAAACTTTTGTTCCGCGCGGAAAATGACGGAAGTAAAGTTGAACTGGTAAAACTTTTCGTGGAACTTTCGCAGCTGGCGCGCCGTGAAGGTATCCTCGCGCTTGAAGGCAGAGTTGCTGACATTGAAGACCCGTTTTTCCGCAACGGCCTTAGCATGGTTATCGACGGTATGGATCCGGATTTCGTCAGCGACGTTCTGGACGCCGAGCTGGCGGTTATGGAAGAGCGTCACGCCGAGGCGCGTTCCATTTTGACGCAGGCAGGCACGTACGCGCCGACGCTGGGCGTTCTTGGCGCGGTTGTCGGCCTTATCGCGGCGCTGGCTGACCTTTCCGACGTCAACCGACTCGGCCACGCTATTTCGGCGGCGTTCATTGCAACGATTCTCGGTATCTTCACCGGCTACGTTATCTGGCTGCCGTTCGCAAATAAATTGAAAGTCAAATCCGCCAACGAAATTGCTCATAAGCGTATGATTATCGAAGGAATTTTGTCCCTGCAGGCTGGCGACTCCCCGACGGCGATTCAGGCGAAACTTATGGTCTTCATTCCGCAGAGCGAGCGCGGCGAACTGGAGGAAGAATAATTTTCACAGGAGTATAAAAAATGGCGAAAAAACGTAAGAAAAAACACGAAGAAGAAGCAAGCGAGGCCTGGCTCCTGCCGTACTCGGACTTAATGACGCTGCTGCTTGCGCTTTTTATCGCGCTGTTCGCAATTTCGCAGACGGATCAGACGAAACTGGCACAGTTAGCGCAGGCATTCACGGCGGCTTTCAATATGGGCGGGCCGTCATTCTTCGACAAGGCGGGACCAAACGTCAGCCCGCAGCGCCAGATTATGACGGACGAAGACGCAGGCAACGCGGCGTACATTCAGGAAAACGAAACGCTCCAGGATTTGAAAGAGCAGCTCGACGCGTACATTTTGCAAAATTCGCTGGAAGAGGAACTTTCCACGCAGCTCGAAGAGGAAGGCTTGATGATTCGCATAAAGGAACGCGCGCTTTTCCCGTCGGGCTCAGCGGATTTGGTGCCGGAATCACAGCGCATTGGACCAATCGTCGCGGGACTTTTAGCGGCGGTGCCGGAGCGCGTTTTAATTTCCGGCCACACTGACACCGACCCGATTAACACCGCGCAATTCCCGTCGAACTGGGAACTCAGTTCCGTTCGCGCTATGACTTTTATGAAATACCTGCTGTCGATTAACAGCGATTTAAATCCCGCGCGATTTTCCGCAATCGGCTACGGAGAGTACCGCCCCATTGCACCGAACGATACGCCGGAAAATAAGCAGCAGAACCGCCGCGTTGAAATTTTAATTGCCCGCACGCTTTCCTTCAACCCGAACGAAGGCATTTACTCTCAAAGCGACGTGGATCTGGTTGCGAAATGATTCTGGGACTCGGTACGGACATTATCGAAATTTCAAGGATTAGCCGCGCCGTCCGCCGTGAGCATTTTCGGCGCAGGGTTTTCACTGAAACTGAACAAAATTATTGCGAAAGCCGCGGAGCTCAATCCGCCGCCTCCTACGCCGCAAGGTTTGCCGCCAAGGAGGCTTTTTTTAAGGCGCTCGGCACCGGCATTGTCACGAGTTTGACGGAAGTTGAAGTTCAGAACGACGCCGCCGGTCAGCCGAAAATTTTTCTGCACGGCAGCGCTGAAATTCTCGCGGCGGAAAAAAATATCGCTCAAATTTTCGTTAGCCTCAGCCATTCGCGCGAATACGCTACCGCCGTCGCCGTGCTCACCGATTAAATTTTTTCTGGAGGGATTTGCTTTGGTCAAAAATTTCGTGACAGCCTTACTATGCGCGCTGATTATAGTCGTCGGAGCGAAAGTTTCAGCGGCGGAAATGGAAATGGTTTCGTACTCGGCGCAGGTCAAGTTGCAGTGGCTGGCGTCAGTCGGCGTTCCGGAAGCTAAAAAAATTTTGAAGGAACTCGGTCAGGTCAACATTTACAGCGAAAAAAATTTAAAAGACTACGACCGAATTGAAAAAGTCAACGGCATTTACCAGGAACTTGTCCACGCGGCGGCGGTGCAGTACGTTCAGCAGAATGACTACAGAAATATTTTGGACATTGGCGGCGGCTATACTCCCCGCGCAATGATTTTCGCCCGCGAAGGCAGGAAATATTTCGGCGGCGAACTTATGGCGGTTGCTATGAGCGCCGATGAAGTCATGAGAAAAATTCTCCCGAAAAAGTATATGGAAAATGTCACGTACGACGAAATTCTCGCCGAGGACAACGACGCTTTTTTGACGGCGGCGAATACTTTTGACGGCAAAATTTGTATCGTCGAACAGGGTCTGATGATTTATCTGACGCAGGACAGGCTGGCGGATATGTACGAAAATATTTCTGACGTGCTCAAGCTGAAGGGCGGCTGTTTCATAACGTCCGACCTTATGACGCGGGAACTTTTCAAGGACATTGCGGCGGCGCTTTACGGCGATGAGCAGGCGGAAATTCTCTACGACGAAACGAAGGATATGTACGAGGAACTTTTCTACGGCTTTCTGAACGAGGAAAATTTTACTCAGCGGCTTGACGCGATTAAGTACGCGCGCGACGAACTTGGCTTGAAGATTCACTACGCGCCGCTGATTCTGGACACGTCAAAACTTTATTGCACGAAACAGCTCACAAAGGCGCAGGCTGAAAAAATTCGGCAGATTGCGGCGAAAAAATATCTGTGGGTTATCACGGCTGAATAAGAGGGGTGGCGGCTTTGAAAGTTGCGATGGCGCGGCAAATGCACGAAGTTGACGCGGCGGCTGTAGAAAAATTTGGATTGCCGGAACTTTCGCTTATGGAAAGCGCTGGGCGGAAGGTCTCGGAAGTCGCGCTGGAAATTTTCGCTGGCGTCGACAAAAAAAATATCTGCGTGCTGGCGGGCAGCGGCAACAACGGCGGCGACGCTCTCGTTAGCGCGCGGTACCTGACGAACTGGGGCGCGAAGGTCAAAGTTTTTCTGAGCGGCAACAAAGCTCACCGCACCGAGTCGCTCAAAGTTCAGATTAAAATTCTGCGCGAAATGAATGTTGAAATGGTCGCGCTGGAAAATGACAGGGCGTGGGAGCGTCTGCAAATTGCGCTGAAATTTTGCGACGGGATTATTGACGGGATTTTGGGCACGGGATTTTTCGGCGAAATGCGTCCAGGCGCACTCCGGCTGATTCGCAGTGCAAATTCCACCGGCAAGCCGATTGTTGCGATTGACATTCCGTCGGGCGTGGCGTCGGATACCGGCGAAGTTGGCGAAGAGGCGATTCGCGCGGCGTGTACCGTGGCGCTGGGTTTGCCGAAAGTCGGGCACTACCTTTGCCCTGGCGCGAATTTTGTCGGCGGGCTGATTGTTGAAGATCTCGGCATTCCGACGAAACTTTTGAGCGAGGATTTTCATCAGACGCTGATTGACGACGAACTTGCGGTAACACTCCTGCCAGCGCGGGCGCGTGACGTGCACAAAGGTTCTTGTGGAAAAATTTTAGTCGTAGCGGGTTCGCGCGGAATGACTGGCGCGGCGGCTCTATCTTCAATGGCGGCGCTGAAAGTTGGCGCGGGGCTCGTGACTTTGACCGTGCCGGAAAGTTTGAACGACCTGTACGAAGTCAAGCTGACGGAAGTCATGACGGCGCCGCTCACGGAAATAAAAACTGGAATAATCGCGGGCGAAACTGCGCTGGCGGAAATTTTGGCGTGGGCGGAAAAAGTCGACGCGGTATTGATTGGTTCCGGACTGGGGCGCGACGCAGAAACAATCGCGCTGGTAAAAAGTTTGGCGGCGGAACTCGATAAGCCGCTGGTACTGGACGCGGACGGAATTTTTGCGTTCAACGGCGCGGCGGAGGATTTAAAAAGCTGCAGGCAGGTGCCGGTAATTACTCCGCACATGGGCGAGCTGGCGGCGCTTTTGGGAACGACGGTCGCGGAACTTCGGAGCGCGCTGATTTGGAACGTCCGGCGGGCGGCGCAGGAACTCAACACGATTATCGTGGCGAAAAGCGAATGCACGGTCGTTGCGTATCCGAACGGCGAAGTTTTCATTTCGGCGCTGGGCAACAGCGGAATGGCGACGGCTGGCAGCGGCGACGTTTTAGCGGGCGCGATTGTCGGCTTGATGAAGTTGACGCCGTTTGCGCCGCTGGCCGGAGTTTATCTGCACGGCACGGCTGGAAATTTCGCGGCGGAAAAATTCAGCGACGGGCTTACCGCCGGCGACATTCTGGAAAATCTTCCCGCCGCAGTTAAAAAACTTCGCGCCCTGCAAAACAGTTGACGGGAGACGATTTTTGTGATTAACTGGGGAATTGTTGGGCTGGGATACATCGCCGGACGATTTGCGGAAAGTTTGAGCCACGAGCCGCGCAGTAAGCTTGCCGCCGTGAGTTCGCGCAGTCGTGAGAAAGCTGAGGCGTTCGCTCAAAAATTCGGCGCGGAAAAAGTTTACGCGGGGCACGATTTACTTCTGGCGGACGAAAAAATTGACGCGGTTTATATCGCGCTGCCGCACTCTCTGCACAGAGATTTCGCGGTACGCACGCTGAAGGCGGGCAAGGCGGTTCTGTGCGAAAAGCCCGCCACGCTGAATCTGGCTGAAATGCTGGAAATTGCCGAAGTTGCGCGCGCTGAGAAAAAACTTTTCATGGAGGCGATGAAACCGCGCTTCGTGCCGCTGTACCCGAAAATTAAATCTGCGCTGGCGGAAATTGGCGAAATTCAGCGCGTCGAAACAAGCCTGTGCAATTTAATGGAGCTCACCGGCAAAACTTATCACAGTCAGCCTGGGCAGGGCGGCGCGCTGCTCGACGTGGGGATTTACTGCGCCAGCTGGCTCGAAGATTTTCTCGGCGAAGTTACCGGCGTCAACAAAATTTCGGCGAAAATTTCCGGCGGGATTGATTACTACGTTAACGCGGATTTGAATTTCGGCGGCAGGGCTGGTAAACTTGAATGCGCGTTCGACAGGAAAAAGCCCAGGCAGGCGATTCTTCACGGCGTGCGCGGGAAAATTGTCGTCGAGGAACTTCACCGCCCGCAAGTCATGACGCTCGGCGATAAGACTTTCACGGCGCCTTACGTCGTCGACGATTTTTTTGGAGAGATTAGCCATTTCGTGGACTGCCTTGAAGCGGGCAAAACTGAGAGCGAAATTATGACGCTGAACGCGTCGATTAACTGCGCGAAAATTTTAGAGACCGCGCGAAATAATTTTTAGATTGGGAGATGTTTTCATGAAGGCGAAAAAAATTCTGACGGGGATTCTGGCGGGGCTGCTGGCGTTCGGAAGTTTGGGCGGAGCGCAGGCAGCGTCGCGCGCTGAAATTGCGGCAATTCACGTAGAAACTGCGCGCGACTTCCAGTACTGGAACGACGATTCTCCGACGAAGCAGAAAATTATTGAGTTCGTGGAAAACGCGATTGACCCTATGAGCCCGTACTACATTCCGCCGGAAGACAGAATTGCGACGTTCGACATGGACGGAACTTTCTACTGCGAAACGGCGCCGCTCTATTTCCAGGAGACGATGTTTTTTCACCGCGCGCTGAATGATCCTTCCTATACGCCGACTAAAAAAATGCGCAGGTTCGCTGAGAAAATCCGGCCGAAAATTTTCAACAAGACCGGCATTACCGCCGCCGAAAATAAGCAGCTGTTCGAATATCTGACGAAGGCGTACGAGGGAATGACGCCTGAAGAGTACCGCGCGTACGTCCGTAATTTCATGAACGACCCCGAAACCGGCCTGACGAATCTCACGCGCGGCGAGGCTTTTTATCTGCCGATGATTGAAATTATGTCGTACCTTGACAACAACGGCTTCGCGGTGTACATTGACTCGGCGTGCGGCGTTGACACTACGCGCGAAATTGTCGGCGACATTCTCCCGATTCGCCCCGACAGAATTATTGGCTCGGATTTCAATTTCACTTCGACGAACATGGGCAAGGACAAGCCCGCCGCTCACATTTTCGACCGCTACAGGGAAAAAATTGTAATTTCCGGCGAACCGATTAACGAAAACGGCAAGACCGTCAAGATTTTTTCCATTCTGAATCACATTGGCAAGAAGCCCGTGCTGGCGTTCGGAAATTCCAGCGGCGATAGCGGTATGCTCGAATACACGCTGCAGAATAATAAATATAACTGCGCGGCTTTCTATGTGCTCTGCGACGATGTTGAACGCGAACTTGGAAATTTGAAACGGGCTGAAAGTGACAAGGCTTTCGCGACGAGACGCGGCTGGAATACGATTTCAATGCGCGACGAGTTCAAAACGATTTACGGCTATAACGTCAGGAGGAGTAATTAATTTATGAAGACGAAAAAATTTTTGGCTGGAATTTTAGCGGGAATGCTGGCGCTCGGAACTTTTTCTATCGACGCTGAGGCGATGTCCCGCAAGGAAATTTCGGCGATTCAGGTTAAAAAAAGCGGCAACTTTCAATATTGGAACAAAAAAGCTGAGTCTGTCACCGCGCTGAAAAATTACGTCAAGGAAGTTACGAACAGGCGCAGCCCGAATTTCATTCCGGTTGAGGACAGAATTGCGGTTTTCGATTTGGACGGCACGCTGATTTGCGAAACGGCGCCGTGCTACTTCGAGTGGATGATGTACCTTGACCGCGCGCTCTACGACAGCACTTACGTTCCCTCGGAAGCCGACAGGACTTACGCGGAACTCGTTGAATCTGAAATTCGCGCGGGACACTTTCCGACGGGGCAGTTCCCGAAAGATATGGATAGGCGCCAGGCTATGTCGCAGGAGTCAGTTTTCGCGGGAATGACCAGCGCCGAGTTTGAAACTTACGTCAAAAATTTCATGGTTAAACCCGTCGAAGGTCTGAGCAACCTGCGCTACGGCGAAAGTTTTTATCTGCCGATGGTCGAAGTTGTAAAGTATCTGCAGGCGAACGACTTCACGGTTTACATTGTTTCCGGCACCGACAGACCGATTCTCAGAATTTTGGCGGGCGACCTGCTGAAAATCAGGCCGAACAATATAATTGGCACTGACGCCGAATTTCTCGCGGCGAACCAGGGGAATAAGGACGGGCTCGATTACAACTTCACGCGCAGCGATTATCTGATTCGCGGTCAGTTTATCATGAAGAACGTCAAGGAAAACAAGGTGCTGAATATCGCGCAGGAAATTGGCAAGCAGCCGGTTTTGGCGTTCGGAAATTCTGGCGGCGATACCGCGATGTTGAACTACACGATTACCAACAACAAGTACAAAAGTCTTTCGTTCATGGTGCTCTGTGACGATACCGACCGCGAACTCGGCAGCCCTTCCAAGGCGGCGAACTGCGCTAAACTTTCGCAGCAGAACGGCTGGATTACGATTTCGATGCGCGACGACTTCAAGACGATTTACGGCGACAACGTCAAACGCAACTAAGGGGGAAATTTTGTAATGGAGATTAAATTTGTTGAGGCGAAGACGCTCAAGGCCAAGCCCGACGTTTCAAAAATTGGCTTCGGCACGCACTTCACCGATTACATGTTCGAGATGAATTACAATCCGACGGACGGCTGGCACGACCCTAAAATTGTTCCCTATGAAAATATGTCAATCAGCCCCGCGAACACGACGCTCCACTACGGGCAGGCGATTTTCGACGGGCTGAAAGCTTACAAGCACAACGGCAAGCCGGTAATTTTCCGCGCCAGCACGCACCTTCAGCGCATAAACGTTTCGGCGAAAATCCTTGACATTCCTGAGCTGCCGTTCGACGTTATGCTCGCCGGTCTGAAAAAATTAATCTACACCGAGCGCGACTGGATACCGACGGAAAAGGGGCAGAGCCTGTACATTCGCCCGTTTGTATTCGCCACGGACAATTTCCTCGGCGTGAACGTCGCCAAAACTTACAAATTCCTGATAATCCTTTCGCCGGTCGCCGCCTACTACGCGCACGGTTTTTCGCCGGTTAAAATCATGGTGGAAGATAAATACGTTCGCGCGGTGCGTGGCGGGCTGGGCGCGGCTAAAACTCCTGCTAATTACGCCGCAAGTCTGCACGCCGGTTTGGTAGCGCACGAAAAAAATTACGACCAGGTTCTCTGGCTGGACGGCGTTGAGCGCAAGTACATTGAGGAAGTCGGCTCGATGAACATTCTGTTCAAGATTAACGGCGAGATTGTTTCGCCTTCGCCTAAGCTCCAGACTTCGATTCTTGACGGCATTACGCGGCGCACGGTCAATCAAATTGCGGCGGACTGGGGCTATCCGGTCGTTGAGCGCAAAATTTCTATCGACGAGGTTATAGCGGCGCACGATAACGGCACGCTCGAAGAAGTTTTCGGCTCCGGCACGGCGGCGGTCATTTCGCCCGTCGGTCTGCTCGAATACAAGGGCAAGGAGTACGTCATTAACGGCGGCAAAATCGGCGACTTCACGCAGAAAATGTACGACTACATCGAAGGCATTCACACCGGCGAGGTCGAAGATAAATTCGGCTTTATCGAGGCGGCCGAGTGAAATTTCAGCGCGAAAATTTTTGGCGGAGGTTGCAAGGCCTTCGCTTTTTTTGTAGGGGGTAGCGAATTTGAAATTTTTAGCGGCGGTTTTAATGGCGCTGATGTTTTTCGTACCGGCGGAGGCAAAATTCAAATGCGAGACGCCAAATCCGACGACGGAATTTGAACAAATGGCGTTCGCGCCGGTTTATCCGACGTATTCGTGGGCGCCGGTAGTGGGCGCGGAATTTTATCAGATTCAGGTTTTGGACTCGCGCGGGAAAATCGTGCGGGACATGCCGAACACGGAAGCTTTGAGCTACATGACTGAGCAGAAACCGTTCGTGGAAGTCGGCGAATATTTCTGGCGGGTGCGGGCGGTAGACAAAAATAAAAAACCGCTGAGCGACTGGTCGGAGCGGAAATATTTCAGCGTGACGGCGCCGGTAACATTTGCCGCGCTGGGCGACAGCATAACGCACGGCGGCGCGAATTTCATACCGGCGGGGCAGCTCAGTTGCCAGTGGGAAACTTTCTGCGAAATTCCAGTGAAAAATATCGGGCGCAGCGGCGATACCACGGCGATGATGATTGAGCGTTTCGAGAGCGACGTTCTGCCGTTTCAGCCGGAAGTTCTGCTGATTATTGGCGGCGTCAACGATATTCGCGGCGGCGCGTCGGCGGAGGAAGTTATTGCCAACCTGGAAATCCTGTGCGAAAAATGTTTAGCGAACGGAATTACGCCGTACCTTGGGACGCTGACGCCAATGAACGCGAAAATTATCAGCGGGCGCGGGATTAACCTTACCGACAGGGATTGGAAGTCCGAGCGCGCGAAAGTTAATCGCTGGATTTTGGAAAATGGCGGCTTCGACTTTGCGGCGGGGCTGGAAGATAATTCTGGCGAACTTCGCGCGGTTTTCACGCCGGACGGTCTGCACCAGAATCTTCGCGGCAAAATGATTATGGGCAGGAACGTTGAAAAATTTTTGGAGGCGAAAGGCTATGTACGAACTGACGGTTAAATCTGCATTTGAGGCGGCGCATTTTTTGCACAACTACCCTGGCAAATGCGCGCGGTTGCACGGGCACAGCTGGATTATCGAGGCGGTCGCGCAGGGCAGGGAACTTAACGAGCTGGAAATTTTAATCGACTTCAAGGACTTAAAAGGCGAGCTCAACAAAATTCTTGACGAGTTCGACCACAGATATTTGAACGAAATCCCGCCGTTTGTCGACAGGAGCCCGACGGCGGAAAATCTCGCTAAGGTAATTTTTGACAGGCTGGCGGCGACGGAAATTTTCAGCGGCACGACGAAACTCAGCGCAATTCGCGTCTACGAGTCGCCAAGTTCCTGCGTGACGTATTATCCAGATTGAAATAAAAAAAGACCCTGTGGAACCGCAACTCCTCAGGGTTTTAGTTTGCCGAAAAATTTTACCAGGCGTGAATGCCGTCTTTATTGGGGAGAATTTTTTTATCGAAGACCGGCTCTTCGACGCCGCGTTTCCTCTGCGCAATGTAGTCGTCAAGCGCAATGAAAGCGTACTTGCCGAGCCGCGCAATTGCGTAGAGATTCGTGACGCACAAAATTCCCATGAATAAATCCGCGCTGTCCCAGACGAGACCGAGTTCCGCGAAACTGCCGAACAAAACCATAGCCACGACGCCGAGTCTGAAAATATTCATCGCGTGCCTGGCAATGGCGCTGGGCAAAATTCCGGATTCGTCGCCCTCGAAAAAGGCAATGTTGACTTCGCCGTAGTAGTAATTACCGACGATTGAGCTGAAGGCGAACATGAAAACCAGCAGCGCCAGAATGTGCGGGGCGTAAGTTCCGTAGACGCTCGCCAGCGAATTTTGCACGAGTACCACGCCGGTTACGTTCCCGCCAATCGTATACTGATTCGTCAGCAAAACCGAAAACGCCGTCGCCGAGCAGACAAGCCACGTGTCGACGTACACGCCGAAAGACTGAATCAGACCCTGCCGCACTGGGTGCCTGCCCGAAGCCGTAGCCGCCGCGTTGGGAACTGAGCCTTCGCCCGCCTCGTTGGAAAATAATCCGCGCCGCACGCCCGTCATGAAAACTGCGCCGAAGCCTCCGCCAACCGCCGCCTGCGGGCTGAACGCGTCGTGAATTATCAGCGCGAACATCGTCGGCACTTCCGAAATGTTCATAACGACGATTACCGCTGCCGATAACAAATAAACTCCCGCCATCGTCGGCACGAGCATTTCCTTGAACTTTGCGATTCGCGTCACGCCGCCGAAAATTACCGCCGCCGTCAAAATTGCAATCGCCACCGCCGTAATTGCCCGCTCGATTCCGAACGCCGCTTCGACCGACTGAACGATTGTGTTCGCCTGCACCGAAACATAAATCAGCCCGAACGTCACGGAAATTAGAATTGCGAAAAGTTTTGCGACAGCTGGCTGGTGGAGCGCATTTTTAATGTAGTACGCGGGGCCGCCGTGGAAACTGCCTTCGCCGCGCGGAAGTTTGTAAATCTGCGCCAGCGTGCTCTCAACAAAACCCGTCGCACAGCCAATGAAGGCGATTACCCACATCCAGAACACCGCGCCAGGCCCGCCGCTGACAATTGCAATGGCGACGCCCGCAATATTCCCGACGCCCACGCGCGACGCCGTTGACACGCAGAAAGCCTGAAAGCCGCTGATTTCCCTGCCGGTAGTTTTCGCGCCCGCGCTACTAAAAATCAGCCGAAACATTTCGCCGAGCATTCGCAGCTGTACAAATTTCGTCCGCAGTGTGTAAATGACGCCGGAGCCAAGCAGCGCCGCGATTATAATGTACGTCCAGAGCACGTCGTTGACGCTGTTTATGATTCCGTGCAGAGCTTCCATAAAAAAACCTCCCAGTTATGTTATAAATTTATTATAGCATAAATTTCTGGGAGGGCAAAATTTTTATTTCAGGAACTCCGCCACGTCGGTGTATTCAAGTCCGAGCGCCTCAGCAACGGGCTTATTCGTAACTTTCCCGCTGATTGTGCTCAAGCCCTTCGCAAGTCCGGCGTCTTTCGCGCAGGCCGCCTTCCAGCCGTCGTCGGCGATTTTCAGCGCGTATGGCAGCGTCGCATTCGTCAGCGCGAGCGTCGAAGTTCTTGCAACTGCGCCAGGAATATTCGCAACGGAATAATGAATCACGCCGAATTTTTCAAACGTAGGGTTGTCGTGCGTGGTAACCTTGTCGCAGGTTTCGACCGAGCCGCCCTGGTCAATCGCCACGTCGACGATAACCGAGCCGCGTTTCATTTCGCTGACCATTTTTTCCGTGACGAGCTTTGGAGTTTTCGCGCCAGGAATCAGCACAGCGCCAACGAGCAAATCAGCCTGCCGCGTCCATTCCGCAATGTTGTAGCTGTTCGACATGACGGTACAAATTCTGCCGCCAAAAATATCGTCGAGGTAGCGCAGCCTGTCAATCGACAAATCGATAACGGTGACGCGCGCGCCGAGTCCGACAGCCATTTTCGCCGCGTTCGTACCGACAATCCCGCCGCCGACAATAACAACCTGCCCCGCCGCAACGCCGCTGACTCCGCCGAGGAGGACGCCGCGCCCGCCGTAGCGACTTTCAAGGAAATGCGCGCCAATCTGTACCGCCATGCGTCCGGCAATTTCGCTCATCGGCGCAAGAAGCGGCAAACTTTTTCCGTCGCGCCCGACAACAGTTTCGTAAGCAATGCCGGTAACTTTTTTGTCCAGCAAAGCTTTGGTAAGCGCGGGCTCCGGCGCAAGGTGCAGGTACGTGAACAGAATCTGCCCTTCGTGGAAAAGTCCGTACTCAGATTCGAGCGGCTCCTTGACCTTGACAATCATTTCCGCGCGATTGAAAATTTCTGCCTTGTCCGCAACAATTTCGCCGCCGACCGCAGAATAATTTTCGTCGCTGAAACCGCTGCCAACGCCCGCGCTCTGCTCAACCAGAACTTTGTGCCCAGCTTTGACGAGTGCCTCAGTGCCCGCCGGCGTCAGGCCAACGCGGTTCTCGTTATTCTTGATTTCCTTCGACACGCCGATTATCACGAAAATCCCTCCCGAAAAATTTTCACTTATTTTACACCAAATCCCTCAAAACGCAAGCAAAATTTTTCAAACGGCGGCGCGGCAGGATAAACGCGAATTTCCTAGAAATATTACGTAGATTTTTTATGGGAGGTAACTTTTGAATGAAGGATTACGCAAGCGAATTTATCAGAAACGTGGCGGTTGCGGGGCACGGCAAGACCGGCAAAACCAGCCTGCTCGACGCCTGTCTTTTCAATAGCGGCGCGGTCAAGCGCATTGGCAAGGTCGACGACGGCACCAGCGTGCTCGATTACGAAGCCGAAGAAACTAAGCGCAAAATGACGATTGGCGATTCGCTCGCCGTCACCGAGTGGAAAAATTACAAAATAAATTTCATTGACACGCCTGGCTACCCAGATTTCGTCGCGGAAGTCATGGGCGCGATGTACGCCGCTGACGCCGCTCTGATTATCGTCGCTGCAAACGCCGGCGTCGAAGTTGAGACTGAAAAAGCCTGGGCGCTCGCTGAAAATCTCAACCTGCCCCGCGCGATTTTTATTAACAAAATGGATCGTGAGCACGCCGACTTCCGCAAAACTCTCGACGACATTCGCGCGAAATTCGGTAACAGCGCCGTCCCCGTTCAGATTCCGATTGGTAAAGAAGATTCGTTCAAGGGCGTTGTCGATTTGATTAATTCCGGCGACGTGCCTGCGGATTTGGCGGACGAAGTTGAAAATGAGCGCCTCGAAATGCTTGACATTATCGCCGAGTACAACGATGAGCTTATGGAAAAATATCTCGAAGGCGACACTGACAACCTTGACGAAAAGCAAATCGCTGACGCGCTGGCTGAAGGCGTCCGGCAGGCGAAAGTTTTCCCCGTCTTCGTGGGCTCCGCGCTCCAGAATATCGGCGTCGACAAACTTTTGGATAACGTCGTACAGTACCTGCCCGCGCCCGATTACAGAAACCGCACCGGCACCGACCCAAATTCCGGCGACCTGATTGAGCGCAAAATGTCTGACGCGTTCAGCGGACAAATCTGGAAAACGCTCGTTGACCCGTTCGTCGGCCGCATGTCCTACATTCGCGTTTTCTCCGGCGATATGAAGGCGGACGGCAACTATCAGCTTATCGGCGACAATTCCGAGGGCACCGAGCGTATCAGCGGACTCTTCACCATGCAGGGCAAAAAGCAGATTAATGTTGACGTGGCGCACGCCGGCGATATCGTTATCACGTCCAAGCTCGCCAACGCCAAGACCTGCGACACGCTTTGCGAAAAGGGCGCCGCGATTAAGTACGAACGAATAAATTATCCTGAGCCAATGCTCGCTATGGCGGTCAGCTCCGCGAAAAAGGGCGAAGACGATAAAGTTATCGGCGCTATCACCCGCCAGCAGGACGAAGACCCCACGATTAAGCTCGTCAAAGACCCCGCCACCCGCCAGACGATTCTCAGCGGTATCGGCGAAGTTCACCTTGACATTCTCGGCGACAAAATTCAGCGCAAATTCGGCGTGCAGATGGTTTTGGGCGAACCGCGCGTTGACTACCGCGAAACTATTCGCAAGTCCGTCGAAGTGCAGGGCAAGCATAAGAAACAGTCCGGCGGTCACGGGCAGTACGGCGATGTCTGGCTGAAAATTGGCCCGAACAAAGACGGCGACGGCAACGAGTTCGGTAACAAGTTCAGCGAATCGATTTTCGGCGGCAGCGTCCCGCGCCAGTACTTCCCCGCCGTTGAAAAGGGCACCAATGAAACGCTTGCAGACGGAATTATCGCGGGCTACCCCGTCGTAAACGTCAGCGTCAACCTCTACGACGGCAGCTATCACCCCGTCGACTCCAGCGAAGCCGCGTTCAAAATGGCGACCGCTATCGCTATCAGGAAAGGCATTCTCGCCGCCGAGCCGATTTTGCTTGAGCCTATCGACGAAATTACCGTGCTCGTTCCCAGCGAATACATGGGCGACATCATTGGCAAGCTCAATTCCAAGCGAGGCAAAATTCTCGGCATGGATCCGAAGGGCAAGGGAATGACCGAAGTCAAGGCGCTTATTCCGGCGTCCGAACTTTACAAATACGCCACTGATTTGCGTTCGCAGACGCAGGGGCGCGGCTCTTACAGCCTCAAGTTCTCGCACTACGACCCGATGCCTGACAAGCTCGCGGAAAAAATTATCGAAGAAAATAAAAAGGCGAACGAAGATAAATAATTTCCGACTGAAAATAAAATCCACAGCCGCCGTGCAAATCCTGCGCGACGGTTTTTTTTGCAAAAGGGCGGTGAAAATTTATGACGCGGCTGATTTTAATTTTGCTGGCGGTATTTTTGTTTAGCGGCTGCGGTTCAGAAAAAGTTTCTGAGGAAAAGCCGCCGCTGGTAAAAACCATTCGCGCGGGCGCAGCTGAAATTGTTTCGGAAAATATTTATGCCGGCGTCGTTCGCGGGCGCTACGAAACGAATCTGGCGTTTCAGGTTATCGGGCAGATTATGAGCAGGAACGTGGAAGTTGGCTCGGCGGTACGGGCTGGCGATGTTTTGATGACGATAAACCCGCGCGACGTATCTCAGCAGATGAATCAGGCGGAGGCGCAGATAAAATCGACGCGGGCGCAAATGGAACTGGCGCGCTCAAATCTGGAGCGTTACCGCGAACTTTACAAAGCCGACGCAGTTGCCGCCGCAGTTTTAGACCAGTACCAGGCGAGCTACACGGCAGCGGTTGCCGCCTACGAGAACGCCAAAGCCGTCGCCGCTCAGTCGCAAAACGCGCTTGACTACACGAATCTGGTTGCGGACTTCGACGGCGTAATTTCGGCGATATACGCGGAGGCTGGGCAAGTCGTGGCGGCGGGGCAAACCGTGGCGACGCTCATTCAAACCGGCGAACTTGAAGTTGAAATAAACGTGCCGGAAAATAAACTGCCGGAAGTCGAACTCGGACGGCGCGCGGAAATTTCCTTCTGGGCGAACGCGGAAACAGTTACCGGCGTCGTGCGTGAAGTTTCGCCAATCGCAGATTCAGCGGCGCGGACGTACCGCGTCAGAATTTCGCTGCCAAATCCACCGGCGGGCTTACAGCTGGGAATGACGGCAAGCGCGGCGCTCTCGGAAACCGCAACGAATCTTGTTGGCGTCTCGAAACTTCCGCTGTCAGCGATTTATCAAACCGGCTCAACGCCGAAGGTCTGGGTTGTCGAAAATGACGTGGTAAATCTGCGCGAAGTAACCGTTCAGCAGTTCGGCGACAATGAAGTTTTCGTGCGCGGCCTGAAAGCTGGCGAAGTAGTTGTAACGGCGGGCGTGCACAAACTTAGCGAAGGGCAAAAAGTTCGGACGGAGGCTGGCGGCTTATGAGAAACCTCACGGAACTTTCGCTGAAAAACACGGGGCTCGTCTGGTATTTCATCATCGTGATAGTGATAGGCGGCGTGGCGTCGTACTTCCGGTTGGGGCGCATGGAAGACCCGAATTTCACGATAAGGCAAATGGTCATAACGGCGGTGTGGCCAGGCGCAACGGCCGAGCAAATGGCGTTGCAGGTCACGGACAAGCTGGAAAAAAAGCTGCAGGATACGCCAGGTTTGAAAAATATCAAGAGCGAGACGCGCGCTGGTACGACGATAATTTATGTGCATTTGCTGGACGATATTGACGAGGCGGTAATTCGTCCGACGTGGCGCGACGTGCGAAATTTCTGCGAAGACGTTAAGCGCGACTTTCCCAGCGGCGTCTACGGCCCGTACTACAACGACCGCTTTGATGACGTTTTCGGCTCGGTCTTAGCGCTGACGGGCGACGGCTTTTCTTATGAGGAAATGCGCCAGCAGGCGGAAAATATCCGGCAGATGATTTTGAACCTCCCCAGCGTCCAGAAAGTCGAACTGATTGGCGTGCAGCCGGAAAAAATTTACGTGGAAATCGCGCAGGAAAAATTGGCGGAACTGGGAATCAGTCCGCAGTTAATAATTTCGGTACTGCAGGCTCAGAATCAAATGACACCGGCGGGCGAGGTCGAAACTTCGTCGGACAACGTTTATCTGCGCGTGACGGGAATTTTCGACGCGGTAGACTCGATAAAAAATCTGCCGATAAACGCAGGCGGGCGAATTTTCCGGCTGGCGGACATTGCGAAAGTCGAGCGGCGTTTCGTGGAACCGGCGGAACCGAAAATGTTCTTTGGCGACGAACCGGCGATAGGCATAGCGGTTTCAATGGAAAACGGCGGGAACATTCTGGAGCTGGGAGAAAATTTGGACGCGCTGATAGCGGGCGTGCAGAAAAATTTGCCGGTGGGTTTGGAACTGCACGAAGTTTCCGACCAGCCGGAAGTCGTCAGAGATTCAATCGGCGAGTTCATCGAAACGCTGATAATCGCAATAATAATCGTGCTGTCAGTGAGTTTTTTATCGCTGGGCTTTCGTTCGGGGCTTGTCGTGGCGGGCTGCATACCGCTGGTTTTAGCCGGAGTTTTCTGCGCGATGTTGTTTTTTGGAATTGACCTGCACAAAGTTTCGCTGGGCGCGCTGATAATTTCGCTGGGGCTTTTAGTTGACGACGCGATAATTGCCGTGGAAATGATGAGCGTGAAACTTGAGGCGGGCTACGGTAGATTCGAGGCGGCGTGCTACGCGTTCGAGGCGACGGCGAAACCAATGCTGACGGGCACGCTGATAACCTGCGCAGGATTTGTCCCCGTGGCGTTTTCGCATGGCCTGGCGAGCGAATTTTGCAAGGCGCTGTTTCCGGTGATGAGTATCGCACTGGTTTTGTCGTGGATAGTTTCGGTAATGGTGGCGCCGCTGTACGGTTTTCATTTAATCCGCGTCGGCAGGGAGGGCGAGCCGGTTGACCCGTACCAGAGCCGGTTCTACAAAATTTTCCGGCGCGTACTGGAATGGTTTTTGAATCACAGAGTTTTGGTTTTGACGGCGACGGTTGCGGTATTCGCGATTTCACTTTTCGCGCTGAGATTCGTCAGGCAGGAATTTTTCCCGCCGTCGCTGAGGCCGGAAATTCTCGTGGATTTGGATTTACGGGAAGGGGCGTCAATGGCGGCGTCGCAGGCGGAGGCGGAGCGGCTGGCGGAATTTTTAAACCAGCACGCCGAAAAAATTTCCAACTACTCGTACTACGTGGGGAAGGGCGCGCCGCGTTTCGTGCTGACGGCAAACCCCGTTTTGGCGCGGGATAATTTTACGCAGTTCATAATAGTTGCGAAGGACATTGACGCGCGGGAATTTCTGACGGAGGCGCTGCGTGAGGAGCTTGCGGAAAACTTCCCGAACGTTCGCAGTCACATTAAATTTATTCCAATGGGACCTCCGGCGGATTATCCTGTGATGCTGAGAGTTTCGGGCTACGACGTGGACGAAGTTAAGAAAATCGCGCAGGAAGTTGAAAAAATTGTCGCCGCCGACCCGAATAATTTAGACGTGCATTTGGACTGGCTTGAAAAAAGTAAAATCGTGCACCTTGAGCTTGACCAGGACAAAATTCGGGCGCTGGGTCTGACGAACCAGAGCGTTGCGCAGAATCTTTACACGGAAATTACCGGCGCGACGGCGGCGCAGTTTTACACGGGCGACCGCACGATTGACATTGACTTCAGAATTTCGGCGGAGGGCAGGCAGGATTTGTCGCGGCTGAAAAATTTGCCGGTGTACATTGGCAGCGGCTACGTTCCGCTTGAGCAGATTGCGAAAATTTCCTACGACGCGGAAGACGGGCTGATTAAGCGGCGGAATTTGCGTCCGACGATAACCGTTCAGGCGGAAATTAAAACAGGCACGGCGAACGACGCTACGCAGAAAGCCTTCGACGCCACGAAAGATCTGCGCGAGAAACTTCCCTTCGGCTACAGCATTGAAGTTGACGGCTCGCTGGAAAACAGTAAAGATTCACTGGGATTTTTAGTCGTGCCGGTACCGGCGATGATTTTCATAATCATGACGCTTTTGATGTTCCAGCTGCGGGACGCGAAACAAATGCTGCTGACGCTGTTGACGGCGCCGATGGGACTGATTGGCGTGACGTGGGCAATGCTTTTGACGGACAAGGCGCTGGGCTTCGTGGCGGACGTTGGAGTTTTGGCGTTGTCGGGAATGATAATCCGCAACTCGGTAATTTTAATCGACCAGATACAGAAACATTTGGCGGACGGGGAAACGCCGTGGGACGCGGTGATAGACTCAGCGATTTTGCGGTTCCGCCCGATAATGCTGACGGCGGCGGCGTCGGTTCTGGGAATGATTCCGCTCATGCCGAGCAATTTGTGGGGGCCTATGGCGGTAGCGATTGCCGGTGGGTTAATCGTCGCGACGGTGCTGACGCTTCTGGTTTTGCCGACAATGTACGCGGCGGCTTACAAAGTTTTCAGACCGAAATAAAAACTGCTTGCAAAAATATTATTGGCGTGGTAAAATTCAATTTAAGCGGTTGTAGCTCAGTGGATAGAGCAACTGCCTCCTAAGCAGTGGGTCGCGCGTTCGAGCCGCGCCAATCGCATTGCTTCAATCACGTGCCTTGTGTAGTGATTGAAGGTGCACTCCGCAAGGAGCGCAGGGATTGAAACGAATCGCGCCAATCGCACTCGATAAATTTGGGAGCATTATTAATGAAAAAATTTTTTTCGCTGCTGATTCTGGCAGCTTTCTTTTTATTTGCGTCGAACGTCTACGCGGCGTCGGCGTGGAAAGAGGACGCGGCGGTTTCGCAGAATTTCGCGCAGGAAGTTTTGGAACTGGTGAACCTCGAGCGGCGCAGGGAGCATTTACAGCCGCTGAAACTCGCCAGCGATTTGAACCGCTACGCTCAAGTCCGCGCGAAGGAAATTACCCGCAGATTTTCGCACACGCGCCCCAATGGAACTTCGTGCTTTACCGCCGTCGCCAGGCCGTACAGAATGGTTGGCGAGAACATTGCCGCCGGTCAGCGCTCAAGCAGGGAAGTCGTCGAGGCGTGGATGAACTCGCCCAGCCACCGCGAAAATATTATGAACCCGAAATTCCGCGAACTCGGCGTCGGCTATCTGTACATGCCGAATTTGAAGTACAAGCATTACTGGGCGCAGTTTTTCCGGCTGAAATGAAACTGGCGGCGGAAAATCTCAGCGTCGAACTCGGCGGGAAAAAAATTCTGCGCGACGTAACTTACGCCTTTCGCGAACAGAAACGCACGGCGATTATCGGTCCCAACGGCGCGGGCAAGTCAACTTTGCTGAAGGCGCTGTGTCTGCTCAACGAAAATTTTACCGGCGCGGTTAGACTTGACGGCGTCGACGTGAAAACTCTCGGCAGAAAAAAACTCGCGCAGGTCATGGCGATACTCCCGCAGGAACGCGAAGCTCCGCAGGATACTACGGTACGACAGCTGGCGGCTTTCGGCAGATTTCCGCACAGAAAATTTTTCAGCGGCGACTCAAAGGAAGATTCCGACGCTGTCAACTGGGCGCTCGAAGTCACGCGGCTGACTGATTTTGAAACGCGGCAGGTTGCCTCACTTTCTGGTGGCGAAAGGCAGCGCGCCTGGCTCGCTATGACTCTGGCGCAACGTCCGCAGATTCTTTTGCTCGACGAGCCCACGACTTACCTTGACATCGCTCACCAGCTCGAAGTCATGGAAATTATCAGCGCCGTCAACAAAAATTTCGACATGACGATTATCGCCGTGCTCCACGACATAAACCACGTGCGCGCCTACGCCGATGAAGTTATCGTTATCAAAAACAGCGGCGTCTTTGCGTGCGGCGAACCGAAAAAAATTCTGACTGCCGAGACCGTTGGGAAAATTTTCGACGTGGCGGCGGATACTTTTACAAATTCCGGCGGCGACAGCGTGATTGTGCCCGTTGCCGTCAAACGCTAGGGGGAAAATTTTTGAACTGTTTCATTTGTGGCGGGGAGCTTGAGCCGTTCCTCGAAAAAGATTTCCGGCTGAAAAATTTAGACCGCTGCCAGTATGACCGCTGCGCATACTGCGGGCTGGTGATTTCCCGCACGCTGTACGAAATGCCGGAAGCTCAGTGGCGGGCGCTGAATCTGGAGTGCCACGAGGCTTATCAGGGTACGGAAAACTGCGACGCCGACCCGCGCTGGCTTGAGCGCCTGCACCGGCAGGCGGATTTGATTTGCGAGCTTTACGAACAGAAAATTTTTCGCGCTGACGAGAGATTTTTAGACTACGGCTGCGGCGACGGCAAGCTGGCGGATTTCGTCAACGAAAAATTAGCGGCGCCGGTCGTAGAAAAATTCGATGAGTTCATGACGAAGCCGGAATACCTGCAGAAAGTTTCGCCGACGGAATTTGGTGCGGTCATGACGTGCTCGGTCTTTGAACACTTAATCGGGCGGCGCGACGTAGAAAAAATTCTGCGGCTGCTCAAGCCGGACGGCGTATTCCTGCTGCACACGTTGATAGCTGAGGAAGTCCCGCGCGACGCGAACTGGTTCTACTTCCTGCCGCCGCACTGCACGTTCTTCACGAATAAATCCATGCAAATTTTGTATGGGCAGTACGGATTCTGCGGCTGCGCGTATAACGTCGGCGCGCGAATGTGGCTGATGTTCAAAGACGAGCGGCGCTGGCAGGAATTTCTGGCGAAAGATTTGCGCGGGGACTGGGCGTTCTCGGAAAAATTTGTGGAGTATTGGAAGGCGAAACCGTACAGATGAAAAATTTGCTGATAGCGGGCGCGGGCGGCTTTGGGCGCGAAGTCTACGAAATGCTTTTGGACATGCCGGAATTTCGCGTGGCGGGATTTCTCTCGGACGTTCCAACCGCGCTGGACGATTATCCTGAAATTCGCGCGGGCGCTGAAATTGTCGGGACGATTGCCGGTTATAAATTTCGCGCGGACGAATTTGCCGTGAATGCGATTGGCGACGTTGCCGGTCGGAAAAAGGTTGCGGAAATTCTGCGGGCGAACGGCGCGAACTTTGTAAACGTGATTCACCCTTCGGCGTCGGTTGCGCGGTTCGTGAATTTTGGCGTGGGCGTGATAATCAGCTGGAAGGCGGTTGTTTCGACGAACACGAAGCTTGGCGATTTTTGTCTGGTGAACGCCTGCGCGGCGGTCGGGCACGACGTGGAAATTGGCGCGTACAGCGTGCTATGCCCGAACGTTTCGATTGGCGGCTTTGCTAAAATCGGCGCGGAATGTTTCATTGGCTCCAACGCCGCGATTAGTCCGCGAAAAAATCTTGGGCGCGGCAGTCAGGTTTCGGCGAACAGTTTCGTTGCGCGCGATACGCAGGCTGAAGCTTTCGTGGTTGGCGTGCCTGGCAGGGAGTTTTGACATGGGAAAAATTTTTACAGGCGTGAAAATCTCGGCGATAGCGACCGCGCTGCCTAAGGAAAAGCTGGTGCTGTCGACGCTGGGAGAAAAATTCGGCGCGGAAGCCGTCAGAAAAATTATCAAGTCGACACAAATCAGCGAACTTAGCGTGACGCCGGACGGAAAAACTTCGGCGGATTACTGCGTGGAGGCCGCGCGGAAAATTTTCAGCTCAGGAATTGTTGAGCCGGCGGAAATTGACGGAATAATTTTCGTGACGGAAACGCCGAATTACATTTTGCCGCACACTTCGGCGGAAATGCAGGCGGTCTTGGGCGTGCCGAATCACGCGCTGGCGCTGGACATAAATTACGGCTGCGCGGGCTACGTGTACGGCTTATTCGTGGCGTCGTTGCTGATTGAGAGTGGTTACTGTCGGAACGTGCTTTTCTGCGCGGGCGATTCGATTACGAAAAAAGTCAGCACGGAAGACAAGGCGACGCGAATGGTTCTTGGCGACGGCAGTTCCGCAACGCTTTTGACTGCCGCTAAAAATTCTGCGCCGTCGATTTTTGCGTTTCACACCGAGGGCGAAAATCTTGACAGACTCGTAATTCCGGCTGGCGCGTTCAAAACTCCGCACAAACCTGGCGTGACGGACGTTTGGAGCTACGACGAAAACGGCAACGGGCACACGCTCGAAGATGTACACATGGACGGAATGGGCGTGATGAATTTCGTCATGAAGAGCGTCAGGGCGCTGGTTGCGGAAACTTTGGGCGCGCTGGATTTGAGTCTGGACGCGATAGATTTATTCGCAATGCACCAGGCGAACGCGCTGATTTTAAAATATCTGGCGCGGAAAATCGGCGTCGACGAAGCGAAAATGCCGTTTGGGGCGCAGAAAACCGGCAACACAACCTGCGCGTCAATCCCGCTCATGCTGTCGACTTTGTACGCCGGAAAAAATGAAAATCTGCGGAGAGTTTTAGCGTGCGGCTTTGGCACGGGCTTAGCGTGCGCGGCGGGCGTCGTAGACCTGCACGAAACGGAAATTTTCCCGCCGCTTGAAATTTGAGGAGGACGCTCATGGAAAACTTTATCAAAAAATTCGCCGAGACGATTGACACCGAGGCGGAAATCACGCCGGAAACGAAAATCGCTGACATTCCCGACTGGGATTCGCTGAGCGTGATCAGCGTGCTGACGATGGTCAATCTTGAGTACGATAAAACTTTACGGCGCGCGGAACTTCAGGAAGTCGTGACTGTTCGTGATTTATACGAGATTGTTACGCAATGAACGTCACGTTTAATTTCAGCGGGCAGAATTTTTTAGTAACCGGCGCGTCGAGCGGAATTGGCAGGGAAGTCGCGCGGGAACTGCTTGAGGCTGGCGCGAAAGTTTTGGGCGTGGCGCGGCACTTCCCAGATGACGAACTTGAAAAATTTGGGCAGGCGTGGCAGCCGCGAATTTTGGACGTGACGCAGTTCGACGCGGCAGAAAAAGTTTTGGCGGAATTTGTGTCGGAGCACGGGAAATTTGACGGCGCGGTACACTCGGCGGGCGCGGCTGCGATTTTGCCGGTGAACGTCTGGGACGCGGACGCGGCGTCGAAGCTGATGAACGTGAACTTTTTCGCCGTTGCAAATCTCATAAAAATTTTCTGCAGGAAAAAGTTTCGCGCTGAAAGTTTCGCGCAGGTGCTGATATCTTCAGTCAGCGCGCACAGGGCTCAGAAAAGTCTGGCGAGCTACGCGGCGACGAAATCTGCGGCGGAAACGTACATTCGCACGGCGGCGCTCGAACTCGCTGAAAAAAATATTCGTCTGAACAGCGTCACGCTCGGATTTATTTCCGGCACGCGCATGACGCAGAATGTTGACGCGGAAATTTCGGGGATACCGCGCGGGGAAGTTGAGGACGCGGCGGGCGTGATTCTTTTTCTGCTGAGCGACCGCGCGAAATTTATAACCGGCGCGAATTTTGTAGTGGACGGAGGTTTTTCTTGAACAGGGCTTTTTACGACAACGAGCGCGAAATTGATTTGACGGAGCAGAAAGGTCTTTACCGGCGCGAAAAAAAAGTCAGCTGGGCGCGCACCGGCGTTTTTCTGGCGATGTGCGCGAGCTTTGCGATTGGCTACGATTACTACAGCCATGGATATTGGGGCGCGGTGGTTTTGCTGCTGATATTTCTGCGGCTGGTGAGCTACCACGACGAAGTTAAGCAGCGGCAGAAATTTTTAACTTCGCGGCTGAACGTTTTGAACTCGTACATAGTGCGGGCGCGCGGGACGTGGCGCAAGCGCTCAAACGACGGCAGCGCGTACCTGAAGAGCGACACGCCGCAGGACGTTGACCTGTACATTTTTGGAGCGGGCTCGATTTTCCAATACATATGCGCGGCGCGGACGAAGCGCGGGCGGGACAGATTAGCGCGGGCACTTTCGCCCATGCCGCCGGAAGATTTTTTCGCGGTACGAAGGAGACAGCACGGCGTCGCGGAACTTTTACAGCGGCCGCGGCTATCGCTTGACCTGGAGGCGTTCGCGCGGCTCATGCCGAACAACCACGACACGACGGAGCTGATTCACGCGGTCGAGGAAGTTCAGCCGCACACGGAAAAAATTTTGTACCTGCGGTTCCTGCCGCTGCCGCTTTTTCTGATTCAGCTTTTTCTGACGTGGCGCGCAATTTTGGACCCAATGCTGCTGCCGCTCGTGCCGCTGTTCTCGCTGCTGGTCGCGTTCGCGTTTATGCGGCGGACTTCGGAACTTCTTAAACCGCTGAAAATGCTGTCGAAGGAGCTGCGGCTTTATCAGGGAATTTTCGAGCGGCTGGAAACGACGGATTTCAGTTCGTCGAGCCTGCGGGAAGTGCGGGACGCGCTGACGCATGAAGTTTCGGCGGCGCAAAAACTGAAAATGCTGGCGCTGATAGTTTCGGTCGTGAACGCGCGCAAAAATCCTGTGGTTTACATTTTAGGGAACGCGCTGTTCCTGCTGGACTTTTTCTGCGCGGCGGCGTTTCTTAGCTGGCGAATCACGGCGTCGCGGCACCTGCGAAAGTGGATTGAAGCGTGGTCGGAAGTGGAAGTTCTGATTTCGCTGGCGTCGATTGGGCAGACGCGAACGACGTACTGTTTCCCGACGCTTTTAGACGAGCCGAAGCCGAGGATTTACGCAAAAAATTTGACCAGCCTTTTGATTGCTGATAAGAAAGCCGTTGCCAACAGCGTTGACCTTCGCGCGGGCACGACGATTATCACGGGCGCGAATATGTCCGGCAAGACGACCTGGATTAGAACTTTGGCGAGCGCTGTGCTTTTGGCGTACGCGGGCGCGCCGGTTTGCGCGGAGGAATTTTCCGTCAGTCGGCTGGCGATTTTCACTTCGATTCGCGTCAACGATGACATAAGTCAGGGTCTGTCGACTTTCTACGCGGAACTTTTGCGGATTAAGAGCATGATTGAATACAGCGAGGAAAATTTGCCGATGCTGATTTGTATCGACGAAATTTTCAAGGGCACGAACGAGGGCGACAGGATTTACGGCGCGCGCGAGGCGATTAAGCGGCTGACGAACGCGCGAAATATTACGCTCGTCACGACGCACGATTTCGATTTGTGCAACATGACTGCGGTGAACGGCGTCGAAATTTCCAACGCGCATTTCCAGGAATATTACGAGGACGGACAGATTAAGTTCGATTTCAAGCTCCGCGAAGGGCGCTGCACTACTACCAACGCGAAATTTCTGCTCAGAATGGCGGGGATTATCAGCGATTAAAAAAAACCGTTGCGGAAAAATCTGCGGCGGCTTTTTTTTATTTTGAGGCGCGCGGTTTTCATTAAAAATTAATAAATCTTTTTCTGAAATTTTCGGCAGGATTTTTGGCAGGCACGTAGAAATTGTTTTGAAGATAAAGTTATAATCGGCGATTCTAAGGTTTGTAGTATTTCTGTCGAAGTTTGTATCTATCGTTAAGGGGGGTTCCTTCACATGAGGAAAACAGAGTTTCTGGGAATTATTCTCGCGGGCGGTCAAGGCTCTCGCCTGAAAGCTCTCACGAAAACCGTCGCGAAACCGGCAGTGCCTTTCGGCGGCAAGTATCGTATTATCGACTTTCCAATTTCTAACTGCACCAATTCCGGCATAACGACGGTTGCGATTTGCACGCAGTATAAACCGCTCGAACTCACGTCCTATCTCGGCAACGGCGCGCCGTGGGATTTGGATCGCGCTGGCGGCGGCCTTTTCATTCTTCCGCCCTACGCACGCGAAAAATCCGCTGACTGGTATCGCGGTACGGCTGACGCCGTTTATCAGAATCTGAATTTCATTGACCTCGTCGACCCCGAATACATTATCATTCTTTCCGGCGACCACATTTACACGATGAATTATGCGTGGATGCTCGACGCGCACAAGGCGAACAATGCGGACGCGACGATTGGCGTTTTTGAAGTTCCGTGGGAAGAGGCGCCGCGCTTCGGTATCATGGCGACTGATAAGGCAACCGGACGCATTACCGAATTCCAGGAAAAACCGAAAGAACCTAAATCCAACCTCGCCTCCATGGGCATTTACATTTTCACGGCGAAATTCCTCAAGAAATATTTGGAAGAAGACGGCGTAAACGAAAGTTCCAGCCACGACTTCGGCAACGACCTGATTCCGAAAATGCTCAACGACGGCGCGCGCATGTTCTCTTACGCGTTCGACGGCTACTGGAAAGATGTCGGCACGATTGAAAGCCTCTGGCTCGCGAATATGGATTTGCTGCAGGATACGCCGCCCTTTGAACTCAACGGCGACTGGAAAATTTATTCCTCCAACCCGTCCATGCCGCCGCACTATATCGGCCCCGAAGGCTCGGTTAAGCGCGCAATGATTAGCGAAGGCGCTAAGATTCTCGGCGAAGTCGAACATTCCGTGATTTTCCCGGGCGCAAGCGTCGGCAAGGGCGCTAAGGTCACCAATTCCGTCATTTTCCCTGGCGCGAAAATCGAAGACGGCGCGGTTGTCAATTACGCTATCCTCGCGCAGGACGTTACAATTAAGCCTGGCGCGAAAGTCGAAGGCAAGGAAGGCGAAATTTCCGTTATCGCTGAAGGCGAAGTCGTCGGCTGATTGAACCGCGTTTACCGCAAAAATTTTAACTGAAAAAAATTCGCAAGCCACTTAACATAGGAGGTGCTCTGCATTGAAAACAGTAGTGGGGATTGTAAATCTTCAGGAAAGTAATGAATTGCTCAGAGAGCTCGCGGCGACCCGCGCGGTAGAGGCGCTGCCCTTCGCGGGACGTTATCGCGTCGTCGACTTCTCTCTTTCAAATATGATTAATTCGGGAATCAACACGGTCGGACTCATGCTGCCGGATTATTCCCGCGCGATTTTGGATCACATTCGTTCCGGCAAGGACTGGGATTTGGCACGCCGCCGCGACGGCCTGACGTACCTGCCCGCCGCGCTGCCTGGCACTGACGCGCGCAAAGGCGACCTTAAAGATATTTATGCAAACCTCGATTTCGCTGAACTCAGCGACAAACGCTACGTCCTTTTCGTCAACGCCAGCTACGTTTACAATATCGATTTCGCCGACGTGCTCGCGTTCCACAAAAAGAGCGGCACCGATATTACCATGATTTACAAGACCGTCGACGAAGACAAGGAAGGTCACACGATTTCCATTCAGACTGACGACGCCTGCAACGTTACTGACATTTGTGAATCGAACGGCGCGCCGAAAGGCTCCAAAGTCGTGCTCAGCGCGTACCTCATGCCGGTTCCGACTTTCGCTTATATCGTTCGTTCGACCTACGAGCGCGGCGGCCAGGATTTCCTTATCGACGGTATCATGCGCCACGCCAGGGAACAGAAAATTTCCGCCTACGAACACAAAGGCTACGTCGCCCGCATTAACTCCACCGCCGCTTATTACAAAGCCAACCGCGACTGCCTTAATCCCGAAGTCTGGGGCGAACTGTTCATGAACCACGACCGCCCGATTTTCACGAAGGTCAAAGACGAAGTTCCCGTTCAGTACAAAGACACCGCCGAAGTTAAAAATTCGCTCGTCGCCAACGGCTGTATCATTCGCGGCAGAGTCGAAAACAGCATTCTCTTCCGTGGCGTCAAAGTCGGCAAGGGCGCTGTCGTTAAAGATTCCATTCTTATGCAGCGCTGCGACGTTGAGGAAGGCGCCCGCGTCGAAAATATCATCTGCGACAAAAACGTTATAATTACGAAGAATCGCTGGGTGAAAGGCGTCGAGACGTTCCCGTACATTATTACTAAGAACGCAAGAATTTAAATCAGCACGAATTTCGGCAAAAGCGACACAGCTCGCGTTACAAATTGAATAAGCAGTGATAAAAACAGAGCGGCGGATTTTTACCGGCGAGAAATATTTGGCTCGGCTGTGGAAATTCGCCGTTTCTGTGATTTTGGATAATTCGCTCGCATCGTTCTCTACCTCAGGTATGCGGCGACAGATTATATTTTTAAAGGAGGGTTCTTGCTTGGCAAAAGAAATCGCAAAGGCCGCAGTCAGCAAGGAATATGAGAAACTCAAGGAAAATCTTAAAAACCGGTTTATCAGTTCCGCGCATATCATGTTTGGACGCGACATCTCCGAACTGCCAATGAGCGACATTTACAAGACCGTCGCCGCCGTGGCAAAGCAAATCATTTCCGAAAACTGGATTAGAACTAACAAGGCGTACATGGACCGCCAGGTTAAGCAGGTTTACTATTTTTCGATTGAGTTTTTGATGGGGCGGCTTTTAAAATCCAACTTAATCAACCTCGGCATTGACGAAGCAGTCCGCGAAGTCATGGAAGATTTGAATTTGAATCTTGACGACGCGATAGAGGAAGAGCCGGACGCGGGGCTCGGCAACGGCGGTCTCGGTCGGCTTGCGGCGTGCTTTATCGACTCCATGGCGGCGCACCGTCTGCCTGGGCACGGCTGCAGTATCCGCTACCAGTACGGGCTTTTCGAGCAGAAAATTATTCGCGGTCAGCAGGTTGAAATTCCTGACAACTGGCTCCGCGACGGTTTCGCGTGGGAATACCGCAAGCCCGACAAGGCGATTAACGTCAAGTTCAACGGCAACGCTTACATGCAGCAGCGGCCCGACGGCAGTTTGAAACTCGTGCACGAAAACGCTATGGTTGTCATGGCGGTTCCCTACGACGTGCCGATTGTCGGCTACCATAACAAAACCGTCAACACTCTACGCCTCTGGAACGCCGAAGTCAATCGCGACTTTTCCGATTACGGTATGTTGACGCACGAACAGCTGAAGGCGAAAAACGATTACCGCAACTTCGTCGAGTCTATCACGCAGTACCTCTACCCCGACGACAGTTCAAACGAAGGCAAGCGCATGCGGCTGATTCAGGAATACTTCCTCGTTTCCGCCGGCGTTCAAAGTATCGTCCGCCACTTCGTCCGCACCGGCTTCAACATTCGCGAGTTCGATAAGAAAGTCGCTATCCACATCAATGACACGCACCCCGCGCTTTGCGTCGCTGAGCTCATGCGCCTTTTCGTCGACGAATACGAACTCGAATGGAACGAGGCGTGGGTTATCACGCGCAACACGCTCGGCTACACGAACCATACGATTATGCCGGAGGCTTTGGAGCGCTGGCCGGTTGACATGTTCAAAACTCTCCTGCCGCGCATTTACATGATTATCGACGAAATTAACCGCCGCCACGTTGAATACGTCCGTGCGCGCTACCCAAACAACGTCGAGAAACTTCGCGCAATGTCCATTATCGAAAACGGCGAAGTTCATATGGCGCGCCTGGCTATCGTCGGCAGTCACTCAGTCAACGGCGTCGCGCGGATTCATTCGGAAATTCTCAAGTCCACCACGCTCCACGATTTCTACGAATACTGGCCGCGCATGTTCAACAACAAAACCAACGGTATCACGCACCGCCGCTGGCTCATGGGAGCCAATCCCGAACTCGCTGACCTTATCGACGCGACTATCGGCAGTCGTATCTGGCACCGTCACCCCGAACAGCTCGACCTCTTCAATGAAGCCGTGGACGAAAGAAAAGTTCTTGACGCGCTCCACGAAATTAAGCACCTGCGTAAAGTTGCGCTCGCCGAGTACGTCAAGAAGCACAACAACATTGAAGTTGACCCCGACACGATTTTCGACATTCAGGTTAAGCGCATTCATTCCTACAAGCGCCAGCTCATGAACATTCTGCACATCATGTGGCAATACGAAAAGCTCAAAACCGACCCCAGCTACAAGCCGCCCGCGACAACTTATTTCTTCGGCGGGAAGGCGGCGCCTGGCTACTTTATCGCGAAGGAAACGATTCGGCTGATTCTTGCCGTTGCGGCGAAAATTAACAATGACGAATCGATTAACGGCAGGCTGAAGGTTGTCTTTATCGAAAACTTCGGCGTCTCGATTGGCGAAATTGTCTACCCTGCGGCGGACGTTTCTGAGCAGATTTCTACCGCGTCCAAGGAAGCCAGCGGCACAGGTAATATGAAATTCATGATGAACGGCGCGATTACGCTCGGAACGCTCGACGGCGCTAACGTTGAAATTCGCGAGGCTGTCGGCGACGATAACATTGTAATTTTCGGCTTGAAGGCTGGCGAAGTTTTGCGTTTCTACGAAACCGGCGAATACAACGCGTGGCAGGAATACAACAGCAACGAAAATGTCAAGCTCGTCGTGAATAAGCTGACCGACGGCACTTACGGGAATTTCCAGTCCCTGCGCGATTATCTTATTCAGGGCGGCGACGAATTTTTCATTCTCAAGGATTTCAACGCGTATATCGACGCGCACGAGGAAATTTACGCGCGCTACAGCGACCATTACGGCTGGCTCAAATCTGCCGCGATTAACATTGCGAACTCCGCGCGTTTCTCGTCCGACCGCACGATTGACGAATACGCGGACGAAATTTGGGGCATTGTCCCTTGTAAAATTCAGTAAACAAATCTAAGGAGGCGTGACTCTGTGAAAACTTCAGAACTCAGCGAGTATGATCTCTATTTATTCCACCAGGGCACCAATTTCCGCGCGTACGAAATGCTCGGCGCGCACTTTGTGGAGCGTGACGGCAAAAAGGGCGTGCGCTTTGCAGTCTGGGCGAAAAACGCTAAATCCGTGAGCGTCGTCGGCGACTTCAACAACTGGGATACGCGCGTTCACAAAATGATTCGTCTCGGCGACGGCGAAACGTGGGAAACTTTTATCGAAGGGCTCAAGCCTGGCGATACCTACAAATACGCTATCGAACCGCAGTGGGGCGGTCCGCACATTCTCAAAGCTGACCCCTACGGCTTCTACGCGGAAAAGAAACCGCACACAGCTTCGCGCCTTTACGACATGACGAAGTACCAGTGGGGCGACGGCGAATACATGGAGGCGAAGTCCAAAGAGTCTTCCTACAGCCGCCCGATGGTTATTTACGAGGCGCACGCCGGCTCCTGGCAGCGCAAGGGACAGGGCAACAGCGACGTTGACGACGTTTATCTCAGCTACCGCGAACTGGCGGAGAGGCTCGTTCCCTACGTCAAGAAAATGAACTACACGCATATCGAGTTCATGCCGCTGACTGAACACCCGTTCGACGGCTCGTGGGGCTACCAGACGACCGGCTATTATGCGGTTACCAGCCGCTACGGCGAACCCGACGACTTCCGCTACTTCGTTGAGACCGCGCACAAAAACGGTATCGGCGTTATCATGGACTGGGTGCCTGGCCACTTCTGCAAAAACAATGAAGGTCTGCGCGAATTTGACGGCACGAATCTTTACGAATCCGACAACCCGCAGCTCGCCAATAACAAAGGCTGGGGCACGATTAATTTCGACTACGGCAGAACCGAAGTGCACAGCTTCCTTATTTCCAACGCGCTTTTCTGGTTCGAGGAATATCACATTGACGGTCTGAGAATTGACGGCGTGGCAAATATGCTCTACCTGAATTTCGGGCGCGAGGAAGGCGAATGGACGCCCAATAAGTACGGCGACACCGGCAACCTTGAGGCGATTGACTTCATTAAAAAGCTCAACGAAACCGTGTTCAAGTACAACCCCAACGCGCTGATGATGGCGGAAGAATCTACCGACTGGCCGCTGATTTCCAAGCCGGTCTACCTCGGCGGACTCGGCTTCAATTACAAGTGGAACATGGGCTGGATGAATGACATGCTCAAATACGTCAGCCTCGACCCGATTTACCGCAAGTGGAACCACGACAAAGTTACTTTCTCGTTTATGTACGCCTTCAGCGAAAACTTTATCCTGCCGCTTTCTCACGACGAAGTTGTTCACGGGAAATGCTCGCTGATTGAGAAAATGCCTGGCGATTACTGGCAGAAATTTGCGGGACTGCGCGGCTTCTTCGGCTACTGGATGGCGCACCCTGGCAAGAAACTCCTGTTCATGGGCGGCGAATATGGACAGTTTATCGAGTGGAACGAAAACGACAGCCTTGACTGGCACCTCGTCGAGCAGTACGAAAAGCATGCGCAGATGCAGAAATATTCGCAGGCGCTCAATAAATTCTACTGCGACAATCCCGCTTTCTGGCAGATTGACTTCGATTGGAACGGCTTCCAGTGGATTGACCCGAACGACAACGATAACAGCGTCGTTTCCTTTATCCGCAAGGCGAAGGACCCCAAAGATTACATTATCGCCGTGTGCAACTTCACGCCGGAAGTGCGCGTCGGCTACAGAATCGGCGTGCCGGATAAGGGCGCTTACGTCGAAGTTTTCAATTCCGACCTCGAAGAATTTGGCGGCAGCGGCGTCAAAAACGAAGGCGACCTCATGACGCAGGACGTTGCCTGGCACAATCGCGGGCAGTCCATTGAAATCAGAGTTCCGCCGCTCGCTACGATTTACCTCAAGCCGAAGCGCGATAATGTCAACGCTTGAAATTCTGGAGTCGCTGAACTTTGTATCGTCAGTCGAAGTGATTGAGGCGGGCAACGTGATTGAATCGATTGAACTGGAAGAGGCGGCGGAGGAACCGAAACGCAGGCGCGGACGTCCAAAACTCACCGAGGAACAGAAAGCCTTAACGCGCGCTAAACGCGAGGCGGGCAAAACTAAAAAATTCGCGGTCGGCGAAGAACCTAACCGCCGCTCCAACGAAAACTAATTGTCGAACCTGGCGGCAGAAACTGGCGCGTTGAAAAATTTGCGCTGGTCTCTGCCGCTCTGCCGAAAATTAAAATTGGTTGACTAAATTCAAACTACCTGCTATAGTGCTAGCGGATATGCAACTGGTATCGCCCAATTTTTTGAAAACCAAACTAAGCCCGCCGTTTCGCGCGGGAAAGTGTCAATGATAATGGAGGGGTAATTTATGAAAGTTCTCTATGTAGCATCGGAAGCGAATCCCTTTGTAAAAACCGGCGGTCTGGCAGACGTTGCTGGCTCGCTCCCGAAGGCTCTTAAACAGCAGGGCGTTGACGTTCGCGTTATCCTGCCGAAATTCAGCAAAATCAGGGAAGAATACCGCAACGGAATGGAACACGTTTACGACGGCACGATTCCTGTTTCCTGGCGCACGAAGTACGTCGGCATTGACAAATACGAAATTGACGGCGTGACGTTTTATTTCGTTGACAACGAAGAATATTTTTACCGCGAAGGGCTTTACGGCTATGACGACGACGCCGAGAGATTTTCCTTCTTCGCCCGCGCAATTCTGAACTGCCTGCCAGCGATTGACTTTTTCCCCGACGTTATCAACTGCAACGACTGGCAGAGCGCTTTAGTTCCCGTTTTCCTCAAACTCGAACACCAGGGCGACGAACGCTACGAAAAAATCAAGACAATCTATACGATTCACAATCTGAAGTACCAGGGCGTTTTCGGCAAAAATATCATGGGCGACGTGCTCGGGCTCGACTGGAAATATTTCAACAACGGCGACCTCGAATTTTATGACGCGGTAAACTTCATGAAGGGCGGCATAATTTACGCCGACTACGTTTCTACCGTCAGCAAAACCTACGCGCAGGAAATTCAGTACGAATACTTCGGCGAACATCTTGACGGCCTGCTCCGCGCGCGCAAGGACGACCTTTACGGCATCGTCAACGGTATCGACTACGACGTTTATAACCCCGCCACTGATAAAAATCTTTTCGTGCAGTACGACAATTCCGACGCCTTCAACGCCTTCGAGCGCAAGGGCGACAACAAAGTTAAGCTGCAGGAACTTCTGGGGCTTCCGCAGGCGCGCAAAACTCCTGTGGTCTCAATGGTTACGCGCCTCGTCGCCGCGAAGGGTCTCGACCTCGTCGTCAGAATGATGGACGAACTCCTTCAGCACGAAGACTTCCAGTTTGTCCTGCTCGGCACCGGCGATAAAGTTTACGAAGACTGGTTCAAAGGGCTGCAGTGGCGCTTCCCGCAGAAAGTTTCCGCCAATATTTATTTCTCGAACGAACTCGCGCAGAGAATTTACGGCGCCTCCGACATTTTCCTTATGCCGTCGAATTATGAGCCCTGCGGAATTGGTCAGCTTATCGCAATGCGTTACGGCGCGGCTCCTGTCGTTCGTGAAACCGGCGGCCTGAAAGATACCGTCCGCCAGTACGACAAGTACGAAAAGGAAGGCAACGGCTTCGTCTTTTCCAACTACAACGCCCACGAAATGATGTACGCACTCAAGCGCGCGCTCAGCACTTACGGCAATTTTGAAATCTGGCTGCAAATCGTTTCCAACGCAATGAACAGCGACTACAGCTGGACGGAATCTGCCCGCGAATACAAAGAACTCTATGAAAAACTGATGCAGAAATAATTTCCGCGTCAGCGTCGTTGGTCCGGCGAGCAATTTTCCTCGTCGGACTTTTTTTTAACTACGTATCGCATCGGAGGTATGTTTTATGGCTCTAACTGTCGAGCGCAAAGTTTGTCCACGGTGCGGAAGGACTTTCAGCGGCAGACCCAGCGACAGGCTTTGCGGAATTTGTTCTGCCGTGGCTCCTGCCGGTGCTTATCAGGACAGAAGCGAGATTAATCAGCGAAACGCGGTAAGGGATTATGTCAGGGCTCACCCAGGCGCCACGGATTCCGAAATTATCAACAACCTTGGCATTTCCAAAAAAACAATTCGCGATATGTCCAAGGCCGCGCAGACTTTTAAAAATGGCGTTTATCACCCCTGCGGCAGGTGCGGAAAAAAAATTCTTAACGGAATTTATTGTCCGGATTGCCTTGCGACGCTCAGGAATGAAGCAAAACTTCAGGGCGAGCGCAACGATTACAAAAAGCGAATCATTCAGGAAGAGGCCGCCGCAGTCAAATCTGATAACGTCATTCTCATTGTCGACGCTGACGATTTGAATTTGAATATGACCAAACACATTCTTGAAATGGGAATGCCGACTTTCAAAATTTCCGCCGCGAATAATCAGATTAAGGCGATGAATATCATGCACGGATTGAAAACGCGGCTGCTGCTTCTGGACGACGCAGTTTCAAACAATTATGAAGGAATGTCGATTCTGAGGAGCGTCCGCGAAGATAATCTGTGCAAAAATGTAAAAGTGATGATGACGACCGTGCAGGCGAAAAAAGAAAATATTTCGCGCGGGATTTTGCTGGGCGCGCTCGATTATATCAACAAGCCGTTTGACCCGAAAAATCTGATTGAGCGCGTGAATAAAGTTTTGCTGGCGGAGGCGATAGAATTTACTTCGCGCACGATTTTCAAGATTTTGATTATCGACGACGATATTGCCGATTTGGAGCTGGAAAAAAATACGGTTTCAAAAAATTTTTCCTGCGAGATTCTCACGGCGTCGAACGGCGTCGAAGGACTCTGGATTTTGCAGGATAACGATGTGGATTTGGTGCTTGTCAGCCTGGACATGTCGTTCATGGACGGCTTGAAAATTCTGGCATTCATTCGCAAAGACCCGAAGCTGAGAGGAATGCCCGTGATAATTATGACGAACTCGAACGACCCGACGATAATTCACAGCGTCACAAATTCTTCGGTGCGCGGGTATATCCGCAAGCCGATACTTGACAATGACGGGCTGCTGCTGATAAAAAATGCGCTGAACGAAGGCAAGTACTGGAGGTAAATTCATTGGCGGTCGATAAAAATTTGTTCCTGTACGATTTGGCAGTGGTCGCGATTATGAAGAACGAGGCGCCGTACCTGCGCGAGTGGCTGGATTATCACCTTCTGGCTGGCGTCGAGCACTTTTACATTTATGATAACGAGGATTCGGACGCGCAGAAAAAAATTTTGGAGCCGTACGTTGAGCGCGGTTTTGTGACGCACATTCCCTACGCTGGCAGGGCGCGCCAGTACGAGGCGTATAATGACGCGGTTCAGCGTTACAGATTTTTCTGCCGGTACATGGCGTTTATTGACGGCGACGAATTTATTTTGCCGCGCGGTAACAGGAGTATCGTGGAGGCGGCAGACGAAATTTTTGCGGAAAATCCTGACGCGGCGGCGCTCGGAATGAATATGTTTTACTTCGGCTCCAACGGGGAGGCGGAGGCGGACTATTCGCGCGGCGTTCTGGAAAGGTTTACGCGGCGGGCTCCGCGCGACTGGAAAACCGTCAAGTGGGTGGACGCCGCTCACGTTTTCGATATTGGAAATTTTTACGTCAAGCAGATTGTGAATCCGCGCGCCGTGAATTACGTCGTGAACGGGCACACCTGCGATTTTATTTTGGGCAAATTCAAAGTCAGCGAGCACGGCGAAAGGCTCGACGCCTACGATAACCCCGCGATGACGGCGGACAGAATTTCTGTCAATCATTATTTCGTGAAGTCTCGCGCGGAGTACCTGCAGAAACTCAAACGCGGCGCGGCGGACGGCAATGACGCGGTTTACCTGTCGGACGATTTCAGCTACTTCGACCGCAACGAGGAATTTGACGATGAAATTTTACGCTACAGAAATTTTCGCGCGGGTCTGGAGCTAAGGCACGAAACTGACGAGGAGCGTAATAATCGCGCCGTCGAAGCGCTGATTCGGGCGCTGACGAGTGATTTGAAAAATTTGCCGCAGGAAGGTAAAATTGAAACATATCTGATTTGCCTTGCGCTCAGCAGAAAGTTTCAGCTGCGTTTCGGAGAAATTTCGGCGGAGGAATTTTCGCTGCTGTGGCTTAACGGCGCGCTCAAGCAAAATTTTTCGTTCCCAGATTTTGAACTGTTGCTGAGCGAGCTTCCGGAAATTCTGCGTCTGAAGTATCCCGCCGTGAAAAATATCCGCCGTGCCTGCATAAAAATTATCGAGGAATGTATTTCAAAATCCTATCAGCTCTTCGATTCGCAAAAGTTCCGGCAGGTTATCCGCTGGCGGTACACGAAGGATTTGCTGAAGGCGTTCGACAGGGAGTGAGGAAAATTCATGGCAGTTGATAAAAATTTGTTCCTGTACGATTTGGCAGTGGTCGCGATTATGAAGAACGAGGCGCCCTACGCAAAGGAGTGGCTGGATTATCACCTTCTGGCGGGCGTCGACCACTTTTACATTTACGACAACGACAGCCCCGACAACCTCAGAGGAGTTTTGCAGCCGTACATTGACAAAGAAATTGTGACGTACACTTTTTACCCTGGCAAGGCGCGCCAGTACGAGGCGTACAACGAGGCGGTGCAGAACTTCAGATTTTTTTGCCGGTACATGACTTTCATTGACGCCGACGAATTTGTTTTCCCGAAAAATAACAAGACCATCGTTGAGGTTGTCGACGAAGTTTTGAGAGACAAACCGCAGGCGGCGGCGCTGGCGGCTAATCTTCACAATTTCGGTTCAAATTATCAGGAGACTGCTGATTATTCTCGCGGCGTCCTTGAAAGATTTACGCGTCACGCTTCCGACGAATATATTCCGCCGCTGCCGAATACCGGCCTGCCTGGAGGCAACGCTCACGTAAGCACGATTGCCGACCCGCGCAAGATTAATTTTTTCTACAACCCGCACTTTGCCGCCTACTTTGAAGGGTTCCACGCAGTCAACGAAAATGGCGGTGTCGTTCCGATTTTCCATAACAATCCGCCGACCGTTGAAAAAATTGTCATGAATCATTACAGCGTCAAGTCCCGCGAAGAATATTTTAAAAAAGTCGAGCGCGGTACTGCCGACGCCTACCACAACATTTACAAGATTGAAAAATTCAACGAGGAAGACCGCAACGACGTTTTCGACGACGGGATTTTGAAGTACCGCGCCGCCCGCCGTTCAGTCGTGGCGCCTTTCGGGCAGAGCATTCTTGAGAGCGTTGCCGCCAGCAAGCCGATAAATTATCCACTTCTTGCCAACGCGCTGGTGCAAAATCTTTTCCCGACGCTGATAAAAACGATGCCGGTGAACTTTTTCGCGGGCAAGCTGGAAACATTTCTGACGTGCCGCGCGCTCGCCTCGCACCTGCGCGAAGTCATGTTTGACGAAACCGCCGGAAACTTTTTCGAGGAAGCCGCGCTCAACGCAATTCACAGAACGCTTTACACGCAAATTTCTCTGGCGGACGTGAGGCTGTTGCTGGCGGAGCTGCCGAAAATTTTGCCGCTGGATTATCCCGTTGTCGACGACATTCGCAAGGGCTGCTTACAGCTGATTCCGCAGATTCAAAACGCCTTCCGCGTGTATGACCCTAACGCCTGGCGCGAGTTCGTCAACCTGCAGTACGCACTGAATCTGCTGAAAACTTTTGACGAGTACGAGCACGATTAAAATTTTAGGAGATGATTTTATGGACAACAGCAACGTCGAGCACAATTCGCAAAATATTTATTACCGCTCAACGGTCGGCGCGTCTGAGGCCGGCAGTCAGCTTCGCCTCGGTATCCGCATAAAAACCACTGAAATTGTTCGGCAGGTTTTATTGCACACGTGGAGCGACGGCACCGGCGAAAAATGGTCCAACCTCACTACGCGCGACCCCGAAACTGCGCAGGAAAAATTTTATTCGCTTGAAATTACCATGCCGGAAAAGGGCGGGCTTATCTGGTATTATTTTATAATCGTCACCGCCGACCGCACGTACTATTACGGCAACAACCCCGAACAGCTCGGCGGCGTCGGGCAGCTTTACACCGACTACGCGCCGCCCGCCTTCCAAATCACCGTCTATCAGAAGGGCGCCAAAACTCCCGACTGGTTCAAACATTCCGTCATGTATCAGATTTTCCCAGACAGATTCTGTCGCGCGGGCAACGAAATTATCGAAAAGCGCGGCGCCGTTTACCACGCCAGCTGGAGCGATGAGCCCTGCTACTACAAGGACGTTGACACCAACGAAATTGTTGCGTACGATTTTTACGGCGGGAACTTTCGCGGCGTCGAGAGCAAGCTCGATTACCTGCGCGAACTTGGCATTTCCGTGATTTATTTCAATCCCGTCTTCGAGTCCGAGAGCAACCACCACTATGATACCGGCAACTATCACAAGGTTGACCCGATTCTCGGCACAAACGAAGAGTTCCGCCACCTGATTGACGCGGCGCGCGAAAAAGGTATCAGCGTCATTATCGACGGCGTTTTCAGCCACACCGGCTCCAATAGCATTTATTTCAACCGCAACGGCGCCTACAATTCTATTGGCGCGTACCAGTCCAAATCGTCCCCGTTCTACGAGTGGTACAGTTTCAGAAATTATCCGACCGACTACGAAAGCTGGTGGAATTTCCCGACGCTCCCGAACGTCCGCGAAACTACGCCGTCGTATATGGATTTTATCATTCGGGACAGCGACAGCGTTTTGCACCACTGGATGCGCGAAGGAATTATGGGCTGGCGGCTCGACGTGATTGACGAACTTCCGGCGGAATTTTCGCAGCTGTTTTTCGCTGAGCTCAAGAAAACAAATCCCGAAGCCGTAATGATTGGCGAGGTCTGGGAAGACGCGTCGAATAAGGTTGCTTACGGCGTCCAGCGGCAGTACCTTTGCGGCTACGAAATGGATTCGGCGATGAATTATCCGTGGCGCACGCATTTGTTCGATTTCATTCTGGGGAAAATCGACGGCAGGCTCTGCATGCGGCGAATGGAAAGCCTGCGCGAAAATTATCCGAAGGAAAATTTCTACGCGATGATGAATCTGCTGTCGAGTCACGACATAATGAGACCGGTGACGGTTTTCGGAGAGGCGCCGTACTATGACAGAATGCCGGCGATTGAGCAGGCGCGGTTCCGGCTCGACGCTGAAGGCGAAAAGCTCGGCAAGGCGCGTTTGAAAATGGCGGCGCTCTGGCAGATGACTTATCCAGGCGTGCCGTGCATTTATTACGGCGACGAACTCGGAATGCAGGGTTTCAAAGACCCGACTAATCGGCGGCCGTATCCGTGGGGCGGCGGCGATAAGGAACTTTTTGAGACGTACAAAAAATATATCGCGATTCGGAATGAAAATCTGGTTTTGCAGACGGGCGAATTTCTGCCGCTGCCTTCGTACGACGACATTTTTGCTTATGCGCGGGTTATTCGCAACGGGCGGGATATTTTCGACCACGACGCGAAAAATGATATATTCCTTGCGGCGTTCAATCGTTCGCGGTACGAGGCGCGGGAAGTTTCCTTTGACGTGAGCGACTTTGCCAACGGCGTTTTCGTGGACGCGTTCGACGAGAAAAATCAGCGCCACCATTATCCTGTAACGCGCGGGCGGGTGAATTTCAAGCTGGAGCCGCTGCAGGGGGTTTTACTGCACCACCTGCCGCCGAAGAAAAATTACGACCGGCGCGCGGGAATTTTACTGCACCCGACGAGTCTGCCGTCGAAGTATGGGATTGGCGACTTTGGGCGCGAGGCGTTCGAGTTCATAGACTACCTGAAGGCGGCGGGGCAGACGATTTGGCAAATGCTGCCGGTTAATCCCGTGGGCTTCGGAGATTCGCCGTACCAGTCGCCGTCGGCGTTCGCGGGCAACCCAATGCTGATTTCGCTGGACGATTTAATTGCGCGGGGTCTGCTGACGGAGGCGGATATAAAAATCCCGAAAGAGCTGAGCAACGCGGCGAGAGTAGATTTCACGCGCGTGATACCGATGAAACTGGCGGCGCTGAAAGCTGCGTTCAAAAACTTCAGGGCGCGGCTGGCGGCGGACGAAAATTTGAAGGCTGACTTTGAAAAGTTCCGCGCGAAAGAATTTTACTGGCTGGAAGATTACGCGTTGTTCGCGGCGCTCAAGCGGAAAAATAACGACGGCTACTGGATTGAGTGGGACGCGAAAATTAAGCAGCGCGATAAGCGGACGCTGGCGTCGCTCAGGAAAAAGATGGCGGACGAAATTTTCTGCGTGGAGTTCGAGCAGTACATTTTTGAAACGCAGTGGCAGAAAGTGCACAGCTACGCACGGGAACGCGGCGTGCAGATTCTTGGCGATATGCCGATATTCGTTTCGGCGGACAGCGCGGACGCGTGGGCAAATCAGAAACTGTTCAAGCTGGACGAGGAAGGTCTGCCGAAAAAAGTTGCGGGCGTGCCGCCGGATTATTTCAGCCCGACCGGACAGCTCTGGGGGAATCCGCAGTACGACTGGGACGAAATGAAGGCGCAAAAATATTCGTGGTGGAAGTTGCGGTTCAAGCGGCTTTTCGAGCAGTTTGACATTGTGCGCATTGACCATTTCCGAGGCTTTGAGGCGTACTGGGAAGTTGACGGCGACGCGGAAAATGCTGTCAACGGTAAATGGATTAAGGGGCCAGGCAAGCCGTTTTTCGACGAGATTAAAAAGGAAATTGGCGACGCGCAGATTGTGGCGGAGGATTTGGGCTTTATCACCAACGAAGTCGAACAGCTCCGGCAGGATTGCGGGTTCCCTGGCATGAAAATTCTGCAGTTCGAGTTGCACTTCAACGAGGACGGGCGCATTGGCTTTGTGGCGCCGGAAAACAGCGTGGCTTATACCGGCACGCACGACAACAACACGGCGGTTGGCTGGTTCATGGAAGACGTGGACAACCTCAGCAAGCCGACGATTGCCGCGCTCCTTGGCGCTGACGCCCGCCGCCCCGACGACGTTTGCCAAAAACTTATCGAGTTTGCCTACGCCTCAGATTCCAGATTCGCGATTATTCCCATGCAGGACGTTTTGAAACTCGACAGCCGCGCCAGAATGAATACGCCTGGCACCGTCGGTACGAACTGGGGCTGGCGCCTGAAGCCAGATTATCAGCTTGAGGCCGAGGCTGGCAAATTGAAGGCGCTTTGCAATAAGTATCTGCGGTAAAATCAAGGGAGTCCTGGGAATGGTCGATTATACTTTCGTGGTGGAAAAAATGTGCCCGATCTGCTACGAAATTACGCGCGTGGTCAAAACACGTTCGCGGCTGGTCGTCGAAAAGCGCGACGAAGATTTATGCGTACACTATAAAAATTTCAATCCGTACTATTACAAAATTTGGATTTGCGAAAACTGCGGCTTCGCAGCGGACGAAAAAACTTTCACGTCGGTACTGCCCAAAAAGCAGCGCGCGGCGATTTGGGATTTCCTTCAACGCAGGCACTTCGACATAGAATTTTCCGAAACGCGAACTTTCCCAGACGCCGTTGCCTCGTATCAGCTGGCGCTTGCGTACCAGGATTTGATTAACGGTTCGCCGTGCAAGCGCGCAACGCTGAATTTAAATCTGGCGTGGATGTACCGCTTTAACGAAGACCACAAAAAGGAGGAGGAATACATGCTCAAGGCGGCGGAATTTTATGACCGTTCGCTGAGCGTGGAGCGATACCCCGTCGACGGAATGAGCGACGGCAACGTTTTATACGTCATCGGCGCGATTTACTACCGGCTGGGGCTGTTCGACAAGTGCACGCAGTACCTTTCGCGAATTATCAGCGACCAGGATTTGCGAAACCGCGAGCCGAGGGTTTACGATAAGGCGCGGGATTTGTGGGGCGACGTGCGCGCGGCGAGGAAAACGCATTAGTGGCAGGAGGAATATTTTTGAAGAAGGCGTTGAAAATTCTGGGCGTCGCGCTGAGCCTGATTTTATTTTTGACAGCGGCGCCCGACGCCGAAGCTAAAAAAAAGACTTCGTCGGAAAAAATTCTATACATTCCGCATGACAACCGCCCGATTTCCGACGAGCAGACCGTTGCTGTCGTTGAGAAGGCGGGCTACAAAATTATCGTGCCGCCGAAGGAAATTCTTGGCAGCCGCGACGACCTCGGCAACCCCGACCGGCTCTGGGAATGGCTGGAAAGGAACGTTAAAAGCGACGTTCGCGCGGCGGTAGTTTCGTCTGACGCCCTGCTCTACGGCAGCCTCGTCGCCTCGCGCAAGCACAACTACGACAGGCAGATTATTCTTGAGCGCGCGGAACTTTTTAAGGAATTTCGCGCCCGTCATAAGAAACTTCCGCTCTACGTTTTCAGCTCGGTTATGCGCACGCCGCGCACTGGCATCGCGTCCGGCTACGGCGAGCCCGATTATTACCGCAACTACGGCGCCAATATTTTTCGCTACACCGCGCTCAGGGATAAATTCGAGCTGGAAGGTCTGACGCAGCGCGAAACGAAGGAAATTAATTTTCTGCGGAAACTGATTCCTGCGCGTGCCTTCGATGACTGGAGCAGGCGGCGCGAAAAAAATTTTGCGGCGAACGAAAAGTTAATCGACCTTGCCAAGGAAAATGTTTTCACCTGCCTCCTGCTGGGACGCGACGACAACGCGCCTTTTTCTCAGACGCACATGGAAGGCAGGAAGCTGGCGGCTTACGGCGCCGGTATCGACAAAAGTAAATATCTGACGCTCGCCGGTATCGACGAAATTGGGCTAATGCTGCTCACGCGCGCTATCAACGACTACACGCAAATCGTGCCGCTGGTTTTCGTCGAGTATAATTCCGGCACCGGCGGCGAGACAATTCCAACTTATTCCGACGAGTCGCTGGACACTTCGATTAACGCGGAACTGCTGGCGGTTGGCGCCAGGCGTGTCGAATTTGCCGACGCTGCGAATTTCGTGCTGGCGGTGAACACGAATCTTGAGGGAAGTACGCGCGAGGCGAATCAGCCAACCAATACCACGCGCCCGCGCGCCGGCACTGACATTTTCGCCAATCTCGTGGAAAGTTACGTGAACTACGGGCTGAAAGTTGCGGTTGCGGACGTTGCCTACACGAACGGCGCTGATAATGCGCTCATGGAACAGCTGAAAAATCGCGACCTGCTTTTCAAACTTCACGCCTACGCCGGCTGGAATACCGCCACGAACTCGACCGGCTTTGCGCTCAGCGAAGGGATTCTGGCGCTCAAAACTTCCGACAGAGACCGGCGCCGTCTTCTTTTGACGCGCTACCTTGACGACTGGGCGTATCAGTCCAACATTCGGCAGGCGGTTGCGACGCGGCTGAACTGGCTCAAAGGCGACGGCTTTTATGAGTCGCTCGACCGTAAAAAATATTCGGCGGCGGATTGGAGCAGCCAGCTGATGATTGATTTCCTGCACAAAAATCTGCCGGAAGTCGGTATCATTACGAGACTGCACGTCGAATTTCCCTGGAACCGCATGTTCGAGGCGCGCATAAATTTGCATTAAAACAAAAAATCCTCAGCCACGCTTTGTGACCGAGGAATTTTTTTTCGGGAACGACGCTGATTCAAATCGCACGATTGACTTTTCCTGAGCGGAGGCAGCGAGTGCAGACGTTGACGCGCTTGATTTCGCCGTCGACAATCGCACGCACGCGCTGAATATTCGGCTTCCACTTGCGCTTCGTCTTCAAATGCGAATGGCTAACGTTCATTCCCGACATCGTACCTTTATGGCAAATCTCGCAATAAGCGGACATGAAATTTCACTCCCTTCAAAAAACAACTTCAACAGTATAGCACAGGATTTTTCAATTTGCAAATTTTTTTTTACAGGAGGAATAATTTTGCGACCAGTTAAACTGAAAATGACGGCATTCGGTCCCTACGCAAAAACCGTTGCGCTGGACTTCGACGCGGGACTTTCCGGCGAAAATTTTTTTCTGATTCACGGGGAAACCGGCGCCGGTAAAACTTCGATTCTTGACGCGATTTGCTACGCGCTCTACGGCGACAGCTCCGGCGGCGAACGCAGCGATAAAATGCTCCGCGCGACGCAGGCCGCTCCCAGCGCCGTGACCGAAGTCGAGTTTGAATTTGCAATCGACGACAAATTTTACACAGTCCGACGCCGCCCAGCCCTCGACGCTAAAACTAAACGCGGCGCCGAACTTTTTCTGAACGGCAAACTTCTGACCGCCAGCTACGCCGAAGTCGACGACCGTGTTAAGGATATTCTCGGCTTCGAGATTAAGCAGTTTCGTCAGGTTGTCGTACTTCCGCAGGGCAACTTCAGGAAATTTCTCACGGCGAATGCGCGCGAACGCGGCGACGTGCTCAGTACAATTTTCGACGCAGATTTCTACGCGCTGATTGAAAGCCGGCTCAAGGATAAGGCAGGCGCCGCCAGGAAAATTTGCGACGAACTTTCTACGCAGCAGAAAATTTTGGCTGACAGCGCCCGCGAACTCGGCAGCCTCGATGCTGAAATTCTGGCTGAAAATCTCGCCGCCGCTAAAAAAATTCTCGCTCGGCGTGAGACAGATTTGAACAGCGCCGTTAAAAATTTAGCCGCCGGTGAACGCCTCGCCGAGCAGTTCGACGCCTGCGCGACCGCTCAAAATAATCTGCGCGCCGCTAAACTCGAACTTGAAAAAATTTCCGCTGACTTCGCCGCCGCCAAAACCGAGTACGACGCCCGCAACGCTGAGGAATCCGCCCGCCGCGCCCTTGAACTCGAAATTGCGGACATTCAGAAAATCCGCGACGCCCTCGCTGAACTAGACCTCAAGAAAAATAAGCTCGCCGCCGCCGAAAAAAGTGAACGCAGTGCGCAGGAAACTTTGAACCGCCTTAAAGCCGACGTTAAAAATTACGAAAAACGCCTCGACGATTTGAAGCGCAAGGAAGAAAATCTGCGCGGCGCTGACGCCGATTTTGTTGCCGCTGCTCAGAAACTGAAAGATTCGCAGGCGCGCCAGGATTGTCTTGATAAAATCGCGCGGCTCGAAAAGGATTTGGCGCTGGCTCAGAAAATTTTTAAAGCCGCGAAAATTAAACTCGAAAGCCTGCAGGCTCTGCAGAAACTTTGTATCGCCGCCAAACTGGCGCAAACTCTCAAAGACGGCGAACCCTGCCCCGTTTGCGGCTCAATCCATCACCCATCGCCCGCCTTCACCGAGGAAAATATCCCTGCCGACGAAGAAATTGAAAACGCCGAGCAGGATTTCACCGCCGCCAGCAATTCCTTCGCCAAAACCAGCGCGAATCTCGAATCCCAACGCGAAAATCTTAAAAAATTCGACGACGTTCCTGAACTTGACGCCGCTAAAAAAATTTTTGACGCCGCTAAAAAACGCGCGGACGATTTGCAGGACTGCCGCAAAAGGCTGACGCGCGGGCAGGAACTCACTGCGCAGGTAACCGATAACGCAAGCGCCGCCGAAAAAGATTTGCAGCTCAAAACCGCCGCCGCTGAAAATCTTCGCGGTATCGTCACGGCAACCGCCAGCCAGATTCTCCCGCAGTACCTCGACAATCCGCAGAAAGTTGCCGCCGACCTCAGCGCTAAACTGTCGCTCAAAAAAAATCTCGACGCCAGCTGGAACGCCGCCCAGAAAAATTTCCAGACGCTGAGCAACAGGAACGCCGCCGCCGCCGGTAAAGTTCAGGCCGCCGAAAAAATTCTCACCGACGCCGCCTCTGCCGTCGAAGGTAAAGTCAAGCCCGACCTTCCCGCCCTGAACGCTCAGAAAAATTTCGCGCAGGACGCCTATAACAAATCTGTCGCCGAAACCGCCACGCTCGAAAATAATCTCCGCCGCCTCAATGAAATTTCTGCCAGACTCGTCAAACTCAACGCCGAACTTTCCGCCGCCGAGAAAAATTTTCAAATCTGGAACCGGCTCTCCGAAGTCGCGAACGGCGCCAGATCCAAACTCGACTTCCAGCGCTACTACCTCGACGCAATTTTCTCCGACGTGATTTCCGAAGCCAACGAGCGCCTGGACAGAATGAGCGGCGGCCGCTACAGATTTCGCGGCGAAAAAAATGCCATGACGCGCCGCAAACTCGAAGGGCTCAACCTTGAAATTCTCGACGCCTACAACGGCACCGCCCGCGCTGTCGAAACCCTTTCCGGCGGCGAATCTTTTCTGGCGTCGCTCAGCCTTGCGCTGGGGCTGGCGGCGGTTGTCAAAAATACTTCCGGCGGTATCAAGCTCGACACGATTTTTATCGACGAAGGCTTCGGCTCCCTCGACAGCGAAACGCTCGATATTGCGATGAGCGCGCTTATGGATTTGCAGGAAGGCGGTCGCCTCGTCGGTATAATTTCCCACGTCGACGCGCTGAAAAACCGCGTGCCCGTCCGCCTCGAAGTCACCAAAACTAAGACCGGCAGTACCGCCAGATTCGTCAGCTGAATAAAAATTTTTTTCCCGCTGCAGAAATGTGGCAGGAATTTTTTTTTGCGCAAAGAATTACTTGATAAAGTTTTTCAAACAGTTTATAATTCCAATTAAGATTGATAAACATTTTTGGAAAGGAACTGAGGCAAATGACGCTGAAAGATACACAGCCAGGAATGGTCGTCCGAATCGACGCGCTTGGCGAATCGGCGCTGAAACAGCGGCTCATGACAATGGGGCTGATACCAGGGACGCGCGTAGAAATTTTGAACTCGGCACCGCTCGGAGACCCAATCGCGATTAGACTGCGCTCGTACAATCTGGCAATGCGCAGGGACGACGCCGCAAGCATTCAAGTTACGCAGCTGAAGTGAGGAGTGAGATTATGCCTGCAATTTCCGTAGCCTTGACCGGCAACCCCAATACCGGCAAGTCGACGATTTTTAACGAACTGACCGGCGCGCGCCAGAAAATCGGCAACTGGCCTGGCGTGACCGTCGACAAAAAAGTTGGGCTCATCGAGTACAAGGGCAGAAAAATTTCCGTCGTCGACCTTCCTGGCACGTACTCAATCAACGCGCGTTCGCAGGAGGAACAGGTCGTCAGCGATTACTTTGCCGAAAACAAGCCCGACATCGTTGTAAACATTATCGACGCGTCTAACATTTCGCGGAATTTGTTTCTGACCGTCCAGCTCATGGAAAACGGTATTCCGCTGATTCTGAATCTGAACATGATGGACGAGGCGGAGCGTCACGGGATTAAAATCAACGAGTCCAAGCTCGAAGAAATTTTTGGAATGCCGGTGACGAGCACGGTCGGGCGCGATAACAAGAGCGTCAAAGTTCTGCTCGACGTTTTCACGAATACGCGCATGGCGAACTATCAGCCGAGCAAAATTTTTCAGGAGCATTTGGACAGGATTAATCAGATAAAAGCCAGCGGCGAATCGCAGGAAAAAATTGACGAAGAAATTATAACGGCGCGGTACGATTTCATTGATAAAGTCATGAACGCGGCGGTTACGCTGAACGTGGCGGACAAGGGGCTGACGGAAAAGCTGGATTCGTATCTGGCGAACGGATTTTTGGCGCTGCCGATAATGGTGGCGATGTTCTACCTGCTGTTCCAAATCGCATTCGAGTGGGTCGGGCAGCCGCTGGCGGATTTGCTCGGCGCATTTTTTGAAGAAACGGTAGCGCCGTGGGCGGCGGAGGTAATGGCGGCGGCAGGCGTCGCGGACTGGATGCAGTCGCTGGTTTCGGACGGAATAATCGTTGGCGTCGGCAGCGTGCTGAGTTTCGTGCCGCTGATTTTCACGCTGTTCCTGTGCCTGAGCTTCCTTGACGGGACGGGCTACATGGCGCGCGTGGCGTTCGTAATGGATCCGATAATGAGGCGCGTCGGCTTGACGGGCAAAGGAATTATGCCGCTGATTATGGGTTACGGCTGCGGCGTACCGGCGATAATGGGCGCGCGGACTTTGGACACGCACAAAGACAGAATGATTTCGATTTTAATCACGCCGTTCCTGACGTGCAGCGCGAAGGTTCCGATAATCGCACTTTTCGCGGCGATGTTCTTCCCTGACAACGTGGCGAATATCGTTTTCGCGATGTACTTCCTCGGACTGGCGACGGCGATAATCATGGCGAAAGTTTTGGGCGAAACGGCGTTCAAAGGGCGCGAATCGACGTTCCTGCTCGAACTGCCGCCGTACAGAATGCCGGATCTCAAAACGGTTTTGCTGGAAACGTGGGAAAAAGGCAAGGGCTATCTGGTTAAAGCGGGCACGATAATTTTCGCGATGTCGGTAGCGATTTGGTTCCTGAGCAGTTTCAATTCGGACGGAATGACGGACGAAATGAGCGAAAGCTATCTGGCGGGAATAGGCTCGGCGACGGCGACGATTTTTGCGCCGCAGGGCTTTGACACGTGGGAAGCTGGCGCGGCGGTTGTGACGGGCGTGCTTGCGAAGGAAGCGGTTGTCTCGACGATTGGAATTTTGTACGGCGCGGACGAAGAGGCGGTTGACACGGACGACGCCGAAGGCACGGCAGATGTTTTGATGACGACGGGAATGGCGACGGCGTTCACGCCGCTGTCGGCGCTGGCGTTCATGGTTTTCACGCAGCTTTATTCGCCCTGCGTCACGGCGCTCGGCACGATTAAAAAGGAAGCGCAGAGCTGGAAGTGGATGGCGTTCGCGTTCCTGTACACGTGCGCGGTTGCGTGGGTGGCGGCGCTGCTGGTTTATCAGGTCGGACGGCTGCTCGGTTTCCAATAAGAGGCGATTTTTATGGCGACGGTTGTACTTGGAATTTTGATAGCGCTGGCGCTGGGCAACGGGCTCAGAGTTATTTACAGAGCGTTTTTCAAAGGCGAAGCGGCGTGCTGCGATTCCGGCGGTGGTTCCTGCGAAGGCTGCGCGCTGAAAAAATCTGAAATGCAAAGGGCGCTGGATAACAGTTACAGGGCGCGCGTCGAGAAAATTGCGAAGTTCAGCATTCGCCGGACGATTGACGTGGACGGCATGACCTGCGAACACTGCGTGGCGAATGTCGTCCGCGCGCTGGAAAAAGTTGACGGCGTGCAGGTTGCGGCGGCAAGTTTGGAAAAGCAGTCGGCGCAGGCTGGTCTCAGTAAAGAAATTCCAGATGAAATTCTGCGCGACGCCATTAACAAAGCCGGCTATCGCGCTGGAATAATTACAGTTTAAAAAATTTCCGCAAACTTAAAATCTCCCGCTACGAAATGCAACGGGAGACTTTTTATTTATATATTTAACACGTACCCTGCGAAATTATTGGCGCTTGTAAGCGGTGACCTGCGTGTAGTGCTTCTTGAAAAATTCCTCGGCGACCTGCGGGAAGAGCGCGTAGCTGAGAACGTCCTCATCAGTCGGATTAAGGAAACCTTTCTCGATAATTTCAGCCTTGAACTGGTCGAAAGTTTCAGCCTTGGCGTCTTCAACGGAGCAGTCTTCGATAATCTGGTCGGCGGGAATTTTCAGCGTGTTGATAATGAAATCGCGGTCGACGGGCACGGGCGTCTTGCCGAATTTGCCACGGCAGAGGTCTTTGAACTCCTTCGGGGCGGCGACGTAGCGGCCGTAAGCGACGTTGTAAGTAGCCATGGTGCCGACGATCTGGCTGGACGGCGTGACGAGCGGCGGATAACCGGCGTCTTTGCGAACGCGCGGCATTTCGTCGAGCAGATCCTGATATTTGTCTTCCATACCGGCTTCCTTGAGCTGATTGGTGAGGTTGGAAAGCATACCGCCAGGAATCTGGAAATCGAGGACGTTGGGATTCACGTCGAAGTAGCCCTTGAGCCCGAACTCTTTGATAAGTTCCGCCTTGACGCCGAGGAAATGTTTGGCGATAGGCGTAAGCGCCTGCCGGTCGAGCGGTTTGGATTCGTCGCGGGCGTTGACAACCACAGCGGGAATGTCAACTTCTTCGTGCTTGCTGCCTTCAAACATGGCGAGAATCGTTTCGGTGCAGGGCTGGCTGGTATCGCATGAGAACGGCGACAGCGCGCAGTCAATAATATCGACGCCGGCTTCAATCGCTTTGATATAAGTTGCGTGCCCGAAACCGGACGTGCAGTGCGTGTGCAGTTCAACGGGCGTATCGCCGAGCGCGGCTTTGAGTTTCGTCACAAGGTCGTAGGCGACGTACGGCGCGAGCAGACCGGACATATCTTTAATGCAAATGGAATGGCAGCCGAGCTTTTTGAGTTCGACGGCAAGTTCAACGAATTTGTCGTTGCCGTGGACGGGGCTGATTGTGTAGACGAGGCAGCCCTGAACTTCGGGCTTTTCGGGCGCTTCGAGCGCGGCCTTAATCGCAACTTTGAGGTTGTTAATGTCGTTGAGCGCGTCGAAAATGCGGAAGACGCCAATGCCGTGCTTAGCGGCGCAGAGCACGAATTTTTCTACCACGTCGTTGGAATAGTGGTTGTAGCCGAGCAGATTCTGCCCGCGCAGGAGCATTTGAATCGGCGTCTTTTTAAGATTTGCCTTGAGCTTGTCGAGGCGTTCCCACGGGTCTTCGTCCAGAAATCTCAAACATGTATCGAACGTCGCGCCGCCCCACGCTTCCAGCGCCTTGTAGCCAATTTCGTCGAGGCTCGCGAGCATCGGTTCCATCTGACGATAGCGCATTCGCGTTGCGCAAAGCGACTGGTGCCCGTCGCGCAGGACGGTTTCCATTATCTTAACTTTTTTCTTTTCCGCCATCTTTACACTCTCCCTTGGAAAAAATTGTGCGAAAATTATTCTGCAGAAATTATAAAATCAATCGCCAGCAATGTCAATCGCCCCTGCGCCGTAAAATTTTTCTGCAGGAATAAAAATTCAGCCGCCGAATATTTTTGCCGAAAGGACTGATAACATTGCCAATCAAAATCCCGAACAATCTGCCGGCGACGAACGTTTTGGAAGGCGAAAACATTTTCGTGATGAACGCCGCCCGCGCCTATTCGCAGGACATTCGCCCGCTGAAAATTTTGATACTGAATCTCATGCCGATAAAATCTGTCACGGAAACTCAGCTGCTACGCCTCCTCGGCAACACGCCGCTGCAGGTCGAAGTTGACTTTATCTACACCGCAACTTATAAACCGACGCACACGCCCAGCGAGTACCTCACAGAATTTTACGGCACGTTCAAGGACGTCAGGCACAAAAAATATGACGGATTTATTATAACTGGCGCGCCGCTGGAATTTCTGGAATTTGAGGAAGTTGCGTACTGGCAGGAGCTGACGGAAATTATGGAGTGGAGCAAATCGCATGTCTGGTCGACGTTCCACATTTGCTGGGGCGCGCAGGCGGGATTGTATTACCATTACGGTATACCTAAAGTTATCATGGACAAAAAATTTTCCGGCGTGTACAGGCACCGGCTTTGCGTGAAGTTCGAGAAACTTTTTCGCGGCTTCGACGACGAATTTTTCGTGCCGCATTCGCGCAACACCGACACCCTGCGCGCTGACATTGAAAAAGTTCCCGCGCTGAAAATTCTCGCTGAGTCCAACGACGTTGGCGTTTACATCGTTGCGAATCTTGAGCGGCGCCAGTTTTTCATAACGGGGCACGCCGAGTACGATCCTTACACTCTGAAAAATGAATACGAGCGGGATTTGCGCGCCGGTTTGAATCCGCACGTGCCGCAAAATTATTTCCCAGACGATAATCCTGCGCTGGAGCCCGTCGTCCGCTGGCGGAGCGTTGCGCATTTGCTTTTCGCCAACTGGCTCAACTATTACGTGTATCAGGAAACGCCCTACGAAATTGATTCTATCGGTTGAGGTAACGCCAATGAAAAAATTTTTAATCGCGCTGCTGCTGATAATTTTCCCCGCCGTGGCTTTGGCGGCGCCGGTAAAAGTTCCCGACGAAGTTTACAAATGGGTTCAGTCGACGCCGCGCGGCAATTACTATTTCAACTATCAGGTGTGCGGCTACAAGGTCAAGCTCGACGGCACGCTCGATTTGAACACGCTGGTTGTCCCCACGATTTGCACTTACGACGAAGTTCAGATTAAGGACGTGGTGCAGAAACGCCGCTGGAACAATAAATCCACGCGCGGTTACAACATTCTCGCCGGCCGCGCGGATTATCTCCAGTTCGATTTGAAAAACAATACCGTGCAGGTTACGCGCCGCGCCGACATCGACAACACTTTCACCGAGCTCGACAGCGACACTTCCGGCAAGCCCGTCAAGCTCTCCGACTTCACCGGCACCGAGGTCGCCTGCAAATTCTACCGCGAAATTCTCATTTGGGCGAAGCAGAACAACGACTGGATGATTCGCCGCTCGCGCGGTAAGCTCAGCGCTAAAGATTCCAGGCTCAAGCCCGAAGATTTCCCGCTGTACAAACTGCCGCTCCCTGGCGACGACGCTGACGATAACGAAACTAACGATTGAATTTTTTCAGCGCGAACTGGTCTAAAATTTTGCCGTTAGCCGCGCGACAGGTTATCAAAATCGAGTCCGCGCGAACTTTCAGCGCGAGGTAAGATTCCGGCTCGCGATTATATTTGTGGTCACCCGAACGCCCGCATAAAACGTAATGCGTGCCGCGCTCGGATTTTTTTTGCGCAAAAAATTTCCCAGCGTTTTTGTACGTGTGCAGGTGCCCCGTCAGCACCAAATCAATTTCCAGCTCGTCAAACAGCCGCATGAAATAATTTTCCGCCTCTTCGACGAAGCCGCTCAGCGAACGATTGTAAACCGATTTGTGCATGAAAACGATTCGCCACGGCCGGTTAGTGGCGGCGTTCCAGCGAAACCAGTACTCCTGCAACTCGTCAAGGCTGGCTTTGAAACTGCTCAGCTCGTTCAGCTGCGTGTTCAAAACGAAAAAGTGCGCCGCGCCGTAGTCAAACGCATAAAAATACCCGCCGAAGTCTCTGATGTCGTTCGACGGCAGCGCGAAATTTTTCAGATAGCCGCTCGGCTGGCAAATACCCCAGTTCTCGTCGTAGCACTCGTGATTCCCCATGACCGGCACCAAAATCCTGTCGCGCAGGAGATTTTCCGCCTCCGCGTACCACTCGCGCCACTGCAAAAAATCCTGCCCGTTGTCCGTGAAGTCGCCGTTCACCGCGAAAATTTCAGCGTCAGGATAATTTCTATGCGCCGTTTCAGCCGTTCGGTGCCACGTCTTGTAGTCAAAGCTCTGGCTGTCGCTGAAGACCAGCATTTCAAATTCGCCGTCGCCCGCCGTACGCAAATTCCGCCAGTCGCTGGCCGCCTCGCCGACAACAAGGCGGTACTGATACAAACTTTCCGGCTTGAGACTTTCCAGCGCGCAACTGTAAATGAAATTCCCGCGAAAAAAATCGGCGGCAACGTCAGCAAAATGCGCCGCGTCCTCGCCGACCATTCTGTATTCCAGTTTGACATTTTCCAGCGGCGCGTCGGAGTTCCACATAACCGTTCGCGAAGTTCGAGAATCCGCCGTGACAATCTGCCGGAAAAATTTAGCCGCCGTCAATGCGCTGTAACCGTCCTGCGGCGCGTGAGTTTCCGGCTTAGCCTTGAACAGCGCGAAAATTTTTGCCAGGAAGTTCATGAGCGGTGCACGTGCTTTCTTTCGTACCACAGCGCGCCGACAATCAGCACAACCGCAAAAATTATCGTGACGATTATGCGCGTCGGGTCTTCCTGCTGCGTAATTGCGTCGTGCCCGATTATCGCTTCAATGCCGGTCGACGGGAATTTTCCAATCAGTGACGCCAGAAAATAATCGCGCAGGCTAAGCGAACTCAGCGCGCCCACCGCGTTCAGAAGGCCGCTCGGCAGGTACGGCACCATTCGCGCAATCAGCATGACGATGAAACCTTTTTTCGAGCTGTACTTGTCAATCGAACTGAGGAATTTGCTCTTAGCGATAGTTTTCTCGGCGAGGTCGCGGAAGAAAAATCTGAACAACAGAAAGCTTATCGTGACGCCGACTGTTTCCGCCGCAACCGAAATGACGATGCCCCAGAAAATCCCGAAAATCAGCGTGTTCGCCGTGGAAAAAATTATCGCCGGCGGGAAGCCCAGCGCGTTCACGAAGAGCGTCAAAAGAAAACTGAACACAACCGCCAGTGAGCCGTAACTTTTGATGTACTCCGCCGTTTCTACGATGTCGCCGCGTTTTAGCAGCGCGAAAATTTCTGGCAGAAATTCCGGCGCGATAAGGTGCACGACGGCGAACAGCGCCACGATCAGCAGCGCGGCTACGATTTTGACTTTTTTCATTGGCGGTCTCCTAAAAATTTATTTTACGGCGCGGCTGAAACTTTCGTCTAAACAGCGGCAAATTTCCTCGAACTCCGCCGAGCCGTCAAGCTTGAGCGTTATCCAGCTTTTTTTATTCATGTGCCAGCCAGGAAAAATTTTCACGCCGTCCGCCAGCGCAACCGCGTCGCCGCGCAGATTTACCACGTCGACAATTTTTTCCGAGTCAATTCCGAGTTTGCGTTCAGGAATAACCATGAGCACGCCGTACCATTTCTGCGTGTCGTTGCGCCGCCAAATCGCTGCGTCCGGCAAATTTTCCCACAGAAATTCCAGCTCGCCGCCGTAAGTTTCGCGTACGTATTCAATCAGCCGCCGCGTCAGCTCGCCACGGAAAATATTCGATTCGCAACACGCCTCGATAAAATCTGAAACCACGGCGTCATAATCCGCGCGAACGGCGCCGACGTAACTGCCGACGGAATTTTCCACGAGGTGCAGAACGTATTCTTCGCCGGAAAGATTGTCGGTGACGCTGGAAAAAATCCTGCCGTCCTGCGCGACGGTCAGCGTCAGTTTGAACTGGTCGCCGCAAATATTTTTTTCGTACCGCCCGTCGACAAAGCCGAAATTTTTCAGCCGGTCGAAGTTGACGGCTTTATTTTTGAGTTTTATTTCCGCCATAGCTCACCAGTTTTCAAAGCGCCGGTTCCTGTTCAGCGCGCGGATTTTCTGCATATCTTCCTGCGAAAGTTCAAAATCGAAAACGTCGAAGTTCTCGGAAATGTGCGCGGGATTTTTCGAGCCTGGAATTACGGCGTAACCTTCCTGCAGGTGCCAGCGAATGACGATTTGCGCCGGAGTTTTTCCGTGCTCAGTAGAAATTTTAGTTATAGTAGCGTCGCCCAAAATTTTCTGCGTGTTGCCGCGCCCGCCGAAAGGGTACCAGGATTCTACGACGGCGCCGAACTTTTTCACGTAGTCGCGCAGGGAATTATTTTGGTAGAGCGGATGATTTTCGTTCTGCACGACGGCGGGAACAATCTCGGCGATATTTCTGATTCGGTCGAAGTCGCGCGGCGTGTAGTAGTTTGAAATTCCAATCGAACGGATTTTGCCAGCGCTGACGCCGCGTTCCAGCGCCTTGTAAACATTTTCATCATTCGAGCCAGGCTGGTGAATCAGCATCAAATCGACGTAGCCAATATCCAGCGCGGCGAGCGAGCTGTCAATAGCGCTGTCGGGGCGGTTGTAATTGCCAGGCATGATTTTGCTGGTGACGAAAATTTCTTCGCGCGCGGCAATTCCGTCGGCTATGGCTTTGCGGACGCCAGCACCGACGCCTTTTTCGTTGCCGTAATAGCGCGCGGTATCAATTAGCCGGTAACCAACTTTCAGCGCGTGGTAAACGCAAGCTTCAGCCTGAGCGTCGTCGAGCGTCCACGTACCAAGTCCGAGCCGTGGCATTTTGTAGCCGCTGTTCAATTTAAAATCTTCCAATGAAAAATTTCCACCGTCCACTTTAGTTATAGTGCCAGCTTTGGAAGTTTCGCCGCAGCCGGTAAAAACTGCCGTGAAAAATCCAGCCGCCAGCAACGATAAAAATTTTCTGCGGTGCATAAAATTTAGCCTCGCTTCAGTCAGGATTTTCCGCAAGCTCTTTGAGCCTTTTAATCGGAACTTCGGTAAGGTCGCTGATTTCGTCGAGAGATTTCCCTTTGCGAAGCATTTTCAGCGCGACTTGTTCAATTCCCTGTTCAATTCCCTGTTTGAAGCCGCGTTCTTCGCTTTTCATTTCGCGTTCCATAACATACATTTCAAGCGTCATGTAATCCAGCCTCGCTTTCCTCATAGATTTTACGTCACGGACGGCTGTGTTCAACTTTTCCACGAACTCGTCGGCGACGATATTTTTGTCTATGTATTCGAGCAGATTTTTAATTTCGGCGCTTACGTCGTCGAGCGTGCCTTTGGTATTCAGAAAAACTTTGACGGTGCCGTCGCCGAGGAGAATCGTCGGATCCTGCGAGCAGTGTTTGCGAAAAGTGTACATGTGCCGCCCCCTGCGGAAATGGTCGAACGGGCAGATAAAAATTATATACGACTCATTCAGTTTGCCGTAGTGCTGCCCGCGCTTGAGTCTGTCCACGTCAATCAAGCCCTGGTAGTAGCGAATCCTTTTCGCGAGGTAAGCGCTGTCGCAGATTTGCATTTCCAAATCAAAGGAGCGCTCGCCGCCTTCGTCCTCAACGTAAACGTCAAGGCGAATGCCCTTGCTGTCAAGTCGGCTCTCGATAGTTTTTTCGCGCTCAGGATAATCCAGTCTGAGAATTTTCACGTTCAGAATCATTTCAATCATCTGCCGGCACAAATCTGGATTTTCCTCCATAACGCGGCTGAAAATAAAATTGTCCTGTATTGTGAGCGATTGCCACTTTTGCTCAAGATATTTTTCGTCAATCAGCATTAGAAACTACCTCCTGCACCGCCGCCACTTCCGCCACGTCCACCGCCTCCGTGACCACCGCCACCGCCGCTGGGTTTAGGTCTGCGCTCGACGTTCGTGAAAAGGTACGTATCGCGCTGGATTTGGAACTTGACAGTTTCGCGCTTGAGGTAGTCCATAGCCGCCGCCGCGTGCCGGACGTTTGTCATCGAGCCGATAAGCCACGAACGAACCGCCATTCCGAAACAGAGCCCGCCGATAACCGCGACAACCGCCGCCAGAGGACTGAAGCCAGCGTTGGGGTCATAAGCCGAGCCATTTTGCGCGTAGTAGGTCAAACTTTTGTCGACGGCGTCAATGTAGCTTGAGCACGCGCCAAAATAATCGCCGCTGCGGAGATTTTGTTCGACGCCGCCGGTTATGTCGCTGACGTTCGGAATGAAATTTCTCATGCGAGAATCAGTTGCGATATACCAGTTGCGCCCTCCCATGTCGACGAGGAAAATAATCCCGCCGTTTTGCGCGCCGCTGTAGTGCTGTTCGAGCAATGAGCGCGCGGCTGTGTCAATGCTGGCGTTGCCAATCGTGTTGAGAAATTCGACGCCGATTTTGACGCCGTGTTTCTGCTCAATCGCGCGGATTTTCTCGGTAAGATTTTTAATTTCGGCGGCGCTGAGCGAACCGGTGTTGTCGAAAACTGGCGCGTCGAGAATTTTTTCATTGGAAGGCGCGGCGTTTGAAGTTCCGAAGCTTGCGGCGAAGATAAAAATAAGAATCGCGCAGAATTTTTTAATCACGGGCGCGCCTCCTCACAGAAAAAGTCTCGCAACGAAATAAATAACGGGCATGGACGCAATCGACGCCAGCGCGGTGTAGCGGAACGCCTTGCCGCTGTCGTAGGGCAGGCTGCCGACGACTTTGCCGGTCTGCCCGTTCATCATGAAAGTATAGGGCTTGTCCTCGTAGCGCGTAGTGAGAATCCAGACGGGGACAAGCGCGTAAATGACCTTGCCGACTTCCTTGACGACGGCGGCGTTTTGCATTTCAACGGTGTCGAAATTTTTGACGGTACTTTGGAGCACGTCGATAGCGCTGTTTTCCACGCGTTTATCGGCGCGCGGCGCGCAGGTTTCAGCGGCCACGTCGTACTTGTCAGCGAGGTAGCCGGTAAGGTAAGCGGTACTGAACGGCACGAGCTCGGCGTAGTTGAAGGGCTCGATACTTTCCATGTAAGCGTCGTTCATTTTTTTGGAGCCGTCAGCGGGAATTTTCTCGAAGCTCATTCTGGCGGCGCGCTGGCAGTTGTAAACCTGCGTTTCAGTAACGATCATGTTGCCGGAATCGTAGCGGCGGCGGCGCGCGGCTTTAAACTCGGCGTGCGCATTGACTGAGGAATCGAAGAGCCAGAAAGGCACGTACATTGGCTGAATCGCCTCGACGCGGTTGTTGGCGGTGAAATTGTCGGGAAGGAGGTAGTGACCCTCGTAAAACTTTTTGAGCGCGGCAACGGCGTCCGCCTTGGTTTTTTTGAACGGGATAACGTAATCGGGCTTGAGTTTGCCGTCGAAGCGCTTGGGAATCATGGTCGGGTTGCCGCAGTAAACGCACTCGGTCGCCATTGTATTTTCGTCGCAGACGAGTTCCGCGCCGCAGCTTGAGCAGGTAAGCGCTTTGAGGTTGGAAACTTCGGCGGGCGTCCAGTTTTCACCGGCGCCGGCGATGTCCCAGCTGGAATTTTGCGCCTCCTCAGTCCGAGCGGCGAGTTCAAGCTTACCGGCGAACATTTCCTCGATAGCGGCGACTTCAAATTCCGTGCCGCAGTATTCGCAGGTGACGGTTTTTTTGCCAGGAAGAAAACTCAGCGGCGCGCCGCAGTTCGGGCACTTGTAACTGACGGATTCAGCCATATTACAAAACCTCCGGTTTCAATTAATAAAATTCATTCCGGTGTTATGGTTACGGTCTGGGCTTGCCGCACTCTGCGCAAAAACGTCTGCCCTTGTTGACGGTGCCGCAGTCTGGGCAAGTCCACTGGTTCGACGGCGCAGAATCTTTTGGCGCGCCGCAGTCTGCGCAGAATTTGCCGGTATTGCCGCTGTGACCGCACTTCAGACAAGTCCAGGTATCAGCGTGCGCAGGAGCCTGGGGCTTGCCGCACTCGGAACAGAATTTGCCGGTATTGCCTTCGTGCCCGCAGTGTTCGCACTTCCAGCCGGAAGGTTTTTCCGCAACTTTGGGACTTCCGCAGTTCGCGCAGAATTTTCCGGTATTGCCTTCGTGCCCGCAGTGTTCGCACTTCCAGCCGGTTGCCTGCGGAGGAGGTGGCGGCGGAGTTTGCTGCTGAGTTTGTTGCTGTTGCATTTGCTGAGCCTGTTGCTGCTGCGCGATAGCGAAAAGATTATTCGCGTTGAGCCCGCCAGCGTTTTGCGCCATGTTCATTCCCATGAAGCCAATCGCCGCGCCCGCCGTGTTACCCGCCGCCGTCTGCATAGCCGCTGCCTGCGCGTTAGTGATATGCGCCGCCGCCATCGCGGGATTTCTGAGCGCGCCGGTACGCTGCATTTCCTTAATCATAGCGACATCTTCTTCGTTGGCGCTGACGTTCGAGACGCCGAAGGAAACGACCTGAATGCCGCGCAGGTCGCCCCACTTTTTGCTGAGGATTTCGTTTAGCGCGTCGGCAATTTCCACGGTGTGCGCAGGGAGCGCGCTGTAACGGATTCCCATTTCGGAAATTTTTGCGAAGGCGGGCTGAAGCGCAGTCATGAGCTCGGTTTTCAGCTGCGTATCAATTTCCGAGCGGTTGTACGTGTCGCTGACGTTGCCGCAGACGTTCGTGTAGAAAAGCACGGGGTTGACGATTTTGTAGCTGTAGGAGCCGAAACATTTAATCGAAATGTCAACGTCCAAGCCGATATTGTTATCGACGACGCGGAACGGAATTGGCGTGGGCGTGCCGTACTTGTTGCCGACGATTTCTTTCGTGTTGAAGTAGTAAACGCGCTGATCCTTGCCGGTATCGCCGCCGAAGGTGAAGCGCTTGCCAATCTGGAAAAAAATTTCCTGAATGTTGACCGCGAGGTCGCCGCCGGAGAAAAGCGAAGGCTCGGTGCCACGGTCGTATTTGTATTCGCCAGGCTCGGCAATGTAGTCGACAACCTTGCCGTTTTCGACAACCATCATGCACTGGCCGTTATTGACCGCCACGATTGAGCCCTGAGTAATAATGTTATCGTCGCCGGAATTGGAACTGCCGCGCCGCGTCCGACGGTGCCCCTTCGCAACCAAAATATCCGCGCTGAGGCTGTCGCAGTAAAAATATTCCTTCCACTGGTCGCCCAAAACTCCACTGGCCGCTTCAAGCGCCGCTTTGATAAATCCCACAACGAACATCTCCTTTGCAAATTTTTAAATGATAATTCTTGACGCGGCTGAAAATTTCCTGCCCTTGACAAAAAGAAAGATTTTCCGCACGCGCGGCGAATTTCTACGCCGAAAGGAAGTGTTGACTTTGGAACTCAAACCAAATGAAAAAAGCGTTCTGGAACAGGTCTACGGGAAAATCGTAACGGATTCCGGATACAGCGCGAACAAAATTACGAAGATTCGCGAGATCACGGCGGACGAGGCGCAGTTTTTTGAGCGGAAAACTTTTGCGTCGCCGCATTTCTGCGTTCAGACTCTGTACAAAGTTCGCGGCGAAATTAAGCCGATACAGTTTAACCGCGCCGTCAACAGCCTGCTTGAGGAGGACGAAAATTTTCGCGCGAATTTCTGCAACGTCGGAACACGTACCGTCAAAGTTATTTTCGAGAAGCATACCACTCTTTCGGAAATTATTTTCCGTATGCTCAGGCTCGACGGCGACGAACTCGACGAAACTTTGACGAAAATCATGGAGGCAGATCGCCGCAAGGGTTTCGACCTTCAACGCGATTATCTGATTCGCTTTTCGGTTTTTCAGACCGCGCCGAACGAAGCCGCCGTGCTGGTTACGATGTCTCAGCTGATTGCCGACAGATTCAGCGACAATAATTTTTTCAGCGCGGTACTAGACGGCGTAAAGTACAAGAAAATCAGCCCGCCGCCGTCAATTTCTCAGACGACTTATATGGAAATGCGCGTGCGGGATTACTGGCTGGAAGTGCTGAAAAATTTGCCGCCGCTGCCGAAAGTTCCCTACGCTAAGGAAATTTCCGGCGAGTACCGCGAACAGGCTTACCGCATGAAAATTCCCGCTGAAATTTTGTCGGATTTGCGCGTACGGACGCAGGGGAGCCGCGCGATGCTGATGGTTGCGCTGCAGACGGCGTGGGGATTTTTACTGCAGGCAATGAACAATTCCAGCGATACAATTTTCTGCCAGCTCGTTTCAAAAACCAGCGCCAACGGGAAATTCGCGCTGAATCTTATGCCGGTGCGCCTTAAAAGCGACTGGGGCGCCACGCTTGAAAATCTCGTCGGGCAGCAGTTTAAGCAACTGGTAGTTTCGCAGCCATACAGCTCGTTCGATTGGGCAGAGGAGCAAAAGCAAACTTCGCGCAGGGGCAAACTTTTCGACCACTTCCTGAGTTTTCTGGACTTCAAGGCGGAAGAAAAATTTTATTCGCAGGTGCAGTCGGCGCCGGAAGGGATAATCGTCGCGCGGAATTTCTGGGACGCGCAGCGCATGAAACTCGGCGTCTATTTCCAGTACACGGAGAAAAATTTGTCGGTGACGTTCCAGTACGACGGAAATCAGTTTTTCCTCGACGCTGGCGAGCGGCTGGCAGAAACTTACGCTCTGGTTTTGCGGCGAATGCTGGTTTACTGGAATGCGCCTTTCAAGGAGTTCATGGAAAATTTAAAGGATCAGATTTTCATCGGACTGGAAAGCGTTGCGCAGTTTCAGCGGCAGGATGAAAAGAAAATTATTGCGGATTTCGTTTCCAAAAACAAAATTCTGCAGGGCGAAAAGGTCGGCACGGCGCAACTTTTCAGCGACGCCAAAATTCTCACGCGCTTTGAAGGCGACAGGCTTTCCGGCGACACGCTCGATAAAAATCTGGTGTTCGTCGTCGAAGGGAAAATCGCACGGAATTTGGAAACCGGCGACGGCTGGTTCAACACGCTCGATATCGTTAAGGCGGGCGGCTGGCTCAACGAAACGGTTTTCCTGCAGAAACGCCGCGCAATAATCTCCGCCGAAGTGCTGACCGAAAAAGCCACGCTTATGCTGGTGCCGCTGACGAAAATGGAAGAAATAATAAGAGAGCGCCCAGACCTTCATCATTCGATACTCCGGCACGCCCTCCAGCAAATGGAAAAATATCAGACGCTCTGGCTCCAAAGCTGAGCTAAAACTTTGTAGCTTTTCCCGTCCTTAAACGGATTAGTCAGGCTGAAAGTCGCAACCGCGCGCTCCGCAATAAAAATTTCGCCAGAGCCTCGGCCAGAAATTTTCTCGCACAGAGCAATATCGCCCACGGCAAAATTTTCGTAGCGCGTGCCGTTGTAGTTAAAGCTGGCGCGGAATTTAACGCCGTCATCGAACTGCTCAGCCTTTAGCGAAATATTTTCAATCGGCAGAATCAATAGAGACTTGTGCCGCGCGAAACTGCTCAGCGCCTCCGGTTCAAGCCTGCGCGAATCGTTGTAGAAAATAAAATCCGCGCGGTCAAGCCCGCAATATTTTTCAAACTCGCTCAGACTCCAGTGCCCGAACTTTTTCCACGTACCGGCGAAATAAAAATTTTCCGGCTGAACTTCACCGGCGGCTTTTTCCGTGAACTCAATCTGCACCAAATCCAGCGGCTGAATTTCGGTTTTGTCTTCGCAGGTAAGCGCGGCGGCGGGCACTGCGCCCTGAATTTCCTCGTCGCTCGTGACGGGACGAATCCAGTTGTTGCTGCCCAGCTCAATTCCGGCAACGCAAAAATTCCCAGCCTTGGCGCTCTTCGCAAGTACCACGATAATTTTTTTCACAGGTGCACAATCTCCATTCGCTCAAAAATTTCGGCGAACTTTTCCGCTACAAGCCGCCGGTGACAATTCGCGGGGCTGACTTCCGCGCACAAAAGGCAGTATCGAACTTCCGGCGAGCTGGAATAGTTCCGCAGAATGTGCGACTCAATGTGCCGCTCCTTCATAACCTGCGCGAAAAGTTTTTCGTAATCCGCCCACGAAATAATTTGCTGCTGATAAGATTTAAAAATTTCCTCCGTCGGCGCAAGTTTCAAATCGTGCCGGTACTCAATCGAACTGACGCGCCTTAAGAAAAATTTCAAGTCCGGCGCCTTGGCGAAACCGGCGAACTGCGTGTTAGCGTAGAGTCGCACGTCGATAACGTCGGTAATCCCGTTGCGTTCGAGCGTTTCAAAAAAAGTTTCGGCGCTCTTTTTCGTAAAGCCAATCGTAAAAATTTTAGCGGGCGGCGTCTCCTTCTTAGCCACAAAATCACCTCCTGCAGATTTTTTTCCGATTGTACTACGAACGAACCGGCGGCGTCAATTTCAGCAAAAGTTCATTAAAAATTTTCTGGCAATTTGAAAGGAAAAATTTTCAGCACGTAGAATAGGTTAAACAAAATTGGAAATGGAAAGGGGCGTGGAAAAATGGCTGTTAATACTTCGGGGTTCGGCGCGTACGACATTCGCGGAATTTATCCCGAAAGCGTTAACCAGGAACTCGCCTACCGCGTTGGCAGGGTTTTCCCAGAACTTTTCAGCGCGAAAAAAGTTGCCGTCGGGCACGATATCCGTCTGACGGGACCGACAATCTGCGACGCTCTCACGCGCGGACTGACTGAGGCGGGCTGCGACGTTTACGATATTGGGCAGTGCGGCACCGAGATGATTTATTTCGCGACCGGCTTCAAAGAACTCGACGGTGGAATTATGGTCACCGCTTCGCACAATCCTAAGGAATATAACGGCATGAAATTCGTGCGGAAAAATGTCATTCCGATTTCACCGAAAACCGGCCTGCTCGACATTAAAGCCGCCGTTGAGGACGAAACGCGCGACTGGTCTTTCAGAAAGGCGACCGGCACGATTTACCGCCTCGATATTTTTCACGACTACATCAGGCGCCTGCTTAGCTACGTCGACGTTAAAAAGTTCAAGCCGTTCAAAATCGTCATCAATACCGGCAACGGCTCGGCGGGTCCGATTATCAACGAGCTGGAAAAATTCCTGCCGTTTGAAATTATAAAAATTTATAACAACACCAACGGATTTTTCCCGAACGGCGTCCCCAATCCGCTGCTGCAGGATTCGCGCGCGGTTACCGCCAATGCTGTCGTAGAAAACGGCGCCGACTGCGGAATTGCCTTCGACGGCGATTTCGACCGCTGTTTCCTCTTCGACGAAAAGGGCGGCTTTATCGAAGGCTGCTACCTTATTGGCTTTCTGGCGGAGTCGTTCCTCAGGAAAAATCCTGGCGAAAAAATTATCTACGAGCCCCGCGCCTACCTCAGCACGCTTGAAGTCGTCGAAAGGCTCGGCGGCAAGGCGATTATCTGCCGGTCGGGTCATTCTTACATGAAGGACGTTCTGCGCAGGGAAAATGCGATTTACGGCGGCGAAATGGCGTCGCACCACTATTTCCGCGATTTTTATTTCTGCGACAGCGGAATGATTCCCTGGCTTCTGGTTTTGGAAGTCCTCAGCCAGACCGATAAAACTCTTTCCGAAATTATGGCAGACAAAATCGCCAGCTATCCCGTTTCCGGCGAAATTAACACCAAAGTTTCCGGCGTCGAAAAAGTTCAGGAACTCATGGATAAGATTGAAAAAATCTACGGTAAAGCCGGCGTCGTCGATAAAACTGACGGCGTCAGCGTCAACTTTGAAAACTGGCGCTTCAACCTGCGCGGCTCTCAAACTGAACCGTACATTCGTCTGAACGTCGAGGCGCGCGGCGATAGAAAATTAATGGAAACTAAGCGCGATGAACTTTTAGCGATTATTCGCGGCTGAATTTGTCAAGGTCGCTCGAATCTGAGCGCGTGCATAACTTTTAAATCAGAGGAGGATTTTTTAATGGAGAAGAAAACCGTCGTCAATCTCCCGTCTTTAATCAGCGATTACTATACCCTTGCGCCGGACCCTGAAAATAAAACGCAGGGCGTCGCGTTCGGCACGTCCGGCCACAGAGGCAGTTCCAAACTCCACAGCTTCAACGAAACGCACATTCTCGCTATCGCGCAGGCAGTCGCTGAGCACCGCGCGACCGAAGGCGTCACGGGGCCTTTGTACATTGGCGCCGACACCCACGCCCTTTCCGAGCCCGCGCTCCGTTCCTGCGTAGAAGTTCTCGCCGCCAACAACGTCGAAATTATTCTGCAGGAAGATTTCAAACCCGTCCCCACGCCCGTCGTTTCCCGCATAATTCTTGAGCACAACTACGAGCGCAAGGAAGCCAAAAAGGCTGACGGTATCGTTATCACGCCGTCGCACAACCCCCCGACTGACGGCGGCATTAAGTACGACCCCACGACCGGCGGCCCCGCCAGCGCTGAAACTACCACCAAAATTCAGAACCGCGCCAACGAAATTATCAAAGCCGGCGTCGACAAAATCGTCAAACGCGTTCCCTTCGAGCGCGCCGTCAAAATGGACAACGTGCACTTCATGGATTACATGCTCCCCTACGTCAAAGGGCTCAGCCGCGTTATCGACATGGACGCCGTTGTTAATTCCGGCCTCAACGTCGGCGCTGACCCGCTCGGCGGCTCCGGTATTTTCTACTGGGATCTTATCAACGAAGTTTACAAAATCAAAAAGCCGATCAACGTCGTCAACCCCAACATCGACTACACGTTCAGTTTCATGCCGCCCGACCACGACGGCAAAATTCGTATGGACTGCTCTTCGCCGTTCGCTATGGCTAACCTTATCGCGCTGAAAGACCAGTACGACATTGCGTTCGGCAACGACACCGACTACGACCGCCACGGAATTGTTACGCCACAGGGTCTGATGAATCCGAATCATTATCTGGCGGTTGCAATTCGCTACCTGTTCACGCACCGCGACGGCTGGAGCAAGGACGCTATGGTAGGCAAAACTTTGGTCTCAAGTTCGCTTATCGATAAAGTTGCGGCTGACATTGGGCGCAAACTCTGCGAAGTTCCCGTCGGTTTCAAGTGGTTCGTTGACGGGCTGTTCGACGGCTCCATGGGCTTCGGCGGCGAAGAATCTGCGGGCGCGTCCTTCCTCTGCAAAGACGCCAGCGTCTGGACGACCGACAAGGACGGCATTATTATGGATTTGCTCGCCGTCGAAATTACCGCCAAGACCGGCAAAAATCCTTCCGAACATCACAAGGAACTCACCGACAAATTTGGCACGTTCTACTACGCGCGCAAAGACACTCCCGCGACGCCCGAACAGAAATCCGCGCTCGGAAAACTTTCGCCCGAAAATCTCAAGGCTGACACGCTCGCCGGCGACCCAATCACCGAAAAATTCACTAAAGCTCCTGGCAACGGCGCTTCAATCGGCGGCCTGAAAGTCGTCACCAAAAACGGCTGGTTCGCGGCGCGTCCTTCCGGCACCGAAGATATGTGCAAAGTTTACGCGGAAAGTTTCGTCAGTGCTGAGCACCTCGCGCAGATTCAGAAAGAAGCGCAGGATATCGTTGCCTCCGTTGTTTGATTGAAAGGGGATTTGCTCAATGGCATTGGTTTTAAAATCCGGTTTCACGTTCGATTACGATAATCTTTTCGGCGAAGGCAAAGTTACGAAGGCCGACCTCGACAGTTACGCGGCAGATTTGAAAAAGGCTCACGAAGCCATGAAAGTCATGCGCGAGAGCGGTTTCATCAAGGCGCACCTTTCCAAAGACGGCTCGCCCGAAAAAGTTTACTTCTCCAAGCTGCCGTACGTCACCGAAGAAAACAGCAAGCTCCACCTCAATTCGCCCGCCAGCATTCGCAAGCTCCACGAGTTCACGCGCCACCTGCGCAACAATATCGACGTGGTTGTTTCGCTCGGCATTGGCGGCTCCTTCCTCGGCAACAAGGTTCTGTTCGATATTTTCTGCGGCGAATTTTGGAACGCTAAGACGAAAGAGCAGCGCAACGGCCTCCCGAAAGTTTATTTCAGCGGTCAGAATATCGATTCGCGCAGGACGGCTGACATTATCAACCACCTGAAGGCGATGTCCTTCGTCGCTAAGACGCACGAGAAACGCCCGCTCAAAGTCTGCCTGATTTGTATTTCAAAATCCGGCGGCACGCTCGACACGATGAGCAATTTCATGGTGATTTATGACGCGCTCCAGAAAGCGCAGAACATTGAAGTTGAAGTCGTCGCCGTAACCGACCCCAACGAGGAAAAGAAAACTCTGCTCAAACAGCTGGCGATTGACAAGGGCTGGCCGCAGTTCGCAGTTCCCGACGGCGTTGGCGGTCGCTTCAGCGTTTTCTGCGAAGTCGGTCTGATAACCGCCGCCGTTATCGGTATGAACATTGAAAAATTCCTCGAAGGCGCGCGCGATATGGACGAGGCGTGCAAGAACGAAAATCTTTTTGAAAATCCGGCAATGCTTAACGCGGCGCTGAAATTCGCGGCGTACCAGAAACACGGACGCAATATCGAAGTCATGATGCCCTACGGCGACTACCTGAAGTCCCTCAGCGAATGGTACATTCAGCTTCTGGCGGAATCGCTTGGCAAGCAGTTCGACAAGGACGGCAAGGAAGTTTGCTACGGCCGCACGCCGCTCGTCGCTGTCGGCACCACTGACATGCATTCGCAGACGCAGCAGCACCAGGAAGGCGCGCTCGATAAAGTCGTTCAGTTCATTAAGGTTGCGAAGTGGGAAGACGACCTCGTTATCCCGAACGCGTTCCCCGAAGTCAAAAAGCTCGCTGACATTTCCGGCGTCACAATGAGCGAGGCGCTCGAAGTTGCCCGCCAGTCCAACGCCGACGCGCTCAGCTCCAACAAGCGCTTCAACGCCTGCTTCACGCTGCCCGAACTCAACGAATACCACCTCGGCGAACTCCTTTACCTTCTGGCGATGTCCGTCGCTTACGAAGGCGAACTTGCTAACGTCGACGCGTTCAATCAGCCTGGCGTTGAGGCCTACAAGCGTATCATGGGTCCGAAACTTCAGGAACTCAAAAGCTCGAAAAAATAATTCCGCACGATAAATTTTTT
>CAJOGX010000002.1 GCA_905234175.1 uncultured Selenomonadaceae bacterium | reverse complement strand
AAACGCCGGAGGAAGTCTATCAGGCGTGGCTGAACAATCGGCCGGATACCAAAGAAAATTTCATTGAGTTCACGAATCAGGTTGACTGGCTCGTTGGGCAGGAGCTGTCGGCGGAATATCAGTCGAAGTTCGACGACGTTTATTACTATCTTTTCAGCGAATACGCGGCGGATAAGGAAATGCGCGCCTGCCACACGATTGACCTGCCGTATACTTTCGGCGTGTCGAATTATCTTGAGCCGAACCCCGCGCCGAATCTCGTAAAAATTATTCAAACGACGTGGGCGGCCTTCGCGGCAACCGGCAGACCCGACAATGAACTTATCCCGCGCTGGGAAAAATATTCCGTCGGCAGCCGTCAGACCATGGAACTCAATTCCAAAGGCTGCGCACTTCACAAAGATTTGAACACGGAAAATCTGAGCGCCCTGCGCTATCTCTACGAAAAATAAGCCAACGAACGGGTTCATGCCCTCAAAAATAAAAAGAAGACTTACATCATGAAAAAAGCTATTGTTCTCGGTAACATCATCACCATGGACGAACGCAAGCCCACTGCGAAGGCGGCGTTTGTTAAGGACGGCGTTTTTGTTTATATTGGCGACGCGGCGGAAGCGAAGAAACTCGCCGGTGACGACGCGCAGATTTTGGATTACGGCGACAATTTCGTTTATCCTGGTTTCCTCGAAGCGCACTGCCACCCCTATCTTGCCGGCGACCGTGCTGTCGGGCAGGCGAACCTCGCGAAGGCTGGCCTTGTAACCGACTAAGCCAAATACCGCGAAATTATCAAGGACTTCATTGCGAAGAATCCACAGCGCGAAGTTTACGTGGCGGGCAACTGGAACGAAAGCAGCGAGTACGTCAACAAAACGTATCTGGACGAAATTTGCTCCGATAAGCCGCTGATTATGCACACTTCCGGCGGGCATTCAATGCTGCTCAACACGAAGGCGCTCGAATGGGCCGACATTGACGCGGCTTACGCTAAGAAAATGGGCTACGACCAGGTTCACGTTGACAAGGACGGCAACCCCGACGGTTACATTTGCGAAGTGCCCGTGTTCCAGGTTGCTAACAATCTCCCCTCCTCGGTTGAATACGCCAAGGAATATTTGCTTGCGTGGCAGGACATCGCTTTCAAAAACGGCTACACCGCCGTCGGCGACGCTGGCGTTATCATTCCCTACGCGAAAACCGACAGAGCCTATTACGAGCTGGAGTAGGAAGGCAAGCTGAAACTGCGCACCTACGGCTATATGTACCTCGTCGACAACGTTGAAAATCCGACGGCGGAAGTTGCCCGCGTCGCCGAGGAACGCGCGAAATACAGCGGCGAATATTTCAACGTCTTTGGTATAAAGATTTTCCTTGACGGCGTTATCGAGGCGCATACTGCCTGGATGATTGGCGATTACCTTGACAAGCCTGGCTATCACGGGCTGGAACGTTTCAACAACCATGACAAAGTAGTTGAGCTGCTTACGGCGGCGGACAGGGAAGGGTTCAGCGTGCACGCTCATTCCATAGGCGACGGCGCGACGCACTTCCTGCTTGGCTGTATCGCTGACGCGGAAAAAATCACCGGCGATATGGATCAGCGCAACGTTATGGCTCACCTGCAGTACGTCCGTGACGAAGAGATTAAGCTCATGGGTCAAACCCGCTCCATTCCGGCTACGGCGCCGCTCTGGGTCGGCAAGGACGAAAGCGCCTACAGAATGGACATCGAATACATCGGCAAGGAAATGGCGGAAGAGACTTACCCGATTAAATCTTTCTTCGACGCCGGCGCGAACGTCGTTTTCCACTCGGACTATCCCGTTTCGCCAAATATGAGTATCAAATACAGCTTTTTCATGGCTGAAACCCGCGCCTTCCCGAAGGAATGGAACGGCGGTCCCGAAACTCAGCGCAACCCGAAGGAAGCTATCACCCGCGAACAGTCTCTGCGCGCAATGACTATCAACGTCGCCCGCCAGATTCGTCAGGAACACCGCCTCGGATCAATCGAGTTCGGCAAAATCGCCAACATGACGGTTTGCAGCTGCGATTTCCTCCACGACGATATTGCAAAAATCGAGAAGGCAGGTATCGTCGCTACAATCGTCGACGGCGAGGAAGTTTACAGGGCGTAAGAGCGCAAAAATAAAATCAGCCTCCAGTCAGCCGGAGAATAAACAGGCACGAACTGTTTGAAGGGCTGAAAAACTAATATTGCATGTTGGGCAGTCTACCGCTGGTTGGCTGCCCTTTCGTTAAGCGGTGGAAAGGAAAGCAGCATGAAAAAACGCAATTTTACCCGATTGTTTGACCTAAAACAAAGTCATATCGATTACCGTGTACGGCGCGAATATATCAGGAACGGAATTGCCACGATTTTTTGCCGCATTTCCAGCTACAACGATGTCATAACCGCATACAGCGCCAAAGATCACGAGGCGGTTAATCTGGATTTTATCGAATACCTCCGAAGAGCCGCCAGCTTCATTTCCGACGAATGCCCGATGGTTTTGCATATTATCGAAGACTGTCTGACGAAAGACGAGCAGAAAATTATTCGGGAAGTTATCAGCTACGAGCTTGCCTACGATTTCGGTATAGTTGAGCAGGAAGAGTAGCGGCAGAATCGCATTTTTCTATACGCTTGTCGGGCTGATTATCGCCGTAGTGCTTTTGTGGCTGACGAGAAACCTCGACGAAATACCGCGCGAACTTTTTTTGTTCTGTTCTGGTTTATGGGCGACACGGTGCTTGAACATATTTTCTTCACGGGGCGCGAACTCCGGCAGGAAAGGCGGCTGGCTGGGCGGCTCGCAAGTATCAAAGTCGTCTTCTCGAAAACCTACGAACTGCCGAATTACACGGAAAAGGAACTCGATAAATTGTATACTGAAATCGTTCAGGATATTCACGACGAACCGTGACGGGCGACAGCTATGAACCCTGCCGCTCTCAAAAACTTATTTCTTGACGAAGTACTACTGCATTTTATATATTTGCCCTGCCGCGCGCCGCTGTATGTTTGAGGTGAAGCATGAAAAAATTATTTACGGTTGATGATTTTATCGTTGCCCTGGCCTCGGCTGTCGGCTATGGACTGGGCTTTGAAGTGCCGAAAATTCTGGGCTATCCCGAATGGCTGTGTACAGTAATTTGTATCGCCGTCGGAACTGTGCTGTACACGCTGGGGAGCAAAGTTATTTTCAGCGAGGCAGTGCAGGAAAAAACTGCGTACAGGGTCGTAGCGTTTGCGGAGCTCATTGTCATTTTTTTCGCTATCCAGCATTTTTCCACAACGGTTATGAACGTTTCAATGCTCGAATACGTGATAGAGGAGTGGGAATTTGTTGTCGTGCTGCCGATTATACTTTTCGCGCTGGGCTTGATTGTCCGCTATTTCCACATAAAAAAAATCCGCGAGCGCTACGGCGACGGGAGCGACGGCTTTGTATATGAAGGCGCGGTTGAAAAAGAAGATATTGACGAGGCGAATCGCCAGAACAGGATAATTCAGGGCGGGTTCGATACCGACCTTGCGGTAAAGACGAAAACCGGTTTCTTCGTCGGCAAGAAGGAAAATGACGCGATTTTGTTTGTCGGCATTCCCTACGCAAAGCCCGCCCGTCGGTGAACTTCGCTGGAAAGCTCCTGAGCCGCTGCCGGAATCTGAAGAAGTTTTCGAGGCGAAATATCCAGGTGCGTCCGCAATTCAGGTTGACTACGAGGGCTCGATTTTAAAGAACCACCGGCAGAGCGAAGATTGTCTGACGCTGAATATTTACACGGGGAGCGACAGGAATAAGCAGAAAAAGCCGGTTATCGTAATTTTTCACCACGGCGATTTTTCGTACGGCGGCTCCGCTGATCCGCTGATGTACAGCCAGGATTTTACTAAGGTTTATCCGGACACTGTTGCCGTCACGCTCAATTACCGGCTTGGCATTATGGGTTTCATTGATTTTTCCGAAGTTCCTGGCGGCGAGAATTTTCCTGACGCGCTGAATCTGGGCTTACTCGACCAGATAGCGGCGCTCAAATGGATTAAGGAAAATATTTCATACTTCGGCGGCAACCCCGAAAAAATTACCGTGACTGGTTTTGAGTCCGGCGCAATTTCAATCAGCCTGCTTGCGGCGTGCGAAAAGGCGAAGGGGCTTTTTCAAAAGGCGTTCGTGTTTTACGGACACTCTATGGCGCTTACGACACGCCGGAACCGTCAAGGAAACTTGCGAAGAAACTCCTGCAGCTAACTTCGACGACGACAATGGCGGAGCTCATGCGGCTTTCGACTGAACAGCTTAAAGAGGCGTCACAGAAACTTGTACTGGATATGTCCGCGCCGACCCGCGACGGAAAATTAATTCCAGAGGACGCGTTTGCCGCCTACAAAAACGGCGTCGCTGCCGGTATCGATTTCATTTTCGGCATTCCCAGCAACGAGCGCCACATTTACAAATCCTTCGTCGGCAGCCAGGTTTACGAGCTTTTCATTAACAAGGAAATGGATTTGGCGCTGAATTACTTTGACGCCAACGAACCGGCAATAGCAAAAGTCGCGAGAGACTATATCGAAAAGCAGTCGGCAAAAATTCCGGCGGTTGAGGCTAAAGCAAAACTGTACGAACAATTTGGCTCTTTGTACACGTATTTCAGCGCGAAAAAACTGGCGGAGGGCGGGAACAAAGTTTACATGCTCTACTGGAATGTAAAGCCTCTGCTTGAAAAGCTGGGCTCCGGCACCGTCGACGTGGTTACAACTTTTCTGGGCAGCCCCGAAACGGCGCAGATTTATGGCAACGTGCTCAATAAGGACATTGCCGAGACGTTCCAGAAATTTCAAAGCGGCGACGAAGTGCGTCTGTTCAACAACGAAATCAGAGGAATCAGCGCAATAGACTGGAAGGAATTTCCCATGGCGCTTGTAGTTTCCGATGAAGGTTTTAAATGCGAGCCAATCGAAGGCAGGCTGACGGAAGTCAAAGCCCTGCTGAAACTTTTAGACACGTAAGCGTTCACTGTTTCGCAAAAAAAGGAGCCGCCCGAAAGTCAGAGGCGGCTTTTTGAGTTTGCGGGAAAATATTTCAGTTAGCAGATTTTTTAGCGGTGGAGCGGATATAGAGTTCACGGAGCTGTTTATCGTCGACTTCGGAAGGCGCGTGGCTCATTGGGTCGATAGCGCTTTGAGTTTTGGGGAAGGCGATAACGTCGCGAATGGATTTGCGTTTCGCCATGAGCATAACGAGCCTGTCCAGACCGAAGGCGATACCGCCGTGAGGAGGCGGGCCGTACTCGAAGGCGTCCATGAGGAACCCGAACTTGGCGTGCGCTTCGTCGTGAGTGAGACCAATCGCCTCGAAAACTTTTTCCTGCAGGTCGCGCTGATAAATTCTGAGCGAGCCGCCGCCGACTTCCACGCCGTTCAAAACAATGTCGTAGGCGTCAGCTTTGACTTTTTCGGGCGCAGTCAGCAGAAATTCCACGTCCTCTTCGCGCGGCGCGGTAAAGGGGTGGTGCATAGCCTTCCAGCGCTTATCTTCCTCGACGTACTCGAACATCGGGAAATCGACAACCCAGAGGAAGCAAAGTTTATCGGCGTCGATTAAATTGCGGCGGCGCGCCATTTCAAGGCGGAGTTCGCCGAGAGCCTGCGCGACAACGCTGGGTTTATCGCCGACAACCAGAAGCAGGTCGCCGGTCTTAGCGCCGGTGGCTTTTTTAATCTGCTCAAAAGTTTCGTCGCTGTAGAATTTCTTGAACGGCGATTTAATCCCGTCGGCGGCGTACTGAATCCACGCGAGACCTTTGGCGCCGTAAGTTTTGACGTACTCAACCAGCCCGTCAAGTTCGCGGCGCGGAATGTCAGCGTAGCCCTCGACGTTGATAACTTTGACCTGCCCGCCGTGTTCAAGCACGCTGTTGAAAACTTTGAAATCGCTGCCCTTGACGTATTCGGAAATGTCCTGAAGTTCCATGCCGAAGCGCAGGTCGGGCTTGTCGGAGCCGAAACGGTTCATCGCGTCGTCCCAGCTCATGCGCAGGAAGGGCGTTTCGATTTTGACGTTGAGCGTCGTCTCAAAAATTTTCTTAATCAAGCCTTCCATGAGCGTGAGAATTGCGTCCTGATTCAGAAATGAAGTTTCAATATCGAGCTGAGTAAATTCGGGCTGGCGGTCGGCGCGGAGGTCTTCGTCGCGGAAGCAACGGACGATTTGGAAATATTTTTCAAAGCCGGCAACCATGAGCAGCTGTTTGAAAATCTGCGGAGACTGCGGCAGCGCGTAAAATTCGCCAGGATTGAGGCGGCTGGGAACGAGAAAATCTCTTGCGCCTTCGGGCGTCGAGCGGCAGAGCATTGGCGTTTCAATTTCCAAAAAGCCGTGCTCGTCGAGGTAGTCGCGCATGATTTTCGTGACGCGGTGCCGGAGCATAATATTCTGCTGCATTTCTGGGCGGCGCAAATCCAGATAGCGGTAGCGCAGGCGGACATTTTCGTCCACGTCCACGCCGTCCTGAATGTAAAACGGCGGCGTCTTAGCGCGGTTCAAAATTCTGAGCTCGCTGACGACGATTTCAATTTCGCCGGTCGCCATTTTTGGATTGACGGTATCAGCGGAGCGCGCGCGAACTTTGCCGCGAATGCCGATAACAAATTCGTTGCGCAGAGTTTCCGCCTTAGAAAATTCGTCGCCGATTTCCGCCGCGTCGAAAACGATTTGAACGATACCGCTGCGGTCGCGCATGTCTACAAAAATCAAGCCGCCGTGGTCGCGTCTGCGCGAAACCCAACCGGCAAGCTGTACAGTTTTTCCTTCGTCAGTTTTGCGGAGCTCGCCGCAATTAAAATCTCTTTCCATTCCCTTGAGAGTTTCCAAATCAATTCCCCCTTAACCCGCCAATAATAAACAAAAATCCGCCGCGCGTCAACCTGCAAGAATCTGGCGGAGGCGGTTGTAATTATTTATGACGCGGACGACGTAGTTGCGGGTCTCGGCGTAGGCAGGGATACCGCCGGCGTTAATGACAGCCTGCGGGCCGGCGTTGTAAGCGGCGATAGCGTAAACCAGACCCTGCGACTGACCGGCGAAACGGTTCAGCTGCATTTTCAGATAGTACGCGCCGCCCACGACGTTCGCCAGCGGATTGTGCGGGTCGATACCAATATTCTGCGCGGTCGACGGCATGAGTTGCATTAATCCAACCGCGCCGACGGGGCTCAGCGCCTTGAAGTTGAACGCGCTTTCCGTTTCCATGACGGCGGTGATAAGCAGCGGGTCGAGCTTGCATTCTTCCGCCGCGTACAAAATCGCCATCGATATCCACGCGATTTCCTTTTCGCTCTGCTTGTAGTACGCAATTTCCTGCCGAATTACGTCGAACGGTTCCTTAGCCTCGACTGCTGGCGCCAGCGTCACAAAAAACGCCAGTGCGATTAAAAATTTTTTCATGACTGTCTCTCCCAAATGATTGCAAAAAAATTTTCATATATTGATTTATCGAAAATACGCCGCGCAAACTAAAAACCGCACTGCCTGCGCCTGCAAACGGTGCGGTTGCTTTTTACGCAAAAATCTGCGCGACTTTTTCCAGCGGAATTTTTTCCTGCGCCGAAGTTTCGAGATTTTTGACGGTGACGCTCGCGCTGGCGACTTCCTCTTCGCCGATAATCAGCGCGAACCTTGCGCCGGATTTAGCCGCCTGTTTCATCTGCGCCTTAACGGAGCGTTTAGCGAAATCCATAGCAGCGGAAATATTTTTGCGGCGGAGTTTCGTCAGCAGGTCGAAGCCGGAAATTTCCGCGTCAGCGCCCGCCGTCACTATGAACGCGTCGATTTTATTTTCAGCGGCAGGCAAAAGATTCTGCTTTTCCAGCGCGATTAAAATTCTTTCGAGCCCAGCGGCGAAACCAATGCCAGGCGTAGGAGCGCCGCCAATTTCCTCAACAAGTCCGTCGTAGCGGCCGCCGCCAGCCAGCGCAGATTGCGCGCCCAGTTCCGCGTACTGAATTTCAAACGCCGTCTTCGTGTAGTAGTCCAGCCCGCGTACCAGCCGCGCGTCAAGCTCAAATTCTACGCCAGCCGCCGTCAAAAATTTCTGCAACCGCGCGAAATGCTCACGGCACTCGTCGCACAGGCACGTTTCAATTTTCGGCGCGTCCTCCATAATTTCCTTATCGCCGTCAACCTTGCAGTCCAAAATTCGCAGCGGATTTTTCTCCAGCCGGTGCCGACAGTCCTCGCAAAGGTCGTCAACGTTTTCGCGAAAGTAATGCTGAAGTTTCTGGCGGTACACGGGGCGGCACTTCGCACAGCCGACGGTATTAATTTTCAGCCGCAGATTTTCCAGGCCGAGACTTTTGAGCAAATCCCACGCCAGCAAAATAATTTCCGCGTCAAGCGCAGGATTCTGCTCGCCCAGCGCCTCCACGCCGAACTGGTGAAATTCGCGCAGGCGTCCGGCTTGCGGCCTGTCGTAGCGGAACATCGAGCCGGTATAAAAAAGTTTCACCAAACCGCCGTCCGCGTAAAGTTTGTTCTGCAGGTAAGCGCGAACGACCGACGCGGTATTTTCCGGCCGCAGAGTTATCGAGCGCCCGCCTCTGTCGGTGAACGTGTACATTTCCTTATCGACAACGTCCGTGCCCTCGCCAATCCCGCGCTGAAAAAGTTCCGTGTGCTCAAAGACCGGCGTGCGAATTTCCTCGTAGCCGTAACTTTCGCAGAGCGCGCGAATTTTATTTTCCACGTAGCGCCAGCCCGCAATCTGAGCCGGCAGAATATCCTTAGTGCCTCTCGGCGCATTCGTCAGCAAATTTATTCCTCCAGTCAATGTCTAAATTTCCTGCGGATTTTTTGAATCAGTTACAAAATTAAAAGTGCGGCGTTTAGAAGTTCAGTTTCCATTTGCCAAAATTTTCCTGAAGGCGTCGAAATTATGGGTATCGCGCGGCGTGCAGAAAATCGCGAAGACAATTTCGCGGAACGCGCCGTCGAAGTCCGGCAGAATATTTTTGTAAGCAGTGGCGACGACGCTGGGATTATTTTTGAAGGCGCCGCAACCGAAAGCGCCCGTCACGAAAATTTCTACGCCGTGGCTGGCAAGGACGGTCAGCATGTGGCGCGCACGCCTTTCGTGGACGGCTAAAAGTTCCGTGGTGCTGAGTTGCGCCGGAAACGCTTTACCTGGGTTGTAAATATTATTCGGGCGCTCGCGCAGATTCGGAGCGGCGCAGGTCATCACGTCGACGGTCAGCCAACTTTCGCGCGGCAAAATTTCCGGAAGGTCGGTGTCGCTCTTGAAAACGGTAATTTCCGGCGTGAAAATACAGGCGTCGGTATAAACGCTGTCGCGGCGGTCGCGGTGGAATTTGTAGTAGCGGCGCCAGTTTTCGTCGGTTTTGAGCACGGCGTAGAGAGTCGAACAGCGGCAAAGCGCCTCTTCCTGCGCGCGGCTGCCCTTAACGACGCCTCCGCCTGGATTTGTCGCCGAAGCAAAGTTGTGGACGGCAATTCGAGCGCTGGGATTTTCTTCGCGAAGTTTGAACGCCGCCTCGAACGTGCGGGATTTTATCACGGAAATTTTCGTGGCGTCGAACTTTTTAGCTGGGAGTGGCGGATAAGTTTCGGCGTCGTAATAAGCCGTGCCAGCGATTGATTTTTCTATGGACTGCTTCAAAAATTCGTCGTCGCCGTAAATTTTTTGCGTGTCGGCGAAAACTTCAGCCAGCTGTTCACTTGTCACATGCATTTTTATCGCGCTCCTTTACGAAGTTTTTTTTTGACGGCTTAGATTTTTTGGGCTGGGGCGGAACGTTGAACGCGCTCAGACGGGAATTTGACGCCGCAAGTAAAATCGAATCGTCAGCAAAATGAATTTCCGGCTCGGCTGGAATTTCTTTGACGGGCTCAGCGGGAACTTCAGCAGCTGGAATTTCTTCGACGGGCGTATAAATTTCCGCCAGAACTTTCGCGCGGTTGTCAATGTATTTATCGATGTCGCGCAGGTAAGTCGCCAGATCTTTCGCGTGGAAGGCGGACTGAAGGCGCATGTTTTCGTTATCGGGGACTTTGGTTGAAGCCGCCGCGCCCACGCCGAGAATCGTCTGGCGCTCGTCCATGATTTGAATATTGTAAATGCCCTCGGCGCCGCGCCTGCAGTAGCCAATATTTTCAATCTGCCCGCTGATGTAGCCCTGGCGGTAGAGATAGTACGGCACGTAATTTCTGGCGCGCAGGAAATCTTCGGCAACGACGGACATTCTGCGGACTTCCTCGTCTGAAGGCAGTTCCAGATTTTCCAGCGAAGTAACTTCGTCGGCGAGCTGAGTTTGCAAAGCGGAGCCGCGTTTAATCGCCAGCGCGTGGAGCGTCACGTCGTCGGGTTCCAGCGCGAGAACTTTTGTCAGCGTGTCCTTAACGTCGTCAAGATTTTCGCCAGGCAGACCGAGAATCAAATCCATGTTAATTTTCCAGTCGCCTTCGACGCGCAGTTCGTTGAACGCCTCCAGAACCTGCGCGATAGAATGGCGGCGCCCGATTCTGTCAAGCGTCTGCTGATTCATGGTCTGGGGGTTGACGCTGACGCGCGTGACGTGGGAATTTTTCATGACGGCGATTTTGGCGTTGGTAATCGTGTCGGGGCGGCCGCATTCAACGGTAAATTCCTCGACGCTGTCGCTGTAGAAAGCCGCCGTGACTTTGCTCATCATTTCCTCGAAAAATTTTTCGGGCAGCGCGGTAGGAGTGCCGCCGCCGACGTAAATGCTCTGCACTTTGAAGCCGTAGCGTTTAATTTCAGCCGCCGCCGCGTTCAAATCTTTCGTGAGCACCGCCATGAACTCGGCAACTTTTTCGTCGTCGGGCAGGACGTTGGACGGGAAGGAGCAGTACAGGCAGCGCGTGACGCAGAAGGGAATGCCGACATAAACGCCAATTTGTTTTTCGTCGCAGGAATTTAGAATTGGGAGCTGGCGGACGGCGACTTCGGTAAGCAGCCAGGATTTTTCGCGGCTGGTAAGGTAATCTTCGCGCAGGCGCAGAGCAATTTTTTCGCGGTCGATGACGCCGTGTTTGGTTACACCGAAGCCCGCGCGAATCCAGCGGTGAACGATTTTCGTGGGGCGGACGCCGTGCATAATTCCATAGGGCACGCCGGTAAGTTTCAAATCGCCGGTCAGAATTTCGTAGAGATTTTTCTTAACCAGCCTGTGAATTTCGGCGCCGCGCTTTTCGCCAGGTCTAACCGAATCTTCGACTTTGAAGCGGCGGGCAGTGCCGGATTTTTCTATGACGAGCCGCGTGGTAACTTTATCGCCCCTGACGGTATTTTCAATTTCAAAGCGGTCGAAATCGGCGTCAGAATCGGCGCCGACGGTCTCGATATGAAAGGCGCGCAGAACTTCGCCGGTGATTTTTACTATAACCTGGTCGTCGCTGTTGAGCTTAAAATTTTTAATTTGCACGCTTGCACCTCCAAAAAATTTATTCGCGGCAGTCTTTGCAGTAGCCGAAAAATTTCACTTCATGGTTGAGAATCTGGAAGTCGGATTTCTCGGAAATAATTTTTTCCACGTCGTCCAGATAATCTTCCTCGAACTCGATAACCTTTTTGCACTTGAGGCAGATTAAATGGTGGTGCTGATGGAGCTGCGGGTCGCCGGAACTCAGCTCGTAGCGTGCACGCCCGTCGCCAAATTCGATTTTGTTTAAAATTCCCAGCGAAGTCAGCAGTTCGACGTTGCGGTAAACCGTCGCCAGACCGAAATCGAAATCTTTTTCGCGCAGAAGGTCATGAACTTCCTCGGCGCTCAGGTGCCGCCCGTCGCCGTTCTCAACAAATATCTGCAGAATTTCCTTGCGCTGCGGCGTCATTTTGTACTTGTGCTCCGCCAGTCGCCCGCGCAGATCCTGCAACTGAAATAGCGGTCGGGTTTCGCTCATTTGAAGTTTCCCCCTTCAAAATTTTTCTTACGGATATTATAGCAGGTTCGGCAAATTTGTACACAAAAAAATTGCCCGCGACTGCAGCGGGCGCGGGATTTTCATTCGCCGAAAAATTCATTCTCAGCGGCAATGCAAAGCGCGTGGTAAATCGGCAGGTGAAATTCCTGAATCTTAAAAGTTTCGTCGGACGGCGCGCAGATTGTCACGTCGGAAATGTGCCGGAGTTTACCGCCGCGCCTGCCCGTCAGCGAAATTGTGGTGACGCCGAGAATTTTCGCAACTTCGACGGCGTAAACGACGTTATCGGAATTGCCGGAAGTAGAAATTGCCAGCAGAACGTCGCCGCGCCTGCCGAGCCCGAAAACCTGCTGCGCGAAAATTAAATCCGGCGCCTTATCGTTCGCGAAGGCGGTATTCAGCGCGGTTTCGCCGACGAGGGAAATTGCCGGAAGCGCGCCCTGAAGATTTTCCCTGAAATAATTCACGTCGTCTGGGAAAAATTTTTCGACGCGGCGCAGAAAATTTTCGTCAACATTTCGCGGCAGGATAAAGCCTTTCATGAGTTCGCCAACGATATGCTGAGCGTCCGCCGCCGAGCCGCCGTTCCCGCAGGTCATGAGCTTGCCGCCGCCTTTAAAGCTCGCGCAGATTTTTTCAGCCGCTGTGTTCAGACTTTCGCGGCAAACTTCCAGCGCGGGATAACGCTCAATGAGTTCGCCAATTTTTTTAGCTGTAGAATTTTTCATTTTGCCACCGCCCAATTTTTTCCATAGTGAACGTCAACAACCAGCGGAACTTTCAGCGCCACGACGTTTTCCATTGCGTCGCGCAGGATTTTTTCAACCTGTTCAAGCTCAGCGGCCTTCGCCTCGACAACAAGTTCGTCGTGCACCTGCAAAATTATCCGGCTGTCAAGTCCCTGTAAATTTTTTTCCGCGCGAATCATAGCCAGCTTGATAATATCGGCGGCACTGCCCTGAATCGGCGTGTTCATCGCCATGCGTTCAGCCAGGCCGCGCTGGTGGAAGTTCGCGCTCTTAATCATCGGCAGAAATCTGCGGCGCCCGAACATGGTCGTAACGCAGCCGGTTTCGTGCGCCTCGTGAATCGTGGCGTCGAGAAAATTTTTGACGTTGGGATAGCGCGCGAAGTAAAGCTGAATGTACTCGCCAGCCTCGCGGCGGGAAATTTTCAAATCCATGGACAGCCCGTAATCGCTTATGCCGTAGACGATGCCGAAATTGACGGCCTTTGCCTTGCGGCGCAGGTCGGGCGTGATGTTGTCGAGTGCGACGCCGAAAACCTCAGCGGCGGTGCGCGCGTGAATATCCTGCCCGTTCAAAAAGGCGTCAATCAAATTTTCGTCGCCGGACATATGCGCAAGCAGCCGAAGTTCAATCTGCGAATAGTCGGCGGAAACTAAAAAGTCGTAGCCGTCGCCTGGCTCGAACAGCGCGCGAATTTCCCTGCCTTCGTCGGTGCGGACGGGAATGTTCTGGAGATTCGGGTCGGAACTGGAAAGGCGGCCGGTCGCCGTCACGGTCTGATTGAAATTCGTGTGGACGCGGTGCGTTTTCGGATTGATCAGCGCCTTGATTCCGTCGAGGTAAGTTGACTTGAGTTTCGTCAGCGTGCGGAAATTTAGAATTTCGTCGATTATTGGGTGAACGCCGCGCAGAGTTTCAAGGACTTCCGCGTTAGTTGAGACGCCGGATTTGGTTTTCTTTTTGGTCTGCGTGATAACCGGCAGTTTGAGCTTCGTAAAAAGAATTTCGGCGAGCTGCTTTGGCGAATTGATGTTGAAATTTTCGCCGGCGAGTTCGTAAATTTTCTGCTCAATGGCGGCGATACGCGCTTCGAGTTCGGCGGATTTTTCGTCGAGGCGGCTGGTGTCTACGTAGACGCCGCGCATTTCCATTTTAGCTAAGACTTCGGCGAGCGGCAGTTCCATTTCTGCATAAAGTTTATCGAGAGCGGCGGCGGATAATTTTTCAGTGTAAAGCGCGCCCAATTTTTCCAGCGCGACCGTATGAGCGGCGGGAGAATCGTCGGGAAGGCGCAGACCAAATTCCAGCGTCAGAAGTTCGGCGCAGGTATATTTTTCGCGCTCGGGATAGAGTAAATACGCCGCCAGTTCCACGTCGAAAAAGTTGGAAACGTTAGCGATATTCGCGCCGTGCAGAATTTTTTTCAAGCCGTGGACGATAATTTTGCCGGTGAAGCTGTTGAAAATTTCTTCGCGCTGAGCAGCGTCGACCAGGAAAATTTCGCCGCCCGCTTTGACGCAGTTACCGGCGACAGTCAAAGTCTCTGCGCTGAAAATTTTTTCGTGGCTGAACTCTGAGGCTGCGGGGACTTCGAGAATGTCGGCGGGCGAATCGTCTCGAAAGCTGGCGAAAAGATTTTGGGTGGCGTCGTAGAGTTCGTGAATGCGCTTGCGGGCGACGGCGAGGGCGTAGCGGCTGCAAAATTCGTCGACGCGCGCGAGATTCGGCGTGATTCTGAAACTTTGCGGCGTGAAATTTATGCCAGGAACGTCGCGGACAATCTGCGCGAGAGTTTTGCTGAGCCTGCCCATTTCAGCGCCGGACTGAACGGCGTCGCGGAACTTTTTGGAAGAAATTTTTTCGCTGTTAGCCAGAACATTTTCGAGCGCGCCAAAATCATGAATCAGTTTGGTTGCGGTCTTAGCGCCGATGCCAGGGACGCCAGGAATGTTGTCGGAAGTGTCGCCAGCCAGTGCCTTGTAGTCGACGAGGAGCGCGGGCTCAAAGCCAAATTCGGCGCGGAATTTTTCTTCGTCGTAAATTTCAACGCTGCTGGTTTTCGGGAAAAGCACGCGCGTATTTCTGTTAATCAGCTGGAAAGTGTCGCGGTCGCCGCTAATGATGTCAACGAGAAATTCACTCGACGCCTGAGCCGCCAGCGTTCCAATTATGTCGTCCGCCTCAAAATTTTCCGCCGTCAGAACTTTGATACCGAGCACGTCAGCGAACTCTTCAAGAATGCCGAGCTGGGAAATTAATTCGTCGGGAGTTTTTTCGCGGCCGCCCTTGTATTCTGGAAAAATTTCCGTGCGGAAAGTCACGCGCGAAGTGTCCATAGCGATTGCGGCAAATTCGGGCTCGTATTCGCGCAGGATTTTCAGCGTGATGTTCGCGAAGCCGGTTATCGCGCCGGTCGGGACGCCGCTGGGCGCCGTGAGATTCGGCATGGCGTAGAACGCGCGGTAAAAAATATTCGTGCCGTCAACTATTACCAATCGGTTCATTTTCCTGCACCTTCACTTCGCTGGATTTTTTATTTTTCTTATCCTTAGACTTTTTCTTATCGGATTTTTTATCGTCAGCGGGCTTGGTTTCGGCGGCGGGCTTAGCCTGAGCGGCCTGTTCCTTTTTGACTTTACGTTCGAGCTTTTTATCAGCGACGTAGAATTTGAAAACTTTGCCGTCGGCGGGGTTATCGGAAATATTCTGGAGGCCGCCGTCAAGATTGAACAGAATAATTGCGTCGTCGGCGTTGCAGTAGATTTGATTTTTGCTCTCGAAGCCGGTGACTGTGCCGTAAGCGGTTTTCAAAGTTCCTTCGCCGGCGCGCCATTCGAGGCGGGTTTTGAGCGCCATCGCCATTGGAACGGCGGGCAGATAATTTATGTTATCGCGCTGGACGGCTTTAGCCAAAAAGTTTTTGTCATTTGCCTCGACGGGATTGACGCGCCTGCCGTTGATTTCGATATTGTAAGGCTTGCCGATTGTCGTAGGTTTGCCGTCGCTGAGCTGAATTTTTTCATCAATCTGAGCGTCGCTCTCGAAGGGCGCCACGCCGTAGGGTTCGAGCCAGCGGTTGACGTAAGCGGCGTCAATTTCCTGCCAGCCGTAGCCGTCGGGGAAAATCGAATAGACAACCGAGCCGTCAGGAATTTTCTCAACGACGACGCGGTTATAAGTGATGTCGACGGGCGTGCCGACTTCTACGGCGTCAAAAATTTTTTCAACGTCGGGTTCGCGCATACGAACGCAGCCGTTGGAAACGTAGCCGCCAATGCTGTCGGGTCGGTTGGTGCCGTGAATGCCGTAGTTGCCAAAAATCTGCATCCAGCGATAGCCGAGCGGATTTTCGGGGCCGGAGGAAACAATGTATTCGGGGTCCTGCGGGTCAATCCACGGCGGATTGATTTCCTTGGTGAGAATTTTGAAGTAGCCGACGGGCGTGGGCGTGGTCGTCCTGCCAAGACCCAGCGGATATTCCGCAACCTTCACGCCGTCTTCGTAGAAAGCCATGGTGAGGTTGGCGACGTTTATCGCCACGCGCTTTTCAACTTTTTTAGCGGCAGGATTTTCCGCTGCGGACGCCGTAGAAAAAATCAGCGTCAAGCCAACAACTCCCGCCGCAAGTCTACTGAAAAATTTCAAACTCAGCACTGCCTTTCAGAAAAATTTTTGGTATTATATCACAGCGAAAGGCAAATTTGAAAATATTAAAGCTGGTGTTTTCATGAACAAAATTTTTGAATCTGGGCTGGCGGGCACGCTCGAACTCTACGACGAAATTGCCAGCGACGAGGAATTTTCAGCTATCGGCAATTCGTTTTTTGAGCGCTCGTATTTCGGGACGCGCATTTTGATTCTTGCGGCGAACTTCGGCGATGAAATTACGCTGGCGGGCAACATGATTCTGAACTTAGCTACCGCCCGCGCTGAAATTTTCGTGGCGTATTCCGCTGAGAAATCTCCCACGTCGAAAAATATCCACGCGCTGAAAATTCTGGGCGTCTCGCGCGACAAAATTGTTTACGCGGCAGATTTGCGCTGGCTGATTGTCGAACTGCGCCCGAATATTATTTTCTGCGTCGAGGCTGAAACTCCCGCTCACAAAAATTTATCCGCCGCCTTTGAGAAAACTCTCGGCGAAATTCTGCGCGAAATGCCCGACTACCGCCCCGAAGTTTACAAAAAATTCGCCGTTGCAACTGCGCTCAATGCGCCGCCGGATTTTTACGCGCCAAATCTTTTGTCAGTCAAGCACCCGAAAATTGGCGTAACCGACGGCTACGACTTCGACGCTATCGACCGCGCGAATTTTTCCTGGGCTGAACGCGTCCGCTTTCCCGTACCCGAAGCCTGCCGCAAAACTCTGCTCAAAAATAATCCGCTCGCGAGCGCAATTTTCGCTTACAAGAAAAATCACTGGTCAGCTCTGCGAATTTGCAATTCCGATGAAATTTTCTTCGAGCGCCGCACCGATAATCAGGCGTTCTTCGCGCAGGTTTCCAATCCCGCCGCGTGCGATTTTAAAATTACCGGCGGCGAAATTTCCCGCGATAAAATTCTGGCGTTCGACTGGCAAGAGGAAGTTCAAGTCCGTCGCGTCGTTGTTTACGGCAACCCGCTCGACGATTCGCCCGCCAAAATTAAAATCCGTCTGACGCTTGACAATGGCTCCCTTGAAAATTTTTACGAACTGCCGAGCCACGGCCTGCCGCTGGTTATCGACACTGAAAAAATTTTCGTGCGCCGCGCTGAAATTGAACTCGTCGAAGGCGGCGCCGATTTCGGAATTGCTGAGGCTGAATTTTTCGCGAACGCCGACCCGCTCAGAAAAATTGCGCCGTTCATCAAACTTATCATCGGGAAAAATTTTTTCTACCGCTGGGACGTGCCCTACGAAGTCGAAAAAATTCCGCTCGGCCTGTACAAATTCCACGTCGACGCGCCGGTTAAAATTACCGCCAAATCCGACGACAAAATTATTTTGAGCGAAATTTTTGACGGCAGCGACGAACTCATTTTGAACCTCGGTGACGCCAAAGAAATTGCGCTGGCGGCTGAAGTTGTCGGCGACCCAAATATTTACGACGAAGCGGTTATCCGCCGCGTGAACGATTTGACGCAGATTCAGCTGAAAATTTCTCAGTGGCTCGACAAAATGCGCGTTCATAAAATCCGAAAGATTTAGGTTGCAAAAAATCGCCGTGCGAAATAAAATATAGTGATTGAAATTGTGAAGGGGCGCTTTTATGCAGCTACTCTACAACCTCGCGGCGATACTGGTCGTGATAATTATAATTCCGGTCTTCATGATTCGTTCGATACGCGAAAAAGGCTTCGTCGAACGGATAAAGCAGAGCCTTGGATTTTTTCCGGAAGGCGCGCTGGAGCCGGTCGCGAAAAAAAATTGCATATGGGTACACGCGGCATCAGTCGGCGAAATCGTCGCGACAAGCCCGCTTATCAAAGAATTTCGGCGCGAATTTCCGAAGTCGCCAATTTTAGTTTCGGTCGTGACAACTTCCGGCTACGAAATGGCGAACCGAATAATCAAGGACGCGGACAGCATAATTTATTTCCCGCTGGATTTGCCGTTCGTGGCGGCGTCGGTACTGCGCAGAATCCACCCGCGAATTTTTTTGAACGTCGAAACCGAACTCTGGCCGAACTTTTTCATGACTGCGCGGCAGCTCCACATTCCGGTTATGATGGTCAACGGGCGAATTTCTGAAAAAAGTGTCCGGCGCTACAAGTACATGTTTTCGATTCTGACGGACATGATAAGCACGGTGAAATTTTTCGCCATGCAGTCGCCGATTGACGCGAATTACATAATAGAACTCGGCGCGCCGCCCGAACTCGTAACCGTCACCGGCAACACGAAATTCGATCAGACCTATACCGACGTGACGCCCGAAGAGCGCGAAAAAATTCTGTCGGACATGGGTTTGAAAGACGCCGACGGAATTTTACTGGCGGGCAGTACACATCGCGGCGAGGAAGATTATGTTCTCCGCGCGTTCAAAGCCGTCCGCGAAACGCACCCCAAAGCCCGCCTTGTTATCGCTCCGCGCGAACTTTTGCGTACGCGTGAAGTTATCGGAATTTGCAGGAGCGCCGGCTTTACCGTCGGCACCCGCACCGAACTTCAGAAGCGTCCGCCCAATAACGAAGATGTGATTATCCTCGACACGATTGGCGAGCTGGGGCAGGTTTACAGCGTCGGCGACGTGATTTACGTGGGCGGCAGTCTCGTAACTCACGGCGGCCACAACATTCTGGAACCGGCGGCGCACGGCAAGGCGATTATCGTCGGTCACCACATGGAAAATTTCAAGGACACCCACGCGCTTTTCAAAAACCGCAACGCCTGCATTACCGTCAACAGCCCCGACGAACTCGTTGAGCAGACGCGCAAACTTTTCGACGACGCTCAGCACCGCAGGCAGCTCGAAGACGAAACTTTGAAAATCGTGCTGGAAAATCGCGGCGCCTCAAGGAAATCTGCTGTCCTCCTGCGAAAAGTTCTGACTGAATACGAAGCCCGCGAAAACGCCCGCCATCCGCATACCACGCAGAAAATCGAAAATATCCGCACCTACTTCGGGCACCTGATTCATATCAAAAAGGCGGACGGAATTTCAATGCGCCTCGTCATGGGCGTGCTTTACCTTTTCTCGCTGGTTTATGAACAGCTCGTCAATATCAAACTGCTCGGCTACCGGCTGGGAATTTCCGGCAAAGACAGGCTCAACTGCTACGTTATCAGCCTCGGAAACATCACCGTCGGCGGCACCGGCAAAACGCCAACGGCTCAGCGGCTCGCGCGCGAAATTCGCGACCTGGGCTACCGCGTCGTTATTCTCAATCGCGGCTACCGCTCGAAGTGGCACGGCGAAATTGGTATCGTTTCCGACGGCAAGACGCTCCACATGGACGCGGCGGAGGCGGGCGACGAAGCTTACATGCTCGCCAAACATCTGCCCAACGTTCCTGTGCTGATTGGAGCTGAGCGCGCTGTCACCGGCAAATACGCGATTGAACATTTCGGCGCGGAAGTTGCGATTCTCGACGACGGCTACCAGCACTGGCAGCTGATTCGCGATATGGATATTCTGCTCGTCGACGCGGTGAACGTTTTCGGCAACGGGCACTTACTGCCGCGCGGAACTCTGCGCGAATCCATGTCGCATATCAGTCGCGCGGACGTCTGCCTTATCACGAAGGTTGACCAGGCGGCGGCGGGCGCGGTTTCAAACATTCGCGAGACCGTCCACAAATACAACGCCGAAGCCAAAATCGTCGAGAGCATTCACCAGCCGCGCTGTTTCATTCCGCTGGCCGAATGGTTTATCGACCTGTCGAGCGAAGGCGTCTGCGTCGAGAGCATTTCCGGCAAAAAAATCATGGCGGTTTCTGCGATTGGAAATCCTGCGTCGTTCGAGCGCACGCTGAGGGATTTGGGCGCGGAAATTATTGAGAGCATTCGCTACCCCGACCACCACGAATACACCGTCAAGGAAATGCAGGACGTTTTGCAGCAGGCGGACGCGCTAGGCGCTGAATCGATTGTCATTACCGAAAAGGACGCCGTGAAAATTCCCGCCGAGTTCGCTAAGACCAACTGGAACATTCCAATTTTCGTGATTTGCGTCGAAGTTAAATTCCAGACCGGCGCGGAAGAATTTCAGCGGGAACTTCGCCGTCGCCTAAACGAAAAACTTGGCGAACGTCAGCCGAAATAATTTTTTAGGAGATGAGTTTTATGTTCAGGAAAATTTTCGCAGTTCTAATGCTGTCAGTGCTGGCGCTGGGAATTGCGGGCTGCGGCGAAGACAATTCCGGCGCAAAAAAATCCGCCAACAAGCTCGTGATTTACACTTCGATGAAGGAATCGCTGATTGGCGGGATTATCGAGGGTTTCAAAAAGCAAAATCCTGGCGTCGAGATTGACTACCAGTCCGCCGGCGCAGGAAAAATCATGGCGAAACTTGCGGCTGAGCGGCAGAGCGGGCATTTGCTGGCTGATATTATCTGGACAAGCGAAGTCCCAGATTTTTACGAAATGAAGGCGGAAGGTCTGCTTGAACAGTACCAGCCGACGAATTTCAATGAGCTGCTGAACCCGTTCGACGACTACGACGGCTCCTTTACCGCCGCGCGCCTCGGCACTCTCGGTATCGTCATTAACACGGAAAAAGTTGCTACGCCGCCGACTTCGTGGGAAGAAATTGCGACCGCTCCGCTTTACAAAGACGCCTTCGGTATCGCTGACCCAGCGCTTTCCGGCACGGCTTTCATGAGCGTTGCGCTGCTTGAAAAACAATTCGGCTGGAGCTACCTTGAACGCCTGCGCGAAAACGGCGCGATTAAAAGCAAGGGTTCCGGCAGAGTCGTTGACGATACGGCGACCGGCGAGCTGACCGCGTGCCTGGGCGTCGACTACATTACCGCCGCGAAAATCGATAAGGGTTCGCCGCTGAAAATGGTTTACCCGCCCGAACTTTTAATGGTTCCCAGCCCCGTTGCGATTTTCAAAGACGCGCCCAATAAAGAGACCGCCAAAAAATTCGTCGACTACCTTTTGAGCCAGGAAGCTCAGCAGATGGTTGCCAACGCCGGAACTGTTCCCGTGCGAATCGATGTAACCATGCCAGAAAAGTACAATCTGCCCGCGCCGGAAGTTGCCCTGCTCAGCGGAATTAAAATAAATTACACCGACGTTATGACGCAGAAAGAATCTATCGTGCAGAGATTTTCCGACCTGTTTAAATAATCAGCGCAGAACTTCCGCCAGCGTTTCCAGCATTTTCGGAACGTCGAGCGGCTTAGCGATATGCGCATTCATTCCGGCTTCAAGCGCAGCGTGAACGTCGTCGCTGAACGCGTTGGCGGTCATTGCGATAATCGGAATCTTAGCGAGCGCGGGATTTTCGAGCTGGCGAATTGCGCGCGCCGCCTCGTAGCCGTTCATAATCGGCATTTGAATATCCATCAAAATCGCGTCGTAATCGCCTGGTTGCGACGCTTTAACTTTTTCGAGCGCCTCCCTGCCGTTCTCAGCGGTATCGACCTCAAAGCCGACTTCCTCAAGAATCATCACGGCAATTTCGCGGTTGACTTCAATATCCTCGACGAGCAGAAGTTTTTTCTGACTGAAATCAATTTCGCCGGCGTTTTCGTCAACTTCGGGCGCGTCGTCAGCAATTTCGTCGGTGAGCTGGAACCGAACGTCGACGATAAATTCCGTGCCCTTGCCTGGCGCTGTAAGAACTTGAATCGTGCCGCCCATCAAATCCACAATGCTTTTCGTAATCGCCATACCGAGGCCGGTACCCTGAATTTTGCTGACGGTTGAAGTCCTTTCGCGCTCGAACGCCTCGAAAACTTTTTTAGCAAATTCCTCCGTCATACCAATTCCGCTGTCCTTAACGCGAAATTCGTACGCGCCGACGCCGCCGAGACTTTCGCCAATCTGCGCGAGCGTCACGGAAATTTTTCCATTTTCGGGCGTGAACTTGTAAGCGTTGCTCAGCAGATTTAAAAGCACGCGGTTGAAGCAGTGTTCGTCGCAAATTACAAATTTATCCTTAACGCGCGCGCTGTCGACGCTGAAGCTGATATTTTTCGTGCGCATCTGGGTTGCGAACATGTCGTAGGCGTCGGAAAAAATTTTGCGAATGTTGACGGGCGCGGTTTCGAGTTCCATTTTGCCGCTTTCAATCCGGCTCATTTCGAGAATGTCATTAATCAGCGCGAGCAAATGCTGACTGGAGGCGTCGATTTTTTTCAGGAAGTCGTACATTCGCGCGGGAACTTCGTCGGGGCAGTGCGGGCGCGTACAGTTTTCGCAAAGCGCGTGAAGTTTTTTGGAAAGTTCGACGTAGCCGATAATCGCATTCATTGGCGTGCGAATGTCGTGGCTCATGTTGAAAAGGAACGTGGACTTCGCCTTACTGCTTTCCTCGGCGCGGTTTTTCGCCTCCAAAAGTTCTTCCTGCTGACTTTTCAGCGCCTCTTTCTGCAGGTTGATTATGTCAAGATTTTCCTGCAGCTGGAGCGTGTGCGCGCGCTCGATTTTGGCGTTGCGGTACTGGAACATAATGTAAACTATCAGCAGGAAAACCAGCAGCAGCGAAACGATAATCCCCGCGACGAGCCACGGGCGGCTTTCAATCATCTGGACGAACGTCATATTTTCGTAGTGCTGGCGAATCCATTTGCGGTGGAGTTCCTCAATGCGCCCTTCCTGTTGCATTTGAATCAGTACGGCGTTAATGCGGACGCGGAGCATTGTGTCCTGCGGGTGCAAAACCATGGAGCCGAAAACGTGCGTGACGGCGTAGCTCGGCTGAACGTCGTACAGGTCAAATTTTTCCAGAAAATCATTGCCGACCTGAATCGGGCAGATAGCAAATTCGTACTCGCCGGACTTGAGCGCCGCAAAAATTTTTTCGTAGGAATCGACGTAAGAAATTTCGTCGTCAAGCCCCAGCCCAGGCACTCTGTGCAAAGACGCCACGCGCCGCCCGTACAAATCCGCCACGTTGGAAATTGGCGTGCGCCCGTAAACCACGTACTGCTTTTCCGTCGTAGGAATCGTGGCGATAATGTTCGGGTTGCCGACGATTAAATCCGACTCCACGTTCATGATAACATCGGCGTCGCCGCGCTCGAAATATCTGTTGGCGCCGTCCCACGGCATGAGTTTCAAATCCAGATTCATCTGCAGGCGATTGGCAATTTCGTTAATCAGTTCCACGTCCAGACCGCAGGGGCGCCCGTACCTGTCGACGTACGAATACGGCGCGTAGTCCATGTCCGTCACCACGCGCAAAGTTTTAGTGAAATTATTTTCCGGCACAATTTCCACGACCGGCTCTTTCTGGAAAGGATTCGATAAGTAAATGTAGACAATCACGAAAAGCCCCGCCAGTATCGCCGGCAGCGAGAAAAGTAAAAATATCGCGTTGCTTTTTTTCTCGAAAAATTCCTCTGGTGGTGGATTCGGCGCCCGATTTTCCATGAGCATTCATCCTTCTAAAAATCTCACAAACAATTTCCGCGCCAATTATACCAGTTCCCGCCGAATTTTGCACAGGAATTTTAAAAGCCGCCGAAATATCTTGAAACAAATTCGCGAATGAAATATAATTATTAGAAAAAGAATCGAGCTGAAAAATGTGAACGCGATTTGTGTAATTCCGGCGCGGTACGCTTCGACGCGTCTGCCTGGCAAGCCTCTGCGCGAAATTTGCGGCGTCCCGATGATTTGCCGCGTGTATGAGCGCGCGAAACTTTCTAAATCCGTCGCTGAAGTTATCGTTGCTACGGACGACGAGAGAATTTTGGCGGCGGTTGAAAAAAATTCCGGCAGAGCGGTTATGACGCGCGCCGACCATAAAACCGGCACCGACCGCCTCGCTGAAGTCGCTGAAAAATTTCCGAGCGTCGAAGTTATCGTGAACGTGCAGGGCGATGAGCCGCTGATTGAGCCCGCGCTGATTGACGAGCTTGTCAGCGAATTTGTCGGCGATGAAAATTTACAGATGGCGACCGTTGCGGTTGAGCTGACTGACGCCGCCGAAATTCAAAATCCCAATAACGTCAAAGTTGTTTTCGATAAAAATCATGACGCGCTGTATTTTTCGCGCTCGCAAATTCCTTTCCCGCGAAATTCCGGCGTGGCGAAAACTTTCAAGCACATCGGGATTTACGCGTACCGGCGGGATTTTCTGCTGGCGTATGCGAAAATGCAACCTACGCCGCTTGAACGGGCTGAGTCTCTCGAACAGCTCCGTGCGCTGGAAAATGGCTACAAAATCCGCGTGATTGAAAGCGACTGCGAATTTGTCGGCGTCGATACCGAGGAAGATTTGGCGCGCGTCAACGAAATTTACCGTAAGGCTGGTGAAAAAATTGAACACGTTTAAAATTGGAAATATCGAAGTTGGCGGCGGGAAACTTTTTCTCATGGCGGGGCCGTGCGTGCTCGAAGGCTTTGAGCGCAGTTTAAAAATTGGGCGGCGCGCTAAGGAAATCGCTGGGAATTTGAATCTGCCGTACGTTTTCAAGGCGTCGTTCGACAAGGCGAACCGCTCCTCGATAAAAAGTTTTCGCGGACCAGGCCTGGAGGAAGGCTTAAAAATTCTGGCGGCGATAAAATCTGAGCTGAAAGTTCCAATCGTCACGGACATTCACGAAACTTTTCAGGCGGCGCCGGTCGCGCAGGTCGCGGATATAATTCAGATACCGGCGTTCCTGTGCAGGCAGACGGATTTACTTTCGGCGGCGGCGAAGACGGGCAAAGTCGTCAACGTCAAGAAGGGGCAGTTCCTTTCGCCGAACGATATGAAAAACGTCGTAGTCAAGCTGCAGGAATCCGGCGCGGAAAAAATTATGCTCACCGAGCGCGGCACGAGTTTCGGCTACAACAATCTGGTTGTGGACATGCGCGGGCTGCCGATTATGCGGAGTTTCGGCTACCCAGTGATTTTTGACGGGACGCACAGCGTGCAGCTTCCTGGCGGCGCGGGCACTAGTTCCGCCGGTCAGCGCGAGTTCGTTGGATATTTGGCGCGGGCGGCGGCGGCTGTCGGGATTGACGGCTTGTTCCTTGAAGTGCACGACAATCCGGCGGAGGCGCTCTCGGACGGCGCGAACATGATTTATCTTGACAAGTTGGAAAATTTATTGAAAAATGTACTTGCGGTGCACGAGGCCGCTAAAAATCTTTGCGAGGTTTGAGAATGATTAAGGAACGGGCGATAGAGACGCTGAGAATCGAGGCGGCGGCGGTAGAAAATTTAATCGCGCGCGTCGACGAAGAATTTGTGGCGGCAGTGCGTGAAATTTTGCGGTGCAAAGGGCGCGTGATTGTGACGGGAATGGGAAAATCCGGTCACGTCGGGCGGAAAATTGCGGCGACGCTTGCGTCAACGGGTACGCCGGCTTTTTTCCTGCACCCCGCCGAAGCTTATCACGGCGATTTGGGAATGATTACCGAAAACGATATTGTCGTGGCAATTTCAAACAGCGGCGAGAGTTCTGAGATTGTCAACATTCTGCCGGTGATTCGGCGGATTGGCGCGAAAATTATTGCAATGAGCGGGCGGAAAACTTCTTCGCTCGGCAGGAACGCTGACTACTTCATAAACATTGGCGTCGAGCGCGAGGCTTGCACTTTGGGTCTGGCTCCCACGGCGTCAACCACGGCGACTCTGGCGATGGGCGACGCGATTGCAATGACGCTCATGGACGAGAAAAAATTTACGGCGCAGAATTACGCGCTGTTCCACCCAGGCGGCGCGCTCGGCAGGAAACTTCTGCTGACTGTAGGCGACGTTATGCACAGCGGCAAGGATAATCCTATCGTGAAAGTCGGCGCCACGGCGAAGGACGCGCTTTTTGAAATGACGGCGAAGGGTCTCGGCGCGGTTTCTGTCGTTGACGCGAACAATAAATTTATCGGGCTGGTTACCGACGGAATTATTCGCCGCGCACTCGAAAAGGATAAAAATTTTATCGACGAGCCGGTTGAACACATAATGAAAGCGGAGCCGCTTATAATCAGCGCGGACAAACTGGCGGCGGCGGCGCTGTCGGTCATGGAAAAACATCAGCCGCGTCCCATAACAGTTTTGCCGGTCGTCGACGCGGAAAATAATCCTGTGGGAATAGTTCACCTGACAGATTTGCTGAGGCAGGGCGTAGTATGAAAATTTCTGAAGACGCTTACGAGCGGGCGAAAAAAATTAAGCTGATAATTTTCGACGTGGACGGCGTGCTGACGGACGGCGGAATTTACATTGGCGCTGGCGGCGAGCTTTTCAAGGCGTTTCACTGCCACGACGGTTTTGGAATTACCGTAGCGCATCGTGCGGGCTTGCAGACGGCGATTCTGACTGGCCGCGAATCTGTCTGCACTTCCAACCGCGCGAAGGAGCTTGGGATTACCGCCGTGAAGCAGGGGCACATGAACAAGCGCGGCGCTTACAGGGAGCTCAAGGCGGAATTTAATCTGCGCGACGAGGAAATTGCGTACGTGGCGGACGACGTTCTGGACTTGCCGGTTTTCGTACAGGTTGGATTTCGCGCGGCGGTCGGCGACGCTAAAATTGAAGTTAAGGAGCGCGCGCATTTCGTGGCGGAAAAATTTGGCGGGCGCGGCGCCGTTCGTGAAGTGCTGGAATTTATTTTGAAGGCGCAGGGCAAGTGGGCGGAAATTATTCGCGAATACACGACGGTCGAAGAAAAAATTTAATTTGGCAGGGGTCGAAATGTTATACAATGCGCTGATGACTTTGAGTCGGCTGGTGAGGTTTTTGCCGTACGACGTGCTGTTATTTTGCGGGCGGATACTGGGGAATTTGTACTATCTTTTCGTGAAAAAGCAGCGCGAGCGGGCGGTAGCGCAGATGATGCCGGCGCTGGGAATTTCTGAGGCTCAGGCGCGGAAACTCGTGCGGGAGTCGTTCGTGAATCTCGCGCGGAACATGCTGGACATTTTGTACATGCCGAACCTGAACGAAAAAAATCTGTCGCAGTACATTGAAATAGACCACCTTGAACGAATGCGGGCAGCGCTGGCGGAAGGACACGGCGTCGTAGTTTTAACGGGGCACGTCGGTACGTGGGAATGGCTCAGCGCGGCGTTTACGCTCAACGGAATGCCGGTGACGGCGATAGCGAAGTTGCAGCCGAATCAGGAATATTCGCGGGCGCTGGACGATTTGCGGGCGACGATTCGCGTAGAAATTTTCAACCGTGGCACGAGCGAACTTTTAGCAGCAGGGCGCGCGCTCAGGAAAGGGAAAATTCTCGGCTTCCTCGCAGACCAGGACGCAGGGCCAGGCGGCGCGTTTATAGATTTTCTGGGAAAAACCGCGTCGACGCCAATGGGTCCCGCAGTTTTTTCAAAAAAATTCAACTCGCCGGTACTGCCAGCGTTTATCATTCGTCAGCCGAACGGTCGGCATCTCGTGAAAATTTTTGAAGTCCTGCACTTCGAAGATACCGGCGACACTGACGGCGATTTGTTCCGCTTTACCGAAAAAATGACGCGCATTCTGGAGCAGGTCATTCGCGAAAATCCTACGCAGTGGCTGTGGTTTCAGAAACGCTGGAACACGCCGCCGGAAATGCAAAAAACTGGCAAACATCATACCGTGAAAAGTGAGCGCTGATAATGGAACGCATTGGAAAAATTTTAGTGGTGATAATTCTGGCGTTGTTCGTGGCGCTGGTTGTGTGGGTAGTCAGCACGACGCCCGACGCGCCGCCGTCAATCGACAGGCTGGATCCGCCTTCAACCATGGAATACGAAGGCAACACCTTTACCGAGGAGCGCAACGGCGAAAAATTTTTTGAGATAACTTCGGGGCACATGGTCGTTGACGTGGAAACGAAAAACGTCAGCTTTACAGATTTCGCGGGAAAATTTTATCAGCGCGACGGCAGATTCGTAGAGATTTTCGCTAAGCGCGGCACCTACGACCAGCAGTCCGGCGACATTCACATTGAGGGCGAAGTTGCCGTGAACGACAGCGAAGGCGCCAGGCTGACCTGTGGCAAACTCGACTGGGTTGGCGCGGACGAAGTTCTGGTTGCAACCGAAGACGTGAAAGTTTCCAAAGACGATATGCGGGCGACTGGCGAACGCGCGGAGGCTCGCAACGGTCTGCGCAGATTCAAGCTGATTGGAAATGCGCACGTCGTCAAGGGCGTCGAAAATGACAGCGATTTGGAGGAAAAAGATGATGCGTTGGAAAATTATTTGCGCGATAACCTGCGCGGCGGCTCTGATTAATTCGACGGCTTTTTCGGCGGGGAGCGATTCGCTTTCTGAAGTCACGGCGCACGAAATTGATTACGACATGGACACCGGCAAAGTTCAGGCGACCGGCAAAGTTTTCATGCGGAACAACGACAAGAGAAAATCTGCCGCCGCAGAAAATAAAGTTCCGTCCGAAGTCAACGCCGACAACGTCGATTACGACATGAATACCGGCGTGATAACCGCCAACGGAAATGTTTTGCTCAAATACGGCGCTGACCGCGCGACCGGCGCCAGCGCGATGTATAACACGAACACGCAGGAAGCCTACCTTACCGGCGGCGTGGTAGTTACGCGCGAGGATTTGAAAATTACCTGCGAAAGTCTCTCGAACGACGGCTATGGGCACATGCAGGCGACCGGCAACGTAAATGGCGTGCAGAAAATTGCGCCCAACGAAAAATATCCCAACGGCGACACGCGCACTTTTACCGGCGAGCACGTCGACTATTATCCCAACGACCGCAAGCACATTTACATTCCGACGGGCGGGCTTATCACCGGCTCCGACGGGAATTTTTCCGCTGACCAGATGGAAGGCTGGCTCGACGAGGAATATTACACCGGCACCGGCAACGTCCATATCGTCAATCCTCCGCGTCAACTCGAAGCCGGCGGCGACCGCGTTGACTACTACGCCAGCGACAACGGCCGCGCCGTGCTCAGCGGCAACGCCTGGGCGATTCAGGACAACAATACCCTGCGCGGCAACCGGCTGACGGTTTATCTCGCTGATGACCCAGATAAGGCTAAGACGACCGGCGGCGTCGCGAATAACAAGCCCGTTGCGCCGCACGAAATTCTGACAACTTCGCCTTTCAGAAATTAATTTGGTGACACGATGAATATTGAAGCTAAAAGGCTCGTCAAGGCGTTCAAGGGGCGCGTCGTCGTCAATAACGTTTCGCTCAGGGTTGAGAAGGGCGAAATTGTCGGTCTGCTGGGGCCAAACGGCGCGGGCAAAACTACTTCGTTTTACATGATTGTCGGGCTCGAAAAGCCGGATTCCGGCGACGTTTTCATTTCCAACGTCAACATTTCAAAGCTGCCGATGTACCGGCGCGCTGAGCTGGGGATTAGTTACCTCACGCAGGAAGCGTCGATTTTCCGTAAACTCACCGTCGAAGAAAATATCATGGCGATACTGGAGACGCTGAACATTTCGCGCAGGGCGGCGGACGCGCGGCTGGAAGATTTGCTGAAGGAATTTAACATAACGCACGTGCGGGAGCGCAAGGGCACGGAACTTTCCGGCGGCGAGCGGCGGCGCGTAGAAATTGCACGGTGCTTAGCGTTGGAGCCGCAGTTCATTCTGCTGGACGAACCCTTTGCCGGCGTCGACCCGCTGGCGGTTGCGGATATTCAAAATATCATTCGCTACCTGCGCGAACGCGGCATGGGAATTTTGATAACCGACCACAACGTCCGCGAAACGCTGAATATCGTCGACCGCGCGTACATTCTCAACGATGGCAGAATTTTGCTCGAAGGCGGCGCCATGGAAATTGCCGACAGCCCCATTGCGAAAAAATTCTACCTCGGCGATAATTTTAAACTGTAAGGGAGCGATTTTAATGAAGGTTAAAGTTTGCAGCGCGGATTGCGACGAAGAGCTTGAGGAAATTATTCAGCGCACGCTTGACGAAATGGAAAAGGCCAAATTTTATCTCGTGCAGATTAATTATTCAAACACTATCTGTTATAATTCGATACATGGCGGCGCAATTTCAGATAAGTCCGTAGTTATGCTTTTAGACAAGGAAAAATAATTCCGGCGCGGCAGTTTTGGTTTGTAAAGGAGCAATTTCATGAAGGTTAAAGTTTGCAGCGGGTTCAGCGACAGGGAGCTGGAGGAAAAAATTCAGGGCGCGATTGAGGATAAGGAGCTGGCGGGCTTGACGCTTTGCCAGATTTGCTATTCTATGGCGTCGGCGGTCACGTACAACAACTGGTTTGAACTGGAGCGGGCGGAAACGCGCGGCTCAAAGGGATTTTATAAATCGGCGATTCTGATTTTCGACAAAGTATAACAAATTTCTGGCGGGGAGCGGCTTCTATTGCGCATCAGAATTTTAGACAGGTACATATTTTTTGAGGTCGTGAAAGCGGCGGTCTTTGGAATCTGCGCGTTTTCGGCGGTCTTTATCGGCTCGGGGACGCTTTTCAAAATCGCGCGGTACATCACGGACTACGGCGCGTCAATTTCGGCGGTCTTGAAAATTTTCGTGTACGGCCTGCCAGGAATAATCATGTGGACGTTTCCAATGTCAATGCTACTGGCGACGCTTTTGACTTTCGGGCGGCTTTCAAGTTCCAGCGAAATTACCGCAATGAAATCCTGCGGAATAAGTTTCAGCCGAATCGCCGCGCCCGCAATTTTCCTCGGCGTTATCGTCAGTTTCTGCGCGATTATGTTCAATGAGCACGTTGTTCCCTGGGCGAACCGCGCCGGCAACGACGTTTTTTATTTCGAGATTCAGGGCAACACCGAAATGAAGTCGCAGGATCACATTATCGTTAAGGAAATTAATAACAATCAGATTCAGCGGCTGGTTTACGCCCGCGAATTTCGTGCGAGCGATGAAACTTTACAGGGCGTCACGATGCAGGAATTTGGCGAGAACGGCAAGCTCACGCACGTTGAAAACGCCGTCTACGCCGAGTGGAAAAATGACGTGTGGATTATGCACGAAGGAACGATTTACGATATTTCCGAGAGCGACCGCACCCGCTCAATGCGTTTCAGCCAGCAGATTCTTCCGGTCAAGGCAAGCCCAATGCAAATCGTCCGCGAACAGAAACGCCCCGACGAACTGACGATGAACGAGCTCAAGGCGCAAATCGAAATTATGAAGACGCAGTACGCGAACACGGCGAAACTCGAAACGGAACTTTATCAGCGCGTCACCGTACCAATGGCAAGTCTGATTTTCGCGCTGATTGGCGTGCCGCTAGGGCTCCAGCCGACGCGAAATTCCTCGTCCATGGGCTTCGCCCTCAGCGTCATAATAATTTTTATCTACTACTCAATCATGACGCTTTCAAACGCTCTGGCGCGCGGCGGAATTATTGAACCGTTTTACGCTGTATGGATTCCAAACGTTATCGGTCTGATTTTTGGCGCAATTTTAATCAGGCGGGCGTCGCAGTAAATTTTCGCCAGAGAAATTCGAAGGCAGGCGCGGGAACTTCGCAGTAAATTTTTTTTGGGGAGGAAAAGATTTTGAGATTTAGCGATATGATGAACGTGAAAAAATTCCACTTCGTTGGGATTGGCGGCGCCGGTATGAGCGCGCTGGCGAAAATCCTAATCGAGTCCGGCCACGAAATTTCCGGCTCCGACCGCGCGGATTCGGCGACTGTTCAAATGCTGAAAAATCTCGGCGCGAAAATTTTTATCGGGCACGACGCGGATAACGTCACCGACGAAATTGAAGCGCTGGTAATTTCCTCCGCCATTCCGCACGACAACCCCGAAGTTCTCAAAGCGGCTGAACTCAAAATTCCCAGGCTCCACCGCTCCGACATTAACGCAATGCTCGTCAATTCCAAAAAAGGTATCGCCGTCGCGGGCGCCCACGGCAAGACCACCACGACTTCCATGATTGGCTTCGTGCTGCACAGGGCGGGCGTCGACCCCACGATTATCATTGGCGGCGAATCTGCTGACCTCGGCACCGGCGCCGTCCTCGGCAGGGGCGATTACGTTGTTTCGGAGGCGGACGAAAGCGACGGCTCTTTTATCAAGCTCAAGCCCGCTATCGCCGTCGTCACGAACATTGAGGACGACCACCTCGACCACTACGGCACCGTTGAAAAAATTCGCGCGGCGTTCAAAATTTTTCTGGAGAATCTCGACAGGCACGAAGGAGTTGCGATTCTCTGCTACGACAGCGAAAATCTGCGCGAAGTCGCCGACGAACTCGACCGAAAAATTATTTCCTACGCTATCGACAATGACGCGGATTTCATGGCGAAAAATATTCGTTCGGGCGTCGACGGCGTGGCGTTTGAAGTTTTCAACGGCGATAAACTTTTGGGCAGGGTTAAGCTGGCGATTCACGGGCGCCACAACGTTCTGAACGCGCTGGCAACTATTGCTACCGCTATGCAAATCGGCGTTGACTTCGGGAAAATTTCCGACGCGCTCAGCAAATTCCACGGCGCTAAGCGGCGCTTTGAAACCAAATCCCGCGTCAGAAACATCTGGATTGTCGACGACTACGGTCACCACCCGACTGAAATTGCTGCCACGCTCAAGGCGGCGCGCGAAACTAATCCCAACCGGCTTATCTGCGTTTTCCAGCCGCACCGCTATACCCGCACGAAACTTTTGCTCAAGGAATTTGGCGGCGCATTTGCCGGCGCGGATTTGCTCGTACTCACCGACATTTATTCCGCCGGCGAAAACGTCATTCCTGGCGTCAGCGGCGAATCAATTCTTGAAGCGGTTCTGTCGACGACCAATCAGGCGGTTTCCTACATTCCCGAACGCGCGAAAATCGCTGAGTATCTGGCGGACATTGTTACCGCCGGCGATTTGATTATCACGATGGGCGCGGGCGATATTTACAAGACCGGCGAGGAACTTGCTGAGCTCCTGCGCTACCGCCGCAAGCAGAGCAAAATTGTCATCGTCATGGGCGGCACTTCGACCGAGGCGGAAGTTTCGCGCAGAACCGGCACGGCGATTTTCAATGCGCTCAAGTCCAAAAATTACAACGTCGAGACAATGGAACTCAATCCGCAGACTTTCGCCGCCGATATCAAAAATTCAAACTGCGCGATAGTTTTCAACGCGGTTCACGGGCTTTACGGCGAAGACGGCATGATTCAGGGCACGCTCGAAATGCTCAAAATCCCCTGCACCGGCTCCAGCCTTATCGCCGCCGCTATCACCATGGATAAGGTCATGACGAAAAAAATTCTGCGCGCCGCCGATATTTCCACGCCGAAATTCAAAGTTTACCGCGCCGTCGAGCGCACGGAAAATCTTCCCGACGATATTGAAAAACTTTTCGGTCTGCCCGTCGTTATCAAGGCGTCGAATCAGGGTTCGAGCATTGGCGTTGAAATTGTCGAGCGCTCCGAGGAAATTGCCGCCGCCGTCGAAAATTCTTTCCGCTACGGCGACGAAATTTTAGTCGAAGAATTTATTCACGGGCGCGAACTTACCGTCGCAGTTTACGGCAACGAGGACGACGCTCAGGCGCTGCCGGTGATTGAAATTACTACGACAACCGGCCGCTACGATTACGAAACGAAATACAAAAAGGGCGCGTCTACGCACATTTGTCCCGCTGAGCTGCCCGATGAACTTACCGAAAAAGTTAAGGCGCTCGCCGTCGCCGCGTTCAGAAACTGCAAATGCGCTGGCATTGCCCGCGTCGATTTGATGTTGTCCGAAGAAAATATCCCCTACGTTATCGAAGTCAATTCCGTGCCTGGCATGACTGAAACTTCGCTGGTGCCCGACGCCGCGCGCGCTGCCGGTATCGAGTTCCCTGAGCTCTGCGAAAATATTTTAGCGCTCGCCAATTTCTGAACCAATCTCGGAGGTTTTTCCGATGGCTAAAATCCAACGGCGTCGCAAAAGGAGCGGGCGGCGAATTTTTAAAGGCTTCGTGTTCCTGCTGATTTGCGGCGCGATTATTGGCGCTGTCGTCTACTTTCCAATTTTCACGCTCGCGCAGGTGAAACTCGTCGGCGCCGAAAAAATCACCGTGGACGACGTGCTGAAGGTCGGCGATATTTACATTGGCGAGCCGCTGTTCAAACTGGAGACGAATACGATAGCCGGCCGCCTTGCGAAAGACGTGCGCATAGAGGAAGTTTCGGTGCGGCGAATTTTACCCAGCACGCTCGAAGTCACGCTGACTGAACGCAGGCCGCTGGCAACAATCGTCTGCAACTACGGCTATCTCGACATCGACCACACCGGCAAAATTCTCGACAGCTACAAAAATCTCCGCGAAATGAAAATCCCAATGATAACCGGCGCGTCCGTCAGCGATATATATATCGGCGACGACGTTGAAAATGAAATGGTCAAAAAAATTCTGGAGTTCCTGCAGAAACTTAAAGCCGAGTCGCTCAACAAAATTTCGGAAGTGGCTATCGTTTCGGCGGATTATATCATTGCGTACACGGCGACCGAACGCGCGGTGCAGATTCGCATTGGCAGGCTGGAGCGGCTGGACGAAAAGGCTAAGCTCACCGACAATTTTCTGAAGGACCTTGAAACCAATCCCAATCCCGTGGAATATATCGACTTCAATTACACGGCGCCGTTTATTAAGCTTGCGAGGTAGCGCAATGGAAAAATTTCTGCAAAAGGGCTGGTCGATAACGCTGGTGTGCGTGATAATCGGGTTCGTGATAGCGCTGGAATTTCGGCACGAATCGGAAACCGCCGCGCGAATCGGAGAACTTTCGGCGCGAATTTCTGAGCTGGAAAAAGTTCACCCGCAAGCTTCGCCGGTCAACGAAAATCTTATCGTGGAACTGAAAATGCAGGCGGGGCTTTTGCCGCTCGAAGGTCAGGGCGTTATCGTGACGATGGACGACAGCACAAGAAAAGTTCGCGCGGAGGAAAATCCAAATCTTTACGTGATTCACGACGACGACATTTTACGCGTGATAAATGAACTTTGGGCGGCGGGCGCCGAGGCAATTTCAATCAACGGGCAGCGGCTCATTGCGACGAGCGAAATTCGTTGCGCGGGGCCGACGCTCTCTGTGAACAACGTCCGCTCAGCGCCGCCCTACGAAATCAGCGCGATTGGCGATAAAAAGTCGCTGGAGAACTCGATTAAAATGCGCGGCGGCGTTGAAGATACGCTCAGGGTCTGGGGAATCCGGCTGGAAATTGAAGCGTCGGACGAAATTTATATTCCGGCGTACAGCGGCGCATTTCGGCACGCCTATTCTAAAATTGCGAAGGAGCGTGAATTATGAAACCGCTGGCAGGATTAATTGCGGGAATGCTACTTGGGAGCGCGCCGGAAATTTCAGCGGCACTCGCCTCGCCGGAATTTTTGCTGGCGGTTTTCTTAGCGGCGGCAGATTCGCTGATTGGCGGAATTTGCGCGGGGCTCGACAGGAAATTCAGCGACGCGGTACTTTTCACCGGCTTTTTAGTAAACGTGCTGTTCGCGGCAGCTTTAGTTGGGCTGGGGAAATTTTTTGGCGTAGAAATTTGCTGGCTGGCGCTGCTGATATTTGGTCTGCGGATTTTCAAAAACCTGACGACGCTGAAAAACTGGCTGGAGCGGAAATATCTGAGCTGAAAAATTTTTCGCCCGCTATAGCCTAAAATGAAAATTTATAGTAAAATGTGGCTGGCACTTTGGAAACTGAAATTCAAGTGATTTTAGATATAAAATTGGATGTGGGGGATGGAAACGTGTTTGAAATTGACGACACGGGCTTGAATCAGCTCGCAAAAATCAAAGTGATAGGCGTGGGCGGCGGCGGGAGCAACGCGGTGAATCGAATGATTTCGCTGGGGCTGGAAGGCGTTGAGTTTATTGCGGTGAATACGGACGCGCAGGCACTTTTGAACTCGCAGGCTCCCAAACGCATGAGGATTGGCGAAAAACTTACGAAAGGACTCGGCGCGGGCGCACGGCCGGAAATTGGCGAAAAGGCGGCGCAGGAAAGCCGCGACGATATTCAAAAGGCGCTCGACGGCGCGGATATGGTTTTTATCACGGCGGGAATGGGCGGCGGCACTGGCACTGGCGCGGCGCCGGTTATCGCCTCGATTGCCCGCGAAGTTGGCGCGCTGACGGTTGGCGTCGTTACCCGCCCGTTCAGCTTTGAAGGTCCACGCCGCAAAAAAAATGCCGACATTGGAATTGAAAATCTCCGGCGCGCTGTCGACACGATTATTACAATTCCGAATGACCGGCTCCTTCAGGTCGCTGATAAAAAAATGCCCGTAACGAAGGCGTTCAGCATTGCCGACGACATTCTCCGCCAGAGCGTGCAGGGTATTTCCTATCTGATAACCATGCCTGGAATCGTCAACCTGGACTTCGCGGACGTACAGACGATTATGAGCAATTCGGGCGCGGCGCTTATCGGTATCGGCGAGGCGTCGGGCGAAAAGGCGCCAATCAACGCGGCGAAGGCGGCTATCGAATCGCCACTGCTCGAAACGACGATTCAGGGCGCGCACAGCGTTTTGATAAATATCATGGGCGCGAACGAAAATCTGTCAATGCTCGAAGTCAACGAGGCGTCCGTGACAATTCAGGAATCGGCGGACTCCGAGGCGGAAATCATGTGGGGAATGTCAATCGACGAATCTTTGGGCGACACGGTTCGCGTGACGATTATCGCGACGCGCTTCCACGGCGAGGCGGAAACTTATCAGCCGCAGCCCCAGCAAATGCAGCCGCCGCAGTCAATTCAGTCGCCGTTTATTTCGCAGTTCCCAGGCGGTAAGGGCTTGCCGAATTTCGGCGGCTACGGAAATAATCCTAACGTGCAAAGGCAGGCTCCTCCTCCTCCTCCGCAGCCGCAACAGCAGCCATTACAGGAACCGAAAAATCTTCAGAAAGACGGCAAGGGTTTAATCGACCTGCCGCCGTGGATGAATTAAAGGAATCATACTTTCTTTGTGCCGCCAAAGAAAGCTCGTTCGCTGCGGTCACATCACGTGACCGACGCTCACAGGCCGCCGTAGCAAATCCTCCTATTCGTCGAATTTGCAGGGCGGCCACTTTTTATTGCATAGAAATTTTTTAGCTCAAGCTTTTCAAAAATTTTACAGCGTTTAATTCTTTGCCGAGGACGGACTGCACGTAACGCCACAAAATTCCTTCCGCCGAATCTACCTGCCGCTGGCTGAAATTCAGTTTCGTATCCTCCCGCCAGTCGAAGTTTAAAATTTTCCCGAACGTTTCACGCAGATTTTCAGGGTACGGCTCAAGGTCGCCGCTGATCTCGTCGACGCACTCCATGCAAACTGCGCCGCCGTGCGTCAAACTTATCGCCGCGTCGCCCTCAATCTGCACGCCGCAGTTCACGCAGTGGAAGTAGCTCAGCTGCACGCCGCTAAATTCCATGAACTGCCCCACGCCAATCAGCGAGGCAATTCGCGCATTCCGCCTGTCGAGCGCCGGCAAACTTTTCACAAGCAGTTCGTAAACGCCGGCTTCAGGGAAATTCGGCAGCGTCATTCGGTTTACCGTTTCAAAAAAAATCGACGCGTAGCCAATCCGTTCCAGCTCCGCCGTCAGGTTGCTGTAAAAATTTATCACGTCGGCTTCGCGTATCGTGTCGACCTGCGCGCCGCGGCTGACCTCCGCAGAAATGTGGTTGAACATCTGCAAAGCGCCGGACATCGGACTTTTTGAGCGCCGGACGCCGTATGCATTCAGCTCAAGTTTCCCGCGCGACTTCGTGTAAACCGTCACGACCCTGTTAGCGTCGCCGAAATCGTTCGTGCGCAGAATCACGCCGTCAATTTTATAACTCCGCATAAATTTCTCCGTCACTTAATTTTTTTCGCGGCATTTTTCGCGTTGGTGCCCGCCGTCAAGATGAACTGCAGCGCGTCTTCCGGCGGTATGTTCACGAAAACTAAATCCTGCCGCCGCACGAATAAATTCATTCCCGCCGTCATGTTCAGGCTCCATGGCACGTAAACGCACACGTAGTCGACGCCGATTTTTTCACGCACTGCGTTCGGTACGTTCGTCAGCAGAAACCCCATGACGTAAGATTTCTGGTACGGCACGAGCACCACGTGTTTGAACGCCGAGTTCGACGCGAATATCGCCGTGGAAAATTGTTTCACGGAACTGTAAATGAATTTCACGACCGGAATTTTGTCGAGCAGCAGTTCGCAGAGCTCGATTATTTTTTTCGCGAAAATATTGCCCGTCACCAGGCCGACAATCAGAATCGTCAGCGCAATCGAAATAATTCCAATGCCAGGAATGTTCGTGTGCAGGTGCTCGTTGATAATTCTGCCGAGCTGCCCTTCGGTGATATTCAGAATCCACATGACGACGAAAATCGTAATCGCGGGCGGCACGAGCACAATCAAGCCGTTCAGAAACCATTCCGAGACCCGCTGCGTGAATTTTTTTTCTTTGCCTTTCAGTTTCAAAATCAGCCGCCCCTTTCGGCGTCACGAAAAAATAAATCCGAGCGCCGCGCCTAAAATTATTCCGCAGAAAATTTCCAGCCAGCTGTGCCCCATTCTTTCGCGCAGAAATGTTTCACGCTGTAGCCGGTTCAAAATTTCCGCGTGCGTTCCAATTTTCCGCCGCAGGCCGTGAGCGTCCATGACAAACAGTAAAAGCACGCTCAAGCCCAGTGTAAACGTCGGCGTGAAAAATCCTTCGCTGAAGCCGCAGAAAAAAACTGCGGAAGAAATTATCGTGGCGTGCGTGCTCGGAAGTCCGCCGTAGCCAATCAACGCGCGCCCTTTGCCGTAGCGAATTTCATTGACTAAAAATTTCAGCGAGCCCGAAACTATCCACGCGACGAACGGCAGCAGAAAATATTTCATCAGCCGTCGCCCAGCCCGAAACTTTGAATCGCTCCGGCAGAATTGCGCCAGTCGCGCTTGACTTTAACCCACAGGTCCAGGAAAACTTTCGTGCCAAGCAGCATTTCAATTTCCGGCCGCGCCGCCTGTCCAACGCCTTTGAGCAAACTGCCTTCCCTGCCAATCAAAATTCGTTTCTGAGAGTCCCGCTCCACGTAAATCGTCGCGCGAATGTACGTCAAATCTGCGCGCCGCGCCGTGACTTCTTCGAGGTCTACCGCTACCGCGTGCGGGATTTCGTCTTCCGTCACGTGCAAAATTTTTTCGCGAATCAGCTCGGCGATTATCAAACGCTCCGGCTGGTCGGTTACCATGTCCGCCGGATAATATTTCGGTCCCTCCGGCAGAAATTTTTTCGCCTCAGCTATCAGCGCGTCCACGTTCGTGCCGTCGCTCGCGCTTATCGGTACCGTCGCCGCGAAGCTGTACCGCTCCGAATACGCCGCGATTATCGGCAAAATTTCCTCGCGCGTCAGCAAATCGATTTTGTTTATCACTAAAATTACCGGCTGCGTCGTCGAACTGAGCCGCTCAAGAATATATTTTTCGCCGCCGCCAAATTTTTCCGTCGCGTCTGTCACGAAGAAAATTGCGTCGACTTCCTTCAGCGTTCCCTCCGCCGCCTTGAGCATGTACTCGCCGAGTTTCAGTTTTGGCTTGTGGATGCCTGGCGTGTCGAGGAAAATTATCTGCGCGTCGTCCTGCGTCAGTATGCATTGAATGCGGCTGCGCGTCGTCTGCGGCTTGTCCGACATGATTGCGATTTTCTGCCCGATGATTTTGTTAATCAGCGTCGACTTGCCGACGTTCGGCCGCCCGATTACCGCGATAAATCCAGATTTCAATTCAGTCCCTCCCAATTTTCAGCTCCGCCATGACGAAATTTTGTTCAGCCTCCATTTCGATTCTGTCGGCGTCTTCAATGTGGTCGTAGCCCAAAAGGTGTAAAAGCCCGTGCACTTCCAGAAAAATAATTTCGCGCAGGAACGAATGCCCGAACTCTTCCGCCTGAAGTTGCGCGCGCTCAACGGAAATAATTATGTCGCCCAGCACGTCAACGGTTTCGCCGAAAATTTCCGGCTCGTCGCTCTCACGGAACGCGAAAGACAGCACGTCAGTCGGCCGGTCAATCCCGCGAAATTTTTTATTCAGCGCGTGAATGGTTTCGTCGTTGGTCAGCGTAATGCTAAGCTCGGAATTTTCGCAGTCGTAGAGTTTGCCGACAACGTCCGCCGCGCGCAGAATTTCCGCCAGAATTTTTTCTTCGACGCGCAAAGTTTCCGGCTCAAAGTTAATCGTAGTGTTCATATTTTTCCCACGCCTCAATAATTTTTGCAACAACGTCGTGGCGCACAACGTCAGTCGAATCGAGTTCAACGATGCCGACGCCGCGCACATCTTTGAGAATTTCGACGGCTTCAGCGAGACCGGATTTGACGCCGTGCGGAAGGTCAATTTGGCTCAAATCGCCGGTGACGGCCATGCGCGAACCGAAACCGAGCCGCGTCAGAAACATTTTCATCTGGCGGCTGGTAGTATTCTGCGCCTCGTCCAAAATTATGAAGGCGTCGCTGAGCGTCCTGCCGCGCATATAGGCGAGCGGCGCAATTTCGATTATCCCGCGCGAAAAAAATTTCTGGTACATGTCGTAGCCCCAGATTTCCTGCAGGGCGTCATAGAGCGGGCGGAGGTACGGGTCAACTTTTTCCTGCAAATCGCCAGGCAGAAAGCCGAGTCGTTCGCCAGCCTCGACAGCGGGGCGCGTCAGAATAATTTTTTTGACTTCGCGAAGACGCAGATAGTACGCCGCCATCGCAACCGCCAGAAAAGTTTTGCCGGTACCGGCGGGCCCGACGCCAAAGGTTATCACGTGATTTTTCAGCGCGTCGAGATAATTCTGCTGACCGAGACTTTTGGCGCGAATGTGCTTGCCGTTCGCGGTGACGATAACCGTTTCGCCGAAAATTTTGTGAAGGTCGTCAGCGCGCGGACTGCGGATAATTTTTATCGCGGCGGCAACGTCGTTCAGCGTGACGGGACTGCCGTTGCGGTGCAGATTTTTCAGCTCGTCGATAACCTTAGCCGCGCGGTCGACTTCAGAAAAATCGCCATGCAGTTCGATAAAATTTCCACGACTGACAATCCGGCAGTTAAATTTTTCGTCCAGCGTCTGTAAAATTTCGTCGCGCTCGCCCAAAATCGCGCGGGTCTCCTCAAAATCCCTGAACTCAATTTTTTTCGTCGTCAAAAAATAATCGCCTCCTGCGAACATTTTACACCATTTCGCGCAAAATAAATAGCGGGCACCGAAGATTTTTAGTCTCCAATGCCCGCCGTTTTATTTTGGTGGTGAATTAAATTATTTTTTTAGCTGGCTTTCGACGTGCGCCCAGGCCGTTTCGCGCGTAACTTCGGTGTCGCCGATAAAATATTGGTTTTTGTTAATAATTCCGCCGTTGTCTTTAATCGTGACGCCGAGCTCCTTGAACTTTTTAGCGTCGTCCGCGCTTTCATGGTAAGTGCCGCCCGCCACGTGATCGAGTTCGTCGTCGTTGAGAATTTCTTCCTTCAAAATTTTTTCATCTGCCATTTTTAAAACTCCCTTCAAGCTTTCTAAAAATTATACGTCGAGATTTGAAAAATGTTAAGCGGCGGCGTAAACTTTTTTGTCAATCAGATTTTCGTTGGAGGCGAGGGAAGTAGTTGCCGCAATGTCGCCGACGGAGTTCAAAGTTGCGCGCAGCATGGAGCAAATCGGGTCAATGCCCAGCACGACCGCCGTTGCTTCCTTAGGAAGTCCCAGCGCGACGACAATCGACGCAAGGCACACGAACGCTCCGCCAGGAACGCCAGGCGCGCCAATCGACAGCGCCACGACCGTTACGAAAATCGTGAACAGCACGTCGAAATTCAGCTCGACGCCGTACATTCGCGCCAGCATTATGCTCGCTATTGACAGGTAGAAACAGCCGCCGTCCATGTTGACCGTCGCGCCGATTGGTATCGAAAAAGACGACAGCTTTTCAGAAATTCCCATTTTTTCCGTGCAAAATCTCAGCGTGAAAGGCATCGTCGCGTTGGAGGAGCTGGTTGAAAGCGGCACCGGCACGAACGACGGAATTTTCCTGAGGAACGGCAGCGGGCTCATTCTTCCTATGACAAAAATCAGCAGCGCGTAGACGCCGACCATTAGCAGACTGCCGAAAAGCTGTCCCGCGACGAGTTCGCCGAGCATTAGCACCGAGTCAAGCCCGACGTGGAAAATCAGCGACGCCATTGACAGGAACGCGATAAACGGGATAAACGCAACAATCATCGAGACCATTTTCAGGCAGAAAGAGTTCATCGCGTTTATAAATTCGTGCAGGATTTTTACTTTGCTGCCCAGCGAATTTATGCAGATTCCGAAGAAGACCGCCACGAAAATTATTTGTAGCATTTCGCCGTTTACTATCGGATCAACTAAATTTTTCGGCACGAGCCCGACGAACATTCCCAGCAGCGAAAACGAATTGCCTTCCTTTGCGTCAGCGCTCGCCGTACCCAACTGCGGAACTTCGCCGCTGAAAATAAAAAAGCCAATCGCCACGCTCAGAAACGAGGCAACCAGCGTCGTGAAAGTGTAAATGCCGAGGAGCTTGCCGCCGATTCTGCCAACGTCCGCCGCGTTCGTAATGCTCGTCACGCCGCTTATGACGCTGAAAAAAATTACCGGCGCAATCATCATGTTCAGCGCGTTCAGGAAAATCGTGCGGAAACTTTCCACGACCGTGCTGTCGAAGGCGTTAACAAGCTCCGGCGCCAGAAATGCCTTCATGAGCGCGCCGACAATCACGCCGAGCACCATTCCCGCCAGCGTGTGGTAAATTTGTTTACTGCCGGATTCGTGGACGCTAATCGTGACGATATTTTCGCCGCTTTTCTGCGCGTAGCCCATTTTCGCGCGGTTCGCCTTAAGAATTATCGTGCGGTAATGGTCTTCGTCTTCCTCGTCGAAGTCGGTAACCTCAACCAGCGGATTGAACTCTTTGCCCGCCGCGTGCATTTCCAGCAGGAGCCCGCCAAAAAATTTTTTCCGTACAAGGACGCGGGCACTTTCAGTTCCGGCGAATTTTTTCAGCCGCATGAAATTTTCTTCGAGTAAAAGTTCCGCCAGCAGCGCTTCCTTGCGCGTTGCCTTGTTCTGCGTAAGTTCCTCGCCAATTTTTTCGTTGACTTCGCCCAGATTTTCTTCGTTCAAAAAGAATTCTTTCTTGTTAATGAGGACAATTTCGTCCAGCATTTTTAAGCCTCCAATTTATTTTTCGAGAAGTTCCAGCGCAAGCCGCGCGTTTTGCAGTGCCAGTTCGCGCAGGTTTTGCAGGAGCGATTCGTCGTGGAAATTTTTCGCGTCAAGTTTTTTTATAACTGCGTCGAAAATTTTTTCAGCCGTCACGTCTGACAAACTGCCAATCGGTTTTTCGCCAATCGAGTCCAAAAATCTGTCAATCTTCGGGTCGTAGGAAATTCCAAGCATTGGCACGCTCATGACGCCGGCGAAAATCAGCGCGTGCAGGCGAATTGCAATCAGCACGTCCATATTTCCGACGAGGCTCAAAATTTCGGCGGTAGAAAATTCTTCTTCGAGCACGGCGGCGGGATTTTTCATGAGCGCGGCGATAGATTCAGCCGCCTTGATGTCGTTCGGGAACTGCATTGGAATAAAAATAATCTGCGCGCCAGCTTCGCCAGCGAGTTTATCCAGCGCCTGCGCGAGGGCACTCTGACAGTTCTGCCAGTCAATCCAGCGGCGGACGGATACGCCAATCAGCCTGCCGGATTTTTTCAGCGCGTGGCGGGCAAGAATTTTTTTACCGGCGTCGAGAGAAACCGGCTTAATCGCTAAAACTGGGTCGGCGGTACAGAAAATTTTCGGGCGCGTAATTTTTAAGCGCTCAAGTTCCTCAAGTGAGCCGTGGTCGCGGACGGTAATCAGGTCAACGCGGTTCAAAATAAAATTCATCAACCACTTAGCCAGCGCGCCTTTGATAGGACCAATGCCCTGCGCGTAGAGCATGACTTTGCAGCCGAAAATTTTTGCCAGAAAAATAATTCCGAGATAATAATACAAAGAGCGGCGGCTGGTGACGTTTTGCAGGAGACTCCCGCCGCCGCTAATCAGCAAATCAGCCGCACGAATTTTTTTGATAATCGTCCAAACGTCCAGCCAGGGCACGGCGTCAACGTGGTGGCGCTTTCTGGTGTACTCAGGGTTCAGCGAAATGACGGTAGCGCTAATCTCGCCGCCCTCCTCGCGCAGAACTTCGAGCATGGCCGCAAGCATTGCCTCATCGCCGCCGTTTTTCGAGCCGTAGTAGCCGGAAATTAAAATATCCATGCGACTCAGTTAAACTCCTTTGCCGGACGCATTGCGAAATTCAAAAACAAAACTAAGACCGCGCCAATCGCCGCGCCTGGGAGTACTCCGTCGACGCCGCGCAGGAACGACATCAAAATTGGCGTCCGCATGTGCGCGAAAGTTTCTACCATTGAGCTTTGTCCGACCGTCGCCAGAATCGTCAGCCCAAGGCAAATTGACTTCGGGAACTTTTGCAGAAACGCCGCAATCGCCAGCACGAACGCGGGGTGCCCTATGAAAATTTCCTTCGAGCGCGGGCGTGCGTAGAAAAATTGTTCCAGCATTGAGCGAACCTGAATTTCCGCGCCGGAAACCGGCATTCCCGCAGTGTGCCCGCTCCGCGCGATTAAAACTACAAACGCGCCGAGTACCGCGAAAATTCCCAGCAAAACTTTCACCGAGACCGTCGCGTTCAGCATTTCGCGAATCTGCTGCGTCGCCGGCACGTTAAGCCGCACTTCGTCCATGACGTTGAACCGCTGCAAAAACGCGAAGCCGACTAAAATCAGCGGCAGGACGAACGTTAATTTTATTCCACGGAAAATCTGGAACTCTAAGAAAAATTCCACGTCCGAGAGCGCGCCCGACAAATACGCCGCGCCAATCATCGAGAGCAGGCTCGTTACGAAAAGCGCAAGCACCGCCGCTAAAATTACCTGCGCCGTCGAAAGGTTTGCCGCGCGGTTGAATCTCAGCCGGTCGAGCTGCCAGATAACCGCCAGCGCCGGAAATAAATTCGCGCTCATAAGCGCCGCAACCACGCGAACTTTTCCGCCAGCGCCCAGCAAAATCGGCACGACTGCGATAACCGACAGCACCGCCAGAATTATCAGCTGCGAGTTCGGGTTGACGTTGACGCGCCGCGAAATCAGAGACAGGTACAGAATTGCCGCCGCCAGCACGCCGACTATTACCAGCGCGCGCAGAATTTTGTTGGGGTAATAATTTTCAAACGTGTCCGCGCGCCCGAAGGTGTAGCCGTAAGTTTTGAGTTTGTCGCGCGTCTCGCTGACGTATTTCAGATTCGTTTCGAGGAGCGTCATATCCGGCGCGGGTTTCTCGTACGTGCGGAGCAGATTGATTCGGATATTTCTTTCGCGGTCAGTCGTCGACCAGCGGTTCACCAGCGTTGGAATTTGTAAACGCGGCTGTTCGTCTTTCGGCACGGCGTAGAGGCGCGCAACTTTGTTGTAGCCAATTTTCTGCGCGAGTTCCCGCATTCCCGTTTGTGGATAAAATTGCAGCTGGCTTGTGTGCTCAATCACGCCGAGAATTATCCCGCGCTTTTTAAATTCCGTCGCCGTCACGTCAATGCAGTCGGACGCGCCGAGAATTTCGGGGCCGTCGAAAACAATTTCGGAAATCGGGTAGCCTTCGAGCCGGTCGAAAACTGCGCGAACGTCTTCCACGGTGCACTTCTGAAAGTTGAACGGGCGCGCTAAAACCAGAAAGCCGGCGCCCTTAGCGGTCTCAAGCTCCGCCGTAGAAATTCCAATGGGCATGGACATGAACGCGCCGAACTGCGCCTTGACTTCCAGAACTTCCGCGTCGCCAATGGAAAAACTTTTCACGCGGTCAGCGCCGAGCCGCCGGATTAAATCAGCCTTCGCTTCTTCGTAAGCGTCGAGTTCGCTTCCGACAATGTAAACGCGCGTCGGATCAATCGCGCCGAGTTCGACGGCCTGCCGCCAGAGAATGCTGTTGAGCGCGCCGCTGTGGTAATTCGTGATTATGTCGCTGCCGTAAACCGCGATAACTTTTCCGGCGCGGGTGAGCTTTTCAAAAGTCGTGTCGTAAATCGCCAGCGACGTGATACCGGCGGCCTTGAACTTCTGAAGAACTTCGCCGAAGTCCAAACCTTCGCGCTCAGCTAAATTGCGGAGGCTGTCGTAGTCCATCGCCATATCGACCTGGGAATTGTGCGTTTCAATCGCGTGACGCTGACCGGCGATAATCAGCGAGGCGATAAGACCGGCGGCGATTATCAGCAGCAAAATTCTGTTGTACGCAAAAATTCTCATGGCTTACCTACGCACCGCCGTCACGACAACTTCGCCGTCGCGCATTTCCACGGCATCAAACCTCAGACCGAGCGGCAGAATCGAGCTGTCAAGAATTTTCACGTCGCCCAGCAGCACGTCAAGATTTACGCGGCGCAAAATCGCGTTGCTGTCGAGGCGAGTCATGTGAAACAAAACATCGCCGTTGTTCACCGTAAAAATTCCGGCAACGTCAAGGTCAACGTTCCTGCCGAGAAATTTCGTGCGGGCGCTCGCCTTAACTTCGTCGTGGTAAATTTTGACGGTCGGGCTTTCGAGCTTGCTTTCCTTCGACGCGATAAAATTTCTGAGCTCGTCTTCGGTGACGGTGCCGCGCAGTTCGATTTTGTCGGCGTGCTTAAGGACTTTGTGCATACGCTCGTTGGCGGTGAGATTTTTGCTGGGGATAAGCAGTTCGGTAACGTTAATGCTGACTTTTTCGCCGTCGAGCGCGAGGTTTTTGAAATTCATTTCGCCGAGGGTAGCGTTGCTGGCGGTCGCGTGAACTTTTTCGATTTCGCCGAGCGCAACTTTAGCGTTGGGGTTTGAACTCAAAATCACGTCGACATCCTGCGCAGCGGTTGCGTTGACGATTTGTTCTTCGAAAATCTGGGCGACGGTGCCTGGCAGTACGAAATTAAGCAGCGCCAGCAGAATCGCCAGCAGAATTACAATCAGCGCTAGAAATTTTTTCATGTTAAATCCTCCGAGTAAGCGAGACGCAGAATTTTTTCCGGCGCCTGCGGATAAATTTTCTGGAGTTCGTCGCGCGAAATCAGTTTGAAGCCGTCGTAGCTGAACTCTGGCGTAGTCGCGCAGGAAACGAAAGTGTAGCTGTCCCTGTCGAGATTTTCCGCCGCGAAAATTGCGCCAGCCGGAATTAAAACCATAGCGCGCTGACCCTGCTCAAGATTTTTACCGAGCAGAAAAGTTTCGAGCGCGCCGCCTTTTATCACGTAAATTTTCAGGCCGCCGCCTTCGTGGTAGTACCAGAGTTCGTCGCAGTCAATCTGATGGAAGTGCGAAACTTCGGCGCCGCTCAGCAGAAAATAAATACTGCCGGTGGTTTTCCTGCCGCTCTGCGCGAAGGGCGACGCGTAAACTTTTGAAAAACTGCCGCCTTCGACGTGCGTTGCCAGCGCGTAAGTTTTCTTCAAATTTTCGACGCGCGAATTTACATTTTCAAGCAAAAAATTTCCCTCCGATTAAACGGCGACGTTGGCTTTCATAGCGAGGAACGCGCGAATAAAATTATCGAGTTCGCCGTCCATAACCGCCTGAACGTTGCCGGTTTCCTCGCCGGTGCGCAAATCCTTGACGAGCGTGTAGGGCTGAAAAACGTACGAGCGAATCTGGCTGCCCCATTCGATTTTCATGCGGTCGCCTTCGAGCTTAGCAATTTCGGCTTCCTTTTTTTCGAGTTCGAGTTCAAAAAGTTTCGCGCGGAGCATTCTGAGGCACTGCTCACGGTTTTGAATCTGCGAGCGTTCGTTCTGGCACTGGACGACAATTCCGGTTGGAATGTGCGTCATGCGGACGGCGGAGGAAGTTTTGTTGATGTGCTGGCCGCCGGCGCCGGACGCGCGGTAGGTGTCGACGCGAACGTCCGCCATGTTTATATCGACTTCAACGGCGTCGTCGATTTCGGGCATGATGTCGCAGGCGGAAAAAGACGTGTGGCGGCGCGCGTTTGAATCGAACGGCGAAATTCTGACGAGGCGATGAATACCCTTTTCGGATTTCAGAAAACCGTAGGCGTTGTGCCCTTTGATAAAGAGCGTGACGGATTTGACGCCGGCCTCGTCGCCAGGGAGAATGTCGGCGGTCTCTACGGTAAAGCCGTGGCGTTCAGCCCAGCGCACGTACATTCTCAAAAGCATTTGCGTCCAGTCCTGCGCCTCGGTGCCGCCAGCGCCTGCGTGCAAAGTCAGAATTGCGTTGTTGGCGTCGTAGGGTTCGCTGAGCAGAATTTCCAGCCGCAGATTTTCCAGACCGTCTTTGATAGCGGAAATTTCGGCGGCGATGTCAGCTTCCTGCGAAGAATCGTCTTCCTCCAGCGCGAGTTCCAGAAGGGTTTGCGCGTCGTCGTACTTCGCCACGAGATTTTTGTAGGTGTCGACGCCGGATTTTATTCCGTTGAGTTCTTGCGTGATGGCTTGAGCGGTTTCGGGATTGTCCCAGAAAGTCGGCTCGCCCATTTTGTATTCGAGTTCGGCGATTTTTTCTTCCTTGCGCGCGATGTCAAAGTGAATCCCCCATTTCGTTCAGCTTTTCGCGCAGCGCCGTCAGTTCAACTTTTTTGTCTTCAAGCATTTAATCACTTCCTAAAAATTATTTGTCGCGGCCGCAGCAGTTTTTATATTTTTTGCCGGAGCCGCAGGGGCATGGGTCGTTTCTGCCGACTTTTTTACCGTCAGCAGTTTTGGGCGTCTTCTGAGATTCAGCGGGACTGGTTTCGCCGCCGTGAGAGGCCTGCGCGGTCTGCAGGCGGTCCTGAACTTTCTGTTCTTCCTGCGAAACGATTGCCACGTGGTAAATCAGCCCAGCGATTTGATCCTGGATAGCGGCTTCCATTTCCTCAAACATGGTGAGCGCTTCGATTTTGTATTCGACGAGCGGATTACGCTGACCGTAGGCGCGCAAATTTATTCCTTCGCGCAACATGTCCATATGGTCGAGGTGCTCCATCCACTTGTTATCGACGACGCGGAGCATTATGACGCGTTCGAGTTCGCGCATGGTTTCTTCGCCAAAAGTTTCCTCGCGCTGTTTGTAATTATCAGCGGCAACTTTTTCGAGCAGTTCCTTAAGTTCGTCGCGGCTGAGTTTTTCAAGTTCGGAAAGCTGGAGCTGACCAGGCGCGGCGTAAATTTTTTCGGCGTCCTTAATGAGTTCGTCGAGCTGCCATTCTTCGGGGTAAAGTTTTTCGTTGGCGTACTGATTCAGTTCCGCCTTGATAATGTGGTTGACCATGCCGACGATATTTTCGCGCAGGTTGTCGCCGTTGAGAATTTTTTTGCGTTCGCCGTAGATAACTTCGCGCTGCTGATTCATAACGTCATCGTATTCGAGAACGTGCTTGCGAATGTCGAAGTTGCGCGCCTCAACTTTTTTCTGCGCGTGCTCAATCGATTTGGTAATCAGCGAATGTTCAATCGGCTCGTCCTCCTCCATGCCGAGCTTGTCCATGATTTTGGCGACGTTATCAGACGCGAAAAGTCTCATCAAATCATCTTCGAGCGACAGGAAAAATCTTGACTCGCCTGGGTCGCCCTGCCTGCCGCTGCGCCCGCGTAACTGGTTATCAATGCGCCGAGATTCGTGGCGCTCCGTGCCGACGATAAATAAGCCGCCGAGTTCAGGAACGCCTTCGCCAAGTTTAATATCCGTGCCGCGCCCCGCCATATTCGTAGCGATTGTAACGGCATTTTTCTGACCGGCGTCCGCAACGATTTGAGCTTCCTTTTCGTGGAACTTCGCATTCAGAACACTGTGGGGGATACCGCGCTTTCTTAGAATCGCGCTGAGTTCCTCGGACTGCGTGATAGAAGTCGTACCAATCAAAATCGGCTGCCCTTTCGCGTGAATTTCCTCGACGAACTGTCCGACGGCTTTGTATTTCGCGCGCTTGTTTTTGTAGATAACGTCGGGGTGGTCGATACGCTTGACTGGCTTGTTCGTTGGCACGACGACAACCGGCAGGTGATAAATTTTCAGAAACTCGTCTTCCTCGGTCTTAGCGGTGCCCGTCATTCCGGCGAGCTTTTCGTACATGCGGAAATAATTCTGGAAAGTTATCGTAGCGAGCGTCTGAGATTCGCGGCGGATTCGCACGCCCTCCTTAGCCTCAATCGCCTGATGAAGACCGTCGGAATAGCGGCGCCCAGTCATAAGCCTGCCGGTAAATTCGTCAACGATAATAATTTCGTCGTCGCGGACAACGTAATCGCGGTCGCGTTTCATGAGCGCCTTGGCGCGGAGCGCGGCGGTGAAGCAGTGACTGAGCTCGATATTTTCCGGCGCGTAGAGATTTGTAATGCCGAGCCGCTTTTCAATTTTCGGAATGACTTCATCTTTGGGCGAAACGGTTTTCTGCTTTTCGTCAACGGTGTAATCTTCGCCCTCTTTTAAATCCACGACGACGCGCGCCATAATCGCATACATGTCGGTTGACTTCGCGCCAGGGCCGGAAATAATCAGCGGCGTGCGAGCCTCGTCAATCAGAATCGAATCAACTTCGTCGACGATAGCGTAATGGAGCGGGCGCTGAACCATCTGTTCCTGGTGGACAACCATGTTATCGCGCAGGTAGTCGAAGCCGAACTCGTTGTTCGTGCCGAAAGTCACGTCGCAGCCGTAGGAATATTTTCGTTCGGGAAAATCCATGTCGTGAATAATCAGCCCGACGCTCAAGCCTAAGAAACTGTAAAGCTGTCCCATCCATTCGCTGTCGCGCTTTGCAAGGTAATCGTTGACGGTGACGACGTGCACGCCTTTGCCTTCGAGCGCGTTCAGGTAGACGGGTAAAGTTGCCACGAGGGTTTTGCCTTCGCCGGTTTTCATTTCAGCGATTTTTCCTTCGTGCAGACAAATTCCGCCAATCAGCTGAACATCGAAGTGGCGCATTCCCAGAACCCTGCGCGAGGCCTCACGCGTCACGGCAAAAGCTTCCGGCAAAATATCATTAAGCGTCTCGCCGTTTTTCAGGCGTTCGCGAAAAATTTCAGTGGAGCCGGTCAGTTTATCGTCAGTGTAATTTTGCATCGTCGGTTCGAGCGCGTTGATTTTGTCGACAATCCTGCGCATTCGCTTAATTTCTTTGTCGTTGTTATCGCCGAGAAATCTTTTCAGAAAGCCAAACAAATTCTTCACTCCTTCGCAAGAAAAATTTTCGGCAATTATTATAGCAGGTTCGTCAAAATTAGTACACCGGAAAAATTTAACCGCCCTGTTGTAAATTTCGATATTCTTAAGAAAGGGGAGGCAGCTCATGGCAAACGCTAACACAAATCTGTTACAAATAAATCTAAATCCGACGGCGAAATCCGCAGACGCGGGCGCACGAACTTCAGCGAAAACTCCACAGCTCGCGCAGAAATCCGGCGAAGAAAAATTCAGCGCGACACTCGATAAGGCAAGCGCGAAAATCGAGCAGCAGGCTCAGCCGGAACAATCCGCCGCAGCAGTCCAGCCCGCCGCCAGCGATTCGCAACCAGCAGCGCCTCAGGGACAGAACGATTTGGCGCAGGACGCGCCGCAAATTTTATCCAACGCTCAAGCAGCACTCATTCCTAAAATTATTCCTCAACCAACCGCCGAACTTCCAACGCCGGAAATTTTTTCTCAGCCGACAGTTGAAGTTCCAACGCCGGAAATTATTTCTCAGCCGACGGTCGAAGTTCCCGCGCCGGAAATTATTTCTCAGCCAAAAGTTGAACTTCCCGCGCCGGAAATTATTTCTCAGCCAAAAGTTGAAACGCCAGCGCCGGAAAATTCTTCTCAGCCAAAAGTTGAAACGCCAGCGCCGGAAAATTTTTCTCAGCCGACAGTTGAAAAAGCTGACGCGCCGGAACTTGCAGAAGTTGCACCGGAACAGCCGGTTTTCGTCAGCGCGAATTATTTTTTCACGTCGAACACGGAAACTTTACTGGCGCCGAAAGTCGAGGAAGTTCCAGCCGCCACGAATTTGCAAACAGTACTGCCGCAGTCGGGCAATTCAAATTCGCAGTCGATGCTTGACCTGCTGGGAGGAAAAACCTGGAGCGCCGCCGACGTTCAGGCAAGCGTCGCCCCGCAGGTTCAACCGGCAGCTGAAATTTTTTCCGCACAAGTTCAAACCGCGCCGGAAATTTTAGCCGCGCCGCAAACTGAACTCCAGCCGCAAGCCCAGCCAGTTCAAAATCAATCAGCGGCAGAAAATCCAGCGCCGGTACAAACTCAGCCAGCGCCAATGATTTTCGCGCGGTTCCAGCCGCAGCAGCAAACTTTCACGCAGACAATTTTCCAGCCGGTAGAAATTTCCGCGCCGCAAGTTCAAACGCCAGCCGCGCAGATAATTCAGCCGGTTCAAACTCAGCCAGCGGTAGAAATTTCAGCGACGCCGCAAATTCAGACGCCCGCCGCGCAGACAGCTCAGCCGGTAGAAATTTCCGCGCCGCAAGTTCAAACGCCCGCCACGCAAATAATTCAGCCGGTACAAACTCAGCCAGCAGTTGAAATTCCAGCGACGCCGCAGATTCAGACGCCCGCCGCCGCGCAGGTTCAGTCAGTAGAAATTTCAGCCGCGCCGCAGGTTCAGGTTACCGCGCCTCCGCAAATTTCTCAGCAGGCTCAGCCAGTTTCGCAGGCGCTCGGCGTAAACGTCACGCTCGAAGAAGCGCCAGTCTCGACGCCGGTAACTCCAGTCCAGCAGGCGCCGACGCAACAGCAATTTTCACAGCAGCAACAGCAAACCTTCACGCAGTCCCAGCCGCAAACTTCCGCTCAAATTTTAACGCAGCCGACCGCGCAGGTTTCCAGCGAAGAAATTCCAGTGGCTCAGCCGGTACAAATTTCCGCGCCGCAAATTTCTCAGCCGGTCGAAGTTTCAGCGCCGACGCAGAATTTCCAGCCGGTCGCGCAGGTTCCCACGGTCGAAGTCGAAGTTCCGACGGCTCAGCCGCAGACTCAAACTCAGCCGGTACAAATTCCGACAGCCGAAGAAAATTCCGCCGCGCAGGTTTCAGATTCGCCGACGCCGGTGCTCACGCTCAACAATACAAATAACGTTCAGCAGCCGCTCGCGCAGGTGCAGACGCCCGACGCTCCAGCTCAAACTCCGCGCGAAGATTTCAACGTACCAGCGCAAATCGTTCAGCAGGCGCGCCTTATCCGTACCGCTGAAAATACCGAAATGGTTATAAATCTCAAGCCGGAACATCTCGGTCAGCTGACGCTCAGAATTTCCGTGAGCCAGAACGGCGCCGTCAACGCCAGCTTTTTCAGCGACAATGTTCAGGTTCGCACGATTATTGAAAACTCTCTCGTCCAGCTCCGGCAGGAACTCAATGAGCAGGGCTTGAAAGTTGAAAACGTGCAGGTTTATTCCGGCCTCAGCGACGGCGGCTTGACGAACGAGCAGGGGCAGCAGGCGTGGCAGCAGAATCAGCAGCAGCCCAATTCCGGCGGCGGCAGAATTAATCTCAGCGCGTTTGAAGAGGAAGTCGACGCGCTCAATCCCGCCGGCGGCACGGTTTCCACGGACGGCGTCGATTACAAAATTTAGGAGGTTTTCAACATGGCAAATTCGCTCAACACCATAACCGTGGACGGCGTCACGTACAATTCCGAAGCCTACGCGGCGACGCAGAAAGTTGCCGAAAAAAGCAACGAACTCGGTAAGGACGCGTTCCTTCAGCTTCTGGTTACGCAGCTCCAGCACCAGGATCCTCTCGACCCGCAGGATAACGGCGAGTTTATTTCTCAGATGGCGCAGTTCACGTCGCTCGAACAGATGACCAACGTCGCCAGCGGGCTCGAAAAAGTCAGCAAAGTCGTCAGCAATATCGACACGTCGGTTCTGGTCGGCCAGCTCAGCAGCATGATTGGCAAGGGCGTCGACTGGATTGAAACCGTGGAGAGCGCCGACGAGGAAGGCAGCCCCATCAGCACGACCGAAAATTTCAGCGGCACGATAACCGGCGTCACCGTTTCCGAAGGCCTGACGCGCGTAGTTGCGGTTGACGGCGAAGGCGTTGTTCACCACGTCGACATTGCCAATATCGCTCACCTGTACGCGCTCGACGGAACTGAAGAGGAACTTTCCGCCGAAGAAATTACAGCCGAAAATAATATCGCTGAAGCATAAACGAAAAGCATAAATTTAAAAAGCCCCTGCCGCCGGAAAAATCTTGCGGGAGGGGTTTTTGTGTGCTAAAATTTTATAAAGCTCAAGCGAAGGAGGAATTTCCATGAGCAGTGAAAGAAATTTTTTCAGGGAAAATGCGTTTGGCGAAATGTACGAAGGAACTTTTTTCGCTGAGGATTTTCCGAAAAAGCCGCCGGAAACCAGCGTGAAAAATAATGCGGAGGCGGCGGCGATAAGTGCGGCGACGAATCAGGTTCGGCTTTCTAACGAAGTCGACGCCAGCCAGGAGGCAACCCGCGTGATTAGTTCCGCGTTCGACGTTGGCGGAAATTTGGGCGGAATAAATAATAATTTCGGCGGCAGGATTTTCGGCATATGAAAATTATTTTTTCTCGCGCTTGACGGCAATCATGATGTCGACGAGGTGGCCGCCTTCGTCCATTGTTACGCCGAGGCACTGACTGTCGCCGAGCGTCATTGCCGTGCCCTTGTCAATCATCAGATTCGGCGTGGAAATATCCGCGATATATCCGAGTTTCGTGAGGTTGGTCGTAGCGTTCGCCGTGAGCATGTTCGACAGTTCGGAAATGGCGCTTCGGGCGAGTTCGTCAAATTCGTTGACCGGCATTCCCATCATCATCGTCGAGGCGATAAACTTTGCGGCGTCTTCCTGCATGTTGTAGACGACGCTGCCGCTAAGACCCTTGACGAAGTTGACACGCACCGCTACGCCGCTGTTGGTAATTTGCGCGCCGTGCAGATAAACTTTCAGCCGCTTGGGCGTCGGGCATCCCAGGAGCGGCATGACTGACATGAACGCCTCGATGAATGGATTTGCTATTTTTACGTCCACGATTGTATCTCCTTTCACAAAGGCGACATTCGCAAACGCCGCCGCTAATTCTTTCAGGGAAAATTCTATAAGCCAAATTAAAATCCCTGCCCGCCGTGAAAAAATTTTGGAGGTTTGATATGAAAAAATTTTTACTGCTGAGTTTGTCGCTGATTTTACTGCTGAGTTCAACTGTTTTTGCGCAGGGAGGAATTAAAATGAAAGTTATCGTTGGTGGAAAAACATTCGACGCGGTTTTGGAAGACAACGCCGCCGCTAAAAAATTTCTTGAGAAACTGCCGCTGGAAATTTCCATGACCGAGCTCAACGGCAACGAAAAATATTACCGCTTTGGCGAGCGCTTCCCTTCAAACGACAGCCGTTTCAGTACGATTCACGAAGGCGATTTGCTTTTGTGGAGTTCCAATACCGTCGTGCTTTTCTACAAAACTTTTTCGAGCGGCTACAGCTACACGCGCCTCGGAAAAATTTCAAACGCCGTCGGCTTGAAGGACGCCGTTGGTCGTGGTAATATTACCGTCAGATTTGAAAAATAATTTGACGGGAGGGATTTCCATGTTAAAACTTTTGTTCGCGGCGATTCTGCTGGCGCTGGTGATTTTACCGGCGAGCGTTTCAGCGCAGTCGCGCAGCGTCTGGATTGACGGCGACCACGGCAGGCTTTCGGCGGTGGTGCAGACGCCCGACGGGAAGAAAAATTTTCCGCTGGTTATAATCTGCCACGGGTTCACGTCAGAAAAAAATTTCGAGCTCATGACGGCGCTGGCGAATTACCTTGAGGCGGACGGAATTGCTTCGATTCGCTTCGACTTCAACGGGCACGGCGCGAGCGAAGGGCGCTTTCAGGATATGACGGTTCCCAACGAGATTGAGGACGCCCTGCACGTTTACGAATACGCGCGGGATATGCGCGGCGTCACAAGCGTTTCGATTGCCGGTCACTCTCAGGGCGGCGTTGTGGCGAGTATGGTTGCCGGTGAACTCGGCGCGGAAAACATCAGGGCTCTCGCGCTGATGGCTCCGGCGGCAGTCCTGCGCGACGACGCTCTTCGCGGGCTTATTTTCGCTGACCGCTACGACGCTGTTAATCCGCCGGAATACGTTGACATCGACCACCACGGAAATTTGAGACTCGGCAGAAATTATATTCTGACGGCGCAGACTCTGCCGATTTACGAAACCGCCGCCAATTTTCAGGGGTCGGTTTTCATAGTTCACGGCACGACCGACGTGGTTGTCCCCTACACCTACAGCCTTCGCTATCAGGAAATTTATCATGGCGGCGCGGAACTTGCACTGTTGCCAGGCTTCGACCACGGCTTTTCGCAGGGCATTAACCGCACGGCGCGGCTCGTCGCTGACTTTTTCGTACGCCAGCTGAAATGAGGTAAACTGAAATGTTCAGGAAGTTTTTCGCAACAATTCTGCTGGCGCTGGTGATTCTGCCGGCGAGCGTTTCGGCGCAGTCGCGCAACGTCTGGATTGACGGCGACCACGGCAGACTTTCGGCGGTTATTCATACGCCCGACGGCAAAAATAATTTTCCGCTGGTGATACTTTGCCACGGTCTCACGGGCTGCAAGAATGAATTTCTGCAGGCGCAGCTGGCTGAGGATTTGGAGGAGCGCGGAATTGCGTCGATTCGCTTTGACTTCAACGGGCACGGCAAGAGTGACGGGCGCTTTCAGGATATGACGGTTCTTAACGAAATTGAGGACGCGCGCCGCGTTTATGAGTATGCGCGGGATATGCGCGGCGTTACCAGCGTTTCGCTTGCCGGTCACTCTCAGGGCGGCCTCGTTGCCAGTATGCTTGCCGGTCAGCTCGGCGCCAGAAATATCAAAGCTCTCGCGCTGATGGCTCCGGCGGCAGTCATTCGCGATTACGCCATTGCCGGTGAATTTTTAGGATCCAAATGCGACCCAGCCAATCCGCCCGAATACGTGGAAATTTTCGGCGCCTTTAAACTCGGACGCAACTACATTCTGACTGCGCAGACTCTGCCGATTTACGAAACCGCCGCGAAGTATACCGGCTCCGCGATTGTAGTCCACGGCACCGTCGACCAGCTTGTTCCCTACGGCTACGGCCTGCGCTACCACGACATTTACAGGAACAGCCGCATTGAACTTATGCACGGCTTCGACCACGGCTTCACGCAGAGTACTCCGCTCGTCTCGAAAATCGTCGCTGACTTTTTCACCAGCCAGCTCAAATAATTTGGAGGTATGAACTTGAAAAAATTTTTAACTGCTTTGATGTTAGGAGGCTTTCTGACTATGACGATGACTGGCGCGACCGCTGACGCCGCTAAAATTCCCGCCGACGCAACCGCAAATTCTACCAGCAAAATTAAGGTGGAAAAACTTTCGCTCACCAAAGACTGGGACAAAGTTTTCGCGAAGAGCGACAAGGTTGACCATAAAAAAGTTTGCTTCGTCAACCGCTACGGAATTACGCTGGCGGCTGATATGTACACGCCGAAAAATGCGACTGGCAAACTTCCGGCTATCGCTGTCTGCGGACCTTTCGGCGCCGTCAAGGAACAATCCAGCGGTTTGTATGCGCAGGAAATGGCGGAGCGCGGCTTCCTGACGATTGCGTTTGACCCGTCCTTCACCGGCGAAAGCGGCGGCTATCCGCGCTTCGTAGCCTCGCCAGACATTAACACCGAAGATTTCTGCGCGGCAGTTGACTTCCTTTCCGTTCAGCCGAACGTTGACGCCGACAGGATTGGTATTATCGGAATTTGCGGCTGGGGCGGCATGGCGCTCAACGCGGCGGCGATTGACACGCGCATTAAAGCCACCGTTTCAATGACGATGTACGACATGAGCCGCGTCGCTGCCAACGGCTACTTCGACTACGAAAAGACCGAGGAGCAACTCCGCGCGGAACGTATGCAAAACCGCCGGAATTTGAACGCCCAGCGCACCGCAGATTATAAAAATGGAACGTACGCTCGCGCTGGCGGCGTCGTAGATGACCCGTCAGATTTTCCGCAGTTCGTCAAGGATTACTACGACTACTACAAAACTGAGCGCGGCTACCATAAACGTTCGCTGAACTCCAACGCCGGCTGGAACGCTACCAGCGGCCTTTCGCTCATGAATATGCCGCTCCTCTGCTACACCAGCGAAATTGAAAATCCCGTGCTGATTGTCCACGGCGACAAGGCGCATTCAAGATATTTCAGCGAGACCGCCTTTGAAAATATGACCGGCGCGAAACGCAGCGGCTGGGATACCGTTTCCGGCAACAAGGAACTGCTGATAATTCCTGGCGCCTCGCATTGCGATTTGTACGACGGCGGCGGCAAAAACGCCATTCCCTTCGACAAAATCGAAAGTTTCTTCAGGATAAATCTGCGCTGAACTGCCGCTTGACGCAACAAAGCGGCTGTGCTAATATTGGCGCAAATCACACTGGAGGGATTTGAATGAGCAAAATTGCAGTCGTATATTGGAGCGGCACCGGCAACACCGAAGCTATGGCTAATGCGGTTCTGGGGGGAGCGAAGGCGGCTGGCGCGGACGTTGAGATTTTCCAGGTAGACGAATTTAACGCTGACGACATGGAAAAATACAGCGGCTTTGCTTTCGGCTGCCCCGCCATGGGCGACGAAGTTCTGGAGGAAGATTCCTTCGAGCCGTTCTTCACCGACGCCGAAGATAAAATCAAGGACGTGCCGGTTGTGCTTTTCGGCTCCTACGGCTGGGGCGGCGGCACGTGGATGGATAACTGGGCTGAACGCACTGAAAAAGCCGGCGCCAGACTCCTCGGCAAGGCTATCGCTGAAAACGCGCCCGACGACGACGCTATCGCTGAATGCGAAAAGCTCGGCAAGGCGCTCGCCAAAGAAGCGTAAAATTTTTTTGTACGAGAAAACCTTTGCTCCGTTCCAAATCTGGGCGGAGTTTTTTTTTGCAGGACAGGTGAGGCTTATGGAACTGCGCGTGCTGAAATATTTCCTGACAATCGCCGAGGAAGAAAATATCACGCGGGCGGCGAAACTTTTGCATATCACGCAGCCGACACTTTCGCGGCAGATTCAGCAGCTCGAAGACGAACTGGGCGTCACGCTTTTTCAGCGCGGCAGTCACAGAATTTCGCTGACGGAGGACGGACTACTACTGAAACACCGCGCGCAGGAAATTATTGACCTGACTGAAAAAACTTTCAGCGATTTTTCCACTGCCGAAAATAATCTCGCCGGAAAAATTACCGTCGGCTGTGCGGAAACTTATAACATGAAGACGCTCGCTGAACTCATGGCGAAATTCCGCGCGAAATTCCCGCTGGTAACTTTCCAGATCGTCAGCGGCACGGCGGATTTAGTCACGGAACGAATCGAGGCGGGCCTGGTCGATGTCGGACTTTTAATGGAGCCGGTCGACGTGGCGCGCTACGACGTTTTAAGAATGCCGCTCAAGGAACGCTGGGGCGCAATGTTCAAAGCTGAGTCGCCGCTCGCGCAGAAAAATTTTATCTGCCCGCGCGATTTGCTGGAAGTGCCGCTGATTTTGCCGGAACGCCCGCTGGTTCAGTCCGCGCTCAAAAAGTGGCTCGGTAACAAAAAATTTTACGTGGCAGCAACCTATACGCTCCTGCTCAACGCGGTTTTCATGGTCGAAAAAGATTTGGGCGCGGCACTCTGCTACGACTTCAGCAGATTTTTCCCGTCGCTGAAATTCGTCCCGCTCTGCGAAATGCCGGACTCCGGCGCCGTACTCGTCTGGAAAAAGCAAAAAGTTTTCTCTAAGGCGGCGCGCAAATTTATCGAGCTCTGTCAAACTGAAATGCTCGCGGGGTATCAACCGAAATTAATTTAAACTATTGGACATTCGGCGCGCGTTCAAATAAAATTAATCAAAAAAATTGGAGGGCTTTAAATGCTTGGAAATTTTTCATACGTCAACGCGACGAAACTTTATTTTGGTGACGATTCGCTGAAGTTTTTGAACGACGAACTTCCCAAATACGGCAAGACCGTCCAGCTGATTTACGGCGGCGGCTCCGTCAAGCGCAACGGAATTTATGACGCGGTTGTTGAAATTCTCAGGGCGAACGGCAAAACTATCGTCGAGGACGCCGGCGTTATGCCCAACCCCACTTCCGACAAACTCCGCGAAGGCGTCAAAATCGCGCGCGAAAATAAAGTTGACCTGCTGCTGGCAATGGGCGGCGGCTCCTGCTGCGACTACGCCAAGGCGGTTTCCGTTGCCGTGCACTGCGACGACGACCCCTGGGAAAAATATTTTATCCGCTTCGAGGAACCGACCTGCGAAATCGTTCCCGTCGCCTGCGTTCTCACGATGGCTGGCACCGGCTCCGAAATGAACGGCGGCGCGGTTATTACCAATCCCGCAACTAAGCAGAAAATCGGGCACGTCTTCGGTGAAAATGTCATGCCTAAATTTTCTATCCTCAACCCGAAATTCACGTTCAGCCTGCCCAAGCGCCAGATGGTCGCCGGCTGCTACGACATTTTCAACCACATCTGCGAACAATATTTTTCCGGCACCGACGACAATACCAGCGATTACATTGCCGAAGGGCTCATGCGCTCGGTCGTGCACAGCTCGCTTATCGCCGTCGAAAATCCCGAAGATTACGAGGCGCGCTCGAATCTCATGTGGGGAGCTACGTGGGCTCTTAACACGCTCATTGCGAAGGGCAAAACCACTGACTGGATGGTTCACATGCTCGGGCAGGCCGTCGGCGGCTACACCAACGCCACGCACGGTATGACGCTCGCCGCTGTTTCGCTGCCTTACTACAGATTTATCATGCCCTACGGTCTCCAGAAATTCAAGCGCTTCGCCGTCGAAGTCTGGAACGTTTCGCCCGAAAATAAATCCGACGAGGAAATTGCTAACGAAGGTCTCAAGGCGCTGGAAAACTGGATGCGCAAAATCGGCGTGGCGATGAATATCACGGAACTCGGTGCGACGCCCGACATGATTGAAGGAATTGCCGACGGCGTTTTCATTCTCAAGGGCGGCTACAAAGTTTTGACGCGCGACGAAGTTGTTCAGATTCTCAAGGCGAGCCTGTGAAAATTTCGCGCAGGGAATTTTTGAAAATCAGCGGCGCGGGGGTTTTAGCAATGGCTTTTGGAAATTTTGCTGAGGCAAAAAGTTTGCGGGTTGACTTTCACGCGCACGCTATGTCGGCGTCGTACGTCGAGGGCTTGAAGCGGCTGGGAATTGACGCGGCGGGCGAGGAAGGTTTCCCGCTGCCGAAATGGTCAGTCGAAGCGCATTTGCAGTTCATGAGCGACGCGGGGATTGACTTCACGGTTTTATCTATGGCGACGCCGCACATTTACAACGGCGACAGAAATAAAAAAATCGCCCGCGAAGTTGCGCGGCAGGTCAATGAAGACTTCGCAGAAATTTGCCGCCGCTATCCGGAAAAATTTGGTTTCGTGGCGGCGCTGCCCATGCCCGACGTTGAAGGCTCGATTGCTGAATTTCGTTACGCCACGGAAAAACTCGGCGCGCTCGGCGTGAAGGTTGCCAGCAATTCCGACGGCGTTTACCTCGGCGATGAACGGCTCGACGAAATTTTTGCAGAACTAAATTCGCGCGGCTCGCTGGTAATTCTGCACCCAAGTCCCGCGCGACTGCTGCCGCGTTCAAACGTCGTAACCGGCAACGTCATGGCGCTTTTTGAATATCCGGCGGACACGACGCGGGCAGTTCTGAACCTGCTGGCGAAGGGCACGCTCGAAAAATTTCCGCGCGTCAGATTAATCGTCCCGCACTGCGGCTCGTTCCTGCCGTACATGAAACAGCGGGCGGGCGCGATGTTCCAAATGCTGGCGTCGATGAATCTCATGGCGCCGACGGAAATTGCGGCGGGCTTAGGAAAATTGTACTTCGACCTGGCGGGCGACCCAACGCCGGAGCAAATGGACATACTTTTGAAAATCACGGACGCGGAACATTTACTTTACGGCAGCGATTATCCGTACGTGCCGGCGGCGGTTCTGCTCAGGAAAAAAGCAGCATTGGACGAGGAACTTTCGCGCAGAAGCTGGCTGAGGAAAATCTACATCAGCAATGCGGAAAAAATTTTGCAGGAGTTGATTGTATGAAAAAAATTCTGTGCGTAGTGACGAGCAACAACGTCAAGGGCGCGACGGGCATTCCGACTGGTTTCTGGCTCAGCGAACTCACTCACCCGCTGGCGAAATTCGAGGCGGCTGGCTTTGAATACGCGCTGGCGTCGATTAAGGGAGGCAAGCCGCCGATTGACGCGGTTAGCCTTGACTTTAACGACGCTGTCAACAAAAAATTCTGGGACGACGAAAATTTCCAGCGCAAGTTTGAGAACACGCTGAAGCTGTACGACGCCAATCCCGCCGACTACGACGCGATATTTTTCGCTGGCGGTCACGGCGTCATGTGGGATTTCCCCGACAGCGCGGCGGTTGACAAAGTTACGCGCGGGATTTATGAGCGCGGCGGAATTGTTTCGGCGGTTTGCCACGGACCGGCGGCGCTCGTCAACGTCAAACTCAGCGACGGCAGTTACCTTGTCGCCGGAAAAAATGTCACAGGTTTCACGAACGCCGAGGAAGACGAAGTGCAGGGCACCGCTATCGTCCCCTTCCTGCTGGCGGATAAACTGAACGAGCACGGCGCTACACACCACGCCGCCGCGAACTGGAGCAATCACGTCGAAGTTGACGGCAGACTTGTCACGGGGCAGAATCCCGCGAGCGCCGCAGCTGTCGGCGAGGCTGTTGTTAAACTTTTGAGTTGAGGAGGAATTTTTATGCCGATTATTTCCATTGACGCCGTTCACCCGACGAAGGAGCAGAAGGAAAAACTTATCGCCGGTCTCACGAAAACCGCGAGTGACGTTCTCGGCGTCGACGAAAAATTTTTCTACGTACTTGTCAAGGAAAACGACCTCGATAACTGGGGCGTCGCCGGCAAACCCCTGCCGCAGTTCCTTGCCGAACAGAAAAAGTAAAAGTTTTACATTCCGCGCTTGACAAAAAGTTTTGACCGTCATAGATTTATTCTGCGACGGTTTTTTTGTAAAGCGAGGTAGATTTATGATAGACATCACGCTGATTGGGACGGCGGCGCTCATGCCGATACCGCAACGGGCGCTGACGGCGGTTTTCCTGGCCTGCGGCGGGCACTCGATACTTTTCGACTGCGGCGAAGGAACGCAGACGGCGGCGCGCAAAGCCGGCGTAAGTCTGGCGCGCGTCGACATGATAGCGCTGACGCATTATCACGGCGATCACATTTTCGGACTGCCAGGGCTTTTGCAGACGCTGACAAATTCCGAGCGCACGGAACCGCTGTACGTCACGGGGCCGGCGGGTCTGTCTCAGGCGATGGAGCCGGTTTTGAAACTCACGGGCGGGACGCCGTACGAAATAATTTTGCTGGAAATTCCGGCGGCGCTGAAACTTTCGGAACTGATTTCGGGCTGGCCGGTTGAGGCGAAACTTTCGACGTTCAAAACCGAGCACCGCGTTTCGAGCCAGGGATATTGTTTCGAGCTGAGCCGAGCGGGAAAATTTCAGCCGGAAAATGCGACGGCACTGGGCGTGCCGCTCAGGCTGTGGAAAGTTTTGCAGAAAGGCAGCAGCGTGGAAGTCGACGGAAAAATAATTCTGCCGGAACAGGTTATGGGCGCGCCGCGTAAGGGTTTGAAATTTGTTTTCACGGGAGATACGGCGCCCTGTGGAAGTTTGACGGCGGCGGCGGCTAATGCGGACTTGCTGATTTGCGAAGGAACTTACGGCGACAACGCGCAGGCTGAGGCGGCGAATGAGTACGGGCACATGACCTTCGCGCAGGCGGCGACTACGGCTAAGGCGGCGAACGTTGCGCAACTGTGGCTGGCGCACTTTTCGCAGATGATTCAAAATCCGCTGGAGTACCTGCCGAACGCCACGGAATTTTTCGCGAACACGATTTGCGGGCGCGACGGAATGTCCACAACTTTAAAATTCAAGGAGTGATGTTTTTTGCGGAAAAAATTTTTAGCGGTAGCGGCGGCGCTGCTTTTGAACTTCGCACCGGTCTCGGCGGCGCCAGCCTGGACGATGCCGGATTATGGTGTGGAGCTTTACGGCGCGGCGAAACAAAAGTACGTTGCGGAAAATGTCGAACGGGCTTACAGTCAGCAAAATCCCGACAATTATTTTTCGGCGCCCGACGGCTGGAACTACGAAATTTTCAACCTCGGCAGGTTCAATCTGGAGTACCTTGAAAATCCCGCCGGAAATCCCAACCGCACGATTTTGCAGCTCCACGGCGGCGGCTACGTCATTGCGCTAACGAACGGGCACAGAAATTTGGCGGTTAAGTACGGCGTGCTGGCTGACGCTGGGAAAATTTACAGCGTCGACTACCGCATTGCGCCGGAAAATGGTTACCCCGCCGCGCTGGAAGACGCCGTTGCCTCCTACGAAGAAATTTTGCGTCGCGGTACGAGACCCGAAGAAGTTGTCGTGATTGGCGATTCAGCCGGCGGAAATCTGGCGCTGGAACTTTCGCTCTATCTCAGAGATCACAGACTCCCACAGCCGAAAATGTTAATTTTAGTTTCGCCGTGGGCAACGGTTCAGACGAATCAGCCTTCGTGGAAGTACAACGCAAAGCGCGATTTGATTCTGGGCGAGGGCACGCCGCTTTACGAGTCAGTTAAAAAGCCGCCCTACGCCAAAGGTTTCAAAGCGAAAGACCCGCGCATTTCGCCGCTCCACGCAGATTTAAAAAATTTGCCGCCAATGCTGATACAGGCGGGCGGCTACGAATTATTTTTAGATGACTGCCTCGCGCTCGCGAAAAAAGCGGCGGCGGCCGACGTGAAAGTTACGCTGACGGTTTATCCCGAAATGTCGCACGACTTCGCGCTGCTGCTGCCGAACATTCAGGAAACGCTGGACTCATTCCGCGAGATTCGGGACTTCATAAATCAAAACATGAACTGAGGAGGATTTTTGTCATGAATGTAACAAAGAACGAAAAAGGGCAGGCAATTCCCTCCGCGACGATTCCGCTCACTGAAAAGGCTTTCGCGAAGACCGACGGCACCGACCTTTACTGGCTCGGCAACGCCAGCATTTTTATCAACAGCCGCGGCACGAACGTCATGATTGACCCGCTGCTCGAAGGTTTTGATATGACGCTTCTGATTGATATGCCAATTCTGCCGAAGGATATTCCGGCGCTCGACGCGATTTTGATTACGCACGACGACAACGACCACTTCAGCAAGCCAACCTGCCACGACGTAAAAAATTGCAGGGAGTTTCACGCGCCGAAATTTGTCGCCGACTTGATTCGCGACGAAGGTTTGAACGGGATTGGGCACGACATTGGCGAAACTTTTACCGTTGGCGATATGACTTTCAAGCTGACGCCAGCCGAGCACAACTGGAAAAACGAGTCGAAGAAACATCACTGGCGCGATTATAAGCTGGAGGATTACTGCGGCTTCTGGATTGAGACGCCGGACGGAAAAGTCTGGCTGCCTGGCGATTCGCGGCTTCTGAAGGAGCATCTGGAAATGCCTCAGCCCGACGTGATTTTCCTTGACTTCGCGGACAACAGCTGGCACATAACTTTTGACGGCGCGGTTAAGCTGGCGAACACCTATCCCAACGCCGATTTGATTCTGATTCACTGGGGCAGCGTCGACGCGCCGAACATGAACACTTTCAACGGCGACCCCGAAAGACTTGCGGCGGCGGTCGTCAACCCAGAACGCGTCCACGCGCTTGCGCCAGGCGAAAAATTTACGCTCGTTAAGAAATAATTCAGGGGGATTGTCATGGAATTTGTAAAACTTGGGAACTCGGATTTGAACGTTTCGCGGATTTGCCTCGGCTGCATGGGCTTCGGCAACGCGGCTACCGGTCAGCACAGCTGGACGCTCGGCGAGGAAGATTCCCGCGCGATTATCAAACACGCGCTCGAACTCGGCATTAACTTTTTCGACACGGCGATTGTCTACCAGCAGGGCACCAGCGAACAGTTTGTCGGGCGCGCGCTCAAAGATTTTGCGAAGCGCGATGAAGTTTTTGTCGCCACGAAATTTGTCACCCGCACTGACGCCGAAATTGAACGCGGCGTTACCGGCCAGCAGCACGTCACCGCGTCGCTCGACCAGAGTTTGAAAAATCTCGGAATGGATTACGTCGACCTGTACATTTACCACATGTGGGATTACCGCACGCCGATTTTTGAAATTCTCGACGGGCTAAACAGCGCAGTGAAAGCCGGCAAGGTTCGCTACATTGGTATCGCGAACTGCTACGCGTGGCAGCTGGCTAAGGCGAACGCGCTGGCTGAGAAAAACGGTTTCGCCAAATTCGTCTCCGTGCAGAATCATTACAATTTACTTTTCCGCGAAGAGGAACGCGAAATGGCGCCGTTCTGCGCGGAAGACAACATCGCTATGACGCCGTACAGCGCGCTGGCCAGCGGCAGACTTTCCCGCAAGCCTGGCGAAACTTCCAAGCGCCTGCAGGAAGATTCCTACGCCAAAGGCAAGTACGACGCAACCGCCGAGCAGGATTCTAAAATTATCGCGCGGGTCGTCGAACTCGCTGAAAAATACGGCGTGAGCATGACGGAAATTTCACTGGCGTGGCTGCTCACGAAAGTCCAATCGCCCGTCGTCGGCGCGACGAAACTCCACCACGTCGAGGCGCCGGTTAAAGCCGTCGAGCTGAAACTTTCGCCCGAAGATATTTCCTACCTTGAGGAACTTTACGTGCCGCACAAACTCGTTGGCGTCATGGCGCAGAATACTCCGGCCGCCGCGCAGGGCTCAAAGGTCTGGATGGCGAACGCTCCGAAAATTTAACGCTCCGAAAATTTAATAGCGCGCAAAAAATTCGCGGTCGAGAATACTAAGTACAATCAAATCTTCGTAAACGCCGTCGGTGATAATGCATTCGCGTTCCACGCCGTCACGGCGCAGGCCGGAACTTTCGTACAGGTTCAGCGCGACGGTATTGTAGGGCTTGCAGTCAAGCCAGCCGCGATGAAATTTTTTAACCTCGAACGTCCAGCGCATTAAAAGTTTGAGACCTTCGCGGCCGTAGCCGACGCTCTTTTTGCCAACGATAACGTGGCGCCACTCCATGCTTTTGAACGGATTATTGACGCGGCAGACCATGAAGTAGCCGACGGGCGCGCCGGTAGAAATTTCCTCAATGATAATGTCCATGTCCTCGGTGCCGCCGGAATTGATAATTTTCGTGTGCAGTTCGGCGCTGAAGGGCACGATGAACTTTTTATTTTCGGGCGCGTGCTGAAGTTCCATAATGTAATTCAGGTCAGAAAGTTCGGCGCGGCGCAGTCTGAGGCGCTCGCCTTCAATTAAAATTTCACTCATAGTAGAGCCTCCTTTGCTGAATGATACGGCGGGAGGATTTTTTTTGTCAACGTTGCGCGAAAAAATTCTTTGTGGTAGAATACGCGCGCTAAAATTTTTTGTCTTAGCGAAAGGAGATCTTTTTTTGGAAAACATCAATCTTCACAACATCGACTGGCTGGCGCTGGGCAACAAACTGATAGTGCCGGCGATAATTCTGGTGGTCGCGCTGTTCATAGGAATGGCGCTGAACAGTATGCTCAACAACCGCATGAAGGAGCGCATTTACGACGACGAATCGCGGTTCAAGAGCATTTTCTATAACGCGCTGCAGGGTCTGCCAATTTCGATGTGCCTGATAATCGGTCTGTACTGGATTGTCAACACGGCGGACTATTTGCCGGAAGGGCTGGTGCGGATTTTCTCGTACCTGCTGTTCACGGTAATCGTTTTCACGCTGACGCGGGTAATTGAAAGGACGCTTTCGGGCTTCCTGGAATGGAAACTTTCCACGTCGAGCGACATTGCGCAAACCAGCCTTCTCGGCACGGTCTTCAAAGTTTTTATTTATGCATCGAGCGCGCTGATAATTTTGCAGTACTACGGAATTTCGATAGCGCCAATCCTGACGGCGTTGGGTATCGGCGGTTTCGCGCTGGCTTACGGCGTACAGGAAACCGTTGCGAATATTTTTGCCGGTTTGCATTTGATTATAACGAAGCAGGTTAAGGTAAACGACTTCATTAAGCTGAGTTCCGGCGAGGAAGGGCGCATTACCGATATTAATCTTCGCTACACGACGATAACTCCGGCGGCGGACGGCTCCACGATTGTCATTCCTAACAACAAAATTGCCGGCGCGATTATCACGAATTTCAACCGCCCGCGCAACGACGTAGGTATTATCATTCCTATTGGCGTCGGCTACGAGAGCGACCTCGAACAGGTTGAGCGCGTGACGCTGGAAGTTGCCCGCGAAGTTCAGTCAAAGTTCGACGACTACGACCCCAACGCAAAAATTTCGCCGCTCCACCCCGCCGTTTTGTATCAGGAGTTCGGCGAATCGTCGATAAATTTCTGGGCGGTTCTGCACGCAACGGTTTACACTAAGCAACTCAAGCTCAAGCACGAATTTATTAAGGAAATCACGCGGCGTTATCGCGAGGAAGGTATCAACATTCCGTTCCCGATTCGCACGATTAATATGCCGGAACTGACAGACGCCGCTGAGAAAAAAATTTCAACTAAAAAAAGGAGTTGATTTTTATGCTGGTTGACGGAGTGGAAGTTACCGCGACTGGACTGGACGACTTCACCGAGGCCGAAGCGAAAAATTACGTCGACTACGTCCGCGAACGCGTCACCGACCCGCTGAAAAGTGTTCGCGTTAAACTTTGCGACGACGGCAAGGTTGACGTTTCCTATCTGGCGAAGGGCGAAAAGTTCGAGCGCATCCGCAGAATAACGGGTTGTTGATAAGATAGCCCTAAAAGTGGTACTGAGGGCGAAAGCCCGCTATGCACGCCAGATGCCAGCAGGCGTCAGAAGTAAAAAAATAACGTGCATGGTTCGAGGGAGATTTCTATGGAAATTAATCGCGAGTTCCGAAAGATACCTTCATTGAAATTTTTGTACGAGGTTAGCGAAGACGGACGAATTTTCCGCAACGTGAAGTCGAAAAAGCAGAACAAAATTATTGTCGACCGTCACCACTCGGAAAAAGGTTATTGCTACACTTTCATTTGTCGCGAAGGAAAAGTTCAGCGTATACCGATAGCGCACGTCGTGGCTGAATGTTGGCTTGGCGAAAAGCCGGAAGGCTGCGAGATTGACCACCGCAACCGCAACAGTCTTGACAATCACTACACGAATTTGCGCTACGTCACGAAAAGTGAGCAAATGAAAAACCGCGACCACAGCAGTATCAGCGAAATTGGTACGAAGAATTTGCCTGCTCACATAGGCGCGATAAAAAAGCCAGTGATTTTAATTAAAGACGGCGAAAGTAAAAATTTTGAATCACAAACAGCCGCCTCGCGTTATATCGTTGAGGAATGTGGACAAACGGTTGAACACGTCCGCGCAAAACTTAAGAAACGCCGCTCGCACATTTATGGATATGATGTTATTTATCTGAATGGAGAGACTGCACGTACCCGCTCTACGGAGCAAGAAACAGTCCAATAGTATCTTGTTGGCACTACCGACCGCTGGAACGATTCCAAACAGTCCGAGGAACACGAACGCGTTAAGCACAACGTTCTCGCTTAAGTTTTAGTTAGACGGCATTTCTTTCTGGCGCAGAAAGAAACGCCTGGCAAAGAAAGACAGCCGCAAGAGGTCACATCCGGTGACCTACTGCGGCGGCGCCCCGTCCATGGGGCGCCTCTTTTTTTCGCATTATATTGCTATAAACAAGAATGTTATCAAGGCTGAAACTTCGCTCAGAAATTCCGCCGCTCCGTAAATGTCCCCCGTCACGCCGCCCAGTTTCGCCGCAGCAAATTTCCCGAACGCCCGCGCGAAAATTACCGCAGCTACCAGCGCTCCCAACGCCGCTAAAAATATTTCCGCGCTAAAAAAAATCAGCGGCGTTAAAATTAAAACTGCCTCGCCCACCGCCAGCGCCAAAGTTTTCCGCGTCGTGAACTGCGCGAAGGCTTTTCCAATTCCGCTTGGCCGCGCGTACGGGAAAAGCGCTATCACCGAAACCATCGCCAGCCGCCCTACCACCGGCGCAGTGAAAACCGCCGCGCAACTACACGCCAGCGAAATTTTTACAAGCTCCGCCAGCGTCGAAATTTCCAGCGCCGCTACCGTTACCAGCGCCACCACGCCGAACGCGCCCGCCCGCGAATCTTTCATGATTTCCAGCATTTTTTCCCGCTCGCGCCCAGAAAATAATCCGTCCGCCGAGTCCATTAAGCCGTCGCAGTGAATCGCGCCCGTCAGCCATACCGACAAAAAAAATCCGACAGCGCCCGTGAATAGCGGTACGCCGCCGTTAGTTATGAAAATCAGGCCGCCGAGCGCCAGCGCGTAGCAAATTCCCAGCACCGCGCCTACCAGCGGGAAATATTTTACTGAGCCACCGAAACTTTCTTCCGTCCAGACCGTCTGCCGCACGACCGAGATCCGAGTCAAAAACTGCAATCCGATTAAAAATTCATTCATAGCCTTTGTTTTTCGTTGTTCCAGTTTTTCATCCATTCGTCCATGTTCTGCCGAATCAGGCTCCACAAAATTTCGGGGTCATTATAAACAACTTTAGCGTAAGCGATAAATTTTTTGCCGAGGAGCTTGCCGACAATTTCACTGCCGGAACTCACCGCCATTCGCACGACGACGACTAAGATTATCGAAATTTTAAATCCCAGCACGGTTATCGCGATACCGCCGAACAGCGGCAGCAGGAAAATCATCGCCATTTTTATCACGAAGAACGAAAATGCCACGCCGCACGCGCCTTTCAGTATGCGCAGGAGTAATGGCCCCTTCTGGTGAAAAAACGCCCAGACTTCCTTCGCCGCCCAGCGCGGGTGCCTCGCTCCCTTGACTGCGAAAATTCCGGCGCGCCGCCCGTAGTACTGGAAAAATTCTCCGACTTTCTGAAGTAATTTATTTATGTCCGTGGGAATGCTGGTCGCCGTTGCAACTACCGCCTGCGGGCTGAACTCTACGACCGCGCCGCGCATTGAGCCGAGTGCCGTGCCAACCGCCGCCGGTGCCCGCCCGACGACGCCCGTGACTGATTCGGGGATTGGCAGCGCCGGTATGAACGCCGCCACGACGTACAGCGTTATCGCCAGCACGCGCCCCACGACCATCGCCAGAAAATATTTTATCACTGCGCGCGGGTTGCGCCTGAAGGCCTGCGGGAATCTCTGCACGCGCTTCGGAAGTTTTTTTATCAGCGAATGGAAAAGTTTATCGCCCGCGCTCGGAAAATGTTCCAGCCCGACTTCCGGCGGGAAATCGAATTGATTTTTACTTTCCTGTTCAAGTTTGTGCGTGGCGGCTATCATTCGGGCGAACGCGTCTGAAATTGCAGCTTCGCCGGCTTTTCGTACGCGCTCGCGCTCCGAATCGAATGACCGCGTCTGGTTCATCATTTTGGCGAATTGCTCCGCCCACTCTTTCTGCCTTGCGTCGCTCTCCACCTTTCGCGTAACTTCCATCATCTGCATAATCTGGCTCGCCAGCTGCCGCTGATGATTGTCCTGGTCTTCGCGTTTCGTAACCTGCGTCATCTGCTGAAGCCGCCGCGCCATTGCCGCCTGTTTATCTTCCTGCTCACTCATGCGCTCACCTCCCCGCCCAAAATTCTGTCAAGTCCGTTTGCATTAGTTTAATCCACGCGGCGCCCGCTGTCAATTTGCCAAAAAAAATTTTAGTATCAGCATTTCTTTCTACGAGAAAGAAACGCTGGCAAAGAAAGCTGGGCCGAGTGACGCCATCCAGGCGTCAGTGCGGCCCGCGCCCCGTCCATGGGGCGCCTCCAATTGCAAAGGTTTCTTTAGGCTAGAGGTTTCTTATGGAAAAAATTATCGTTACTACTGCTCGTAAACCCAGTGCTAACGCCGAAAATTTAGCGATTAGCACGGCTGAAAAACTCGGCTTGAAATTTATTGCGCGAGAAGATTTTTCACTTGACGCGCTTAGAAAAATTCACGGCGCCGAAAATATTTTGCTTGTCAGGAACAAACTGCTGAGCCTTGTCACGGCGGACGGCGAAATATTTTTTCACCCGAACACTGCACATTTGCGAATTAAAAATCTGCGGCTGGGCGAAGGCGACCGGCTGATTTCTGCCGCAAAAATAAAAACCGGCGATAAAATTCTCGACTGCACGCTCGGACTGGGGAGCGACGCCATTGTCGAAAGTTTCGTCGTCGGAGAGACCGGCAGCGTTACTGCGCTGGAAATTAATCCGGCGCTCGCTGAGCTCGTTCGTTTCGGTTTGAAAAATTTCGCGGACGATACGCCGCACGTCCTCAGCGCCATGCGCCGCGTCGAAGTTATAACCGCCAGTTATACTGACTTTCTGAAAAATGCCGCCGATAAATCTTTCGACGTGGTTTACTTCGACCCGATGTTCCGGCACGCGCTCGAAAAAAGTTCCGGCATTAATCCGATTCGCGCGGTTGCAGATCATTCGCCGCTTGAGCCAGATTCTGTCCGCGAGGCTTGCAGAGTTGCGCGGCGCTGCGTTGTCATGAAGGAAAATGCGCGCAGTCTCGAATTTGCGAGGCTCGGCTTTAAAATTTCTGGCGGCGGAAAGTACAGCCCGATTGCCTTTGGCGTTATCGAACTTTAGCGGAAAAAAGGAAAATTAAAATCGTAATAAAAATTCCGGCGGCGCCGTACAGCGGGCCTTCAGTTACAAACGCGTAAACCGTGGCGGCGAGGCAGAATAGCGTTGCGAAAAGCGTCTGCTTAGCGGCTTCGCGGCGGTAGAGGAAAGTTTTGTAGTCGACGCCGGTCGCCTCTTTGAAACAGTCGTGGCAGATAATTTCCTGTTGACCGTCGATATTTTTGTGAACCAGCGCTTCTTTATCGGCGAGCTTTTTGCCGCACTTCGCGCAGACGAGCTTGGGTTTTTTCGCGGGTTTATCGAGTTCAGGCATTGAGCCAGCTCCTTTCGGCGGCGGCGAGCGTTTTGGAAATATCTTCGTCGGAATGCGCGGCGGAAACGAACAGCGTTTCAAACTGCGACGGCGCCAGATAAATTCCGCGCTCCAGCATATTTTTAAACCAGCGCTTGAATTTATTCTGGTCAGCGGCGGCGGCGTCAGCGAAATTTTCCACGGGCTTAGCGCTGAAAAAAATGCTGAACATCGAGCCGGCTTGAGGAATTTGAACTTCAGCGCCGAGAATTTTTTTGAGCCCGCCGACGAGCTTTGAAGTTTTTGCGGTAAGATTTTCAGTAAAATTCGGCGTTGCGCTGAGAATTTTGAGCGTGGCGATACCGGCAGTCATAGCCAGCGGGTTGCCGCTCAAAGTGCCCGCCTGATAAATTTTTCCGTCGGGCGAAACGTTGCGCATAATATTTTCACGCCCGCCGTAAGCCGCGCAGGGCAGGCCGCCGCCGATAATTTTTCCGAGGCAGGTTAAATCCGGCTGAATCTGAAAATCTTTCTGCACGTCATTCCTGAAACCGCACATGACTTCATCGAAAATCAGTAGCGCGCCAAATTTTTCAGTAACCGCGCGAAGAGTCTGCAGGAAATTATTTTTCGGCAGAACTAAGCCCATATTTCCGGCGATTGGCTCGACGATAACGCAGGCGATTTGCCCGCCGCATTCAGCGAAAACTTTTTCAACGGTGGCGGAATCGTTGTAGGGAATTGCAATGGTGTCCCGCGCGATATTTTTCGTGACGCCAGGGCTGGAAGGTTCGCCGAAAGTCGCCGCGCCGGAGCCCGCGTTCACCAGAAGGCTGTCGCTGTGCCCGTGGTAGCAGCCGATAAATTTGACAATCTTGTCGCGCCGAGTAAAACCTCTGGCGACGCGAATTGCGCTCATTGTTGCCTCGGTGCCGGAATTTACCATGCGCAGAACTTCAATGCTGGGATAAAATTTCTGGACGAGTTCCGCCAGCTGAGTTTCAAGTTCGGTTGGCGCGCCGTAGCTGGTGCCGCGTTCGACGGCTTTCTGGAGCGCGCTGATAACTTTTTCGTGCGCGTGCCCGAGAATCATTGGCCCCCACGAGCCGACGTAGTCAACGTACTCATTGCCGTCAATGTCAAAAATGCGGCTGCCCTTCGCGCGGGCGATAAACGGCGGGCTACAGTCGACGCTTGAAAAAGAGCGCACGGGACTGTTGACGCCGCCAGGCATAAATTTTTTCGCCTTAGCAAACGCGGCGGCGGATTTTTCCAAATTCAAATTCTGCGCCTCCTAATCGAAATTGATTTGCTTATCGTCGAAATAAATTTTGCGGACTTCCTCGGCGATTTGCGTGACGTTCCTCGGCAGGAAGTGAATGTTGTAGCCGACGAAATACGGCGAAGTTGCAAAGCGCGGCATGATTTTTGCGTAGACAATCCCAGCGCGGTGGTAGAAAAAAATGTTGTAGCTCGTCAAATTTTTGCGGAAAAAGTTCATAAGGTAATGGACGCCGATTTGAAGAAAATCCGCCAGCGTGTCAATATCTCCGCCGCGTTCAACGACAACATTCAGCTCGCCGAAACCGACGCGCGGACAGTTTGAAACGTTCAGCTCGACGCCGTTTTTTTCAGCGATAACAATTCCGCGAAGTTCCGCCGACTCGAAAAGCAGTTCAGAATTTAATTTTGGGAAAGCCGCCAGCTGCATATGCGGATGCTTGATCGTGCCGCCAGACATTGGTCCGAAATTCTTGAAAAACAAAACTTCCTCGTACCTGCCGCAGTTCAGAAGTTCGCGCCAGTGTTTCACGCCCATACGAATGACGCGGCGCATGTGTTCGCGGCTGTAGCTCGGCATATCAATTTCGCATTCGCTGCCCTCAATCAGCACGAAAAGTTCCGCGTCCTCAACCACCGGATATTTGTTGCGCAGAAAAATAATATCGCCGTCGGTGTCGAGAATGTTCGTCAGATGTTCCACGTCGCAGAAAGGGCAGGCGTTTTCGGTGTGCACGATATTTTCCGGCTTGGTCTTGCCAATGTCCGTGTTGAATCGAATCAGGTTGAAATTCATAGCGCTGCCCCCACGATAATTTTAAAATTCCAAAGTTTCGCCGTCCGTCGGCATGAGATATTTTACGCCGCGCCCAGCCAGAAGCCCGCGCATTGAGTGGCGCGTTATCGTCGCGTGCGCCACGTTGTCCATGTGCGAAATGATAATCTGCGCGCTCGGCAAAGTTTTCGCCACGCACAAAACATCTTCGTCATTCATAATCAGCCGCCCGTTATCGACGAGCTCAGCGGCGCAGGCGTTAAGAATCACCACGTCCGGCTTGAATTTTTCCAGCGCAGTTTGCACTCCTTCGTACCAGACGGTATCGCCGACGAGGTACAAAGTTTTTTCGCCAGCCGCTTTGAAAATCACGCCGCAAGCCTCGCCCATTGGAACAATCGTGCCGTGACGCGCGGGAGTTTTTATCAGCTGAACCGCGCCGAGATTATTTTCCGCCAGAATTTCAACCGACGTGAAGCCGGATTTCTTCAAAACTTCGGAGTCGGAATTGTCCTGCGCGAAAATCGTCACGCTTTTATCCAGCGGCGCGCCAATCGTTCCGTCGGGGCTCAAATCTATGTGGTCGGGGTGAATGTGCGTCAGAATATAAAAATCTACGCCGCGCAAAATTTCTTCGACTGGCTCCGGCAAACCGTAAATCGGCATTGGAATTTGTTCGCGGACAGGGTCGGGCGTGTGGAACGGCGTTCCTGGAATGTCGATGAATCTGCCGAATTTCTGCTGCCCGATAAGCCACGGGTCGATTAAAAAAGTTTTGCCAGCGTACTCGATTTTCAGCGTCGCATTGCGAATTTGTTTTACCTTCAAAAAAATCAGCCGCCTTCATAAGAATTTCAAAAAATATGTACACAGTCGCGTGAAAAATGCTATAATCAGTTGCAATTATAACTTTGCTGAAATTTTTTTGCAACCACAGGCGGTGAGCAATGACGGAAACAAAATCAACCGGCAACGAAAAACTTTTGCGGGGGACGTTCATTCTGACGATAGCCAGTTTCGTCGTCAAAGTGATTGGCTCGCTGAACTGGATATTCGTCTCGCGAATTTTGGGCGGCGAAGGAATTGGGCTGTACCAGATGGCGTTCCCGATATATTTTTTCGCGATGACGGTTTCTCAGGCGGGCGTGCCGGTCGCAATTTCGATAATCACGGCGGAACGCGTGGCGCTCAACGATATTTTCGGCGCCAGACGAGTTTTCAGAATTTCCATGGCGCTGATGTTTTTAACCGGCGTAATTTTTTCGGTGCTGACGTATCTTTCGGCGAGCTGGCTAATCGAGTGGCAGTTCATACGTGACGCGCGGGCGTACATGTCAGTTGTCGTCTTAGCGCCGACGGTTTTCTTCGTGACATTTTTAGCGGCGTCGCGCGGGTACTTGCAGGGCTGGCAGAGAATGACGCCGACGGCAGTTTCACAAATCGTTGAGCAGATTTTCCGCGTCATAACGATGATTGTGCTGGCGGATTTGCTTTTACCGTGGGGACTTGACTACGCGGCGGCTGGAGCGAGTCTGGGCGCATTGGCGGGAGCAGTCACCGGCTTAATCGTGCTGGTCTACTTCCACATAAAGCTGAACAAAGAAATTGAGCAGACGTACGGCACGGATTTAAAGCCAACTCCGCAGTCAGCGAACGAGTCGACGTTCTCAATTATCAAGAGAATTTTCACGCTGTCGCTGCCGGTCTCAGCCGCGTCGATAATGCTGCCGGTCGTGTCGAATATCGATTTGATGATAGTTCCTCAGCGGCTGGAAGTGGCGGGCTACTCGGTGCGGCAGGCGACGGAACTTTTCGGCTACCTGAACGGAATGGCAGTGCCGCTTATCAATCTGGCGACGATTTTAACGGCGTCGCTGGCGGTATCGATAGTGCCGGCGATTTCTGAGGCGCGGGCGCTGAAGCAGACGGAGCGGATTTACAATCAGACGGCGGCGGGCATAAGAATTGCGAACTTCGTATGCTTTCCGGCGTTCGTCGTGATATTTTTCTTAGCGACGCCAATTTCCTCGCTGATATACAACGCGCCAGGCGCGGGGCCGGCGGTCATGATTTCGGCGGTCTCGATAATTTTGCTGGGCATGCACCAGGTTTCGACGGGCGTCCTGCAGGGGCTGGGGCACACGACGATTCCAATGGTCAATATGACTTTGGCGGCGGTAGTGAAAATTTTTCTGAACTGGACTTTGACGGCGATACCGGCGTTCGGGATAATGGGCGCGGCGTGGGCGACGGCGGCAGATGTCGGCGTTGCAGCGGTTATAAATTTGTACTTCGTCCACAAATACACCGGCTACAAAATGGAATGGGGGCAACTGTTCAAGACAATCTGCGCGGCGGGTGTCATGGCGTTCGTCGTGAAATTTTTCTACGAGCTGACGATGGCGAAGTGGCAGATTGAAATTATCTCGACGTTCGGCGCGGTATTCGTAGGCGTGGCGGTTTATCTGGCGGCGGTCGCGCTGTTCGGCGCAATGCTCAGAGAAGACATGGAGCGCATTCCAATGGTCGGGCGCTTCGCCGTGAAAATTTTCAGCCGCCTTGGAATTTTTAAATGAGTATGTACGGCTGAAGGAAAATATCTGCGTCCTGAATCAAAACGCCGTCAATCTGCGGCAGTAACTCTCCGCGAATCTCTCTGATTTTAAATTCACGCGTCAGCGGCTGGTCGTCACGCATTCGCACGGTGAATTTCTGGTTTATCGTGTCGAACTCGTACGCCATGCCGTGAAACAAAGTCGCGCTAAGCAGGAACGGAAAATTTAATTTTGGTCTGTGAGGTACGAAAACTTCAAACTCGTTAAAAATCAGTTCGCCGATTTTAAATTCTGCCAGAGAATAAACCGCGCCTGCGCCAAAGCCAATGACGTATTCGTTTGGCAAAATAATTCTGACGTCAAAACACTTTTCAAACATCGCAGGGAACATTGAAACTACGGGGATAACCGCGCTCGTATCAATCAGCGCAGGGAGTTTGTAAAGCTCAATCACGGAGCGCTGATATTTTTCGCTGAGCGGAAGGGAAAAATTTTTCATACTTCGTCCTCAATTCCTTTCTGCGCCTCTTCCTCCTCAAGGAAAATGTTGTCCTGAATCCGTACGAACGGCAGGTAAACCAGCGTGGAAACTAACAAGTTCAAAAGCTGAACTGCCGCGCCCTTCCAGCCGTTTAGCAGGAAGCCGGAAATTATCGTCGGCGTCGTCCATGGCACCTGCGAGCCGCTGAATGGCGCCATGAAGCCCCACGCGATTGACAGGTACGTTATTATCATTGCCAGCGTCGGCGCGAGGATAAAAGGAACCAGCATGTACGGGTTGAAGACGATTGGCAGCCCGAAAATTATTGGCTCGTTTATGTTGAAAATTCCTGGCACCAGCGCGATTTTTGAAACGGTTTTCATCTGCTCCGAGCGCGCGGCGAAGTAGCTGGCGATTAAAAATCCCATTGTCAGACCGCAGCCGCCCGCCTTCGTGAAGACTTCGTTCAACTGCTGCGTGAAAATGTGCGCCGCCGGATTTCCCATTAAGCTCTGTCCCATTTCAACCAGCTGCTGATTTTCCCACGTGTTCGCTAAAAGTATCGGGTTGATTATTCCCGCCACGACGTTCGGGCCGTGTATTCCCGTCCAAAATAAAATGCTCTGCAGCGCGGTTATCACAGTTCCGCCAATCAGCGTGTCCGACAAGCCCTGAAGCGGCACCTGTATCACGTGGAAAAATAATTCCGGCAGCGTCGTATTCAGCACGTGGTGGCACAGCCCGTAGACAATCGCCGCGCCCGTGAAACAGATTACCGCCGGCGTGAACGCCTCGAATGAGCGCACAATTTCCATTGGCACGCTCTCCGGCATTTTCAAGCCAAGATTGTGCCGGTCGCAGAAGTTGAAAACGTACGCTACGAAAAATGATACGAAAATCGCAGTTATAATTCCATTCGCGCCAATCCACGTCCGAGGAATGACGCCGCCAACAAAATCGCCGCTGTCCAAATTAATTCCTGGCGGGAGCAAAATCAGAAACGTCGTCAGCGCGATAATCGACGCCATAATTGCGTCGCCGCCCTCAAGGTGTACGTAGCGGTGAGTTATCGTTATGACTATGACCAGCGCAAGCGCGCCGAATGTTCCGCTGGCAACCGCGTTCAGCGAGTCTATCCAGTGCGAGCCGAAATGCGCCGCCATAAATTCCGCGTAGCCTGGCACCGGAAAATACGCGATAAGCAGAAATATCGCGCCGCCAATCGTGAAAGGCATCGTCAGCGCAAAGGCGTCGCGCAGTGCCACAGCCAAGCGCCAGTTCCCAAAGCGGCTCATCAGTTCAATAAATCTGTCCAGAAAACCCTGCCAGTTCGTCATTTTCCCACCGCCCCTACAAAGCCCAGCGCCCGTTGCGCTTTTTCATCTCAAAATAAATCTGCCCGAACAGGAACCGCCGCATAATTTCTGAGAACGCGAATAAAATTTCGTGCTCCTCCTTCGTCCACGTACGCGCCTTCTTGCAGTCGTCGAAGCCCACGCTGCCGATAAAATTTTCGCCGTCCATAACCGCGCACTGAATGTACGAGCAAATGTTCCGCCGCTGAAATTCTCTGCGCGCGCGTTCGGTGAGCTGGCTGGTATCTGCGCACTCGCTGAAGCGCCCTTTTTTTGTATTGCGGTAGCGCTTGCGAATCTGCAATCTTAGCGGCGGGTCGTGCGCAATTTCCGCCTTGAGGTACTCGCCCTTCACGTAGTCAAACAAAATTCGCGGCCAGTGCGGTCCGTCTACGTGCCAGAAAACGTACGCGCGGTGCACTTTGAAATACTTCGCGAAAATCTGTAGCAGCAGCTGTACCGCCAGCGACGTGTCTTTCGAGTGGAAAACCATTTCAAAAATGTAATCCATCGGGTTCGACAGCATTTTTCGGAAATTCTGCGTCGGCAGTTCCGCGTTATCCGTTTCGCGCTCCTCCGCGTTTTCCATTCCTTCGCGGTAAATCGTTTCCGTGTCCTTGCCCTGCCGCTTGCTTTCCGCCAAAGCCGCGTCCGCCCGCGTGAAAAGTAAATTGTAATCTTCCCCGTGCTCCGGCGCCAGCGCAATTCCTATGCTCGCCGAAACTGAAACTTCCTCGCCTTCGTGCTGGTAGACCCGCCGCAAAATGTCCCGCAGCTGTATGCATTTTTGTACCACGACTTCCGGCGAATTTATGTCCTTCATCATGACCATAAATTCATCGCCGCCAATGTGCCCCAGAATGTCCGTTTTTCTGAACGTCGTCTTCAGGTTCATTGCCATATCCATAATCACGGCGTCGCCAATCAAATGCCCCAGCTTGTCGTTCACCGATTTGAAATTGTCCAAATCCAAAACCAGCAGCGCGTTCGTCCTGGATTTGTCGGCGATTGTCTGATTGACGAGGTACGGCGCGTGCGTTTTGCTGTAAAGCCCCGTCATTGGGTCGCGCTCGATAACCTGCTTGAGTCGGCTTTCCTCCTGCCGGAAGCTGTTGATATTCTGCAGGAAGCCGGTAACTTTTTTCGCCTCGCCGTCCACGAACTCCGCGCGGTACTTGACTCGCACCCAGATAAAATAGCGGTTGCGCGTGTAAATCCGAAACTCCAGATTGAATTCCTGAAACGGCGCGCTCCGCTGCGTTTTCATCGTCAGCATTCGGTTGACCTGGTTGCGGAACTCTATGCGGTTGTCCGGATGAACCAGCCGCGCCTTTAGCAGGTGCTCCTTAACATTTTCGCGCGGCAGCTCGTTTTGAATTATGATTGGCAGGCGCTCGTCGTAGTCCAGCCGGTCTGCCGGAATGTCCCACTCGAAAACCGCCATGTCGTTCAGCTCGGTCGCCAGCCTGTACGAATCGGTCTGCATTTTCACCAATCCTTACGTCCAAAATTTTTACGGTTATTATAGCAGGAAACGAAGTCTTAGCAAAGAATTTTCGATTTGGGAGGTGCAGTTTTGTGAAAAATTTTCTGCTGGTTTACAATCCCGTAGCGGGCGGCGCCAGTTTCAGAAAAAATCTCGACGGCGTGATTGAGAACTTTCAGCGGCGCGGAATTTTGCTGACGGCTTACCGAACTCGCGCGGGAAATTCTGCGGAAGATTTTGCTGAGTGCATAAAAATTTCAGACGCGCGCGGTATAATCGTGGCGGGCGGCGACGGAACTTTACACAACGTCGCGAACTGGCTGAAGAAGTCTGGCGCAGATTTACCGGTTGGCGTGATTGGCAGCGGCACTTCCAACGATTTCGCCACGCATTTGAATCTGGACGCGGAAAATTTTTTCGACGCGGCTGCTTACGGCAAAACGCGCGCCGTGGATTTGGGAGAGGCGAACGGCGAATTTTTTATAAACGTGGCGAGCGCCGGAGCCTTCACGTCCATTGCTCACGAAGTCGATTCGCGGCAGAAAAATTCTCTCGGCAAGCTGGCTTACTATCTGCGCGGCCTTGGAGAAATTCCTGCGCTGAAAAGTTTCGCGCTGAACGTTCGCGCTGACGGGAAAAATTTTGAGCTTGACGCATTTTTATTTCTTGTGCTGAACAGCCCCGCCGTTGCCGGTCTCAAAAAAATTACCGACGCCACGAAAATTGACGACGGCAAACTGGATTTCCTCGCGCTGAAAAGGTGTAGCCCGCGCGATTTGCTCAGCCTTACGCAGAAAATTATTTCCGGCAGGACGATTGAGCACGAGCCGAATGTTTTTTTTGTGCAGGCGGAAAAGTTTGAAATTCGCGCGTCGGTTGAACTCACCAGCGATCTCGACGGCGAAATTGGCAGCGCGCTCCCGCTAAAAATTTCCAACATTAAAGGTACATTAAATTTCTTCGCCAGCTGATAACCTTGAAGGATTTTCCTTTTGTTGCGTAGAATTTGCTTTGAAAAATTAATGAAACAGGGTGATTTTATGCTTAAACAGATTATGAACTCAGCGAACTTCAATTATCTGCCGCGCGGAATGACGGCGGCCAGCATGAGGCAGGAAGTCATTTCAAACAATATTGCCAACGTGAACACACCGAATTTCCGCAGGAGCGACGTGAATTTTGAAGATATGCTGGCGCGGGAACTTTACGGGGAAAAGCCGCCGGAAGGTCAGTTGCAGATGGTTCGCACGCACGATAAACATTTACCGCACAAAAAAATAGCGGTTCACGCTGAGCCGCAGATTGTCGCTGACGAGACGACGATAATGCGCACGGACAACAACAACGTCGATATTGATGTGGAAATGGCGAATCTGGCGAAGAATCAGCTGTACTACAACGCGCTGGCGACGCAGCTGGGCGGTTACGTCACGAAGATGCGCAACGCCATTACCAGCGGGCAGACTTGAAGGGGCTGAAATTTTATGGGAATGTTTCTGGGGATTGACACGTCGTCGAGCGGCCTGACGGCGGAACGCCTGCGAATGGACGTTATCGCCAACAATATCGCCAACGCGAATACCACGGGCTATCACCGGCGCTACGTCGTTTTCAACCCGCGCGAAAATAAACCGACGGGCTTTGACGAAGTTTTGAAACAGGCAAGAGGCGGCGGAAGTTCGCGGCAAAATATTGGCGAGGGCGTCCGCGCGGTTGCAATCGAGGAAGATACCACGCAGGGGCCGCTGGTTTACGACCCTGGGCACCCCGAAGCCAACGCCGATGGCTATCTTGAGAAACCCAACGTCAACGTCGTCACGGAAATGGTCGACATGATAACGGCGCACCGTGCTTACGAGGCGAACACTGCGGCGATTAACGCGGCGAAAACCATGTACCTCAAGGCGCTGGAAATTGGCAGGTAAAATTTTCCGCGCAGTAAAAAAATTTTTGGAACTCCTGTATCAGCCGCCGGTTTTAGTGATATAATGTCAGCTGAAAAATTTTTTTGAGGAAGTTGGGAAATGAGCGAGCAGAAAGTTGGTTACGTCGAAGAAAACAGCTTAGCCGAAATGTTTTTGAAGAGGCACGGCAGGCTGAATCGCTGGCGCTACTTTAAAAGAATAGTTGTCCTTGGCGTGGCAATGACGATGCTGCTTACGCTCGGCTACAAACTTCTTGGCTACGAATACGGGCAGGTTTCGACTTCCGCGCAGGTTTACAACGCAATTATCACGCTGATTTTTATCGTGCCGAAGTACTGCCTGAACGTGCGGCGGTTGCAGGACATGAATCGCGGGAAATTAATCGCCGTGGTCTACGCGGTTTTGACGGCGGTCATGGGGTGCATGGACTTCAACGTTTTGGAATTATATCAGAAAAATTACCTGTCGTTTTTGATTTTGCTCATGGCGTTTTTCTCAATTATGATAAGTTTGTACCTTTTAATCTCGCCAGGGACGCGCGGGAAAAATCGCTACGGAGAGAGCCCGATACCAATAAAATAAAGGGAAGGTGAAGAAATGGAAATGGCACCGTTGGAGATGACGCCGGTCAGAATGAGTGCGCAAAGTCATCTCGGCGAAACGAAAGTCGACGCGCCGGTAAAAACCTTCGGGGAAGTTTTAGTGGACGCGCTGAAGCAGACGAATGAACTCCAGCTTGAATCCGACAAACTGAACGCGGCTTTGGCGGCAGGCAGAGTGGAAGATATATCACAGGTCGTTGTGGCGGGGCAAAAGGCGGAACTGGCAATCCAGCTGACACTTCAGTTACGGAACCGCGCGGTCTCGGCGTACCAGGAAGTTATGCGAATGCAGGTATAATTTTTGGGCGCAGAGAAATTAATTTGAGCGGTCGAAGGGACTGATTGAGAATTGGCAGCTTGGAGAGAGCGGTTTCGGGAATTGTGGGAGCGCTACACAAAACAGCAGCGGCGCATAATAATCGGCGTGACGGTAGCGGCACTGCTTGCAATTTTCGGCATCAGCTTTTTGTACGGCAGCGCGCCGGACATGGTGGCGCTTTACACGAATTTGGAGGCGAAAGATGCAGGCGACGTTGTAAACAGTTTGCGCGAATCGGGCGTGCAGTACAGGGTTGAGGAAGGGCGGCGCGGCTCTACGATTTTCGTACCGGCGACGCAGGTTCACGACGTGCGACTGGATTTGGCGGCGGCCGGATTACCGCGCGGGAATAAGGGCTTTGAACTTTTTGACGACAGCAAACTGGGCGTCACGGAATTTCAGAACAGGGTAAATTATTTGCAGGCGCTGCAGGGCGAGCTGACGCGGACGATTGAGCAGATTGACATAGTTCAGAAAGCGCGCGTGCATATCGTCCTGCCGGAGGACAGTCTTTATAAGAAAAACGAAAAGCCCGCCACGGCGTCAATCATGCTCATGCTGGCGCCGGAACAGCATTTGACGGAAGCGGAAGTCAAGGGAATTGTAAACCTTGTCAGCCACAGCGTGCAGGGGTTGACGCCGGAAAATGTCACGCTGGTTGACGAGGCGGGCAACATTCTCAACGAAGTCGAAGATGAAGAACTTATTAAGGCGCAGAAATTTAACAATCAGGCTTTCGCGCAGATTGAAATTACGCGCAAGATTCGCGACAACCTTCAGCAAAACATTCAGACGCTGCTTGACAATACGTTAGGCGCGGGCAATGCCTTCGCGCGGGTCAGCGTGGAACTGGATTTTGACGAGCGCAAAATTGACAGGCAGACTTTCACGCCGGTGGTTGACGAAGCGGGAATCATTCGCAGTCAGCAGGATATAAGCGAAAGTTATAGCGGCACGTCGAATCAGCCAGGCGGCGCGGCGGGCACGCAGTCGAATATTCCTGGCTACGTCGCCGAGGACAGGAACGCGAACGCCGCGTACGAGCGCAAGGAATCTACGAGGAATTATGAGATTAACGAGGAAAATCAGAAAATCGTTGCGTCGCCAGGGACAATTCGCCGGCTGACGGTTGCTGTTCTTGTCAGCGATACTATTACTGAGGCGCAACAGGAAAGTTTACTCAGGGCTGTCAGTTCCGCCGCAGGAATTAACGAGGAACGCGGCGACGTAATTTCGGTTGAGCCGCTGCCGTTCAACATGGAAGCGCGCGAAAGACAGGCGGCTGAGGACGCGGCGGAAAAGGAACGCAAGGATAGGATTCTTTATATGGAAATTGCGGCATTGATTTTACTCGCGGCGCTGATTTTGGGCGGGTTCCTCATGTACCGGCGCAAGAAACAGCAGGAGCGCGAGGCTGAAGAAGAGGCGCGGCGTCAGGCTGAAGAAGCCGAAAAAGCCAGACAGGCTGAGCTCCAGCGCCAGCGCGAGGAAGAGGAAGCGCGCCAGCGTGCAGCGATTGAAGCGGCGGCGGCTGCGGCGGCTAAGGGCGAAGACGGCGAAGAAGGCGACGAGGAAGTCGTTTTGTCGGAAAGAAAACTCACGCTCGAAGAACGCCGCCAGCGGCAGGAAAAAGAAGCGATTCTTAAGTTAATCGAGGAAAAGCCGAAGGATGTCGCCCTGTTAATCAAAAACTGGATTGCGGAAGACGAATAGATTTTGGACAGGCAAGGAGAAAGCTCGGCGCCTGTCTCTTTTAAATTTGGGGAGGGATTTTTATGCCGATGGACGATATGTACGGCGAATCGCGCGAAATGACGGCGCACGAAAAGGCGGCGATACTCTTCATTGCGATTGGCGGTGAGTACGCCGCGAAACTTTTTGAGCACATGGACGACGAGGAAATTGAAAGTATCACGCTGGAAATTGCGAACAACAAGCAGGTCAGCGCGGAGCAGAAGGCCGAAGTGCTTGGCGAATTTTACCAGATGGTTATGGCGAGCGATTACATTTCCACGGGCGGTCTGGAATACGCGCAGGGCGTTTTGGAAAAGGCGCTGGGCTCCGATAAGGCAATGGAAATTCTGAACCGCTTAACCACGAGTTTGCAGGTGCGGCCGTTCGACTTCCTGCGAAAAATTGACCCGTCGCAGCTTTTGAACTTCATACAAAACGAGCACCCGCAGACAATCGCGCTGGTAATGGCGTACCTTGAGCCCGACCAGGCGGCGATTATCATGACGGGGCTTTCGCAGGAAATGCAGGCGGACGTTGCAAAGCGAATCGCAACGATGGACAGAACTTCGCCAGACGTTATCCGCGAAGTCGAACGCGTCCTTGAGCGCAAAATTTCTTCAATGCTCACGCAGGACTTCACGACCGCCGGCGGCATTCCCGCTATCGTCGAGGTGCTCAACCGCGTCGACCGCACGACGGAAAAAGCTATCGTCGAAACGCTCGAAGTCGACGACCCCGAACTCGCCGAGGAAATCAAGAAACTCATGTTCGTTTTCGAGGACGTTGTACTTCTGGACGACCGTTCCATGCAGATTGTTTTGCGTCAGGTCGACACGAAAGATTTGTCGCTGGCCATGAAGGCGACCACCGAGGAAGTTACCAACAAGATTTTCAAGAATATGTCCAAGCGCGCCGCCGAAATGCTCAAGGAAGAACTTTCGTACATGGGACCGGTGAAAATCCGCGACGTCGAAGAAGCCCAGATGAAAATCGTCAACATTATCCGCTCGCTCGAAGACAAGGGCGAAATCGTTATCTCGCGCGGGCAGTCCGACGAAATGCTGGTGTAACATTAGGCGTTACTTTCTTTGTGCCGACAAAGAAAGTAACCAAAGAAAGCTCGTTCGCTGCGGCAACATCACGTTGCCGACGCTCACAGGCCGCCCGTCCATGGGCGGCCACTTTTAATTGCATGCGTTTTCAATCAATCGAATTTTTGCTTTGCTTATATTTATAGACTCCGCTACCCAGTTCGCGCGGGGTTATTTTTTTCAGCTGCTCAAAATCTGCGCGAAAATCTTTGCCGTCAAGCGCCGCGCGGTAAACTTTTACTGCCAGCGCCGTTGTTTCCGCCGAATAATCTTGCGCCTCAATCCTCAGTGCCGCCGCTCCCAGGAATTTTTCTACGTAGGGCGCCAGACACAAATCTTTCGCGAAGAAAATGTGGCTGTAGCCGAACTGGTCGACGCGTACAGAATGTTTCTCGCCAGCCGAATCTTCCAGCGCGAAGTGTCCGTTCAAAAATTCGTCGTAGCGCGAGTGGTAAAATTTCAGCAGGTTGTGTTCGCAAACCATGGACTCCGTGGCGCCGTGCACGACAATTTCTATCGGCAGCGCTGACTTTTCGACGACGCCCCGCACCTGCGCGAAACTCATTTCCAGCGACGCCGTTGCCCGCACCGCGCTAAGTTCCGCTAAAAATTCCGCCGCAAATTCGTTGAACAGGTTGAATGACGTGTCCGCGTAAACCGGCAGCTTTGAAACTTTCCGCGCCAGATTCAGCGCTCCCAGGTTGCTCACCAATACGCCGTCGAAATTTATCCTGCGCGCTAAAAGTTCCGCCAACTCATTCAAATAGTTGTCGTGCGTGACGCGCGGCGTATTCAGAATAATTTTCGCGCCGACTTTATGCGCAAATTCCACGGCGGCTTTGAACTCGTCGACAGTCCACGGCTTACGCGGTTTGAAACTTTCGCCGCCGACGTAAATGCAGTCCGCGCCACTTTCCACGGCAGCCGTCGCCGCTTCAAAATCAGAAACTTTAACCGTCAGTTCCGGCTTCGCGCTGGATTTTTTTATTGCAACTTCCTCAGCGAAAATTTTTTCAGTGGCGGGGTCATCGTAGCGCGGCTCCACAATTCCTTCGCTGAAAAATCTGGGCTCGCGCCTGCCGCTCAGACCAATGTCAGCTTTCGTCGGCTTATCGAACGCACAAACCGTCGTAAATTTTCTCACGCGCTGACTGTAAAATTCGCGCCAGTCGTTTTCGTCGAGCGCGTAGCCGGTCGGGTCGGAAATGTACTTATCAATTTCGCGGCGGTAAGCGCTGACGATTCGCGAAATAAATTCAGGCGGGCGCATTCTGCCTTCGATTTTGAAAGAGTAGACGCCGCTTTGAATCAGCGCGGGAATATTTTTCAACATGCACATATCGCCAAGCGCGAGTTTGTAGCTGGTATCGTCGAGAATTTCGCCGGTCGCCTCGTCGATAAATTTGTACGCCCAGCGGCAGGGTTTAAGGCAGCGGCCGCGGTTGCCGCTCTGCCCGAAAGTAACGCCGGAATGAATGCACTGCCCCGAAACCGCGAAGCACATATCGCCGTGGATAAAATATTCCATTTCGACGCCGGTTTTTTCGCGCAGAAATTTAACTTCGTTCAGGCTGAGTTCGCGGCTGACAACGACGCGGTTGACGCCGAGATTTTTCAGCAGCTCAATCGCCGGAATGCTGTGGATATTCATCATAACCGACGCGTGGACTGGAATTTTGACGCCGAGTTTTTTTATGAGCTGGAGAACAGCCAAATCCTGCACAATCAGCGCGTCCGGCTGAATTTCGTCAAGGAAGCGCAGATAATTTTCGAGCGGCGGAATTTCCTCGACGCTGATTAAATTGTTGAGCGTGATGTCGAGCTTGACGCCGCGTTCGTGCGCAAATTTTACGGCGGCTTTGAGTTCGTCGTCTGAAAGGTTGAAATCGTTTTTGTGGACGCGCATGTTAAAATGTTTTCCGCCGAGGTAGACGGCGTCGGCGCCCGCTGAAATTGCCGCTTCAAATGCCTTGAAAGTTCCCGCCGGTGCCAAAAGTTCCACCGACTTCCGAGTTAATGTCATTAGCCAAAGTCTCCTTCGTAAAATCTTCGCGGAAATTATAGCATTCGGAATAAGCGCTTGCAATATTGCGCGGCGTAATATAAAATTGCGGCGTTGAAGGAGGATTTTTAATGGAACAAAAGATACAGGAATTGCGGGCGGCGGCTCAGGCGGAAATTTCCGGCGCGGCTGACTTGAAGGAGCTTGACGGCGTTCGCGTGAAATTTCTTGGCAAGAAAGGCGAGCTCACGAGCTTGCTGCGCGGTATGAATCAGGTCAGCGCTGAAGACCGCCCGAAGATTGGCAAGGTCGTCAACGAGGCGCGCGCTGAAATTGAAAAGCTTATCGCTGATAAAAATTCTGCGCTCAAGGCGGCGGCTCTGCAAAATAAACTGGCGTCGGAAAAAATCGACGTGACGCTCCCTGGGCGAAAAGTTCACTGTGGGCATTTGCACCCGCTGACGCTCACGCTCAACCGCATTAAAGAAATTTTTATACAAATGGGCTACAGCGTCGAGGAAGGGCCGGAGGTCGAGACGGATTATTTCAACTTCGAGGCGCTGAACCTGCCGAAAGACCACCCCGCGCGCGATATGCAGGACTCATTTTATATCACGGAAGAAATTCTGCTGCGGACGCAGACTTCGCCTGTACAGGCAAGGACTATGCAGAAAAATACCGGCAACGCGCCGATTCGTATGATTGCGCCTGGCAGAGTTTACCGCCGCGACGATTTCGACGCCAGCCATTCGCCGATGTTCCATCAGGTCGAAGGTTTAGTCGTTGACAGGGGCGTTACCTTCGGCGATTTGATTGGCACGCTGGATTTTTTCTGCAAGCAGATGTTCGGAGAAAATACGAATATCCGGCTGCGTCCTTCATTCTTTCCCTTTACTAGCGTTTCGACAGAATGCGACTGTTCTTGTCCAATCTGTCACGGTCGTGATAGTAATTGTAAAGTTTGTCACGGCGCGGGCTGGCTTGAGATTCTCGGCGCCGGCGAAGTTCACCCGAAAGTTTTGGAGATGAGCGGCTACAGTCCCAGCGTTGTCAGCGGCTTTGCTTTCGGTATGGGCGTCGAGCGAATTGCTATGATTAAGTACGGGATTGACGACCTGCGGCTGTTCTTTGAAAACGATCTGCGCTTTCTGAATCAGTTCTAACTGACTCGAAAAAGCTTTGCAAAAAAATTGACTACCTCGCTTTTCGGTGCTAAAATTTAACCGCTTAAAGCTAAACAGCACGAAGGCGAACTAGCCAATTTTAATAGCCAGATTATAAATCGCCTTTGCGCTAATGTCAAACAACATGGAGGCGGTTTATATGACTGAGGAGTCAAAGGCAAAAGCAAAGGCGCGGGTTGAACGTCTGTATCGCGAAAAGTACCTGCCGACTTATCTGATTTTCATCGCGCTGTACCCGTTCGGGCTGGAAGATTTGGAAGGCGAAATTTGGCGCTGGATTGCGGGCTACGAAAATCTTTATCAAGTCAGCAACTTCGGGCGAGTGAAACGTTTTTACGGAAACGGAAACGTCAAAATTCTTAAGCCATGGCTCAACCGACAAGGCTATCTGATTTTTGATTTGTGTAAAGGCGCCAAGAGCAAGCATTTTCCGATTCATTAACTGGTCGCGAAGGCGTTTATTCCAACCCCTGACAATAAGCCCGAACCGAATCACGAAGACGGCAATAAGTTGAACAACCACGTCAGTAATTTGAAATGGTCTACGCGCGCCGAAAATGTTAAACACGCTGTAGAAATGGGGCTGAGTCCGAAAGGTGAAGACCATCCTAACGCAAAACTTACGAATGCACAGCGCGAAAAAGCTCGGCAAATTGTTATTAAGGGAGATACGGAATTTGGCATAAATGCACTTGCGCGCGAATACGGCGTTTGTTCTGCAACTATGACTGAGGCTATTTACGGTAAAAAACCTAAGAAGCGCAAGAAAAAAGATTGACACGTCGACTAGAAAACGAGGGGGAATATTAATTGCGAGTATCTACAAAATGGTTAAAAGATTTCATAGACATAGACTGCACGACGGAGGAGCTGGCGGAGCGGTTCACAATGAGCGGGACGCCGGTCGAAAATATAATTCGCGCTGGCGTCGGCTTAGAAAAAGTCGTCACGGGGTGCATAGAAAAACTGGAGCGTCATCCAGAATCTGACCATCTGCAAATCTGCCAGATGAACGTAGGCGCGGGCGAATTTTTACAAATTGTGACGGGCGCGCAGAACGTAGCGGAAGGGCAAATTGTTCCCGTCGCGCTGGTAGGAGCGAATCTGCCCTGCGGGAAAAAAATTTCTAAAGGCAAGCTGCGCGGCGTAGTTTCCAACGGTATGCTCTGCAGCCCCGACGAACTCAAAATCGAGGGCGATTCCAGCGGCATTCTGATTCTGCCGGAAGATACGCCGATTGGAGTGCCCGCCGCCGAAGTGCTGGGGCTCGACGACGACATTTTGGAATTTGAGCTGACGGCAAATCGCGGCGACTGTTTCAGCGTGTTCGGTTTAGTTCGCGAAGCCGCCGTGCTTTTCGACAGGGCGCCCAATTTCCCCGAAATTAAAGTTGACGAGGACGCCGACGCTGACGCCGCCGACATGATTGAAATTAAAATCGACGCGCCGGATTTGTGCAGCAGATTTTCCGCGCGCGTTTTGACTGACGTTAAGCTCGGTCCTTCGCCCGAATGGATTCAGAAACGCCTTGAGGGCGCCGGTATCCGCGCGATTAATAACGTCGTCGACGTGACGAATTTCGTTATGGTTGAGCTTGGGCAGCCACTCCATGCGTATGACTACGAAGAAATTTCCGGCAAAGTTTTGAACGCGCGCCGCGCCGTCGCCGGTGAGCAGCTCCACACGCTGGACGATTCAAACCGTCTGGCTAAGGGCGGCGAACTCGTCATAGCTGACGCGGAAAAGGCCGCCGGTCTTGCGGGCGTCATGGGCGGCTACGAAACCGAAATCACTGAGAAAACTAAAACTGTCGTGCTCGAAGCCGCAAGTTTCAATTCCGCGTCGATTCGCCGCACCAGTCGCGCTGTCGGTCTTCATTCAGAGGCAAGCGGCAGATTTGAACGCGGCGTCAACGAAAAAGCTACCGTGACCGCGCTCGACCGCGCCGCTCAGCTCCTGCAGGAAATGGGCGCCTGCAAAGTCTGCAAAGGTATCGTTGACGTTTACCCCGCGCCGAAATCGCCCGTCAAAGTTCAGTTCACCAGCCAGCAGATTAACGACCGCCTCGGCACGAATTATTCTGACGCGGAAATTTGCGGCGTGCTCAAAAAGCTCGGCTTTGAAATTTCCGAAGCCGGCGCGCAGTTTGACGAAGATTTTATCACCGACAGAATTTCATTTGCGGCAAAACATTTAGGCAGGGCGGCGCGCGAACTCTCTCAAAACGCCAGCGTCGACGATTTTGTTAAGAACATTGGCGAGACCGTCGGCGAGCTGATTAACCGCAGCGGCTCCAAATCTTTCGTGACGTACGAAGCCACCGTGCCCGACTGGCGCAACGACGTGGAACTCATGGACGATCTGGCTGAAGAAGTCGCGCGGATTTTCGGCTACGACAAAATTCCCGCCACGCTCCCCAAAAGCGCGCAGCAGGGTCATCAGTCCGCCGCCCAGAATTTCGCCGACAGAATCAAAAATATTCTCGCCGCGCTCGGCATGAACGAAATTACTTCCTTCGCCTTCACCAGCGCTGAAACTTTCGACAAACTTCAAATTCCCGCTGACTCCGAACTCCGCCGCGCCGTCCCGATTATGAATCCGCTCACCGACGAATTTCCTCTGCTCCGTACTAATCTCGTCGGCTCGATTCTGGAAAACGCCGCGCGAAATTTCAGCCGCAAAAATGAAGATGTCCGCCTGTTTGAAATTGCGCCGGTATTTTTCCCGAAAGCTCTGCCCATTACCGAACAGCCGCGCGAAATTCAAAAGCTCGTCGGTCTGCTCATGGGGCGGCGCGAACCTAAGGGCTGGGCGCAAACTTCCGCCGAAATTGATTTCTACGACGCCAAAGGAATTGTTGAAGAACTTCTGGCGCAGCTTGAAATTGGAAACTACAGCGTCGAGGCGGGCAGTCACTACGCGCTCCACCCTGGCAAAACCGCCGTCTTTAAGAAAGGCCGCGAAATTCTTCTGACGCTCGGCGAAGTTCACCCAGCGGTTGCGGACGCCTTCGGTATAAATAAAAAAATTTACGTGTTTGAGGCGGACATTGCGACGCTGATTAAATGCGCGGCGAAAAAGTTCAGCTTCGAGAGCTTGCCGAAATATCCCGCTATCACGCGCGATTTGGCGATTCTGGTCAGCCTTGACGTGGCGGCGGGCGAAGTCGAAAAGGTTATCGCTAAGTCTGCCGGAAAAATTTTCAGCGGCGTCACGCTGTTCGACGTGTATACCGGAGAGCGCATTGCGGCGGATAAAAAAAGTCTGGCGTTCAATATAAAATTCCAGTCGGGCGAGCGCACACTCACGGACGAGGAGGCGGACGCGGCGTTCAAAAATATTCTGGCGGCTGTCGAAAAGGATTTCGAGGCGGAACTCAGAAGTTGAGGTGAAAAAGTTGGCAGAGGCTAAAAAATCCAGTGACCTGCAACGCGTGACAGTCGAAATTTTCGGCGACGTTTACCACCTGCGAACTGACGACCCCGAAGGCTTGAAAAAACTCGTCAAGATTGTCGATTCCACGATGCGCGAAATGTCGCAGAATACGCACAGCTTCGTAAGCAGCCGAATTGCCACTTTAGCCGCACTGAAAATCGCTGAAGATTATCTGCAACTTAAAAAAGATTACGACGAACTTTTGAATATGCTCCACGAAAATAAATGACGCAGCGGGGAGGGATTTGCTGATGGCGCGGCAAAATATTTTCGGGACGGTCTTCGGAATTGAGGCGGGAATGCTCCAGCTGGCGGTTTTCCCGAACATGAGCAAGCGTCGCGCGGGCGAAATGGTTGACCGCATTTTTAATTTCTACAGAAACAAGGACGTGCGTTTGGTTATGCCGGCGACCGAGGCGCGGCAGTTTCGCAAGGAAGAATACGGGCTGCCCTGCGTCGAGCGCGTTCATATCGATATGGCGCTGTCGATTGGCGGCGACGGGACTTTACTTGGCGTCTGCCGCAGGTTCCGCGAACAGGGTATTCCCGTCTGCGGTATCAATCTCGGCACGCTGGGATTTCTGGCGGACATTGAGCCCAACGAACTTGAAAGCCGCCTCGGTAAAATTCTCGTCGGCGATTACATTGTTGAGCACCGGCTACTCCTTAGCGGCTACATTCACAATGAGCTCGGCGAAAAATTTTTGGGCAACGCGATTAACGACGTGGTAATTTCCAAGGGCGGCACCGCGCGAATGCTCCGGCTCGGCCTCTACGTCAACGATACGCATTTGATGAACTACAAAGCCGACGGCATGATTATTTCCAGCCCGACCGGCTCGACCGCCTATTCCCTCAGCGCCGGCGGTCCGATTCTCAACCCGAATATCCGCGCGCTGCTGCTAACGCCGATTTGCGCCCACACTTTCCAAATGCGCCCGCTCGTTGTCAACGAAGATGACGAAATTCGCATAACTATCGACGCCAACCGCGACTTGATGGTTACGCTCGACGGGCAGGAAAGTTTTCAGATTCAGCCTGGCGATGAAGTTGTCGTCCGCAAATCCCGCAACTCTGCGCAAATCGTCAAGTTCGCCGACAAAAATTATTACGACGTGCTCAAAGCTAAACTTTGGAACACCGGAGGCGCCAACGTTTTTTAAGTTTTCAATCCCTGCACCTCTTGCTTTTCAATCCCTGCACCTCTTCGAAGTGCGACGGACGGCAACTTCAATTTAATTATAATGCGCTGTAATAATAATTTCAAGGAGGGATTGTCATGTCTGATATGCTTGCCAACGATATCGTGAAGGAGGTTGAACGTTACCGCAAGCCGCCGAACAGGCTCCGCTCGCCGCAGGAAATTACCGCGCGATATTATCAGGCGCTTGCAAATTATAAGGAGCTGTGCTTCAAGCCGCAGGATACAAATCAGCTCAAGCTCACGACTTACGCCGAAATTAAAGTGCTCGGCTGGGTGCTCGGCAAGCCCGAAAAGGATATTATCCGCGACATTGCCCAAAATTCCGCCAGCATGCCCTTTGGAACTTTTTAAAATGGAAATAAATCACGAAAAATTTTACGCTGCAATCGCGGCGGTTTTTTTTATACTTTCATTCTGCGCCGTGATTTTCAAGCCGGATAAAGGCGACCCCAGCTTTCATAAAGAAATTTTTAAGACCGACGCGATAAGCTATATCAAAGATAACCACCCAGTCGCGCTGGCTGACGGCAATTATTATCTGGCAATGCCAGCGGGCGGCACATTCGTCAACGGCGTCGCTCCAATGCTCATGGTTAAAGTCGGGCGCGAATATTATCCGCTGAATATCGCCGACGATTCTAAGCTCCCGCGCCGTGGTAAACTTTTGCCGCTGAAAATTCTGTTCGGATTCACTTCCCCGCACGCCGAGAATAAGCTGACCTACGCAGAAAAAAACGGCGGCGACCCCGTTGAGTCTTACCGCCGCAAATCGCAATATTATCTGCACGTCGAAAATGGATTTGGAACTGTGCAGCGCAAATTTTATTACCAATAAGCGGAATTATTTTTACCAATGACTTTAGCCGACATTAACTCAAGCAATTAGAGAGGCGGCCCATGGACGGGCCGCGGGCCGCACTGACGCCTGGATGGCGTCATTCGGCCCAGCTTTCTTTGCCGGCGTTTCTTTCTGGAAAGAAATGCCGATACTCAAACTTCACCAGCCGTTGGTACTGCGCCAGAACTCCGGCGTGAAAAGTACCAGCACCGTGAAAACTTCCAGCCGGCTGAGGAACATGAACACGCACGCGAAAAGTTTGCTGAGCGTCGGGAGTAGCGCGTAGGTACTCGTCGCCCCTTCAATTCCAAAGCCAGGCCCTACGCTCGCCATTGTCGACACGCTGACCGAAATGCTGTCGGCGAACTCTATCCCGTCGAACATCATCACGAACGCGAAAAGAATGTCCATGACCACGATTACGAAAAAAAATTTCGCGGCGCCGTAAACTATTTCGTCGTCAATCGCCTTGCCGTTGAGCTTGACGGGATTTATCAGCTGCGGGTGAATTTTCTGCCTGACGATTGAGCTGACAAACTTAAACAGCAGAATTATCCGCGCGACCTTCAAGCCGCCAGCCGTTGAGCCCGCACAGCCGCCCAGAAACATCGTCATCATCAGACAGGCTTTGCTCAGCGGCGGGTACGTGTCGAAGTCGTACGCCACAAAGCCCGTCGTTGAACTCAGACTCGCCACGTGAAAAACCGCCCCGCGAATTGATTCTTCCGCGCTGAAATTCATTTCCAGAAACAAATCCGCCGCAATTATCGCGCTCGTCACGGCGACAATCCACAGGTAAATTTTAAATTCCGTGTTGCGAAAAACCACGCTGACGCCGCGCCTCACAGCAACCGCGTACATCGCGAAACTGCCGCTGGAAACAATCATGAAAAACGCCATGCAATATTCCAGCGCCGCGCTGCCGTATTCGCCGACCGTGCTGTTATAAACGCCGTAGCCGCCGGTTGCAATCGTCGTCATTGCGTGGTTGACCGCCGTGAAAACGTCCAGCCCGCACGCAAAGTAACTCGCCGCACAAATCGCCGTAAGCCCCACGTAAATTCTGAACAGCGCCTTCGCATTGTCCCGAATCCTCGGCATTTGCCTGTCCTTCGTCGGCCCCGTAGTTTCCGCCCGCAGAATGAACATCGCGCCGCGCCCCAGCTGTGACAGAATCGCCATGAAAATTACCACAATCCCTAAACCGCCGACCCAGTTCGATAAACTCCGCCAGAGTAAAATGCTCCTCGGTAAAATTTCCACGTCTGCGAAAACCGTCGCGCCCGTGCCGGAAAATCCCGCGAACGATTCTACTAAACTGTCCACTAAATTCAAATATCCGCCCGCCAGATAAGGTACCGTTCCCAAAATCGAAACCAGTAGCCAGCCTAAGCCCGTTACCGCAATTCCGTCCCGCACGCCGATATTGTCTTTTCCCTGCAGGCCGCCAAACCGCTCCAGCTCGAACGTCACCGCCACGCACAAAAATATTGACAGCAAAAACGCCGCCACGCCGTCAACTTCCCGCGCGACTGCCGCCAAAATCAGCGGCGGAACCATTGCCGCGCCCGTGAACAGCGTCAGGTAGCCCAGCAAGCCCGATACAATTCGTGTGTTCATTAAAATCCTCCGCGTCATTTTTAAGGAGTTTGAAATTATGATTGCCGAGAAAATCCGACAGGCGTACCGCAGCGCAGAAATTTCTACGAAAATCGCCGTGACTTACGCGGCGTGCTTCCTCGTGCTGCTGCTGGTTCTCAACGCCGTCATGTACATTGGCGTTTCCCGCGCGTTTTACGACCCCGCCGAGCGCACGATTATTTTCAGTATGCAGAAAGTCCGCGAGCTGCTGGAAAATCTTGAGATTGATTACAGCGCCGTCAATCCCGATAATATTCGCGAGCCGCTGGTGACTGGCGTGGTTTTGCGCGCGGTAGACGACGACGGAGAAGTTTTCGTTGACACCGATAAAAAATATCCTTCCGCCGAAAAAGTTGACGCCGGAATTTTATCAGACCCGCCGATTTTTGCAAGCGACGATATGGAAGTGGCGGAAGTGGGCAGTGCGCTGATTTACCGCGCGAAAATGGATTACATTTACGGCGGCGAGCACGTCACGCTTTATTTTTACAGGACTATCACGTCGCAGAAAGCCGCGCTGGACAATCTGGAAACGCTGTTACTGGCGCTGGACGCGCTGGGAATTTTTCTGGCGGCGGCCGCAGGGCATTTCGTCAGCAGCCGCGTGCTCAAGCCAATTAAAACCATGACGACCCACGCGCAGAATATTGCTTTCGGAAAAATGGGCGGGCGACTGGAAATTCCGCCGTCGGACGACGAACTTTCAGCGCTGGCGAAAACTTTCAACGAAATGCTTGACCGGCTTCAGGGCGGGATAAATCAGCAGCAGAAATTTGTACTGGACGCCTCGCACGAACTCATAAACCCCGCCACGGCTATCGCTGGCTGTGTCGAACTCCTCAAGCGCTACGGCGCCAGGGACAGGCAGTCGCTCAACGAAAATCTCGACATTATTTTTGAGGAAGTCCAGAATATCGATAACATTTTACAGAACATGCTCTTTATCGCACGCACCGACCAGAATCGCCAGAAACTGCACAGGGAAAAGCTGGAACTGGCGAATATCGTTGAATACGCCGTCGACACGATGCGCGTTTTGGCGCCGGAGCACAGACTTGAACTCCTGCGCAACGACGACGCCACAATTTTCGGCGATGCTGATTCGTATTTTCCTTGAAAACGCCGTCAGCTACACGCCAGCCGGTGGCAAAATCACCGTCAGTTCGGTAAACTCCGGCGGCAAAATTCAGCTCAGTATTTCCGATACCGGCATTGGCATTGCGCCGGAAAACCTCGGAAAAATTTTCGACAGATTTTTCAAGGGCGGCGGCAGCGGCAGCGGGCTCGGTCTGGCTATTGCGAAGTGGATTTCCGACCGGCACGAAATTAAAATCGACGTTGCCAGTGAACTCGGCGGCGGAAGCACCTTCACGCTGACTTTTCCCGCTATCTAAAGCAAATCCTCTTACTCATCGGATTTGCAGGATTTCCGACCGGCACGAAATTAAAATCGACGTTGCCAGCGAACTCGGAGCAAATCCTCCTTCTCGTCGAATTTGCAGGCAGCACCTTCACGCTGACTTTTCCCGCCGCGTAAATTTCTAATCAAAAATTAACCTTTAGAACGTAAATAAAATGGCGTCAGCACTGTTTTCAGCGGCGACGCTTTTTAAGTTGCGGTAAATTTGCAACGATAGAATTTTAAAGGGAATTGTTTTTTTTATTTTAAGGGATTTATTTTTTTTTATCGTTATAGATTTTTTATGGGGAGATGATA
>CAJOGX010000001.1 GCA_905234175.1 uncultured Selenomonadaceae bacterium | reverse complement strand
AACAAAATTCTGGAAGCGCGCCTCGAAAAGCTTGAACACGTCGCCAGCCTCAACAAAACTCTGGAAGAACGCGTTGCGAAACTTGAAATTGAAGTCTGGGGCGTCAAAAAGTAATCAGCTCGCGTAAATCCAGCTGCTTATAATTTTTCAGTTCCCGCTGAATAATTTCGTCCAGCGCGCGCATTCCCAGAAGTTCCACCGGCGCCTTATCGTCCGTCAAAATATTTCCGCCGCGCGCCGGTACCTGCCAGCTCCGCGCGATTTTTTTCATTAGCTCAGACAAATTTTTATCACTCAGATTTTCTGTAGCTGCTGAAAATTTTTCAAAAACTGCCTCGTCCTCCGCCGCGAAAACTTCCCTGTTCCCGCCCGCGTCTACCATCCGCACCGCCGGAAAAATTTCGCCAATCGTATCCAGCAGGCACTCGTTGATATTTCCCGCGCCGCTCGCCCGCATGTTCATATTCACGACCATCACGCCGCCCGCCTTCAAATGCGCCCGCACCAGCGCGAAAAATTCTACCGAACTCATCTGGAACGGTATCGTTATGTCTTGATACGCGTCGACCATTATCACGTCGTAAATTTTTTCGTCCGCCGCCAGAAACGCCCGCCCGTCGTACGTCGCTACCGGTATCGCCTCCGACAGCTCAAAATATTCGTGTGCCAGCGCCGTTATCTTTTCGTCAATCTCCACGCCGACGATTCTTGACGCCGGAAAATATTTCTGGCACGCCTGCGCTAACGTCCCAGTTCCCATTCCTAAAACCAGCACGTCTAAATTTTTCCCGCCCGCTAAGACCGGTGCCGCCAGCGCGTAATCATAATACATTCCCGTCAGCTCGCCGCTCTTTACGCGTATCGACTGCACTCCAATTAAAACGTTCGTCGACAAAACCGTCGCCCGCGCGTTTTCCGTCACCTGCAAATAATTATAAATCGACTCGCCTTCGTACTTCAAATCCTCCCGCCAGAATGCGAAACTGTTCCCGTTCCCCAGCACGCACGCCAGCAAAAATATCCCCGCCGCCACTGAGCATAAAAATTTCTGACCGCCCGTGCTCACGAAATACGCCAGCCCTATCGCAAAAAGTATTCCGGAAAATATCAGAAACGTTATCGCCGTCCCGACCGCCGGTATCGTCACGAACGTCGGCAGGAATGTTCCAATGATACTCCCCACCGTGTTGAACGCGTTCAGATTTCCGACGACCCGCCCGTTGTGCTCCAGGCTGTCCGTTGCGTACTTGACCAGCGACGGCGTGACAGTCCCCAGCAGGAAAAGCGGCAGTACGAAAATCGCCATGCACGAGAAAAACGCCGCCCAGATTAATAAATTCACGTCGACCGTCACGATTAAAATCCCAGCGATTGCCACGATTACGAATTTGCCGAGCACGGGGATTAGCGCTATCCATATCGCCGCGAAAATTATCCGCCGGTACAGTCGCGCGGGATTCGCGTCCGAATCTGCCCAGCGCCCGCCGAAAATATTTCCCAGCGCCATCGCTATCATTATCGTCCCAATGATTATCGTCCACACGATTTGCGAGGAACTGAAATAGGGCGCCAACAATCTGCTAGCGCCCAGTTCCACCGCCATGACCGACATTCCCGCGAAAAATTCTGTCGCGTAAAGGTACGGGCGGCTTTTTAAAATTTTACTTTCCATTAACAAATTCGCGCGCCGCCGCAGAAATTCCGTCAGCGCAAAGCCCGAACGCCGCCATAAGCTCATTCGCCTCGCCGGAATATCCGTAAACGTCGTTGATACCCAGCCGCTTAACCGGCGCAGGATAATTTTCAGCCAGCACGCTGCAGACCGCCTCGCCCAGTCCGCCAATAACCGTGTGCTCCTCGACCGTGATAATCTTCCCGCAGACCTTCGCCGAGTCAATCACCAAATCTTTGTCAATCGGCTTAATCGTGCCCATATTAATGACGCGCGCCGAAATTCCTTCAGCCTTGAGAATCTCCGCCGCCTTGACAACTTCCGGCAGAACAATCCCGTTAGCGATAATCGCCACGTCGCCGCCGTCGCTGACAATTTCGCCTTTGCCAACTTCAAATTTGTAATTTTCGTCGTGGTAAACCGGCGTGGCGCTCCGCGCGAAACGAATGTAAACCGGCCCGTTGTATTCGTACGCCGCTTTGACCATTTGCCGCGCCTCTACGTCGTCGGAAGGGCACATGACAAGCATTCCTGGAATCGTCCGCATAAGCGCAAAATCTTCGCAGCACTGGTGAGATGCGCCGTCCGCTCCTACCGAAACGCCGCCGTGACTCGCGCAAATTTTTACGTTCAGGTGCGGGTAGCCAATCGAGTTGCGAATCTGTTCGTAGGGGCGGCAGACGGCGAACATCGCGAAAGTCGAAACGAAAGGCTTAAGCCCCATCGTCGCAAAGCCCGCCGCCACGCCAATCATATTCTGCTCGGCGATACCGCAGTTGAAAAATCTGTCGGGAAATTCCTTGCCGAACATGCCAGACTTCGTAGAGCCCGCCAAATCCGCGTCCATAACCACAATTTTATCGTCAAGCCGCCCAAGTTCGACGAGCGTCGCGCCGTAACTTTCGCGGGTAGCAATTTTTTTAACTTCAGCCATATCTCACGCCTCCAAAATTTTCTTGCGCGCAGTTTCGAGCTCAGCCAGCGCCTGTTCGCATTCAGCGGGCTTAGCCGTCTTGCCGTGCCAGCCTACCGCGTTTTCCATGAACGAAACGCCCTTGCCCTTGACGGTTTTCAGCAGAATTACCGTGGGCTGACCGCTACCGATATTCGCGTGGAAAAAATTCAGCGCGCGCTCAATTTCGTCGAAGTCGTGACCGTCAATTTTCGTGACGCGGGCGCCGAACGCTTCAAATTTTTTATCGAGCGGCTCGGAGTTCATAACGTCAGAAGTTTTGCCGTCAATCTGCAGGCCGTTCACGTCAACCGCCACGCAAAGATTGTCCAGCCTGTAATGCGCCGCGAACATCATCGCTTCCCAGACTTCGCCCTCAGCAATTTCGCCGTCGCCGTTCAGACAGTAAACATTCGCGCCGTTTTTGAGAAGTTTCGCGCCCGCCGCCATACCAGCCGCCGCAGAAATTCCCTGCCCAAGGCTGCCGGTTGACATATCCACGCCAGGCGTCGAGTTCATATTCGGATGACCCTGAAGGTGCGAATCGATTTTGCGGAGGCGAATCAAATCTTCGACGGGGAAAAAGCCTTCGCGCGCAAGTACCGCGTAAAGCGCCGGCGCAGCGTGCCCCTTCGACAAAACGAATCTGTCACGATTGGGGTCGCGCGGATTTTTCGGGTCGACGCGCATTTCCTTTTCGTAAAGGTAAGTGAGATATTCAGCGGCGGAAAGCGAGCCGCCAGGGTGACCGCTGCCAGCCGCCGTCGTGCTCTTAACAATATCTTCGCGCACCGTCACGGCGAAAAGTGCAAGCGCCTTTCTATCTTCATTCGTCATAAAAATTCCTCCAATCACGCCCGAATTTTTATCGGGGTTATACTGTAGCAGGAAATTGCCGCCGTGTCAAAATTTTTCGCGGCAAATTGACAGCGATTTTGGCAAATGTTAAAATTTCTGCGGCAGGCAGTCGAGGCAGTCGCGGCTGATTTTTCAGCTGAGGAAAGTCCGGACTCCACAGAGCAGCGTGCCGGATAACGTCCGGTGGGAGTAATCCTCAAGACAGTGTCATAGAAACGGAAACCGCCATTTTTTAGCAGGAAGCACGGCTCATGAAAAATTGCAAACGTGATTATTAATTTAATCTCGCAACTGAGCGCTAACGCTGAAATTGGTAAGGGTGGAAAGGTGCGGTAAGAGCGCACCAGCTGTCGGGTAACCGGCAGGCTTGACAAACCTCACGCGGAGCAAACTCAGATAGGAGAGGGTTGATGTTGCTCGCGGACCTCTCGGGTAGAGCGCTGGAGCTGAGCGGCGACGTTCAGCCAAGATAAATGACTGTCACATACAGAATCCGGCTTACCGGCTGCCTGCCGCCGAAAAAATTTCTGGGGGTGCGAACGTGAACAGGGCTGTTTTTTTCGACCGCGACGGCGTTTTGAATATCGACACGATTAACCTTTACAAAATCGAGGACTGGGTCTGGATTGACGGCGCGCGCGAGGCTATAAAATTTTGCAACGACGCCGGTTATCTGGCGATTATTATCACGAATCAGAGCGGAATTGCGCGCGGGCTTTTTACCGAAGACGACGTGGAAAAACTTCACGCGTTTGTTCAGGCTGAGCTGAAAAAATTCGGCGCGCACCTTGACGGGATTTACATTTGTCCGCACCACGTCGAAGGCACGGTTGCGCCGTACAACGTCGAATGCGACTGCCGCAAGCCCAAGCCTGGTCTGATTCTGCGCGCCTGCGAAGATTTTGACATTGACCCGAAACAGTCTTACATGATTGGCGACAAACAGCGCGACGTTGACGCCGGTTTGAACGCGGGCTGTAAGGGCTATCTTTTCGACGGGAAAAATCTGCTCGACGCCGTGAAGGATATGCTTGCCAATGGCTGAAATAATTTTGGTGACGGGCGGCGCTCGCAGCGGGAAAAGTTCCTTCGCTGAAAGTCTTGCGCTGAAACTCGGTAACGGCCGCGCGGCTTATATCGCAACCGCTCAGGTTTTCGATGACGAAATGGCGGCGCGCGTCGAACTCCACAAGTCGCGCAGGAAAAGCAACTGGACGAATTTTGAAGCGCCCTTCGACGCCGAAAAAATTTTAGCTGAAATTACCGGCGGCGTAATTCTTTTCGACTGCGTGACGATTTACCTCACCAACTGGCTGCTGACTAAAAATCTCGAAGACAAAAATCTTTCCGCCGAGTTCGACGTGTGGATAAAAAATCTGGTGGACGCCGCGAAAAATTCCAGCGCGACGGTAATTTTCGTGAGCAACGAAGTCGGGAGCGGTATCGTGCCGGAAAACAAACTGGCGCGCGTGTTCAGAGACTTTGCAGGGCTCGCCAGTCAGCGTATCGCCAGCGCCGCCGAAAATGTTTATTTGACTGTCGCGGGTATCGCCGTCGACGTGAAAAATATTTCCAGTTCAGCCGTTTGACGCGGTTGAATTTTTTATTGGGAGTGATTTTATGCGCATGGGAATTTTAGGAACCGGCAAAATCGTGCAGGACTTCCTGCCGGTAATTGGCGCGCTGAACATTGATTATCTGGCGATTCTCGGCACGGCGCGTTCCAAAGAGCGCGTGGAAAATCTGGCGGCGCGCTACGGCATTCAGAAAATCTATTACGACTACGACGAACTTTTGGCTGATAAAAATCTTGACACGATTTACGTCGCGCTGCCGAACTTTCTGCACTACTCCTTCGCGAAAAAGGCGCTGCTCGCTGACAAAAATGTTATAGTCGAAAAGCCCGCCGTTACCAGCTGCGAAGAATTTAAAAACCTGCGCGACCTTGCCAGCCAGCGCGAAAAAATTTTAGTGGAGGCCGTCACGACGCACTACCTGCCCGCCTTTATCGACCTCAAAAAAAATCTTGACAGGCTCGGCGCGATTAAAATCGTCAGCGTCAACTACAGCCAGTATTCCAGCCGCTACGACGCCTTCAAAGCCGGCGAGATTCTGCCCGCCTTCGACCCAGCCAAAGCCGGCGGCGCGCTCATGGACATAAATCTTTACAATTTGAATTTCGTCGTGGGGCTTTTCGGCGCGCCCAAATCTTTCAGCTACAGCGCCAACGTTGAACGCGGGATTGATACCAGCGGCGTCATGGTGCTTGACTACGGCAGTTTCAAGGCGGTTTGCATTGGCGCGAAGGACTGCCAGGCGCCGACGGTTTCTTCGATTCAGGGCGATGGCGGTAACATTCTCGTTCAAATTCCGGTCAGCCGCTTCGACGCCTACACGCTGAGCGACAACGCCGGAAATTCTGAGACGAAAAATTTCAGCGACGGCGCGCACCGTATGCTACACGAGTTCAAAATTTTTATCGACATGATTGACAGGAAAGATTTCGCGCGCGCAAATGCAATGCTGGAAGTCAGCGGCGCGGTTATTGAAATTCTGCAGGGCGGGCGCGCGCAGGTCGGCGTCAGGTTCCCGAACGACTGAGGAGGAAATTTCATGCTTGACGGAAAAATTGTCATCGCGTTTATTGGCAACGGCAAGAGCACCAACCGCTACCACGCGCCCTTCGTGCTCAACCGCCCCGATAAAATTAAAATCAAATACATTTACCAGCGGACTTTGCGCCCGACTGCGTGGGAAAAAATTCCTGGCGTGGAGTACACCGACGACTTCGATAAAATTCTGAGCGACGCCGAAGTTGACGTGGTTGTTGTGAACACGCCCAGCGCCGCGCATTATTCTACCGCGAAAAAAATTCTGGACGCCGGTAAAAACTGCGTCGTCGAGAAACCTTTTGCAACGAGCGTGGAGGACGCGGCGGATTTGTTCGCGACGGCTAAGGCGAAGGGCGTTATGGTGCAGTGCTATCAGAACCGGCGCTTCGACAGCGATTTCCTTACCGCGCAGAAAGTCATTGAGTCGGGCAGGCTCGGCAAAATTTTTGAAGTCTGTATGCACTACGATTACTATCGCGCGGAAATTCCTGAAGGCGCTAAAAGTTTCGACCGCGCCAGCGCGTTTATTTATACGCACGCCTGTCACACCGTCGACCAGGTAATTTCGTATTTCGGCGAGCCGCGCGAAGTTCGTTCGGACGTGCGCCAGCTCCTCGGCGAAGGCAGAATGAATGACTACTTCGATTTGGATTTTTTCTACGACGGCGGCCTGAAAGTCAGCGTGCAGTCGAGCTACTTCCGCGCGAAAATTCGTCCCAGCTTTGAAGTTTACGGTCTGCGCGGCGTATTTACGAAGGCGGAGCAGGACAGGCAGGAGGCTGATTTGAAAAAGTTTTACCTGCCAGCCGGTCACGCGGATTTCGGGCTTGACGCGCCGGAAAATTTTGGCACGATTGTTTATTACGACGACGCCGGAAATTACCACGAGGAAAAAGTTCCCAGCGAGCGCGGCGATTACGCCAGATTTTATGACGCGCTGTACGAAACGATAGCTCACGGCGCGTCGCAGCTTGTGACTGAAGAGCAGACGATGGCGCAGATGAAAATTTTAGCGGACGCCGGAAAAAATCTGCGCTAGTTGAAAAATTTTTCCAGCTGAAAATCTTGACTGCTAAGTTTTGAATTAGTAAAATCTAAAAAAAACAATGGAGGCAGGATTTTCATGGGAATTATTCAACGGCTGAAGCGCGACAAGCTTTTACAGCGGCGCTTATTTTTCATACTCCTTGCGCACGTCATTCTGGGGCTGGCGGTAAATTTAATGCGCATAAGCCTTTTCGGCAACGACCCGTTTTCGTGTATGCAGCTGGGTTTCAGCAAACTTTTCAACGTCAGCTACGGCACCTGCGTGATTGTGTTCAACCTGATAGCAATCATTCCGATTTTCATTATCGACCGCAGTTACATTCAAATTGGTACGCTGGTCAACATGTTCCTGTTTGGGCTAATCGTCGACGTGTGGTACGTGATTATGGCGATGATTTACCCCGACATGGGCTACCTGACGCTGTTGCCGCGAATTATCTGTCTGGTTATCGGCGTAGTTTTGTGCTGTTTCGGCGCCTCGATGTACATGACGACGAATCTGGGCATGGGGCCTTACGACGCGATTGGCTGGATTATCGAGAAAGTCACGAAGAAAAAAGTTCCGTTCAAATATGCGCGTATGGCGCTTGATGGCACGGCGACCGTCGTCGGGTTCCTCCTTGGAAGTATCGTCGGGCTGGGCACGCTGATGATGGCGCTGGGAACGGGGCCGCTGATTGTTTTCTTCACGGAAAATATCAACAAGCAGCTGATTTACGGTGGCTGAAAAATTTTAGGAGATGCTTAAATGGACAAAGTTGCAAAGGCTGTCGAGTACATGAACGGGCCGTACAGCTGTTCGCAGTCGGTTCTTTGCGCCTTCAGCGACGACGCCGGAATTTCTCACGACGAGGCGAAAAAAATTGCGGCGCCCTTTTCCGCTGGCAGAGCCGTTAAATGCGGCGCGCTTTACGCCGGCGAAATGGTTCTGAAGGCAAAGTTCGGCGAAGATACCGCGCTGGTTGACGAGCTCGATAAAAAGTTCGGCGAAAAAGTCGGCGCTGTCAACTGCCGCGAAATTCGCAGTAAAAAACTTATCCCGTGCGTCGGCTGCGTAGAAACTTCCGCCACGATTCTCAGCGAAATGCTCGGCGCTCACTGATTCGATAAAAATATTTTTACCTCCAAAGTTTTCGGAAAATTTCTTGACGTTAGCAGTAAAAATTGATAAACTGTCAACAAATCCGTGAATTTTGGAGGTGTTTTTTATGAAAAAGTCCGTCCTTGCGCTGGGACTGGCGGCCGCCGGAATTTTCAACGTGGCTAATGCTGAGGCGCCCTATGATAGCCTTCCGCGAACGGTTATCACGACCGACGGCGAAGTTGACGACATGAACTCGGTGATTCGCGCGCTGCTCTACTCAAACGAAATGGACATCGCCGGTATCGTCATCACCAGTTCGACGTACCACTACGCGGGCGACCCCGCCGCCGGCATTGCGCCTTTCCGCTGGACCGGCACCAACTGGATTTATAAATTCCTCAACGATTACGAGAAAGTTTACCCCAACCTCGTCAGGCACGATTCCAATTTCCGCCCCGCCAGCTACTACCGCGCCCGCACTCATATCGGCAATATCACCAACGTCGGCGAAATGGACAAAATTACTGACGGCTCCGAATTTCTTAAAAATCTTTTCCTTGACAACGACCCGCGCACTTTGTACGTGCAAACCTGGGGCGGCACGAATACAACCGCGCGGGCTTTGAAGTCTATCGAGGAAGAATACCGCAATACGCCGCAGTGGAACGCAATTCGCGACAAGCTGGCGAAAAAACTTTTCCTGTACATAATTCTCGACCAGGACGACAGCTACAACAACTACATCGCGAAAAACTGGTCGAATCTGACGGTTGTCAACGACCGCTGCGATTTCTGGCACTTTGCGTACGCCTGGCAAATGCACGAAAACGACGTGAATACCGCTCTGCACGCTTCGTGGAACGTCGACAATCTTTTGAACCGCGGCGCGCTCATGGATAACTACGCGCTCATGGACGACGGCAGGTGGATTGACGGCGAGCTCCCTGAAGAACAGCGCGGCGTTGGCTATATCGCGCGCAACCCCAGCTACGACAAGTACGATTTCATTTCCGAAGGCGATTCCCCGTCGTTCCTGTACCTCGCGCAGAACGGTCTTCGCAGCTACGAAAATCCGAGCTATGGCGGCTGGGGCGGACGCTTCGGCGCTTTCAGCGGCAACCGCGCGATTAATGACGCCCTTGATTTCAACCCCGTCAACAACCGCTTCGAGTCCGTCTATTCGCTTTCGCGCTGGTTCGACGACATGCAGAACGATTTCGCCGCCCGCGCTGACTGGTGCATTGCCGACGCTTACTGGAAGGCCAACCACGCGCCGAGCGTTTTCATTGAGGAAGGCGTCAACGTTTACGCCCGCGCCGGTGAAACCGTCATGCTCCACGCAGTCGCTCAGGACCCCGACGGCGACAATCTTTTCTACCGCTGGTGGAGATATTTCGAAACGGACACCTATCAGGACGACAAGCGCATTAAGCCCGCTATCGTCAGGGAAACCATTCCTGGCACGGATTTTCTGATTAACATGGCGCGCGACCTTTTGCCTGGCGAAATTCTTAACGTAATTGAGCTTGAAGGCGTCAACACGCCGACGGTTACGTTTACCGTTCCGGCGGACGCTGAGCGCGGCGATACGATTCACATAATTTGTGAAGTGCAGGACGACGGCAACCATACGCTCAAAGCATATCAGCGCGTGATTGTTACCGTCCGCTAAAGGAGCGATTTTATGAGAGCTGCGGTTTATCACGGGCGGCAGGATATTCGCGTTGAGACAGTTCCCGTTCGCGAAATTTGTGCCGACGAAGTTTTGATTCGCGTTGCGTACTGCGGCGTTTGCGGCACGGACGTGCACATTTACAATGCGGAAGGCGGCGCGTTTGCGGTAACTCCTCCGCTGATTCCTGGTCACGAATTTTCCGGCGTGATTGAAAAAGTCGGCGCTGACGTTAAAAACCTGCAGGTCGGCGACCACGTCAGCGGCGACCCGAATATTATGTGCGGGAAGTGCTATTTCTGCCGCAACAAAATGGAACATTTCTGCACGAATAATATCGGCGTGGGCACGACGGTTGACGGCGGCTTCGCGGAATTTGTCGCCATGAAGGCGAGCCACGTTTTTACCATTCCGAAAAATGTCGACTTACTTTATGCGGCGATGAGCGAGCCGGTTTCCTGCTGCGTTCACGGAATTGACCTTTGTAATATCAAGCACGGCGACACGGTTCTGGTTATGGGCGGCGGACCAATCGGCATGATTTCCGTTCAGCTGGCTAAACTTGCTGGCGCGGCGCAGGTTATTTTATCTGAGCCCGTCGAGGAAAAAAGAGAGCTGGCGCTGAAACTCGGCGCGGATTTGGCGGTTAATCCAATCGAACAGAATCTTGACGAATTTTTAGCGGGCGCCACGCGCAACGTGAATTGCGTTATCGAATGCGTCGGCAACGTTCATACGCAGGAAGACGCGCTGAGAGTCGCGGGCAAGGGCGCCACGGTTATGTTCTTCGGTCTCGTTGGCCCCGACGCCGAAATTAAAGTCAAGCCCGACGTGATTTTCAAAAAGGAACTTCACGTCACGTCTTCGTTTATCAATCCCTACACGTTTTATCGCGCGGTCGAGCTCATTTCTCACGGCAGAATAAAATTTGACGGCATTATTACAAACGTCGTCCCGCTGGAGGAGCTGCCGGAAGTTCTGGGAAATCCTGAGTACCGCCGCAAAGGAAAGGTCGTCGTTAAACTCTGATGGCAAAATTTTTAATGTTTCAAGGCACGGCGTCGCACGTCGGGAAAAGCATTCTGACAACGGCGCTGTGCCGAATTTTTTTTCGCGAAGGTTTACGCGTGGCGCCGTTCAAGGCTCAGAACATGGCTTTGAACTCCTTCGTGACGGCGGACGGACTGGAAATGGGGCGCGCGCAGGTTGCGCAGGCTGAGGCGGCAAATTTAGCGCCGCGCGTCGAAATGAACCCCGTTTTGCTGAAACCCACCGGCAATCAGACTTCGCAGGTCATAATTAACGGCAAGCCCGTCGGAGTCATGAGCGCGGCGGAATACCACGGCGGCTACTCGCTCAAGGCTTTCGATGCGGTTAAATCTGCGCTGGCGAAACTTTCCGCCGAGTTCGACGTGCTTGTTATCGAAGGCGCCGGCTCGCCCGCCGAAGTCAACCTCAAAGCCAACGATATTGTGAACATGCGCGTCGCAAAATACCTCAACGCGCCGGTGATTCTGGTTGCGGACATCGACCGTGGCGGCGCGCTGGCGGCGGTTGTCGGCACGCTCGAACTCCTTGACGACGACGAACGCGATTTGGTCAAAGGCATCGTCATTAATAAATTTCGCGGCGACGTGAAACTTTTTCTGCCCGCCGTCGATTTTCTGGAAAACAAAACCGGCAAGCCCGTGCTCGGCGTCCTGCCTTTTATTGAAAAGCTCGGCATCGACGACGAAGATTCCGTTTCGCTCGACGATAAAATTTCCGGCGGCGGCGAAGTCAACATTGGCGTGATTCGCCTCAACAAACTTTCCAACTTCACGGACTTCGACAGCCTCGCCGGTGAGCCTGACGTGAATCTCTTCTACGCCAGAACGCCCGCCGAACTCGAACGCGCCGACCTGATTATTATTCCTGGCAGCAAAAACACTTCCGAAGATTTGCTCTGGCTGAAGGAAAATAATTTCGTCGCGCAGATTTCAGCTAAGCCCGTTATCGGAATTTGCGGCGGCTTTCAAATGCTCGGGCGGAAAATTTTCGACCCCGCGCGAACTGAATCTGCTCACGTCGAACTTGACGGCTTGAACCTCCTGCCGCTCGAAACTACTTTCGCCGCTGAAAAGTTTACCAGCCAGGTTACGCTCGACGCAGATTTTAATTTCCTCGGCAGCCGTATTCGCGCGGAAAATCTTGTCGGCTACGAAATTCACGCCGGAGTTACGAATATCGCTGAAAAAATCGTCGCCGCTGAAAACGTCCTCGGCACCTACGTCCACGGCATTTTCGACGACGACAGCTTCCGCCGCCAGATTGTCAACGCCGTCCGCCGTAAAAAAAATCTGCCGCCTCTCGAAGTCACTCGCAACCTTCGCGCTGAACGGCAAAAAAATTACGAACGACTCGCCAGAATCGTCCGCGAAAATCTTAATATGGATTTGCTCAGAAAAATTTTATCCTCGTGAGAAGCGCGGCACCAAATCTTCCGCCTTCAAGTTCGCGCGCTGAGAAAATTCCGCCGTCGCTGTGAAAAGCACGTCGCTCGAAGAGTTCAGCGCAGTTTCGCAAGAATCCTGCAGCACGCCGATTATAAATCCAATTCCGACGACCTGCATTGAAATATCCGACGAAATTCCGAAACTCGAACACGCAACCGGTATCAGCAGCAGCGAGCCGCCCGCTACGCCCGACGCTCCGCACGCGCCAACCGTCGCGATTATGCAAAGCAAAAGCGCTGTCGGCATGTCAACCGAAATTCCCAGCGTGTGCGCCGTCGCCAGACTCAAAACCGCTATCGTTATCGACGCGCCCGCCATGTTTATCGTCGCGCCCAGCGGTATCGAGACCGAGTAAATATTTTCGTCAAGTCCCAGCCGCTTGCAAAGGCTCATATTTACTGGAATGTTCGCCGCCGAACTACGCGTGAAAAATGCGTACAGCCCGCTTTCCCTGAGCGTTACGAAAACCAGCGGGTACGGGTTCACTCGCAGTTTCCACCAGACAATCAGCGGGTTCATGATAAGCGCCACGCTGAAAAATGCGCCGAGCAAGACCGCCAAAAGTTTCGCGTAGCCCAAAAGCGCGTCGACGCCCGAAGTTCCTATCGCGTCCGCAACCAGTCCCATGATTCCGAACGGCGCAAATCTTATGACCCACTGCACGACCTGCGTGACTGCCTTCGCCAAATCCGCCAGCGCCTCATGCGTCGCGTCCCCGCAGTTCCTCAGCGCCAGTCCAATCATCAAGCCCCACGCCAGAATTCCTATGTAGTTCGCGTTCGTCAGCGCGTGGATTGGGTTGTCGACCACGTTCATTATCACGTTCTGCAAAACTTCCACGATTCCTGACGGCGGCGTTATCGTCGAGCCGGCGGTTTGCAGGTTCAGCGTTGTCGGAAATAAAAATGACGCCGTGACCGCCACCAGCGACGCGCAAAACGTCCCCACAACGTACAGCTGAATTATCGGCTTCATCGTCGTGCTCGACTCGGATTTCTGCGACAGCGCGTTCATGACCAGCACGAATACCAGAATCGGCGCCACCGCCTTCAGCGCGTTCACGAAAAGTTTTCCGAATACCGCTATGACGGGAATTACGAACGGCACGAACAGCGCCAGAATGATTCCTATGACCAGCCCGATTGCGATTAATTTTATCAGCGCCGTTTCGCGGTACGCCCTTCCTACCTTTGATAACATCAGACAACCTCCCCAAAATTTTTCGCGCAAAATTATACCACGCGCCGCCCGCGTTGACAAACCAAATTTCAGCCGCTATCATTTCGCCGAAGTGATTTAACTTGCGAAAAATCTTAGCCGCACTCTTCGCGGCAGTAATTTTATTTCAGAAAGAAGCGATACTTTGATTCAGATAAAAAATTTGGGACTTGTGCTCGCGCAGAAGGAAATTTTCACCGACTTCAATCTGGAAGTTCATACCGGCGAGAAAATCGGTATCGTCGGCGGCGAAGGCGCGGGCAAATCTTCCCTGCTTGATATTATCGCCGGACGGCTGATTCAAACTTCCGGCGAAGTTAAAATTTCTGGCGAAGTCGTGACGGTGACCGGCAACATTTCCGCAGATTTTTCCGAACTGCGCATGGCTGAAATGTCCGCTATCGATAAGCTCAAACGCACTCTGCGCGGGCTCGACGACGCCAAAATTATTCTGCTCCTCGACGAGCCTACAAAAAATCTTGACGCCGCCGGTATCGAATGGCTGATTGAGTTCCTGCGCGACCGCCCCAAGCTCACCACCGTTATCGTCAGCTCCGACAGATATTTTCTGAACAGCACCTGCAAAAAAATTATCCGCCTCGGCAACATTCAGGCCGCGCCGATTAATTTCGACTGCGAACCCGTGCCTGCCGGTACTGCCGTCGTCGAAGTCAACAGCCTCATGAAAATTTATCGTGGCGAGGCTCTTTTCAAACACGTCGGCTTCACGATTAGGCAAGGGCAGAAAGTTGCGCTCGTCGGCAGGAACGAACTCGGCCGCTCCAAACTTTTGAAAACTCTTTTCAACGCCTGGGATAACCACGACGAAACCGGCGGCGTCGAACGCGGCACAATAAAATTCGCCGAAGGCCTGAGCGTCGCTTACATGCCGCGAGTTTACTCAAGCGCTGCGGCGAAAATTGAAATTGACAATCTGCAGAAATCCCGCGCGAATCTCCTTTTGCTCGACGCCCCAACTTCCTGCCTTGACCTTCCGACTATCGAGGAACTTGAACGCGCGCTGAAAAGTTTCGCCGGTACAATTATTTTTTCGGAGGACGACCGCTTTTTCATTGAGGCAATCGCCAGCCGAATCGTTGACGTTACGCCGAGCGGTACCGTCGACCGCCTTTCCAGCTACGAAGATTTTCTGGCAAACGAAACTGTTAAGCAGCAGATTTACGAAAAATATTCTTTTTGAGCTAGCACCAAATCCAGCGCGTTCAGTACGTCGTCAACGTTTTGTTCGGTTATAACGAGCGGCGGCTGAAACGCCATGACGTTGCGCCCGACTCCGCCTTTCCCGACGATAAAGCCGCGATCTTTCAGCACTTCCAAAACTTCGTCGAGTTCCTTAGCGGCGGGCGTTTTATCCGCGTGGACAAATTCCGCGCCAACCATCAATCCAATTCCGCGCACGTCGCCGAGGATTGGATATTTTTTTTGCAAAGTTTCAAGACCGGCTTTGAGCTGAGCGCCGCGCACTTTCGCATTTTCCCCCAGATTATTTTTAGCGATAAACTCAAGCACGGCGAGACCTGCCGTCGACGAAACGGGATTTCCGCCGAGAGTTGAAGCGCCAGGCCGCGTGTACGTGTCAGCAATTTTCGCGGTAGAAATGAACGCGCTGATTGGCTGGCCATTGCCGAGCGCCTTCGCCACGCTCATAATGTCAGGCGTCACGTCGAAATTCTCAATCGCGAACATTTTACCCGTCCGCGCGAAACCGGTTTGAACTTCGTCGTCGATTAACAGCGCGCCGTACTTTTCCAGAATTTCTTTGACGCGCTTGAAATAATTTTTCGGCGGCACGACGATACCGGCGTTGCCCTGAATCGGCTCAGCGATAAGCGCGGCTGGCCTGCCGGAAGTCGAAGTCTGAATCACGGTCTCGATTTTGTTAGCGCATTCCAAATCGCATTCGGGAAATTTTTTACCGAGCGGACAGCGGTAGCAGTAGGGATTTGGCGCGAAGTGGATACCGCCGACGGGATTGGGGTCGGTGCGCCACATTCCAATTCCTGTCAAGCTCATGGTGAGTTTCGTGCGCCCGTGCAAGCCGTTTTGCAGCGCGATAAATTCCGAACTGTGCGTGTAAACCGTCGCAAGCAGGAGCGCGCCTTCATTCGCCTCGGTGCCGGTCGAGCAGAAGAAACTTTTCTGCAAATCGCCTGGCGTAACCTCAGCGAGTTTCTCAGCAAGGTTGACGAAATTCTCCGTAAGGTAAATGTTGCAGACGTGCTGGAGCTGCTGAATCTGCGCGATAATTTTTTCGGTTATGAACGGGTTGCAGTGCCCGCAGTTTATGACGGAAACGCCGGCGTAGAGGTCGAGATATTTTTTGCCAGCGTCGTCGAAGAGATATTGCATTTGCCCGCGCACAAATTCCGGCGGGTCGGAATAAAAGTGCCCAAGGCACGGCATGATAAATTTTTTCTTTTTGTCAATGACGCCGCGCGCGCCAATGTATTTTTCCATTCAATTTTCCTCGCTATCGGGACTGGGAATTTTAATCTGCGGCGAGCTGAAAGTTTCGTCGAGCGCCAGAATTTTATTTTCGGCGACGCTGTAACAGACGTGCTCATAAATTTTATTTTCGAGCTGGACGCCGCTTTCAAAATTCAGATTCTGCTCAGCGGTAACGTTCACGCCGCCGTAAAAGTCAACGATTTTCGTTTTCCAGTTGAAAATTGCGGTGCTGGAAGTCACGGCGAGATTGTTCGGGCTGGCGAATTTGACGGAGCCGACGACTTCAGCGGTCTTAGTTTTCCACTGCAGGAAGGCGTTATCGCAGCTGAAAATTGCGGTATCGTGCGTGAAAGTAACCGAGCCTTCCGCCCAGCATTTCTGCGTAAGGACGTTGACTTTGGCGCCGTCAGCGGTAATCGTCGCGGTCACGCCGTGGTTGTTCATGACGACGCGGACGTTGTTGTTGAGCACGTAGTAGCCCTTGAAAACGTCGAAGTACATTTCGCCAGCGGTAATATCAGGCATCGCGGCGAAACTTCGCGCGGGCGCTACCAGCAGCAGCAGCATCAGCGGCAAAATTTTTATCAGTTTCATGGCGAAAACCTCGCTTTCCCGTTGGATTTTTTTAGCCTCAGGATACACCGCGAAAATTATAACAGCCTTTGAAAATCGTTACGCTTCCTTAAAAATTTCCGGCAGGAAGTCCGCCACGTCAATCGTTATCGGCATGAAGTAAAGTCCGCCGCTCTTTTTGGAAATGAACTCCATGACTTTATGAGCGAATTTTACGTTCCAGTCCATCGTCGGCTGAAAATCTGGCGGGAAAACTGCCTTGTCCTTGCGCTCCCAGTAACCTTTCGAGCGCGCGCTTAAAACCGGCGAAACTCCCCAGTAAACGTCGACGCCGCTCAGGAAATCCGCGTACATTTCCAGAAATCTCATGTCGAAAAACGGCTGTGTAAAAAGTCCCGCCGCCCCCGCCTGCAGTTTCCTTTCGGCGCGGTAAAGTTCGTCGCGAATCCCAAGGTGGTACTGGTCGACGCCGGCATAAACTTTCACTTCCGGCAGTTCTTCACGGAATTTGCGGATAACGTCAATCGTCTCGGTCGGATAAACCGTGCGCGTCATATCCTGCGGCGGGTCTCCCAAAATTATCAGCGCTTCCTTCACGCCGAATTTTATGAAGTCCTCGCGCATCGACAGCGGCTTCGACAGGTCAATATCCATCGCGCGGACGTGCGGGATTGTCGGCAGCTGTGACTGAGTGATTTCCGCCGCCTGCCACGGACGTATTTCGTGCCGCAAAATGTCAGGAATGTTTACGCAGTCTACGCGCGGATATTTTTTCAGTACCGCCACGTCGCGCAGGAGCGATTCCCTGCTTTTCGGCAGAATTTCTACGGCTATTCTTCCCATTAAAATCCCGTTACTGAGAACTTATAAAAAGTTGAAACTTTAATGTCCCATTCCTGCTTCAACGCGTCCGCCCTCGCCGGAGCTACTAGCGTTTGGTTTAACGCTCCACAGGCTTAAATTCCCCGCTAACGTACGGGTACATATACAGGTTTCCTTGAACGTGGAACTTCCTGCATGTCTTTGGTACGCTCAGGATTTTACAGCAACAACGCTACGAGTTGCCAACCGCATAACCTAACTTTTTAAAGATTGATAGATTATACGGAGCGTAGCGGAACATGTCAACATAAAATTTCCCAGTAACGGTCTTCACCTCCTTATAGTTTTGTCAGGTCTTTTTAAGATTTTGTAATTTTATTTTAGCTGTTATTGAGTCTCCAAATTTTTTCAGTCATTATATCAGATTCGCCGGAATTTCTCAAAAAAAATCGCCGCCAGTAAAACTGACGACGGAAAAAATTTAAATTCGAGCCGAAATTTTACGCGAGGTCTTCACCGTTCGACGCGATAACTTTCTGGTACCAGTAGAAGGAATTTTTGCGGGAGCGGTTGAGCGTGCCCTCGCCCTTGTTGTTCTTGTCGACGTAAATAAAGCCGTAGCGTTTTTCCATTTCGCCGGTGCTGGCGGAAACGAGGTCAATCGGACCCCACGGGCAGTAAGCGAACAGGTCAACGCCGTCAATTTCGACAGCCTTTTTCATTTCGGAAATGTGCGCGCGGAAATATTCAATGCGAGCCTGGTCGTCAATCTTGCCTTCCGCGTCGGGTTCTTCGTGCAGGCCAATGCCGTTTTCGGAAATCATCAGCGGAATATTGTCGTAGCGCTCGGCGAGGACGTTGAGCATGTAGCGCAGCCCGACGGGGTCAATCGGCCAGCCCCAGTCGCTCGCTTTGATGTACGGATTTTTGACGCCAGGAATGAACAAATCCTTGATAGCGTTGGGGTTGTCCTTGAGCGAGGAAATCGCGTAGCTCATGTAGTAGCTGAAGCTGAAGTAGTCGACGACGCCGGCTTTGAGAATTTCTTCATCGCCAGGCTCGGTCTTAATTTCCCATCCGTTATTTTTCCAGAGCTGTTTGGTGTAGCTGGGAATGTGGCCGCGGACGTGAACGTCGCCGAAGAAGAAAGATTTATCCATATCCTTGAGCGCCTCAATCTGGTCGTCGGGGCGGCAGGTTTCGGGATAAGTCGGGCTCATGGCGAGCATACAGCCGATTTTGAAATTCGGGTTAATCTTGTGCCCTTCGATAATCGCCTTCGCACTGGCGACGAGTTCGTTGTAGGCGACCTGGTACATGACGGCCTCACGGTTTTCCCCCTCTTTGTAAATGACGCCGCTGTTCGTGAAAACGCTGAAGTCGTTGTTGTACATGCGCTGGTTGTTAATTTCGTTGAAAGTCATCCAGTAGGTAACTTTGTCCTTGTAGCGCTCGAAGCAGGTCACTGCGAATTTAACGAACATGTCAACGACGCGCCTGTCGCGGAAGCCGCCGTACTTGTTGGCGATGTTCAGCGGAAGTTCAAAGTGGCACAGCGTGATAACCGGCTCAATCCCGTGCCTGTGCATTTCGTCGAACATTTCGTCGTAGAATTTCAAGCCCTCTTCGTTCGGTTCAGCGTCGTCGCCGTTCGGGAAAATGCGCGTCCAGGCAATCGACGTGCGGAAGCATTTGAAGCCCATTTCGCCGAGGAGCGCGATATCTTCCTTGAAGCGGTGATAAAAATCAATCGCCTCGTGATTCGGATAATTTTCGCCAGGGTGAACGCCGTCAGCAGTAATTTTGCGCGCCACGCCGTGAGTGCCCGCCGTCATGACATCAGCCACGCTGACGCCCTTGCCGCCTTCCTGCCAGCCGCCTTCGAGCTGATGAGCCGCTACCGCGCCGCCCCAAAGAAAATTTTTCGGAAATGCCATTTTTAAATCTCCTCTCCATTTGTAGCTATAACTTTTTTATACCAATCGAACGATTTTTTCTTACGCCGCGCGAAAGTCCCCTTGCCAGAGTCGTCCGCGTCAACGTAAACAAAACCGTAACGCTTGCGCATTTCGCCGGTGCCAGCCGAAACAATATCAATCGGCCCCCACGCCGCGTAGCCGAAGCAGTCCACCAAATCAATTTCGCAGGCGTCCTTCAGCGCGCGAATGTGCTTTCTGAGATAGTCAATTCGATAATCGTCGTTAATCGTGCCGTCCGGCTCAATTTTATCCACCGCGCCCAAACCGTTTTCAGAAACGAACAGCGGAATCTGGTAGCGGTCGTAAATCGTGTTGAGCGAGTACCGCAAGCCCAGCGGATCAATCTGCCAGCCCCACGCCGAACTTTCAAGGTAAGGATTCCGCCCGCCGTCGAGCAAATTCCCGTCCGCCGAATAATCCGCGTCCACGCCGTCAACAAGCGACGAATAGTAACTGAAACTGTAATAGTCAACCGTGCCTTCACGCAGAATTTCCAAATCGCCGTCCGCAATTTCAAACTCCGCGCCCATTTTTTTCTGGTACGCCCGACAGGTATTCGTATAGTAGCCGCGACACTGCACGTCCGAGAAATAGTAAATCGGCAGCAGATTTTCGTGAACCATCATCTGATCTTCGGGGCGCGCCGTCAGCGGGTAACAGCAGTTGTACAGAATCATATTGCCAACTTTATTTTCCGCGTCAATCTCGTGCGCCAGCTTAACCGTCAGCGCGCTCGCCACAAGCTGATAATGCGCCGCCTGAAACATCACGTTGACTTTATTTTCGTCGTCGCGGTAAATTATTCCCGCCTGGTGCCATGGAACTTTCGCAATGAACAGCGAATTAATTTCGTTGAACGTCATCCAGTAGCGAACTTTCCCCCTGTAGCGCTCGAAAACAGTTTTTGCATAGCGCACAGCAAGTTCAATAAGTTTCCGACTCCGCCAGCCGCCGTACTTTTTAACCAGCGCCAGCGGGAGTTCAAAGTGGTGCAGCGTAACAATCGGCTCAATTCCGTACTTCCGACATTCGTCAAAAACTTCGTCGTAAAATTTCAGACCGGCTTCATTCGGCTCAGCGTCGTCGCCGTTCGGAAAAATTCTGCTCCACGCAATCGACATGCGGTAGCACCTGAACCCCATTTCAGCCATCAGCGCAATATCTTCCGCGACGTGGTGATAAAAATCCGTGGCTCTGTGACTTGGATAGTAAACGCCAGGTTTAATTTCGTCGTGAATTTCGCGCGCCTTGCCGTGACTGGCGCCCATTTCCACATCGTTGACCGAGAGCCCGCGCCCGCCTTCGTCGTAGCCGCCTTCGTACTGATTAGCCGCGCTCGCGCCGCCCCAGAGAAAATTTTTCGGTAATGCCATTTTACAAAACCCGCTTCAAAATATTTTACCGCCAGTAATTGTAGCGGAACTTCACAACTTCATTAACTTCAGCTGCCTCGAATCTTTTCTTCATGTCGTCGATAAAGCCAACTTTTTCCAGAATTTCCTTCGCGCGCTCAAAAATTTTTTTCTGCCCCCTGCCTTCCTCAATCAGGTGGTCGATAATCGCGTCAGAATGCATGAGCGTTTCCGTTACGCCGCCGCTGACCTGCGCGACAATTTCCCGCGCCCTGTCAACACCCAGCCCTTTCTTAACGCCGAGCTCAATGAAAGTATTCGCCGTCACAAAAGAAAAAATCGTGTTCGCGATAATCAAATCGCCGACATTTTCAAGCTCGACCTCGGAAGAAGTTTTTATCGTCTTGCCAAAACTTTGGAGAAAAAACTGCGCGATATTTTCAGAATCAGCCGCATTGACCGAGCCGACCGCGTAAGCGCAGGCGCCGGAGCCGGTGACAATCATCGGATTCACGACAACGCGAATGACGGGGTGCGCCGGAAAATATTTTTCGACAGTCTTAATCCTCAGCCCGTACGTTAAGGAAATAATCAGCGCGTCGCCAGGAATTTTCGCATTCAGCCCGCCGAGAACTTTATCCACGTCGTCATCTACCGTCAGCGCCAGAATCAGAACCTTCACGTCCGGCAGAAATTCCATTGCGTCAACAACCGCGCGGGCGTTGTAATGCTCACGAAGATAAACGCAGCGCTTATCCGTGCGGCACGCCACATAAATTTCAGACGGGTTCACGCCAATTTGTTTGCCAATGGCCGTCAAAATAACTTCCGTCGGCAGGCCGTCGCCAATAATCCCGCGAACAAAATTTTCTCCCATTAAAATTCCTCCGCCAGCCGCAGTTTAAACTTTACTCAAAATAAATTTTTCCAGAACTTCAGCAATCGCGTCGTGGTTGCAGTCGCGCTCGCAAATGTAATCGCAGTCCGCGCGCATATCCTTCACGACGTTCGCCACGCCGACGCCTAACCCCGCCGCCTTAATCATCGCCAAATCGTTGAAGTTGTCGCCAATCGCAATCGTGTCCTTCATGTCAACGCCGAGAATTTCCGCCAGCCTTTGAAGACCGGCGCCCTTGTTCACGCCCAGCTTGTTGAACTCCAGATAACGGTTCGAGGAATAGCTAACGTCCACGTCGCCGGTAATGTCCTTCAAATCCTCAGCAATTTTCTGCAGGTACGCGCGGTCGGTGTTCGTGTACAGGCACTTAACAATTTCCTGCCCGCGAATAAAATCCAGCGTCTTGTCAAAAACTTCCTGAACTTCCATTCGACCGGCAAGGTAATCTTTTTCGCCATGAAAGAGATTGTAAGCGTAAACCGCGTCCAGCGTGTAAACGTGAATGCAAACGTCGTAATTCTGTCCGCGCCGCCAAAATTCCTCCGCCAGCTCAAAGGAAATGCCGTCGAAGTGAAGCAGCCGATGATTTTTATTTTCGGTAATCGCGCCGCCGTTGAAGGAAATGACATATTCATTTTCCGCGTCGAAAGTTCCGAGTTCCTTAAGCTGCGCGTCAATGCTGACGTAGTTTCTGCCGCTCGCCGGAACGAACTTGACGCCCAATTTTGCGGCTTCGGCGATGGCTTTTTTGTTTCCTGCGGAAATAGTTCTGTCCGTGCTAAGTAATGTTTCGTCAAGGTCGCAAGCCACAATTTTATACATAGTGCTCTCCTTTCAACCAAAAAAGCGGGCAGCGATTGAATCAACTGCCCACCCTTTCTGTTTACCGTAGTTGCCGAATCGAACCGAATCTTATTTCTTCGCGAGTTTCTCGTAAAGGTCGATAAATTCGAGAGCGATTGTTTTGAAGCCTTCCGCGCTCATAAGCTGATCTTCCGCGTGAAGGATAATAAGGGAAACCGCGCTGCCCTGACCGTGTTCAGCTTCGTGCTGGAGGAGTTTCGCGTGTGCGTGATGTCCCTGAACGAACATGTCGTCGCCTTCGGTGATAAGAGCTTTCGCGCCGTCAAAGTCGCCCGCTTTAGCTTTTTGAATCGCCTCGATGTACGAGCTACGCGCCGTACCTACCGCCGAGATGATTTCAAATGCAGTGAGTTCAAGACCTTCCATTTTACTGCCTCCGAATCAGATGCCCATGAGTTTCTTCGCGATGCCGAGAGCGCCTTTGCCGTCCATGCGGCCATAAATTTTCATGTCGATAGCGTCAATCGGAACGCCAGGGCAAGCCTCAGCGACTTTCGCCTTTGCGAAACGAATCTGGGGTCCGAGAAGGATTACGTCAGCGTCAGAGGCTTTGTCTTTTGCGTCGGCCTGCGGATATGCCGCGATAGAGCATTCAAAGCCTTCATCAGCAGCGGCTTTCTGCATATTTTTGACGAGCATGCTTGTGGACATACCGCCGGCGCAGAGCAGAATAATTTTCTTCATAGAGAAACATCCCCCTTAAAAATTAATATTTCCAAAGCCAGCGCCGAAACGCCAGCTGATTTTGGCAATTAAGCAGCAGCATCTTCCTGTTCTTCCTTGAGCGCCGCCGCGTCCTGAGCCTTAAGGAACGGCAGGTAGATAACCGTAGAGGCCGCCGCGATAACTATCTGAACGATAGCGCCAGGCAACCCCTGCAGCAGCAGACCGGAAATTATCGTAGGCGTCGTCCAGGGCACCTGTACCGCGCCAAAAGGCGTCATGAAGCCGAGCGAAATTGAGAAATATGTAATTAACATTGCCGCCCACATTGCAAGGCTGAAGGGAACGAGCATGTACGGGTTGAAAACAATCGGGAGACCGAAGATAATCGGTTCGTTGATGTTGAAAACGCCAGGAACGGTGCCGAGTTTGATAATCGCGCGCACCTGCTCAGATTTTGCAAAGAGCCAGCCGGAAATGAGAAGACCAATAGTCGCGCCGCAGCCTGCGGGTTTCATGAACACGTCGAAAACCTGAATCGTAAGGGTATGAGCGCGCGGGTCAGTTGCAAGGTTGACGCCCTGTTCAATGAGCGCCTGATTTTCCAGCGCGTTTGCGAGCATAATCGGGTTCATAACGCCGCCGACGACGTTAGGTCCGTGAATACCAGCCCAGAAAAGGATTGTCTGAAGCAACGAGAAAACTGTACCGCCGATAACCGAGTCAGAAACGCCCTGCAGCGGGGACTGAATCATATCGAACAGCAGGTTCGGGAAAGTCGTGTTAAGACCGAAATGGCAGATGGCGAAAACAATCGCAGCCGTCGTGAAGAGGATAGCGCCAGGAGTCAAAGCCTCGAATGCGCGGGTAACGCCGGAAGGAACCGACGGCGGCATTTTCAGACCAAGATGATTTTTTTCGCAGTAGCAGCAAACCATACCGCTGTAAATCGCAATCAACATACCGGTGATAATACCGTTGGAACCAGCCCAGAGTTTCGGAATAACTTCAGTGGCGACGCCTTCAGTGCCAACAGCCTGCGTGGAAGGCATAACCATGACGAACGTACAGAAAGCGAGCATCGACGCCATGATAGCGTTGCAGCCTTCAGCTTCAGTGTATTTGTACGCAACGCCCAGACAGCAGATAATACCAAGAACGTTAAAAGTGCCTCCGAAAACCGCGTAAAGAGGAGCCGCCCAGTCGTAGCCGAATTTGGCGACCATCATTTCGTTGTAGCCTGGGAACGGCAGGTTTGCCAGCAACAGGAATACCGAGCCGACGATTGTAAACGGCGTCGTCATAATAAAGCCGTCGCGCAGTGCCGCAACGATTTTAATTTCTGCGAAACTTGCCATGAACCCGATAAACTTATTAAAAAGTGGCGAGTTTTCCATAAAGACCCTCCTTTAAAATACACGAAAAATACGGCGCGCGGCAAAACCGCTGGATTTTTTGACGCACTTCCGCATATTATAAGGGCAAAAATAATTTCAACGATAGCCGATGTGCGTCTGATTAAAAACTTTTTTCTACCGCCTCCTAATTAAATATTCTTAGAGAATTTTAATACAAGCTTTTAAAATTGGCAAGTACTTTCGATGTAAAATCTTAAAAAAATTTTTTGAAAACTTCCGCGCGCCGCAAAAAAAATTCCGCCCAGAATCGAGCGGAATTGATAAACTTAAATATTTTCGGCATCAGGCGTTTCGATAACGTCAGCGAAAATCCATTTGAACGCTTCCTCGGCAGTATCGACGGCGTGAATTTTCAAGCCCAGATGCCCGCGCGGAATGTCTTTAGAGTTTTCCTTAGGAATGACCAGCGTTTTAATTCCTGCCTGCTTCGCGCCGTAAGCCTTTTCAAAGACGCCGCCGACCGGACGAACTTTGCCCTGCAGAGAAATTTCGCCGGTAACCGCCACGTCCTGCCGGATTTTCGCGCCGGTAACCGCACTCACAAGCGCGCTGAGAATCGCCGTGCCCGCGCTGGGGCCGTCAATGTTCCCGCCGCCGATAACGTTTATGTGAACGTCGAAATCGTGAATGTCCCTGCCCGTGACGCGCCGCAAAACGCTCGCCGCATTGAAAACCGAATCCTTCGCCATGGAACCGGCGGTTTCGTTAAAGCGAATCGTGCCCTTGCCCTTTTCCGCTGGAAAAACTACCGCCTCAATTTCGATAACCGAGCCAAGAAAGCCGCTCACGCCCAGACCGAAAATGTGCCCGACGGCGGATTTGGCGCTGGCTTTTTTGGTGACGAACTGGAACAGGCGGCTGACCTGCGCGACTTCGTAAACGTGGCTCCTGCAAATTTTCACGCCGGTATCGCTCTCCTCCAGCGCCAGGCTGAACGCGTCCGCCAGAATGTTAATCGCCTTGCGCCCCTCAATCGTGTACTCGCTGATAAGTTCGGCGACACCCTCTTCCAGCTCGACTTTCAATTTTTCAGCGGCGTTGACGACGATTTGACAAATTTGAAACGGCGTCAGCGGCTCAAAATAAATTTCTGCACAGCGCGAACGCAGCGCGGGATTTATCGAACCGGCGTCGCGCGTCGTTGCGCCAATCAGTACAAAATCCGCCGGCGCACCTTTTTCAAAGAGCATACGAATATACGGCGGCACGCGCTCATTCGTCGGGTCGTAGTACGCGGATTCAAAAAATGCGCGCTTGTCTTCGAGAACCTTCAACAATTTATTTTGTAACATCAAATCCATTTCGCCAATTTCGTCGATGAACAAAATTCCGCCGTGCGCGTCTGTTACCAGCCCTGGCTTCGGCTCCGGCACGCCGCTTTCCGCCAAAGATTTTTGCGCGCCCTGATAAATTGGGTCGTGCACACTTCCCAGCAGCGGATTTGTCATGTCGCGCGGATCCCAGCGCAAAGTTGTGCCGTCAGTTTCGACGAACGGCGCGTCCTGCGCGAACGGGCTGTGCTCCAGTCCCTTGACTTCTTCCAAAACCAGCCGCGCGGCAGTTGTTTTACCGACGCCTGGCGGGCCGTATAAAATTAAATGCTGCGGGTACGGCGACGCCAGTTTTGCGCGCAGGGATTTTACGGCGCGTTCCTGCCCGACAATTTCCTCCAGCGATTTCGGGCGCAGGAGTTCCATTACCGATTGGGTGAGCCTGACCGATTCGAGTTTTTCAAGCTGTTCGCGCTTTTTTATTTCGTACGGCGTTTCCTCCTCCGACTTTTCCTCGCGCAGAATTTGCATGCGAATATCCTTGACGTATTCCTGGTGGTCGTGCTCAAGTTTTTCGGAAACTTTGCGGTCGATTTTATCTTCAACCTGCCGCCGCGCGATTATGTCAGCCATGAGCTCAGAAATTTTGGCAATTTCAGCGGGAATTTCGGCTTTGGAAGGCGGCGGCCCCGCGTTTGGATTTTCTTCGAGAATGCGGCGCAGTGCCAGAATCCTTTCGCCAGCGTCGTTGGAGCGCAAAAGTTTGAGCGCGTCCATTTTGCCTGCCTGCAAAACTAAGCGGTCTGAGCCCATCGCGTCAATAACGATATTGTAGAGCGAGTTAATTTCACGGTCGAGGTCGGTCGTCGCGATATGCGGCGAAGGCGGCGCGACGCCAACAGGTTTCCTGGCGGAAAAAGTTCGTTTGAGCGCGCCGAGAAATTTTTTAAGCACAGTCAATCACGCCTCGACGACGACGACTTTGATTTTCGTGACGGTTTCGGGGTGGAGCTTGATAATCGCGTCGTAAGTGCCAATGCCGGTGACTTCGCCCTGAATCGTGATTTTGCGCTTGTCGACGTTGACGTTGCGTTCGTTTTTGAGCGCCTTCGCCACGTCGGAGCCGCTGACTGAACCGAAAAGTTTGCCGTCCTTGCCGATTTTTATAGGAATTTTGACGCTGACTTTTTCGAGCTGGGAGCCGAGGAGCTTAGCTTCGTCCGCTTCCTGCTGTGCGCGGCGGGCTTTATTTTCAGCCTTGGTTTTGGCGACGTGCAAATTTGCTTCGTTAGCGATAACAGCGAGATTGCGCGGTAAGAGGAAATTTCTGCCGTAGCCGTCCGCCACTTCCACAACGTCACCTTTGGCGCCAACTTTTTTAACATCTTCCTGCAAAATAACTTTCATGGACATCTTGCCCCCTAAAAAATTTTTAAAGCAATTAATTATATTACTTTAAAAAAATTTTCGCAACTAAAAAGCTCCCACGCGGGGAGCCGTGAAAAATTCTGTGGTCTTAAAAATTTATTTTGTGAGCGCGTCCCACGCCTCGTCAGCGTGATTTACAAAGAGCTGGCGGATTTTTTTATTTTCGCCGAGCGGTTTCATGCGGACGGAAACGTTAAAGCCCTCGTTCTGAAGAATGACTTTATGAGAATCGTCCTCGTCGCCCGCCATATCGTTATTGGCGTGGTCGCCGGCAACCAGCATGAGCGGCATGAGTGTAACATTTTCCACGCCGTCAGCTTTGAGCGCGGTTATGCAGGTTTCAAGATTCGGCCAGCCTTCGACGGTATAAATGTGCACGTCATTCCTGCCGAGCGCGTTGAGTTTCGCCTGCATGACGGAATAATATGCGTTGGACGGGTCGGGCGTGCCGTGCGCCATGAGCAAAACCGCCGTGCCTTTTCTGTACTTCGGCAGGTCGAGCGCCGCCATTGCCTCCAAAACGTCGTCCGGCTGATTTTCCTGCCCCTGCCAGTACATGAGCGGCGTCGCCAGCGTCATTTTTTTGAACTCAGATTTATACTGGTGGAAAAGCGCCACGTCGTATTTGTATTCCATTCCTGGAACGACGGCGAGCGGTACAAGTGCAATTCGCGTGTAACCTTCGCGGCGGAGCTGTTCGAGCGTCTCTTCGGGCGTCGCGTACGGGCAGGAGCCTTCGTTTTCGATAATGTGCTTGATGACGATGTGACTTGTGAACGCCGTGACAACCTTAACGCCCCTGTGCGCATTCTGAATCTGCCCGACTGTCGCGTCGATAGTTTTCGCGCGGGTATCCCTGTAGGTCGTGCCAAAACTCAAAACTACGATAGCGTCTTTGTCGGCGGCGTAGCGCAGGGTTGGATTTTCGTACTCAAGCATTCCGATTTGAGTAGCCATCTGCAGAGCGGCGGGCGGGTTCGCAACTTCCTCGTTCAGCTGATACGTGCCGTGAGTCGTCGCAGAAACCCCCAGAAGCGCCGCGCCCGTCAGCGACATCACCAAAAACTTTTTCCAATTCTTCACGTGAAATTCCCCCTCGAACTTGTCTAAAATTTTTGCTCATACATATCAAGTTAAGGGCGGAATTATGATAGCACGTTCAGCTGCGATTTTCAAGCGCGACGAGTTTTTCAGCGCCGTAGCGTTTACGAAGCGCGGGCTTTTCGATTTTGCCTGTGGCGTTGCGCGGAACGTTGTCGAAAATAATTTTGCGCGGGCGTTTGTACCTTGGAAGCTCAGCGCAGAAATGATTAATTTCCTCTTCCGTGCAGGTCATGCCAGGCTTAATCTCGATAATCGCGGCGGAAATTTCACCGAGCCGCCTGTCCGCCAGACCGATAACCGCCACGTCCTTGATTTTGTCGAACTTGTGCAGGAAATCTTCAATTTGCACGGGGTAAATATTTTCGCCGCCGCTGACAATAACGTCTTTCTTGCGGTCAACGAGAAAATAAAAGCCGTCCGCGTCCTGCTGCGCCATATCGCCGGTAAGGAGCCAGCCGTCTTTTAAAACTTCCGCCGTCGCCTTTTCGTCGTTGTAGTAGCATGTCATGACGCCAGGACCCTTCACGCAGAGTTCGCCGACTTCGCCGCGCTGAACTTCCTCGCCGTGCTCGTTGATAATTTTGCACTGCCAGCGGTAGCCAGGCACGCCGATAGCGCCGACCTTCGCAATATTTTCCAGACCGAGATGAACACAGCCAGGCCCCGTGGATTCGGATAAGCCGTAGTTCGTATCGTAATCGTGGTGCGGGAAATATTTTTTCCAGCGGCGAATCAGACTCGGCGGCACCGGCTGCGCGCCAATGTGCATTAGCCGCCACTGCGAAAGTTCGTAATCCGAAAGTTTCAAATCGCCCCTGTCCAGCGCGTCAACAATGTCCTGCGCCCACGGCACCAGCAGCCAGACGATTGTGCACTTTTCCTTTGAAATTGCGTCCAGAATTATTTCCGGCTTCGTGCCCTTCAAAAGTACCGCACGAGAGCCCGCGACCAGACTGCCCATCCAATGGAACTTCGCGCCCGTGTGATACAGTGGCGGTATGCAAAGGAAACAATCTTCGCGACCCGTGCGGTGATGTTTCTGCTCCATTTGCGCCGCCTGCGTCAAACTCTGGTGCCTGTGCAAAATCGCCTTGGGAAATCCCGTCGTGCCGCTCGAAAAATAAATCGCGCCAAAATCGTCGTCAGTAATTTCCTCAACGTGCGGCCTGTGGCTCGAACAGTTCGCCGCCAGCAAATGGTAACTCTCAGCAAAACTCGGACAGTTATCGCCGACGTAAATCAAAAGTCTGCCGCGCGAAAGTCTTTCAGCGTTGGCTTCGATTCGCCCGATAAACTCACTGCCGAAAATTATCACGTCGACTTCCGCCAGCTCCGCGCAGTACAAAATTTCTTCGGCGGTGTAGCGGAAATTGAACGGCACCGCAATCGCGCCGGTCTTCAAAACGCCAAAATAAATCGGCAGCCACTCAAGGCAGTTGTACATAATAATCGCAACTTTGTCGCCCTTTTGAACGCCGCGCTCCAGCAAAAGATTCGCGCACCGATTCGCCTTCTCGTCGAAAATGCTCCACGTAATTTCGCGCCGGTACGGCTCAAATCGATTCGGCTCAATCAGGCTGAACTCCTTCCAGCTCTTGCGCTGATTGTCCGCTTCCGACGGGTTCAATTCTACCAGCGCGACTTCGTCCCCGTACAATTCCGCGTTGCGCTCCAGGTATTCCATTACTGGCAAAAAAAACACCCTCCCAAATTTCTTCACATAAAACACTAAAATTATATAAAACCGCGCGCAGTAAGTCAATCTGTACTTTTTCTGAAAAAAATATTGATTTTGCGGCGGCGTTTGCTTATAATTTAAGCGTAATGATTGATTATATTGGAGGAAATTCTTATGGCAGAAATAAATTTGGAAGACCTCATGGCGAACAGGGCGGCGAGTTCGTCCGAGGAAAAACCCGCAGAGGAAGTCAAACCGGAAGTCGAAATCGTTAAGGTCACGCAGCAGGTTGAAACTTTGACGCCGGAAGAAAAGGCAAAAGTGCAGTCAATCAAAGACGGCATAAATCTGATGGACTCTTCAACGCCGCTGACTTTCGGGGCGCCCGCGCAAAAGGAAATTGCCGAGTTCTCAGACAGCATTCTAAGCAAAGTCCGCACGAAAGATTCCGGCCAGGTCGGTGAACTTTTGACGGATCTGGTTTCCAAAGTCAAGGGAATGGACGTCGGCGAGAAAAAAAGTTTCGTCAGCAAAATTCCAATCCTCAGCTCGCTCGTCGAAAAGGGCGAAAGCGTCGTGCAGGGCTACGAAAAACTTTCCGTGCACGTCGAACGCATTCAGGCGGGGCTCGAACGCTCCAAAGTCAAACTCATGGAAGATATTGTCATGTTCGACACGCTCTACGAAAAAAATCTCAGCTACTTCAAGGATTTACAGCTGTACATTCGCGCGGGCGAGGAAAAACTTGAAGAAATGCGCAACGTCACCCTGCCCAAACTCAAAGCGCAGGCGGCGCAGAAAAATGACCCGATGGCGGTTCAGGTTGTCGCAGATTTTGAACAGAGCGTCGACCGCTTCGAGAAAAAAATTCACGACCTCAAGCTCAGCAAGACAATCGCAATTCAAACCGCGCCGCAAATCCGTCTGATTCAGAACAACGACCGCGTTTTAATTGACCGCGTTCAGGCGGCGATTTACCACACAATTCCGCTTTGGAAAAATCAAATGGTAATCGCGCTGGGACTCAGCCGCCAGCAGGAAGTTATAGCAATGCAGCGCGCAGTTTCCGACGCCACGAATGATTTGCTCCGCCGCAACGCCGAAATGCTCAAACAAAACACCGTTGAGACCGCTAAAGAAAACGAACGCGGAATCGTCGACGTGGAGACCGTCAAGAAAGTCAACGAAGATTTAATCGCCACGCTCGAAGAAACCGTGCGCATTCAGCAGGAAGGCCGCCAGCGCCGCGCTAATGCCGAAAAAGAACTCGTCGCTATCGAAGGGCGGCTCAGGGAAGCGCTCCTCAGAAATTCCGGCCGCGCCAATAATCCGTGAAATGAATAAAAACAGAATTGCAGTTCAACGGCGAATAGTCCTGCTTACCGTGGGAATGCTGGCGCTGATTTTCGTGATAACGCTGCGCTATGGCTGGCTGCAACTCGTGCAGGGGAGCGAACTGTCTGAAAGAATGCGCAACCAGGTCGGGCAGGATTATTTAGTTCAGTCGCCGCGCGGCGCAATCCTCGACAGAAACGGGCGCGAACTTGCCGTCAGCACCATGACAAAATCGCTTTTTATCGACCCCAATAACGTCGGAAATGCCGCTGAAGTTGCAAAAAATCTGGCGCCGCTCGTTGGCAAAACCGAAGACGAAATTCTTGAGTACATAAAAATTGGCGGCGGTTTCGTCTGGGTTAAGCGGCGGCTCGAACAGCAGGACTATGAGGCGATTCGCAGAATGATTCGCGAAAAAGAATACGGGCGCTGCCTCAGTTTTCGCGACGAGGCCAAGCGCTACTATCCCAACGACGTTTTGGCGGCGAATGTGCTGGGCTTTGTCGGCACGGACGATAAGGGGCTGGACGGGATTGAGCAGGCGCTGGACAAGTACCTTAAGGGCGAAGTCATGGAATCTTTCCTGTACACCGACCCGCGCGACCGCCCGATTCTCGAATCGATTTTTGAGCGCCACGGCTATCAGGGAGAATACTGCAAGACGATTGAGCTGACGATTGACAGCGCGATTCAGTTTATCGTTGAGCAGGAACTCGACCGCGCGATGGCTGAAAATGACCCCGTCGCCGTGACGTGCGTGGCGCTTGACCCGAAGACCGGCGAAGTGCTTGCAATGGCCAGCCGCCCTTCGTACAACCCCAACAGATTTTTTGAATACGAGCCGGAAGTCTGGAAAAACCGCGCGGTTTCGTTTATCTACGAGCCTGGCTCAACTTTCAAGACCGTGACCGCCGGCGCCGCGCTGCAGGAAGGAATTGTTTCGCCGAATCAAATTTTCGTCGACCCTGGCTACGTCATGGTTTCGGGCATGCGCATTCAGAACTGGAACGGCGCGAGTTTCGGCACGGTTACTTTCGCGGACGTGGTTAAGCAGTCGCTGAACACGGGCTTCGCGCAGGTTGGCTTACAGCTCGGCGCTGAAAGACTTGTGATGTACGCGCGCAAATTCGGCTTCGGCGATTACACGGGGATTGAGCTGCCTGGCGAAGAGGCGGGTTTACTTTACACGCCGGACGAAATGATTGATTCTGACATTGCGACGATGGCTATCGGGCAGAGCATTGCCGTGACGCCGCTGCAACTCGTGACCGCCATGAGCGCCGTTGCCAACGACGGCGTTTTACTCAAGCCGCACATTGTCAAGCGGATTAAAAATGCGAACGGCTCGATTTACGCCGAAACGCACGTCGAGGAAGTTCGCCGCCCGATTGAGCCCGCCACTGACAAAACTCTGGTCGGGCTTCTGGAACAGGTCGTGGCTACCGGCGGCGGCAGGAAAGCTACCGTTCGCGGCTACCGCGTCGCTGGCAAAACCGGCACTGCGCAGAAAATCAACGAGTTCGGCACTGGCTACAGCGAAGGAAAATATATCGCGTCGTTTTGCGGCTTCGGCCCCGTCGAAAATCCCAGAATCGCGCTGCTGGTTATGATTGACGAGCCGTCCGGCAGTTTTTACGGCGGGCAAATCGCGGCGCCCGTCGCCAGCAGAATCCTTTCGCAGGTTTTCCGCTACATGAGAATCGAGCCCAGCGACGCCCACGGCGTTGAGGAAGAAGAATTTACTGAAGACGTTGGCGAAGGCGATGCTTCCGGCAATTCCGCGCTGCCCAAACCTGCGCCGTCACAAACTGAAACGCCCGAGCCCGCCGCTGAAGAAACTCCTGAGCCCGCTGAGGAAATTCCGCCGACTGAAACCAACGAAGTCACAGTGCCGGATTTTTACCGCAAGAGCATTCGTGAGGCGGCGCGCATTGCTAACGAGGCTGGGCTGATTTTGGAAACCAGCGGCTCCGGCTTTGCCGTTGAACAGAGTCTTGACGCTGGCGCCGTCGTCAAGCGCGGCACGATTATCACGATTAAATTCAGTCCGAACCCGTGAAATAAAATCCGCCGATTAAATTCCGCCAGTTCCAGTTGACTTTTTCCAGCGAATTTAAAAATTCTTCAAAGCGCGGCAAATCTTTTTTCTTGCAGACGAGATAATAATTCGCGCTGGCTTCGGCGTCGAGGATTGGCACTTTGACGCGATTTTTCCGCGCGAGACCGGCGTCGATAAAAATATCCGTGGTAAACGACGGGAACTCCGAGCCCCGCGCAAGCTCCTCAAAAACTGCGCTGTCGTTTTGCAGCAGGAAATGCGTGCGCGGCGCCTTCTCTATGCACAAATCGTACCAGAAACCGATTTTTGAATAAATCAGCACGCTCAGCCCGTTCAGTTCGCGCAGGTAAATTCCGGCGGACTTTGCAAGCGGGTGACCAGGCGGCAGGGAAATGAAAAGTTTCTCGCTGCCAATTTTTTTTACCCAGAGCGTTTCGTCCTCCGGCTTTTCGTTCAGGACAACCAGCTGGAACGCGTCGTTCTGGAAGTCGCGCAGGAGAGTTTTGCCGCCGTTGAGTTCCGAGGAAATTGCCATGTCAGAAAAATTCCGCTCAAGGAGCGAGCGAATCTGTTCGAGCGGCACCGGCGCGCAGCTTCCAACGGAAATCGTCCGGCTCTTCCTGTCGAACTCTCGGACGGCGTTAATCATTTCGGTATGTTTGTCCAAAATTTTCTGCGCGAAAATGGCGGCGAGTTTCCCGTTATCGTTCAGCGCGATTCGATTTTTGGCGCGCGTAAATAATTCGACGCCGATTATGCGTTCGAGTTTTTTCATCGACCGGCTAAGCGCGGGCTGCGACACGTAGAGTTTGTTCGCCGCCTCCAACAGCGTCCCGAATTTTGCAAACGCCGCCAGCTGTTCCAACAGGTACGTTTCTATCATAAACTTTCGCCTCGATTTAAATCAAAATTATTTCAGTATGCTTGCCAGTTATTATACTTTTTTCGGCGGGCGCTGTAAAATTACTGGTAGTTTGAATTTTATTGGAGGGTTTCACGTGGAGGAAGTCAGAATTGATTTGCGCATTCCAGACGCCGAGCGCCTTGCCGAAGGTAAGCGCAGTGCTCAGCTTTGTTTTAAAATTAACCACACGATGCCGATGACTGAAGAAAGTGACGCGCTGATTCGCGAACTTTTTCCGAACATGGGCGCGAACTGCCAGGTTTTTCCGCCGCTGCAGGTAAATCTTGCTGACAAAGTAAAAATCGGCAACAACGTCGCGATTATGTATAACTTGCTTTGCATGTCCGCCGGCGGGATTACGATTGAAGATGACGCGATGATTGCCGCGAACGTCTCGCTGATTTCCAACAACCACGATTTTCAGGAGCGCCAAATTATTACCTGCAAACCGGTCGTGATTAAGCGGAAGGCGTGGATTGGCGCGGGCTCGATAATTCTGCCTGGCGTGACTGTCGGCGAAAATGCGATTGTGGCGGCGGGCTCCGTCGTTACGAAGGACGTTCCGGCGAATACGCTTGTCGGCGGCGTTCCCGCGAAGTTTATCAAGCAGATTGAAGTTTAGGAGCAAATGTTCACGCAGAATACAAAAGTTGCTGACGTTATCGGCTACGAGAATTTTCGCGGCTTCGGGCGGCTGATTTTCCCTGTGGACAGGAACGTTGACGGGAACTTGACGCTGAAAAATCTTGGTGATATTCTAATCTGGTACAGTCACGTTAAGCCGCAGACGACCGTTGAATTTGTCAACTGCATGAAGGAAAAGGCTGACGCGGGCGAAAAAATTTTCTACGACATTTACACCGACGCCGAAAAAATTTCCGACCCGCGCAAGAGGAATACCGGCTTATTTTTCTTTCGCGGCGAGCCTGGCGCGCAGTTTGCGATTTGCAACGCGGGCGGCGGCTTTTACTACGTCGGCGCAATGCACGACAGTTTTCCGCACGCTTTGTACCTCAGCCGCAAAGGTTACAATGCTTTCGCGCTGATTTACCGCCCCGACGCGCAGACTGCCTGCGAAGATTTGGCGCGGGCGATTGCTTTCATTCACGAGCACGCCGCTGAACTTCAGGTCGACGTGAAAAATTATTCGCTCTGGGGCGGAAGTGCCGGTGCGAGAATGGCGGCGTGGCTTGGAAGTTTCGGCACGGAACATTTCGGCGAAAAAAAATATCCGCGTCCTGCCGCTGTTGTCATGCAGTACACGGGGCTTTCCGAAGTCTGCGGCAACGAGCCGCCAACTTATAACTGCGTCGGCACAAGCGACGGGATTGCCAGCTGGCGGACGATGGAGCGCAGGATTAAAAAAATTCGCGCGAACGGTACGAATGCTGAGATTGAAATTTTCAACGGCCTGCCGCACGGTTTTGGGCTCGGCGAAGGAACTGTCGCGCAGGGCTGGATTGACCGCGCTGTAACTTTTTGGCAAAAAAATTCCCGCCGCTGAGTTTTGAACTTCGCGCGGGATTTAAATAATTTCAGGAGGCAGATTTAAAATGGCAGAAAAAATTATTCAGGCGCCGGTTGTCGGCAGCAAAAACGTCACTGGCACGAATTACGAGGGCACGGCGGCGAAGGTTTACTTCAGCAAGAAAATCGACGCCGAAACGCTTATCAAACTCTACAAACTTATTAACAGCGAAATTTACGGCAAAGTTGCGATAAAGCTCCACACCGGCGAAAAGCACGGCCCGAACATTCTCCCGCGCGACATGGTTAAGGCGTTCCAGGCGCAGGTTCCCAACAGCGCAATCGTCGAATGCAACACGCTTTATACCGGCGACCGCTACACGACCGAAGACCACCGCGATACGCTCAAAGTCAATGGCTGGACTTTCTGCGACGTGGACATTATGGACGAAAATGAAGAAACCGTCGACCTGCCCGTCCGCAAGCCCTTCCACCTCAAATACGTTTCGATGGGCGCGCACCTCGTTAACTACGATTCGCTGATTGTTCTGACGCACTTCAAGGGCCACGCAATGGGCGGCTTCGGCGGCTCGATGAAAAATATCGGCATTGGCAACGCCAGCGGGCATAAGGGCAAAGCTCAGGTTCACGGGCTCGGCGTGCACGTCCCCGAAAATTATCTTGAATGGCCTATGAAGGAAATTTTCATGGAACTCATGTGCGATTCCGCGCAGGCGACTTGCAACTATTTCGGCAAGCACATTGTTTTCATTAACGTCATGCGCAGAATGAGCGTGGACTGCGACTGCGCGGGCACTTCCGCTGCCGAGCCGACAATGGCTGATATTGGAATTTGCGCTTCGACTGACATTCTCGCCGTCGACCAGGCTTGCGCGGATATGGTTTACGCCGCCCATGACAGCCACGATTTGAAGGAACGCATTGAAAGCCGCGCCGGTCTGCGTCAGCTTTCCGCTATGGCTGAAGCAGGTCTCGGAAATCCTCAGTACGAATTAATTTCTATCGACTGAAAAACTCGCGCGGCGGCGCAATGAATTTTTACCAACTGGGAGGCTAAAATTTGAACGCTTGGAATTACGGTTACTTCACCGAATCTACGTACACTTACGGCTACTATCGGGAGCTGAATCCCGTTTTTCAGAAATTCTGTCTGCTGGCGAAGGGCTACGCTGTGCCGGAAGCTGACGAAAACGAAACTTACTGCGAACTTGGTTTCGGGCAGGGCGTTTCGCTGAACATTCACGCGGCGGCTAACACTGGCAAATTTTTCGGCACGGACTTCAACCCCGCGCACGCCGCTCACGCCAACGAACTTTGCAACGCGTCTGACTGCGGCGGAAAATTTTTCGACGACAGCTTTGAGGAAATGCTCAGCCGCGACGATTTGCCGCAGTTCGATTCGATTAATCTGCACGGAATCTGGTCGTGGATTAGCGCTGAAAATCAAAAAGTCGTCGTGGAGTTCGCGCGCAAATTCCTAAAGCCTGGCGGGATTTTCTACAACAGCTACAACTGTTACCCTGGCTGGTCGCCTGCCGCGCCGCTGCGTGAACTTTTCGTTCTGCACGACAAGTACGCCCAGAAGAGCAAGAAAACTTTTGAGCGCGTCGAAGAGGCGATGAAGTTCACCGAGGAACTGCTCAGTAAAAATCCGGCGTATTTCGGGCGCGTGCCGGACGTTGCAAAAATTTTCGAGAGCACAAGAAAGCACGACCACGATTATCTGGCGCACGAATATTTCAACCGCGACTGGATTTGCATGTACTTCACGGACGTTGTTGAACTTTTGGAGAACGCCAAGCTGGACTTTGCCTGCACGGCTGAAATTATTGAAACGCTGGAGCATTTGAGCGTTCCGCGCGACGCGCTGGAGTTCCTCAACAAAATCGAATCGCCGGTCATGCGCGAACAGGTCAAAGATTATTTTATCAACCGCCAGTTCCGCAAAGATATTTTCATTCGCGGCGCGCGCAGAATTTCCGCCTACGAACGTACACAGCGGCTGATGAACACGAATTACGCGCTGATGACTACCGAGCCGCTGCCGGAAAAATTCCAGGTTGCCGTCGGAGAAATCAGCCTGGCGAAGGACGTTTGCGAGAAAATCCGTGAACACTTGGCCGCGCAGAATTTCCGCCCGAAAAATTTCAGCGACTTCCTGAAGAAAAATCCCGACGTTACCGCGCAGAATATCGAGCAGATTCTGATAATCCTCGCTCATAACGGCCACGTTGCGCCCTGCCAGTCCGACGCCACGATTAAAGCCGTCAAGCCGAATTGCGACGCGCTCAATAAATATTTCTGCGCCCGCGCGAAAAATTCCGGCGACATCAGTTTTCTGGCGAGCCCCGTTACCGGCGGAGGCGTTATGGTCAACCGTTTCGAGCAGCTGTTCCTCAGCGCGCTGGCTGACGGTAAAAAATCTGCCGACACAATTTCTAAAGCTGTCTGGGAAATTCTCAGCGAACAGGGGCAGGCGCTCCTGTCAAACGGCAAGCGCCTTGAAACGTCTGAAGAAAATATCGCGCAGCTAAAAGACATGGCGCAGGACTTCCTCAGCAAGCGCCTGCCAATTTTAAAGGCTGTGCAAATCGCGTAAAAAAAGAACCGGCAGTTTATACCGGCTCCAAAAAATATTTTTCCGTGCGAATTTTCCTCGCGCGGTTTTTTTATGCGCTGGCGGCGTCAACTTCCGCGTTGCGCTTCTCGAAAAACGCTATGAAATCGTCCACAGGAATTGGCTTGCAGTTCAAAAATCCCTGACCAATGTGGCAGCCGAGTTCCAGCAAAAGTTCTTCCTGCTCGCGCGTCTCAATGCCTTCGCAGATAACCTTCATGCCGAGCGAATTGCCGAGATTGATAACGTTGGCTAGAATCTGGCGCATTTTTTCCGAAGTATCCGCGCCGACGAGAATGCTGCGGTCGACTTTCATAACATCCATGGGCAAATTGCCGAGCATGGTGTAGCTGGAATAACCGGAGCCAAAATCGTCAACGGAAATCGTGAAGCCCATTTCGTGGAGGGCATTTATAATTTCCTCGGCGCTCTTCATTCCTGCCTTGGCGTCGAAATCGCCGAACACGGTTTCGGTAACTTCCAGCTCAATCAGACCGGCGGGCAGTTTGTACTTGTCAACAATCTCCTGCATTTTTTCAAGGTAACCTTCTTCGGCGACCATATGAAGTCGCGACTGATTGACGGAAATCGGCACGACGGGTTTTCCGGCGTCAAGGCGTTCGCGCTGGAGCTGGCAGGTTTTTTCCAAAAGGTAGTGGTCGACGGGAATGACGAAACCGTTTTGCTCGAACAGCGGGATAAATTTTCCTGGCGGCATAAAACCGAGCTCAGGGCTGATCCAGCGGACTAAAGCTTCGGCGCCGACAATCCGCCGCGTGCGAATATCGTACTTCGGCTGATAGAAAGGCTTGAACTCGCCGTCGCGCAGAGCCTGTTCCATGCGGCTTTCAATCGTGTGCTGAACGGTGAGCGTTTCCTCCATCTTGTCATCGAAAACTTTAACGAGTCCGCCGGAATTGTGGTGGCAGGCGATAACCGCGCGGTCAACTGCCTGCTGAACGTACATCGTGCGGTTGTAAGCGCTGACGCCCGCGCGAATGTGCAGGACGACTTTGGAGCTGGCGTCGGCGGTTTCCATTCGGCTGTACTTTTTAATAATGTCCTCAGCCCACGCGAAAATTTCCTCGACGCTGGGCGATTTGCAGTAGCAAACCAGATGTTCCACGTCGATACCGGCGGCGGTAAGAATCACCGGCTTTTCTTCATTCAGACCCTTCGCCATACTCATAAACTGCTTGTCGAGAGTTTTGCGCCCGTAATCTTTCGTAACCGCCGCGCTGCTGTCCATTGAGAAAACCACGAAGAAAGTCTGCACGTCGGGATTTTTCTTTTCAAGTTCCTCAAGCTTTTCGGGAACTTCGCGCTCCAGCCACGGAATGTTCGGCAGGTTGTAGCGCAGGTCGGTATAAGCCATGTGCTCAACCAAATCGAAATGTTTCTGCCGCATTCTGTTCCTGTACATGAAAAATCCGCCGACGGCAAGCGCCAGAACTACCAGACCGGCGAAAACTCTGATGGGGTGGTGGTAAATCAGATATTTCGGCGTAATCGAAACTGCGGTCTGCTGGTGCTTGTTCAAAAGGTCGCGAATCCAGTCGCTGTCAATGTGGTGAATTTCCTTGTTAAGAATGTGCCAGAGCATGGGATTTTCGTCGGCGTAGACGCCAATGCTTATCGGCTCGGAGAAAATTGATTCGCCCGCCGCCTCCAGCGAATAAATATCCGCCTCGTCCATGAGCGAGTTCACGGCGTTTCTGTGCACGTAGGCAATGTCGGCGCGCCCGTCGCTCACGGCTATCAGCGCTTCGTCCAGCGTCGGCACGTACAGGCGCTTATTCTCTGGGTAAAGCGGCTCGATAAAAGCTTTCGTGTAAAACATTTTCTGCACGCACGCAACTATTGGTTTTGCGGACGGGTCGTCGAAATAATCTTTGCGCGTCACGGGAACATAATCCGTCGTCAGATAAGACTGCGTTGGGCGCAGATTAAGTTCCTTCGCCGAACTGTAATCGCAGACGGTATCGATAACGAAATCAATGCTGCCGTTTCTGATAAGCTCGCTCGTATTTTCCAGCGTCTGCGCAAATTCGTGGCTGTCGTCGCGGGTATCGGTGTCGACAATTTCAATTTCAACGCCCAAATCGCGGGAAATGCGCTGGATAATTTCGGGCATGACGCCGACAAGTTCGCCATTGCTGTTGTTGTAGGAGTACGGTTTCTGCACCATGAAAATCGCCGCGCGAAACTTTTTGCGTTCAGCGAGATATTCTTTTTCCTTCCGACTGAGAATCAGCGGGAAGCCGTCGTTTTGCATATATTTACTATTGAGCCGGTCGCGAATGTTCGGCTGATTGAGGAGCATTTGATCCATCGACATATTCAAATTTCGCAGCAGTTCTGGCTTGTCGTTTCGCACGGAAAGCCGGTAACTTTGCCGGTCGAAAACCGCCAGAATGTTGCGCGAGTCTTTCGGGGTCAGCATGGGCGAAATGTAACCGTCAATCTGTTTTTCGTTGAAGGCGTCAAGCATTTGACTGAATTTGGGGTAAGTTATCGTTTCGTACCTGAAGCCTTCGCCGCGCGCAATTCCTCCGAGCCCAGGCACGGGATAATTCGCCGGCACGTTGCCAATTTTCATGTTGGGCTTAACGCCGTCGTGAGAAATTACCAGCTCCATTGGAAAGCGCCCAATAACGTGGTCGGTGCGCGTCGCGTTCTGAAGCTGATGATAATCGCCAGGCATTCCAGGCGCCACGTCAATTTCTCCGCGCGCCATGCTCTCCGTCAGCTGTTCCCAATCCTCGAACTCCACGTATTCAAAATTGCAGTGCGCGTAATTCGACAAAAACTCCATATATTCATAGCCGTAGCCAGTCTTGTGCCCAGGAATGTCCTCGTAAAGGAAGCCGCTGTTCCTGACGTAGCCAACCTTAACATTTTCAAATTGGTCGCGCATAATATTTTCCGGCGACGATTCTGTTTCATTCGGCGAGCGAATTGCGTTATCTGTTACCGGCGCGCCTTGAACCGTTGCAAAGCCCAGCGAGCCCGCAATCAGCAGCGCTCCTAAAAATTTTTTTATTCCTTTCATTAATTTTTTCACCCCATAAAAATCAAAAAATGTCAAGGGAAATTATATCATATTGCAAAATTTCTGCAACCGTGGTAAAATCTGTAGCGTCATGGCAAAAAAAAGCTCCGGCTGCGAACCGAAGCTGAAAAATTAAGTTGGCATTGTCGAGCTTACTTAAAAATAATGCTCAGCGCGATGGCAACGTTGCCAGCAACTAACGCTACGCAGACGGCGATAGTTGCGATACTGACATTGCGAACATGCTTGCCCATACCGTCAATGCTGGCGCGAATTTCTTTCATGTCCGCTTCCTGCTTTTGACGAATTTCCTTCATGTCGGCTTCATGCTTCGCACGAAGTTCAGAAATTTCGGCGGCGCGCCTGTTGTCGCGGTCGCGCATTTCGTCAATGAACATGTCGATTTTGGTTTCAATGACGCTGACTTTGGTTTCAAGATGACTGACGCGATTTTCCAAATCTGCCATGATAAACACCTCCATGCTGAAATTATAGCGCGGAGGGCTTTTTTTGTCCAAAATAAAAGCCCCGCTTGCACGGAGCCTGAGTTCTCACGAAAAATTTTTAAATCAGCAGGTATGGCAGGCGTCGTAAATTCCCGCGCGCCTGAGCGTAGCAACGACGGTCTCGCCGATATGCGCCACAGTATCCGCAACTTCAATTCCGACGGCGTTCAGCGCTTTGATTTTGTCAGCCGCCGTGCCCTTGCCGCCAGAAATAATCGCGCCGGCGTGCCCCATGCGCTTGCCTGGAGGAGCCTGCCGCCCAGCGATAAAAGCGGTAACCGGCTTGTTCGGCATATTTTCAGCAATCCACTTAGCGGCGTCTTCCTCGGCAGTCCCGCCAATTTCGCCAATCATCAGCACCGCCAAAGTTTCGTCGTCCGCCCTGAAAAGTTCCAGCGCGTCAATGAAATCAATCCCCTTGACGGGGTCGCCGCCAATCCCCAGCGAAGTCGTGATACCAATCCCCGCGTTCATGAGCTGGAAAGCCGCCTCGTACGTCAAAGTTCCACTGCGCGAAACCAGACCGACGCGCCCGCGTTTCTGCACGTTGCCAGGAATTATCCCAAGCTTGCACTCGCCCGTTGTCATAATTCCAGGGCAGTTCGGACCAATCAGCCGCGTCTTTTTGCCTTCCATGTACCGGCGAACTTTTACCATATCCAAAACCGGAATGTGTTCGGTTATGCAGACGACCAAATCCAAACCCGCGTCGACGCCTTCCATAATCGAATCCGCCGCGAATCGCGCAGGCACGTAGATAACCGACGCCGTTGCGCCAGTTTCCTTTACCGCGTCGCTGACAGTGTTGAAAACCGGCACGCCTTCAACCAGCTGCCCAGCCTTGCCTGGCGTGACGCCGCCAACAATTTTCGTGCCGTAAGCCAGCATTTGTTTAGTGTGGAACGTCGCCTGCTTGCCGGTTATTCCCTGAACGATAACTTTCGTATCCCTGTTTACCAAAATCGACATACCGCCGCCCCCTTACGCGCTCTCGTTGACGAGTCGGACGATTTCCTTCGCGCCGTCTTCCATCGTCGGAGCCATGATAACATTTTTAATCGGCGAATCCTTGAGAATCTGGCGTCCCTGCTCGACGTTCGTGCCTTCAAGCCTGACGACGACCGGCACCGGCAGAGATTTCCCGTCCGCAGAAATAATTTTCGCCGCCTCGACGATACCGCCCGCAACCGCGTCGCAGCGATTTATTCCGCCGAAAATGTTCACAAAAATTCCCTTCGCCTGCCCGCCGTCAAGCATAATCTTGAACGCCGTCGCAATTTTTTCTGGCGTAGAGTCGCCGCCCACGTCCAGAAAGTTCGCAGGCTCGCCGCCGTAGTGCTTGAGAATGTCGACCGTCGCCATAGCCAGACCTGCGCCGTTTACCATGCACGCCACGTTCCCGCCGAGGTTGACGTAGCTCAAACCTTCCTTCGCGGCGGCGCGCTCCTTAGCGTCTTCCTCAGTTTCGTCGCGCAGAGCTTCAATTTCGGGGTGGCGGAAAAGCCCGCTGTCGTCGAAGTTCAACTTTGCGTCCAGCGCGATAACGTCATCTTCCGCCGTGACAGCCAGCGGATTAATTTCAACCTGCGAACAGTCCTCGCCGATAAACACGCTGTAAAGTTTGAGCATAAACGCGCTTGCCTTGCGAACGGCGGCGGCCGGAAAATTCATGCGGTAAGCCATGCGCGTCGCCTGGAACGGCATAAGCCCGACGGCTGGGTCGACGTATTCGCGGAAAATTTTCTCCGGCGTCTCGGCGGCAACTTTCTCAATTTCGACGCCGCCTTCCTCCGAGCCCATCATCACAACGCGCGCCGTCGTGCGGTCAATCACGAAACTCAGATAATATTCCTTTTTAATATTGGAGCCTTCCTCAATCAGCAGGCGCCCGACTTTTTTGCCTTCGGGGCCGGTCTGGTGCGTCACCAGAATTTTTCCGAGCAGTTCAGTTGCATAAGTTTTAACTTCGTCGAGACTTTTCGCGAGCTTGACGCCGCCAGCCTTACCGCGCCCGCCCGCGTGAATCTGCGCCTTGACGACAACGACCGGCCTGTTAAGTTCCTGCGCAACGCTTACAGCTTCCTCGACTGAAAAAGCGGGCTTTCCGTTTGGAACCGGCACGCCGTAGCGCTTGAGAATCCCCTTGCTTTGGTATTCGTGGATATTCAAAATTTCTCCCCCCTAAAAAATTCTGCAAATATTTTAATCCAAACTCCCGCTTTCAGCAAGACGCCGACAAACTTTTTCAACGTTCGCATTCAGATTTTCGGCGTTTTGTGAAGTCAACACCGGCGCGCCAGAAATTTTATCCGCGTCGGAGGAAACTTTCACGTACCGGAACCCTTCGCGCTCGGCGACGTACAAAAAAATTCTTTCCAGCGCGTGAGCCAAAGTGCCGTCGGTCTGAGCTTTTTCAGCCGGAAAATCTGCAAAGCTCAAGCCGCAGTTTAAAATTGGAGCGAGCGCCTGCGGTTTGAACCAGAACATCGAGCCCGCCGGAAATTCCAGCAGCCAGCGTTCGTCCAGCGAAATTCCCAGCCGCGCTGAAAATTCTTTCGCCAGCTGAAAATTTTCGCCCCAGTTTACCGCTGAGCGTATCGCTGAAAAATATTGCGGGAAAACTATTCCGACGTCGCGCCGCGCTAAAATCTGCAGAATCCCCGCTGCAATTTCAGAACTTCCCAGCAGGTTTCGATAAAGAAAATCGCCCCAGCCTGCCAGTTTCAAATCGTGCGGAGATTTTTTTGAATGCAGGTGTACGCATAAATCGTAGCCGCCGTAAATTTCTCTGAACCCGACGAGCAGCGGCGCTAAATCCCGCCCGCGATTCTCAAAAACTTTCACGGTAACTTTTCCCTTGTCGAAGTCCGCGAAAATTTTTTCCAGCGCAGATTTTTTTTCAGCGTCCGTCGTCGAAATGAACACGTCAACCCGCGCCGGTATGTTCGCCAGCAAATTTTTCAGCCCGCCCGCCAGCTCCACGTAGAAAATGTGCACAACCGCCGCAATTCGCACCGCCGGAACTTCTGCGCGAAAATCCAGCGGCAGCTTCAGCGAAAAATCCCGCTCAAGTTTAAGCCGCACCGAATCCGCCCGCCCGCGCTGGTGCACGAGGACAAATTCCCCGCGCTCCTCGTAACTTATTCCGTGCCACAGCCGCCGCAAAAATTCATACAGCCACCCTTCGCCGAACGCCGCCAGAAAAATCCGCTTTGCCAAATCTATCGCACTCAATTTTTCCTCCAATAAAAAAGACCGCAACGCTTTTCGCGCGGCAGTCTCGAACCAAAAATTATTTTTTCTTGTCGGAACCAAATTCGGCGTTGACGCTCTCAACTTCCTTCGCCTTCAGAACTTTCTTCGGAATTTCAAGGCGGCTCTTAGCTTCGGGGCTGAGGTACGTCCTGTAAGTGCGGAGCTCGCTGTAATACGCCACGGTCTCAACCAAATCTCTAATCGGCGCCGGCCAGGGAGTTTCGGGGTCGTTGAGAACTTCCTGCGCGATTGACTGAACTATTCCGGAAAGATTCGCGCTTAGCGTGACGGTCTGCCAGGTATTTTTGTTTACCGTCCACGTGTACCAGCAGTCGGCGTTGCGAAGGCCGTTTTCAAAATACCGCACGAACTGATTTTGAACGTTATTCGGCCGCTGTTCGTTTTTCTGAAGTTCGGCAAGAAATTCTTCGGCGATTTTGCTGCCGTCGATTTTGACGAGGAACGTGCGCTGGCTGTCGGTATCGCTGAGCACGGTAACTTCCTTAACCATTTCGATTTGATCTTCCATTTGCTGAAGCGTCGGCGTGGTGAAGGCGTCAACAATTCTCGCGGCACCAGTCGGCGCAGTTATTTTCTTCCACTTTTTATCGCTCTGAAAATAAAACGTCATGCTGTCGCCGTCCTGCGTAAGGTAAAACGGAGCTTCCTTTTCCGTAGCTTCGCCGTTGTCAGAAGTCATCCAAAAGCCGAAATCGCCCGCCACGGTAAATTTTCTGCCGTCAATGCCGCCAATGAAATCCAGCTCGCCGACAAGCGAAGGCAGCACGAAGAAAATATCCTGGTGGAAAATTCTGGTGTCCAGCTTGGAAGTCTCGTAAACCGTTTCGCGGAAAAGTTCCATCGCGTCAACCGGCTCGGCAGAAACTCGCCCGCCAATCAAAATCATGCCGCACAGAAAAATTCCTGCGACGGCTCTAAAAATTCTGCTCATCTTCCCTGCTCCTTACCTGATAACTTTTGCAAAATCCTCGAAGAACGAATTGCAAATGCGCCCGTACATGCCGTCCTGAGCGTCGGCGTCCTTGCGGTCACGAACGTCCTCGCGCCCGAAAACCATTCTGCCGGTCCGCGCGTCGTAAACTTCAAACGAAACCGCAATTTTGGAAACGTCCACGCGGTACGGCGGATAAGTCACCGGCACAGTCGTTTCGTATTCCTCGTCCTCCAGGTAGCCGTAGCGGTCGCGAACGCGCCGGTGCATTTTTTTCTTCTCCCAGACAGTCCGCTCCGGCACGATATAATAATCGTCGCTCCAATCCTTGATTCGGCACTCGATATACAAATCCCCCACGTCAGCGGGGTTGCCGGAAACTCTCCGCGCCTGCTCTTCCGTGAAAACTTCGCACTTCAGCCGTTTGCGCGCGTTGTCGACGTACGTGCTCTGCAGTTTCTGATAGAAAAGGTTGCTGCCCCTGCCCACGTTCGACGAAACGTCCATCAGCACGACGCGCCGAATCCCGCGAAAATTGTACGCGCTGTCCTTCCAGTCGCTTTTTTCAGCCGAAACGCCCGCCGGAAGAATAAGGCACGCCAGCAGGAACATCACGCCGAAAATTTTTCTGATACCGTTCAAGTTCAATCCTCCTCCTTCGGTTTTTGTAAATCTGCCAGCTGTTTTTCCAGCTGCTGAATTTTCTTTACGAGCGCCGGAACTTTTTGCAGTGACGCCTGCATTCTCAGCCAGTCCGCGTGCGGCTGAACAGGAAAGCCCGCGCCGAAAAATCCCTCCGGCATATTTTTAGTAATCCCTGAGCGGCCGGCGTAAACCGAATGGCCGCCAATTTTAATGTGCCCGACCGTTCCCGTCTGCCCGCCGAAAGTCACGTTGTCGCCAACAATCGTCGAGCCGGAAATCCCAGTCAGCGCTACAATCAGACAGTTCGCGCCAATTTTGCAGTTGTGCGCAATGTGAACGAGGTTATCAATTTTCGTGCCGCGCCCGATAACCGTCGAGCCCATCGCCGCGCGGTCAATCCCGACGTGCGCGCCAATTTCCACGTCATCTTCCACGACGACGTTGCCAATCTGCGGAACCTTCGTATGAACGCCGCCGCTCGTAGTGAAGCCGAAACCGTCCGCGCCGATAACAGCCGAGCTGTGCACCACGCAATTTTTTCCAACCACGCAAAATTCGCGAACCGTCGCGCTGGAATAAATCACCGTGCCCGCGCCAATTTTCGCGCCCTGCCCAATGTAAACGTGCGGATAAATCACCGCGCCGCTGCCAATTTTCGCGCCGTCGTCAACGTAAGCAAACGCCATTATTTTCGCGTCCGCCGCAATTTTCGTGCCAGCCCCAATGTAAGCCTGCGCGCTGATACCAGCGTGAATTTTGACCTTCGGCGCAAAAATTTCCATGAGCTGAGCAAACGCGGCCTTCGGATTGGCTGAACGAATCGCGTTGGCGGGGAGCTCGCCGGTAAAATTCGCGGGAATAATCACGGCGGTCGCGCTGGATTTTTTAGCCGCCGCCACGTGATTTTCGTCAGCGAAAGTCAAATCGCCAGCCTCCGCCGTATCAATGCTGTTCAGGCCGTAAATTTCCGCCGCGCCGTCGCCAACAAGTTCGCCGCCAACCAGCTCAGCAATTTCCGCTAAAGTTTTACGCATAACGCCACCTCACTGCAATTTCTGAATGACCTCCGCCGTCACGTCGACGCCGCCTTCCAAGACGATTGGCTGACTTTCGGAACTGTCAACAACCACGTCAAGTTTTTTCTCCTGCGCAATAACGGCGAGCGCTTCGTTGAGTTTATGCTGGAGCTGAGTTGCGTACGCCTGATTTACCCCGATAAGTCTGCGCTGAGTGTCTTCCCGCGCCTTACTAATTTCCTCGTCAGTCCAGTCGGGATTATTTTCTATTTGAGTGGCGGTTTCCTGCTGAAGTTCCTCGATTTTCTTAGCGCCCTCGTCCATGACGGCCTTAATCTGCGGCGCCTCGTTCATAACCTTCGCGCCGTCGACGTAGCCGATATTCACGGAGCCGCAGCCGGTAAAAGCCAGCGTCACCGCAATCAGCGCGCCAATTTTAATTTTCTTGGATAAATCCACGGTGTAATCACTCCCAATAAAAAGTTCGGCAAATATTTTATCAGCCGCGCTGGGAATTGTAAAGAATCACCGGCGCAGCGCCTTCAGCAGTTCCGGCGTCAAATCCCGCGTGTCTGTTCCCGCGAAAATCATTCCGCCTGGCGATTTTTTTGACTCAAGCCGGAAATTTTCGTTGAGACTGTAGAAAAATTTTTCCTCAGCGTAGTCCGGCACGCTCTTGACGAAAACCGCCTTGAGCTTGTAAACTGCGCCGAGCCTGCCAGCGTCGTTAGCAATTTCCGCAAGAATTTTATCTTCGAGTTCCGCGCGAGCCTTTGAAGTTTCGGTAAGGTCGGCTAAAATTTCGCGGCGGCGAATCTGTCTGGCGGAAACTTCCCTGGCGGCGGCGTCCATGAGCGCGCGGTTCCGTTCCTGCACTTCGCGAATTTTCTGCTCCGCCTCGACGGTATATTTCTGATAATGTTCCTCAGATTCGCGGCGGATTCTGGCGGCGTCATCAGCGGTCTGCGACTCGACGTAACTTTCAATTTCCGCCAGCCAGTCTTTCAAAAGTTCGCCCTGACTGTCATTCCTTTCAGCAATAACCCTGTCCAGCTGCGCTTCGAGTTCGTGAACTTCCTCCGGCTTAAGGCGCAAAATGTCCGCGTTATTAATTTTCATCGTGATATTAAACGCCTCATTAAGATAAACCTGCGTAATGGTGTCGCGCCGCTGAATGTATTCCGGCTCGGTTTTCTTGCGGTACTCCTCCGCTAGACGCTTGCGCCGCGCCCGAAGTTCAGCCAGCTCCCCAATGATATTCTGCATATTTTTTTCGCGCGCAGATTCTGTAAACGGCGTGATGTCAATTTCCGGCAGTTTCGGCGGAGCGACGGGGCGCATGACTTCGTTAAGCTCAAGCCGCAGGCGAATTTCCCGCCCGCGCAATTCCTTCAGTTCCTCGCCGTTGGGAAGGTGAGTATAAACTTCGTCCAGGTCTATGAAACCGAAACCGCGCCGTAAATCCAGCAACTCGGAATTTTTCGGGCGCTCGACTTTGACCGGCGCGGGATAATCGTACAGGAACAAGCCGCCGCCGATTAAAACCGTCATGAGTACCGCCGCCGTTAGCCTGTAATTCGACATTGCCGCCCTCCTATATTAAAAAATGGAAAGACAAAAGCAAGCTGCCTCCGCCTTTCCATCTGAAATTTTTGCGCTTAGAATTTATTTTTTGAGCCGCGAAACCACGTCGTTGGTAATATCCGTGCCGCCGTAAACCACGACAGCCTTTTCGACGACCACGCTCAGACCCTTTGCGTCGGCGACTTTCTTAACGGCGTCGTCAATCGATTTAATCAGCGGCTCAATCAGTTCCTGCTGTTTCTGCTGAAGGCGCACCTGGCACTGACGATAATAATCCTGCTTTTCCTGGTCGCTCATGCCGGCAGATTTTTCCTCGAAATCCTTCTGCACTTCGGTAATCGCCGCGCGCATTTGATTTTCAACGTTCTGCGCGCTGGGGTGCTGAGCCATAATCTGATCCCTGTCAACCACGCCGACATTTCCGTTTGAAGCCGCCGACGCAATTCCGCTCCCGCTTTGAGTCAGCGCCAGCGCCACGACGCTCCCGATAAATACCAGCGCAATAACGATGCTGATAATTTTAATTTGCTTGCTTTCCAACTTAAGCATTTTACGATTCTCCTTCAATTAATTTAACGCCATCAATTATATCAGACGGAAATTTTCAATGCAAGCCGAAATTACATGCGCCAGATTCCGCTGATTAAAATGAAACTGACGACCAGAAAAAATATGCATCCGACCAAAAGTAAAATCCAGTCCGGCGCGTACCGCCAGATTAAATCGTTGCTCAGCCTTTCCAGCGGCAGCTCCGAATTGTGGTGCGCTATCGGCAGGCAAATCGTCGCGCCCGTCATAATTCCAAAAATGAATACGCAAATGAATCCTCCAAGCACATCGAGCGGCGGCAAAATTTCCTGCGCCATTTTTTGAATTTCCGCAACTTCCATAAAATCACCTCGCTTTACTCAAATGAATTATCCGCTGATTTTTCGAGCCGCGAAACGCCAAATCCAAATCGCGCAGTTCCTCCACGTATTCGCCGTCAACCAGCACGTCGATATTTTTCAGCAGCTCCGACGCGGCGGACGGAATTTCTTCCAGCACGTAGCCCGTGTAGCACCACACGTCCAGCCCAAAACTTTTCGCCGCCTTAGCCAGTTCCAGCGCCGCAGGAATTTGCAAAAGCGGTTCGCCGCCAGTCAGCGTAATTCCCGTCAGCAGCGGATTTTTTTTGAAAGCGTCAATCAGCTCGGCAGTGTCAACGAGTTTCCCGCCGTCCAGCGCGTGCGTCGCAGGATTGTGGCAGCCCCTGCAGTTGCGTTCGCAGCCCTGAAAAAAAATCGCAAAACGTATCCCGTCGCCGTCGACCACCGATTCCGGCTCGACGCCCGCAATTCTAATTTTCAAATTCTCATCACCTAAAGTATAAACTTCAAAATCGAAATTGGCAACAAAAAAATTTCAGCCGTCAACGTAAACCGTCCGCTGATTCGTGAAAATCACGAAGCCAGGCTTTGCGCCGGAAGGTTTCTTAACAAACCGACAGCGCGTGTAGTCAACGGGAACTTTCGAAGAACCGGCGGCCTTGGAAAATTTCGCGGCGAGACCGGCAGCGTACAGCAAAGTTTCCGCGCTCGGCTCAAGCCCGCCGCAGCGAATAATAACGTGCGATCCGGTAATTTCCTTCGTGTGCAGCCAAATATCGTCGGGCTCCGCAATTTTAAAAGTCAGCCGGTCATTCTGCGCGTTGTTCTTACCGATAAGAATTTCAGTGCCGTCGGGCGCGGTGAAACGGTACGGCTCCGGCTTTTTGCTCAGCGCGGTACGCTTGCGATTTTCCTTCAGATAGCCGCCGTCCACGAGTTCCGCGCGAATCTCCTCAATTTCCGCGAGAGAATTGCTGGCAGTCAGCGCGTGCTCAAGGCTCTCAAGGTAGGAAATTTCTTCGCGGCATTTGGAAATTTGCTCAAGAATGTGCGCCGTCGAACGCTTGAGCTTGTCGTACTTTTTATAGAAATTCTGGACGTTGGCGGCGATTGTGACGCGGCGGTCGAGCGGGATTGAAATTTCCTCGCCGGCCTCGCTGTAAATATTTTCGACGGTAACCGAATCGTCGGCGTGGTCTTTGAACTGATAGCGGTAGGTCGAAAGATTGTCCGCGCGAATGCGCCAGTCGTCAGCGTTCTCGGCGGCGGCGAGCTCAGTTTCCAGCACGGAAATTTTATTGGTGGCGCGCTTGAGTTCGTTGTGAACGAGCCGCGAAAATTTTTCCTTATCGGGCGGCGTGTAACTGCCAATGAGTTCGTCGGCGGCTTCGAGCATTTCGGAAATCGTGGCGAAAGTTTGAACTCTGCCTTCGCGCAGGTAATTCAACTGAACTGCGGAAAGCGCCAGCACTTTGCCGTTGTCTTCGACGAGGCAGGGCGCAGGATTTTCAGCGGCGGCGCGGATTTTCCTCAGCGCGTCAGTCAGATTTGTACGCTCCGCCTGATAAGCGACTTCCTTAACGGTTTGCGGGCCGAAACCCTGACAGACGTTCATAACAGCTTTATCGAGGCGCGCGGGCTCGGCTTCGATGCGGGCAACAATTTCTTCGACGCTGGCTGAAAAAATATCGAGCTTGTTTTGAGCGGGCGGCAGCTGATAAATTTGATTGGGCAAAACGGTACGGACGCGGCTGGAATTTGCACCGATTTTCCTGAGCGCGTCGATAATTTTGCCGTCGGAAACGAGAATGATGTTGCTGTACTTGCCGATAAGTTCAACGGCGAGCGTGACGGTCTGAATTTTGCCGCCGACGCCGATTGAATCCACGTCTATGAAAATAATCCGGTCGAGTTCAAACTGGCGAATTTCGGCGATTCTGCCGCCTTCGAGATTTTTGCGAAGTACCATGCAGAAAGTTGGCGGCTCAGGAAGATTTTCGGGAGAGTTCTGCACGAGGTGTATTGAAGGATTTTGCGGCGCGACGGAAATTCTGAGCAGATGACTTTGCCCGAAGTTCCGCACGGTGATTGTAAAGTTCGCTTTATTTTGCTGAGTGATTTTGTCGACGCGTCCGCCGGTGAGAATTTTCGCGAGTTCGGAGACCAGCGGGCGCATGGAAAAGCCGTCGAGATTCAATTTTGTAACCGCCTTTCGTAAAGTAAAAACGGTCAGCGGCGGCGAAATTTCCACTAACCGTTATTTTTTTTCTAATTGGTGCCGAATCATCTGCTGGACGAGTTCGACGGCGCCGCGTCCCAGACCCGTTTCCCGCGCGACTTCCTCGATTGACATTCCCGACAGCAGCATATCGCGAATTGACAGCGAGTCGGCTTTTTTAGCGGGCGGAGGCTGTGGCGGCGGATTTTGCGCACGCGGGATTAGCGCTTCTGCCTGCCGGTTGACGTTTCTTTGGACGGCTGGAATATTTGGCGCGCGTACCTGCGGCGCGGGTTTAGCCGGTGGCGCTTGCGTTTGAGCTTGAGCGGCAGTCATTTTCGCGGCGTTGCGGATTAAGTTCTGGCGAATTGCCTCGATTCTGGCGGCGTCTGAATCTGCGAGTTTAGCGGCGGGCTGAGGAGTTTCGCGAGGGAGAATTGCGGCGCTTCGCGTTGCGGTTTTACCTGACGGCTGTGCAACCTGAACTGGCGCGCTGGCAGTTTGTTCCAGTACCTGCGCGAAATTTCTTGCTGGCGGCTGTTGCTGAACCGGCGGGCGCGGCTGCTGGTACGCGGCAACTTTCTGCTGAGGCATTGGCGGCGCGGCTGGTCTTGTATTTGAAACCGCGCTGATTCGCCGCTCGACGTACTCAATCTGCCGCTTCATCGCGTCAACATCTTCAACGGCTCCGTCAAGGCGCGACAAAAGTTCACGAACTTCGCCGGACTGACTTTCACTGCGCTTGATTAACTTTTTGAGCTCAGCAATGCGCCCTTCGAGTTGCGTGCGGTTGCGCTCGCTGTCGTCAAGGAGATTTTCTAAATGCGTCGCCTGATTTTCCATGCGCCCGATAATTTCGTTCGCGGTATGTTCAAGCTCCTGCTTAAATTTTGCGGTAGACTCGGCAACTTCCTCCTGCTCGAAATTTTCACCCCTGCGCCTGCGCGAGCCCGTCCAGACGAAAACGACAATCGCCGCGCCGACCACAGTCAAAATTATCATCAGTTCGGTAATCATTTCAGAACGAAATATCCAGCAGCCTTCCCTTGCGCGGGTCGACGGCAAAATTTTCCGGCGGATTTTCCTCCTGCTTCGGAGATTTTCTGGCACTGCGGTAATAGTAACCGCCGCCGCGTCCCTGCCGTTCGGGGTCGTCTTTAATCGTTCCGCTCTCGGCGTCTGACTTCGTGCGAACCTGCGACTGTTTCAAAAGTTCGTCCTTTTCCTGCCGCATAGTCTCAAAACTTTGCTGAAGAGCCGCTTCGTTGTGCAAATTCTGATTGACCTGGCTGACGTTCGCGGCGTTTGCGTAAGTCATCTGCACTCCAACCGGCGCAATTTCCATGGCGTCCACCTCCCAAATTTTTAATACTGCCCGACGACCAGCTCGCCTTCCTGCAGGTGCAGCGTGCAATGCCTGTACTCCTCCTGCACATTTTTCACGATTGAATTTACCGAAAGCCGCGAGCCTGGATAAATTATATCGTCCACGCGGATTTTTCCATTTTTCATATCGCCGAGCTGCGCTTCCAGTTCCAAAATTCGTTTTTCGTCGCGCTTGAGCTGACCGGCAATCGGGAACTGCGAACGCGTCAGCGCATTAATCTGATTCAACCTTTCCTGCGGCAGCGTGCTCATATCGATTTTCGACAGCGTGTTCAGCGTCTGCGTAATGTGCAACAGGCGCTTTTTGCCTTCCTTGTAACTCTTGCAAACTTCGTGGTATTCTTTCTGGAGATTCGGGTCGACGCCGACGGAAACGCGCGTGATAACGTAAGATTCGTTGCCGATAACTTTAGCCTGCACTTCCTCGCCGGAAACCGCCAGCCCGCCCATAATCTGCCCGTGCTTGCCTTCAACGATAATCCTTTTGCCCGCGCGAAGAGTCGAGTGAATCGCCACGTCCGCAATGTAAATATCGCGCCCAGCCTCAATCAGCGCGCCTTCAGCAAAAGCCAGCCGCACGTCGCCAATCGCGTGGACTTTACAACGATTAGTTCCCGTCACGCCGCCGCCAATCGCAATGTTCCTGCCTTCGACTTCGCCGCCGTTCACGCTGCCCTTAATTTCAATGTCGCCCGTCGCCTTCAGCGTAAAGCCCGCCTTAACGTCGCCGTTCACCGTAACACTGCCGTCAAAGTCAATATCGCCGGTCGAAACGCCAACGGAGCCCTTCAGCACGAGCTGCGGGTCAATGCTGATTTTCGTGCCGGTATCGACAATCTGCCCGTTAATCGCCGCAACAAGCTGGTGTTCGCCGACGACGAGCGTATTTTTCCCGTTCGGCATAGGAATTGGCCTGCCGTTGTGCGCAGGAACCGGCTCGCCGAAAACGTTTTTGCCGGCCGTGCCCTTCGTCTGCGGGATTCTGATAGCCAGCGTGTCATTCGCCTTGACTAACACGAACAGATTCAGATTTTTGTAGTCAACGCGGTCGTATTCGTCCATGACCGGCCGCCCCTTAACGCCCAAATCAAATTTCCTGTCAATGTACGCATTCTCGCCATTAATTGGTGGGTCGCCCTCCGCCGCAAGAAAAACGCCGTGCTGCTTTACGCCGTCCGCCACAGCCTCCTCGTTTATTCCGTAAACAATTCCGCGCTCCTCCAGCGCCTTCATAACCATTTCAAAACTGGGAAGGCGCGTGCCGCTTTTCGTGTCGAACTTAACCGACGCGCGCATTTTGTCGCGGCTCACGTCAATAATAATTTTCGCGTATTCCTCAGAAGCGTCGACGCCAATCGGCGCAAAAGAATCGCCCTGCGTCAGCCGACTAATCTGATCTTCAGTAATTCTGACCGGCTCAGCAATTTTCTGCGCGATGCCCGACGCCTCTCGCATTATCTTCGCCAGTAGCGCCACGTCGTAATCGTAAACGCCGGTGTCGCGCAAAATCTGGCGCATATCTGAAAGCTCGAACGGCAGGCCATCCTCGTTCGGATAAACCGTAAGATAAACGCCGTCGTCCCTGAACTCATATTTATACCCCGATTCGGGATTCCCTATCGTCGGATAAAGCTCAGCCAATTTTTCGTCCCCCTCCACCATTCAATAAAATTTGCCTTATTCCGCGCCAGGTAACTGCGCATTTTCATAATCGTTTTTGCCTCAGCTGAAAATTTTCCGCGTCCGTCACTCAACAAAATGCGCTTTGTTTCTCGCAAGGTAACTGCGCATTTTCATAATCGCCTTCGTGTGCAGCTGTGAAATTCGCGCCTCGCTAAGGTGCATAACTATGCTGATTTCTTTTAGCGTCATTTCCTCATAGTAATACAGCGAAACGACAAGGCGTTCTTTTTCCGGCAGGCGGTCTATCGCGTGCGCCAGCATGTCTTTGAGTTCCAGAAATTCTATTGAGTCCGCCGGATTTGCGTCGACTGCCTCGGCGGTATCTGTCTGCAGGTATTCTTCGAGCGGGATTACCGTTGCGGCGTTGCACTGCCCGACAAGCGCGTTAAGTTCGCTCACGGAAATTTCCAGTTCCGCCGCCAGTTCTGCGTCGGTTGCGCTCCTTCCCAGTTCCGTTTCCAGTTTGTAAACCGCCTGCTCGTACTTGCGGATTTTCTGGCGCATTGTCACGGGTATCCAGTCTTTCGCGCGCAAATCGTCAATCATCGCGCCGCGAATACGAACGCCCGCATAAGTTTCAAATTTTATGTTTCGCGTTACGTCGAAGCGGTCGATTGCGTCCAGTAAGCCGAAAAAGCCGCTGGCCAAAAGGTCGTCTTTATCCAAATGCGGCGGCAAACTCACTGCCAGCCGCCCGCCCACGATTTTGACAAGCGGCAGGTAATATTCAGCGAGCTGGTTGCGCACCTCGACCGATTTGTTTTCCCTGTACTGATACCACAAAGCCGTCACATCGATTTTACTTTCCATAGTTCTCACCGTCCGCTCCGTGCATATTAATTATTTTCCGACGCTGGGGAAAATGCTCGGCTGAAAACTCGGCGCTGGCGGCGGCTGAGGAACCGGCGGAACTTCAACCGGCGGCGGAGCTTCAACTGCCTGCGGCGGAGCTGATTCTTCCTGCGGCGGAGTTTCAACTTCCTCAACCGGCGGCGCAGATTCTGCTTCGAGCGCCTCAGCCGCTTCGCGCAGTTTTCTAACTTTCATTTCGTCATAGTAATCGAAAAGCATCATGAAAAAATAGCTCGCCGCGCTGGTCATGCTGAAGGCGAAAAGTACCCTTAGCGCAAGCGTCCCCCAGCGCACGACGCCGCTCGTCATTCCCGAAATAAATACGATTATCATTGAGACAGTGCCCAGCGCCAGCGCCGTTAATAAGATTGGCACAATGCATCACCTGATTAAATTTCCTTTTCGCCTCGGTCGATTGTCTTAACTTTGTAAACGCCGTTGTTCAAATCAATCTGTACCGTCCGCCCGTAGTTTCCGCCGGTATCTTCCGCAAGAATTTTAATGCCGTTGCGCTTTAGAATCTGCTTAACCGCCTCGGCGTTTCTGGAACCGACGCGCATAATATCCGTCGCGTTGGCAAAGGCAAACATCTGTGCGCCGCCAGCAAGTTTGGCAACCAGCCGACTTTTGGAGGCACCCAGCGCTAAAACGTCGTTGAGCATAAGCGGAATGCCCGTATCTGCAAATTTCGCGGGATTATCGCTCGCGCGCGCCTGCGTACTGTCGGGCAGCATGATATGCAGAAGCCCGCCTATTTTCGTTTGGGGGTCGTACAGCGAAACGCCAATGCACGAGCCCAGCCCGTAGCTGATAAGAGTTGACGGACTGCGCCCGACCTTGTAGTCAGCCATGCCGACTTTGATAAGGTTCGCCATAATTATTCAACTCCTACCGCCTTTATCAGCGTACCAAGCGAGCCTGGGTCTGGCACTAAGAAGAAATGCCCGCTGAGCCCCTCGTCCTCTGTTAAAAATTCCGTCTCGATTACCATTGCCTGATCGCCCATTTGTCCAAGCTGCACAAGTACCACGTTCAGAATAGCGCCCGCCATGTCCATTGCCAGCGCCGGTATCGAAGGCAGCATTGAAATATGCGTGAAGTTGAAAAATGCGTTCAGGTACGCGCCCGAAAGTATGTTCCCGATTTCCATGAGCGCCGACTGATCCATAAAGTCCAGCGTTTTCGTCGTGCCCTGCGGCCTGCCCATGAGCGTATCGACAAGGTAGAACGCTGATTTTTCCGGCATTAAAAACAGAATGTTGCTGGGCGCCTTGCCGTAAACCCGCAGGAAAATTCCTACCACGATTACATCCGGCCCTCCTACTAAATCCGGCACGTCCTCTATTGGCACGAACGCCACTTTCGGTACGTTCATATCAATTTTTTTATTTATAATCTGCGAAAGAGCCGTCGCGGAATTGCCTGCGCCGATATTCCCGATTTCCTTCAGCGCGTCGAGCTGCATTGGTGACAAATTGTATTCATCAATCATATAAACACCCTCCACGTTGGTCGCGTCTGCCAAATCCAATTTTCAAGCTGCGAAAAGTTCAATTCAGGCAGGGAGCCCAACGATTTCTTCAAGATTCAGCATGATAACCAGCCGCCCGTCGATATTGCCAATGCCGCTGAGGAATTTGCCAATATCCTTATCGTTAATCGCCTTTTTGGTATCGACGAGTTTGCTGCGTATCGTCAGAACTTCGGTAACCGAGTCTACTAGCATTCCAACGGGCAGGTCGCCAACTTTTACCGTGACGATTCGCGTCTTGTCGGTGTAGGGCATTGGTTCCAGTCCAAGGCGCTTTTTGAGGTCGATAACCGGCAGAACGGAGCCGCGCAGGTTGATTACGCCCTTAATGTAGCTCGCCGAAAAAGGCACGCGCGTTATGTCGACGAGGTTGCGAATTTCCTGCACCTGAAAAATATTTACGCCGTATTCTTCGTCGCGTAGTTTGAACGCCACTACCTGTATCCCCTCGCCCATGCTAATATCTTCGCCGAGGTCGTTCGTCAAAACTTCTTTAGCCATATCAACACTTCCTTACTGCAACATCGTCGCCACGTCGAGAATCAGCGCCACGCGTCCATCGCCGAGCACCGTCGCGCCTGAGAACATTTTCAAGCCCATAAACAGATTGCCCAGCGTCTTGATAACAATTTCCTGCTGCCCAATCAGCCTGTCGACGACTAAGCCCGCCTTCGATTCGCCCGCGTGCACGACGACCACGAAAATTTCGTCCGAGTCTTTGACGTGCGGCACGAACAGCGTCTGTTCCATTCGGATTATTGGAATGATTTCGCCGCGCAGTACGATAACTTCGCGATTCTGCACCGTCTTAATATCTTCCATTTGAATGTTAATCGTCGAGTCGATTGAGCCCAGCGGGATTGCGTACATTTCGTCCTGAACGCGCACGAGCATTGCCTGAATAATCGCCAGCGTCAGCGGCAGTTTGATTTTGAAAACGGAGCCTTCGTTAACGTGCGTTTCAACGTCAACGTGGCCGGAAAGCGCTTCGATTTTGCTGCGAACAACGTCCATACCGACGCCGCGTCCGGAAATGTCGCTGATTTTGTCCGCCGTAGAAAAGCCAGGCAGGAAGATAATGCGAACGGCGTCCGCGTCGTCCATTTTGTCAACTTCGTCCTGCGTGTAGAGCCCTTTCTCAACGGCTTTGCGGCGAATTTTATCCGCGTCGATACCCGCGCCGTCGTCGGTGACCATGATAACGACGTTGTTGCCCTCGTGGCGCGCGATAAGTCCGACTTCGCCAACGCGCGGTTTACCTTTGGCAACGCGGTCGTCCGGCATTTCTATACCGTGGTCGAGCGAATTACGCAGCAGGTGCATAATCGGGTCGCCAATTTCGTCGATAACCGTGCGGTCGAGTTCAGTTTCCTCGCCTTCGATTGTCAGATTAATTTCCTTGTTGAGTTCCTTCGTAACGTCGCGAACCATGCGCGGGAAGCGGTTGAAGACCTGGCTGACGGGAACCATGCGGACTTTCATAACGATATTCTGCAAATCCGTCGTGACGCGGTCCATCTGTTCCAGCGTTTCAGTGAGTTCGGAAAGGCGGTGCGTCTGCCCAATCTGTTCAAGGCGGACTTTGTTAATAACCAGCTCGCCCATGAGATTCATCAGCGTATCGAGTTTGTCAATGTCGACGCGGACGGACTGGCTGGCGTGGGATTTTTTAGCGCCGCCAGCGCCGCCGGAAGTAGCCGGAGCCGCAGGGTGATTTGCAGGAGCCGCCGGTTTGGGAGCGGGTGCAGGAGCGTTTGCAGGAGCCGCCGCCTGAGCCGGAGCCGCCGCCTGAGCCGGTGCAGGTGCAGGAGCCGGCGTATCTTTCGCGTCGGGGTCTACGTCAGAAACTTCCACGCCCTGAACTTCCGAAACGTTCATGACGGCATCTTTTACCGCCTGATTTTCCGCGCTGGTAATTAAAAATACTTCAAATGAATGCTCAAATTTTTCCTGCTCAAGGTCTTCGGCCTGCGGAATTGTCTTGATAACTTCGCCAACTTCGTCGAGGGCGTTCATGACCATATAAGAGCGCGCGGACTTCAAAAGGCAGGAATCAGCGAGCGTAACCGTCAAATGCAGGCCGCTCATACCGCTATTTATGGCTTCGCGGAAAACGGATTTTTCAGTTTCAGTCAAATCGATAGCATAGTTTTTACTTTCAGCCGCCGCAGGAGTTGGCGCGGTAGCCGGAGCCGTGGACGCCGCAGGTGCCGCCGCCTGTACTGGTGCCGGCGAAGAAGGAGCGCCGCCGCCCTTCAAAATTGACGAGAGCTTGGTAACCAAATCCGAAACGTCGATTAAATCTTCGGGGTCGCCGTTGCCAACGTTGTCAATCATCTGTTCGAGCGAGTCGACGCATTTGAAGAGCGTGTCAGTAATATCGGCGGTGATTTTGAGCTGTTCCTTGCGCAGGGCGTCGAGCACGTCTTCCATTTCGTGCGTGAGCTCAGCGATTTTGTTGTAGCCCATTGTCGCCGACATGCCCTTCAGCGTGTGCGCGTTGCGGAAAATTTCGTTCAATACCGACAAATCTTCCGCATTGTTTTCCAAGCTGAGCAGACCGTCGTTCAGCGACTGCAGATGTTCGTGCGACTCGTCCAGAAACATCTCCATATATTGATTAGTTTCCATTCGTATTCCTCCTGTTTAGGTTATAGGTAAGGCTACGGGCGCCGCCCATAACCTAATTTTCTCAGCGTCGAACAGCTTCCACGATAGCTTCAGCAATTTTAGTAAGCGGTTGAATTTCGTCTGCCAGCCCCGCGTCGACGACGGCCTTGGGCATACCGTAAACCACGCAGCTTTCCTCGTTCTGCGCGATAGAGTAACCGCCCTGCGCCTTGATTTTTTTCATACCCTCGCAGCCGTCCGAGCCCATTCCCGTCATGATAACCGAAACCAGATCGTGCCCGAACTGCGCGGCGGAATCGAACATGACGTTGACGGCGGGGCGGTGGTTGCCAACGGGCGGCTCCTGACTGAGCACGATTTTCCTGCCATTGCCGGCGATTGGCGCAACGCGAAGGTGAAAATTCCCTGGCGCAATGTAAACCTGCCCCGCCTTAATAATTTCGTCATTCTCAGCTTCTTTCACGGCAATTTCGCTGATAGAGTTGAGGCGGTCGGCAAGGGATTTGGTAAAGCCCGCTGGCATGTGCTGTACGACTACGACGCCGCACGGCAAATTCCCTGGCAGGCTGGTTATGACCGTTTGCAACGCCTGCGGCCCGCCGGTGGACGTTCCAATTACAACCAACTTTTTATTGCTTAAACTGTTCGATGTCGAATTTGTTACAGGTACCTGCGCCGGAATTTTATTTATCACCGGTTTCGTGCCGAGGACTAAGCCGGTTTTACGCCGTGGCTCAATTTTTTTCATGGCGAAAGGTTCCGTCGGCGCCGGAAGTTTTGGAGCTGGCGGCGTCACCGGTTTCGGCGCGTAAGCTATCGGCTTCGTCGGCGCTTTAGTTTTGGAAACGTGAGCCTGCACGGCTTCGCGGCACTTTTCAAGTATCTCCGCTTCGATTGTGTCAATTTTAGAAATTGGTCCGCCGGCCTTGCTGACGAAATCTACCGCGCCCAGTGCCAGCGCCCGAATCGTCGCGTCCGTTCCGCGCTGCGTCATCGAGCTGACCATTACCACCGGCAGCGGGCACTCGTCCATTATTACCGCCAGCGCCTCCAGCCCGTCCATTACCGGCATTTGTACGTCCAGCGTCAATAAATCCGGCTGAAATTTTTTCACTTTATCTATGGTGTCCTTCCCGTTGACCGCTGTCCCCACGACCTGGAAGTCACTTTGTTTTGCGAACATATCAGATAAGACTTTTCGCATAAATGCTGAGTCGTCAGCAATCAATACACGAATCATCAACTTCACTCCTTCTTTCCGAACGCTCGCGAATGCATTTCAAACAATTATTACTACATATTCGCCCGACTTGCGAAAGTTCCTTCATTCGCCTAATAAAAATTTAACCTGCACCGCCAAAATAAAAAGACGCGGAAAAATTTTTCCACGCCGAATTATACATTTTTTTCAAATTTGTGCCACGTCTCCACGAATCAAAATATCGCTGCCAATTTTTTCTGCGCTGAGATTTTCAAGCTGAACTGCGTCGGAAATTTTTTCAAAGCCGCCTCCCTCGACTGGCGTCAGCGCACTTTTCCCGCCAAGAATTTTCGGCGCAACGAACGCCAGAACTTTATCAACGAGCCCCGCGCGAAGCATTGAAAAGTTGAGCGTGCCGCCGCCCTCCAGCAAGACCGAAGTAATTTCCCGCCGCGCAAGTTCGCTCATCAAAACTTTCAAGTCAACCTGTTCGCCGCCGGTTTGAATAATTTCAGCGCCGAGATTTTTCAGCGCGGAAACTTTTTCAGTTGGCGCAGTTTCAGCCACGGCGATAATAGTTTTAGCCTGCCCGTCAGTTAAAATTTTGGCGTCGAGCGGCGTGCGGGCGCGGCTGTCAACGATAATTCGCGCGGGATTTTTGCCGTCGGGAAGGCGCGCCGTCAGACTGGGATTGTCCGCCAGAACCGTGCCAATTCCAACCATAATCCCGTCGTTCACGTCTCGCAGGTGGTGAGTAAAGGCGCGGGCTTCCTCGCAGCTAATCCACTGAGATTCGCCGGTTGCCGTAGAAATTTTCCCGTCGAGCGAGCTGGCAAATTTCGCCGTCACGAAAGGAATTTTCCGCGTGATATATTTTATGAAAACTTCGTTGAGACGGCGGGCGTCGCTCTCCAAAATTCCCACGTCGACAGCGATACCGGCGGCCTTGAGAATTTCGATACCGCGACCGGCAACCAGCGGATTCGGGTCAGTCATCGCCACCACGACGCGCGAAACTTTTGCGTCAATGATTCTGTTCGCGCAGGGCGGCGTTCTGCCGAAGTGCGAGCAGGGTTCCAGCGTCACGTACAGCGTAGAATTTTCCGCAAGCCCGCCAGCCATATTCAGCGCGTGAACTTCGGCGTGCGGCGTACCGGCTTTCCTGTGCCAGCCCTCCGCGATAATCCTGCCGCCCTGCACGACAACCGCGCCAACCATTGGATTAGGCGACGTGCGACCTTCAGCGTTCCGCGCGATTTTCAAAGCCTCACGCATAAAATTTTCGTCAGTCAAAATCTTCCACCCCGTTAGCAATTTCCTCAGCCTCAGCCCGCGCCGAGTTCGCCCGCAAATTCTCAAAAAATCTTTCGCGATGAACTACGACCGCCGCTACAAATTCCGCCGCGTAGTCCGAAAAAATTCCCGCCGAATCGTACAGCGCCCAGAATTTTTCAGCGCTCGCCGGTAAGTCGACGCCGTATTCAATCCGTTTGAGTAACCGCGAAAGTTCCGCGCGAATTTCCGGCGTGTACATTGACTTGAGCAGCGAAAGTTCCGGCATTGAGCGCGCCGCTCGCACCAGCCAAAATTCCACTTCCAAATCGTCCGACAGATTCTCGAAGCCGCAGGTTATCAGCCGCTCAAGAAATTCCGGCGGCGCTTTTTTTATCAGCGGCGAAAATTTTACGTCTTTGTAGAACGACGCGTAAAGCAGGCGTTCAAAATCCGCTCGCGTGTAAAATCTCGACACAATCCCGCTGAAGTGCCCGCGCATTAGCCTTTCCAAAATTTTCCAGTGGCGAATGTTGCGGAAACTCGTGAGCCAGACGCCGGTTTCCTTTATGTACGTCGAAAAGCCAGCCGCGATGTCCTGCGGGTTGACTACGACTTCCAGCGTCAAGTCTCCAATTATCGCGTCAAAAAATTTCTGCTCAAACGGCAGGCGCTCTTCGCGGTAGTCAAGCACAAAAACTTTCGCGCGGTCGTCAGTAAAATCTTCGTCCGGCGTTACAAAATAAATCTCAGCTGTCGGAAATCTTTCGCGCAGAATCGGAATGTAGCTGGCGCTCTCGATAATCAGAATGCGCTCAAAAAAATCGTCGCCGCCAATAAAGTCCGCCAGATTTTCCACGTCAAACCTCCGGATTTAGTTCGCCGCCGTATTCGCGCAGGAAAATTTTCTGATAGCGGCGGTACTTCGGGTCGAGCGGCTTTTCCTTCGGGCAGTGTATGCACCAGAAATCCGCGCGCTGATTGGGCACGACGACGCGGTAACTGGCGCGCTGAAATTCCATGCACTGCGAAGAATCGTACAGGTGCCAGCCGTCAAACAAATCTTCGCGCCACGGCAAATCGTACTGCGTCGCTAAGAATAAACCGTCCGCCGCCTCGACTTCCTGAAAATCTCCTTCCGGCTCGGCGCATTCCGAATCGACGACGCTTTCCGGCTCGCAGGCGTGCAAAACTCTGCCGAAAGTCCGCAGGCCATCCCACCAAACACCCGTCGCAGGAAGATTAACGCAGCCAATCACGCCGACCATTCCAATCGTTTCGTCCGCGAAAATTTTCAGCAGGTCAGCGATAAGATTTTTGTTGACGACAAGCGTGTCCTGGTGGAGGTAAATTTTGTACTTCGCGTCAGAATTTTTCATGGCGGAGTTATAACCGGCAGTCATAGCGGCGGCGTTTCGCACGGGAATAATTTCGACGCTCATACCGGCGGGCACGTTCAGACTTCTCAAGTAAAGCGTGCATTCGTCGTACCAGTAATCGCTGTTGACGCAGGTTATGAAGGCAACTTTTTCAGCGTTCAAGGAGCTCAACCGCCTTGCTCAAAGTTTCGCCGATGTTTTCGCGAATCACAAGTTCAGCGTAAGCGTCGGCGCGCGTTTCGGTTTTGTTAATCAGAATCAGATGGTTGCCGTTGAAATATTCGACGAGACCGGCGGCGGGGTAAACGACAAGGCTCGTGCCGCCGATAATCAGCGTGTCCGCCTCAGAAATCGCCGCAATCGCCGCCTTCAGAATTTTTTCGTCGAGAGATTCTTCGTAGAGCACCACGTCAGGGCGAACGATACCGCCGCATTTTTCGCAGTGCGGAATTGGCTTGTGCTCCATGATAAAATTCACGTCGTACTTCGCGCCGCATTCCACGCAGAAACTTCGCCGAATCGAGCCGTGCAGTTCGTAGACAACTTTGGAACCGGCAGCCTGGTGGAGCCCGTCAATATTCTGCGTGACGACGGCTTTCAAGTTCCCGCGCCGTTCGAGTTCAGCCAGCGCAAGGTGACCGGCGTTCGGTCTGGCGCCAAGGTAAACGAAACGCGTACGATAGAAATCAAAAAAATCTTCCGTGCAGTTCATGAAAAAAGTGTGCGACGCCATTTCCTCCGGCCGGAAATTTTTATTCAAGCGCTGGTTGTAAATTCCGCCCGCGCCGCGAAAATCAGGTATCCCAGATTCAGTCGACATACCCGCGCCACCGAAAAATACCGCGCTCCTGCTATTACCCAAAATCATACTCAGCTTTTCAATGTCAGTCATTATTTTCAACCTCAAAATTTAATTCTATAACGTCGTTTTCAGCCGGATTTAAATTTTCGCGAACGAACTCAATTTCCGCCGCCGCGTTGGAAGTGCGCAGGAATTTCTGAATACGCCCGACGCCGTAAAGAAAATTCGCGTCCACGCTCGAAATAATTTCCAGCCGCCGCCCGCTGTCAAGGTTCAGGAAACTGCGATTCTGCTCGTGGACGATGCTGGCAGCAGAATTTTCGGCGTCGTCGTCGATTATGAAGGCGGGGTAAAGCTCGCTGTCCTGCGCGAAGAGAATGTCCGCCACTTCCGCGCCAACGTCGTCAATCCCGTGAACAATCCCAATGGCAATCTTTTGGGGCACGGCAACGCCCAGCGCCTCCGCAACTTCTTCGAGAGAGCGCTCACCTTCGCGCAGAATTTTTTCGCGGAAATCGTTTTGCTTAGCGTGCTCCGCGTCGAAATTCTCCAGCACGTCGCCAACTTTTTCAGCCGCCGCCAAAGCCGCGTCAACCGTCTCATCGAACTTAAATTCAGCCGGAATGTTGAAATCCACGCCGTTGCCCGCCGCGCCGCGTTTCCCTGTGATAACCACGCAGCCGGAAATTGCCGCCTCAAGCGTCAGTTTATCTTTCGCGCCGTGGTCGCTGAAGTCAACGTAAACTTTGGCTTCGGCGAAAAGTTTCTGCAGAGCCGCCGCCGTAAGATTTTCAGCCGCGCGCCACTCCACGCCGTTCGCAAGATTTTTTATAACGTCGGTGAAATCGCGATTCGGCACCGGCTTATAGGCGACGAGATTTTTTTTCGCAGCGGTATCAATTTTCATGGCATAGTTGAGAAAATTTTTGTTGAGGCAGTCGCTGACGGTAAAAATTTTTTCATCGGGGACGCCGTTGAGTTTCAAAAACTGTCTCGCGTATTCAGACTGCGCCCAGTGCTCAACATTCTCGTCGAAGTGGCTGAACGTAAAAAATTTCGGCATGGGCTTCGTCAAAATGTTATCGAACTGATGAACGAGCCGCGCGCCCATGTCACGGAAAAAGTTATCCACGTCGTACCACCAGAGAACGCGGCGCGTCTCCTTCGTGAAATAAAGGTACGTCGCCGCAACTTCGGGCACGATTAAAATATTTTTCGCGCTGTCCTCAACGCCGGTATCGTAGGGCAGATTGTAGCGGAGATAAAAATCGTCGACGGAGATATTTTCGCCGCCGCCAGGCAGGTAAACCATGTACGCTTCGACGCCCAGGCGAATCAGCTGCGCGCAAAGTTCGTGGCAGTTATCCGCCGTCTCGCTGCGCCGCCCGCTCGGACAGAGCACATAAATTTTCGTATCAGAATAAACTATCATGTAAAAACTCCTAAAAATTTTTTTAAATTATATTTCGCCGAGCGCAATCTGTCTAGAAAAAATATTTGCAAATCGGCGAATTTGTGTTATCATAGCGCAAAAGGTTGGTTTGTATTTTCGGCAAGGGAGGATTTTTATATGCTCAAAAGTATAGCGGTAATGACTTCCGGCGGCGACAGCCCTGGAATGAATGCGGCGGTTCGCGCGGTGACTCGTACGGCGCTCCATCAGGGCGTAAAGGTCTGGGGAATTCGCGGTGGCTATCACGGTATGCTCGACGAAGATATTTTTGAAATGCAGTCGCGGGACGTGAGCGATATTATTCAGCGCGGCGGAACTTTTCTGGGAACGGCTCGCTGCAAACGTTTCACGACGCCCGAAGGCCGTATGCTCGGCTACAAAAATCTCGTTGACCGCGGGATTCAGGGTCTGGTTGTAGTTGGCGGCGACGGAAGTTTACGCGGCGCGTCCACGCTCAGTCAGGAAACCGGTCTGCCAATCGTCGGGCTGCCTGGCACGATTGACAATGACGTTTGGGGCTCCGAATACACAATCGGCTGTGACACGGCGGCCAACACGATTCTTGACGCAATGAACAAACTGCGCGACACGGCGTCCGCTCACCGCCGCGTTATCGTGCTCGAAGTCATGGGCAGAAACAGTGGCTGGCTCGCAATGGTTGCGGGAATTTCCGGCGGCGCTGAATATATTCTTGTTCCCGAAGAACCCTTTGACCTCGACCAGATTTGCGAACACATGAAGGAAGACTACGAACGCGGCAAGCGCTATGTGCTCATGGTTGTTGCGGAAGGCGCCGGCAAAGCCAGTGACATAGGTCCGCAAATCGCTGAAAAAACTGGGCTCGATACGCGCGTTTCCAAACTCGGTCACATTCAGCGCGGCGGCTCTCCTTCGGTTATCGACCGCGTCAACGCCAGCCGCCTCGGCGAACACGCCGCTCTTGCAATTATTTCCGGTCTTAGCGACATCGTTTTCGGCTTCAATCGCGGGCACGTCGTTTCTATAAACCTGCACGACGCCGTTAATAATAAAAAGCAGCTCGACCCGCAGTACATGCGCCTCGCCAAAGTTCTTGCGTAAGATTTTCACCACCTATATAAAATTTTCGCCGACGGGAATTTTCCTGCCGGCTTTTTTGTTTCCTGCGCCGTCAAGTATTTCAGTATACATTTTATCGCAGCATTGACTTTTAAATATACTAAAATTATAATACACACGTCAGTTGGCTGGCTGAGCAAAAAAACTGATTCGTGGAAGGTGAGCAATCATGGTACCTGGAATAAACACTGGCGACACGGCGTGGGTAATGGTAAGCGCCGGACTGGTTTTCATCATGACTCCGGCGCTGGCGCTTTTTTACGGCGGAATGGTGCGCTCGAAAAATGTTTTGACGACGATAATGCAGTCGTTTTTCATAATGGGAATGGTCTCGGTGGAATTTGCGCTGATTGGCTACACTCTGGCATTCGGACCGGACGTGAGCGGCTTTATAGGCGACCTGTCGAAGTTCGGGCTGGCGGGCGTAGGCTACAAAATGCTGGACGGCGCGACGATACCGGAACTGGCGTTCGTGGCTTTCCAAATGATGTTCGCGATTCTGACGCCTGCGCTGATAACCGGCGCGTTTGCGGAGCGCATGAGATTCGCCGGCTTCGCGCTGCTAATGCTGTTATGGGCGATATTCATTTACAATCCAATGGCGCACTGGGTTTGGGGCGGCGGATTTTTAGCACAGCTCGGCGCGCTGGATTTCGCGGGCGGTTTGGTGATTCATATTTTGAGCGGCGTCAGCGGTCTGACGATATGCATTTTGCTGGGGAAGCGGCGCGGCTACGGCAAGACGGCTATGGTTCCGCACAATATTCCGATGACGGTACTGGGCGCGGCGCTGCTGATTTGGGGCTGGCAGGGCTTTAACGCTGGGAGTGCACTCGGCGCGAACGAGCTGGCTGCCAATGCGCTTGTAGTAACGCAGGCGGCGGCTGCGGCGGGAATGTTGGGCTGGGTAATTCCCGAATGGATTCGCGGCGGCAAACCGACGATTCTGGGCGCAGTTTCCGGCGCGGTTGCGGGATTGGTTGCGATAACTCCGGCGGCGGGCTACGTGACGATTCTGCCTTCGCTGGCGATTGGACTGATTGGCGGCGGGATTTGCTACACGGCGGTTGCGGTTTTAAAGGGACGCTTCGGCTACGACGATTCGCTTGACGCGTTTGGCATTCACGGTATCGGCGGAATTTGGGGCGCTCTTGCCACGGGCCTTTGGGCTACCACTGCCGTTAATCCTGCCGGCGCCAACGGATTTTTCTACGGCGAAAGTGATTTACTTGTTGCGCAGATTATTTCGATTGGCGTGGCGATTGCGCTGGCGGTTACCGGCTCGACGGTTCTGTTTAAAATTGTCAGTCTCGTTACCCAAATTCGCGTCGACGAAGCGGAGGAAATTACCGGCCTTGACCTTGCTGAACACGGCGAGCGCGGCTACAACGCTGAACTTTTTTCCGGCGCGCCCAATTTTATCAGCGGCAAGGAATTTGCTCCCGCCCCAACGTTCGATTTGAATCGTCACGGCGCCAGCTGACTGGAGGCGAGTATCTTGCAGGAACAGAAAATTACCAAAATCGACATTATCACGCGTCCTTCCAAACTTGAGGAGCTGAAAGAGGCGCTCAACGCTATCGGCGTTCTGGGAATGACTGTCAGCCAGGTTTACGGCTGCGGACTTCAGCGCGGGCATAAGGAAGTTTATCGCGGGCGCGAATATGACGTGACGCTCGTGCCGAAAATCAAAGTTGAAACCGTCGTCTGCGAAATTCCCGTTGAAACGGTTCTCGAAGTCGCGCAGGAAGTTCTGCGTACCGGCAAATTCGGCGACGGCAAAATCTTCGTCTACGAGCTCAGCGACGCCGTTCGCATTCGTACAGGTCAGCGCGGCGCGGCTGCTATAATGGACATTCCTGGCGAATCGCCTGAGCGCTGAAATAAAAAACGACCTCCGACCGCAAATGCTGCGATTGGAGGTTTTTTTATTTGCCGACGGATTTGCATTGCTGATTTATTTTCTGTTTACATTCGCGCAGATTTTGTTATAATTAGCGAAAAAATTTTTATGGGGGATTAAAAAATGAGTGAAGAAAAAAAGTCCAGTCTTGCCGCCGCCGCCGCCAAGCTCAAAGCTGCGAAGGCTAAGAAAAAAACTGTCGACGCCTCCGCCGAAAATTCAAGGAGCGTGAAAAATGACGCCGCCGATAATCCGAATCTCGTCAACGGAATTATCAACGCCGTCCGCCGCTTCAAGCGCGACGACTGAAGGAGGGCTGGCCTTGTTACGCTCGATAAAAATTTTGCTGGCGTGTGCAGTTTTTCTGTTCGCGCTGGCGGCTTCAAGCTGCATTGAAGTTGTGGAGGATACGCCCGACGCGCCGGTCAGTTTCGTCGACAAATACGACCCCAGCGATACCTGGCTGGTTTACTGGTACATTTGCGGCAGCGACCTCGAATCCAACTACGCCTCCGCCAGCCACGACCTGCAGGAACTGATTAACGCGAAAATTCCCGATAACGTCAGCGTGCTGATTCAGGCGGGCGGCACGACGCGCTGGCAAAACGCCGTTGTCCAGTCCGGTCAGACAAATCTTTTCCTGTACAACTCGACCGGCCTGCACGAAATCGAAACCATGCCCGACAGCGACATGGGCGATTCTGACACTTTAGCCAGCTTTCTGCTCTACGGCAGACTTAATTTTGAAGCCGACCACCGCGTTTTCATTTTCTGGGATCACGGCGGCGGCAGCGTTTTCGGTCTTTGCCAGGACGAGCGCACAAATAACACGCTCAGCCTCAACGAAGTCCGCGACGCTTTCGTTTCTGTCTACGACGCCAATCCCGAAAATCCGCCGTTTGAAATGGTAGGCTTCGACACCTGCCTCATGGGCACTTACGAAATGGCGAACACTTTGTACGGTCTTTCGCGCTACATGGTCGCTTCCGAGGAAGTTGAGCCTGGCAACGGCTGGGAGTACACCGGCCTTCTGACGGCGCTTGGCAAAAATCCTGCGATGGGCGGCGACGCGTTCGGTAAGGTTATCTGCGATACGTACTTCGCCGGCTGCGAAACCGTCATGACTGAGGATACCGCCACGCTTTCCGTCGTTGACCTTTCAAAAATGCCAGCGCTCCGCAAAGCCTACGAGAATTTCGGAATTGAGGCGCTCAAACTTTCCGCCGAAGACCCCCGCCAGTTTTTTTCGACGTTCGGGCGTCACGCTAAGCGCGCGGAAAATTACGGCGGCAATACCCGCGAGAAAGGCTATTTCGACATGCTCGACATTGGCGATCTGGCGCGCCGTTCCCAGCAGCTCCTTCCGCAAACCTCCAACAATCTGCTGAGCGCTATCAGCGACGCCGTGGTTTACAAAGTGCGCGGCGTTTACCGCGACCGTGGCACCGGCCTTTCCGCTTTCTATCCTTACGACGGTCAGGCCGGAATGTTCAACATGTACGCCAAAATTAAGTCCGCGCCGCTTCCGCATAAATATCTTTATTACCACCTGCTTTCCGGCGAACTTCCCCTTGACGCCGAAGTTTTACTCAACACCGAAATCGTTCAGGAGCCGGTCGTTTCGCCCGAAGACAGAAATAAAATTTTCACCGTCGAAGACCTTGAGAACACGCCGATTCAAATCGACAGCAAGAATAACGCTTACGTTCAGCTGACGAAGGAACAGACGGAAATTCTTTCCAACGTCGTTTGCAATCTGGCTTACGTCGACGAGGAAAACGATTTGATTCTGTACGTCGGCAGCGATGCGAACATTGAACTCGACTGGGAGAAAGGATTTTTCCGCGACCACTTTAACGGCACCTGGCCAATGCTCGACGGCCACCCAGTTTACGTCGAAGTTACCGCCAACGATGATAATTACAATCTGTATTCCATTCCGATTAAGCTGAACGGCACCCGCGCGAATCTCGAAGTTGCCTACGACCGCAAAAAGTCCACGTACAAAATTCTCGGCGTGCGCGGCGTCAGCGGGCACGGTATGTCCGACAAAAATCTGATTAAGCTCAAGGCGGGCGACGAAATTACCACGCTCCACTACGGCATGTCAATCAGCGGCGACGACAAAGATTTTACCGAAGTCGCAGTCGAAACGTTCAGGATTGGCGACGGGCCGCGCTTTGAAGTCGAGGAGATTGCTGACGGCGAATACCTTTACTGCTTCGAGTTTATCACGCCCGATAACGAAAGCGCTTCGTCCGAGTTCATCAACTTCACGATTAAGGACGGCAAAATTTACACTTCCCGCGTGGAATAAAAATCAACTGCACGCAAAAAAATTGCCGACGGGATTTTTCCTGCCGGCTTTTATTTTTAACTGGAGAAAATAAATGCGCAAAATAATAATTTTCATAACGTCAACGCTGGGGATAATAATTTTCGTGCCGATGTTCGGTTTCGGCTGGATAAGCATTTTACTGGGGCAAGTTCTGCAAATCGTCGGCGTGCTGCTGAATTTCGCGGGCAACCTGCTCGGAATCTGCTGGGAAAAAATAATTTACGTGCTGTGGCAGGGCTGGCATTTCGTCACGTCAACGGCGAACTGGATAGCAAATTATTTCGTGCTGCGGTACGTCGACGCGGGATTTTTACCGCCGGTCGTCTCAACGATTTTCCTGACGCTCCTGCAGTGGTTCGCGTTCACTCGGAAAATAATGAACAGGCTCCGCGCGCGGCTGAAATTCGCGTTCAAGTGGACGAAAATCAAGCTCGCTAAAGTCGCGCAGAAATTTTTGCAGTTCGGTAAAAAAATCCGAGCCCGCGCAGAAAATTTAAAGCAGTCCGCGCTGGAAAAATTCAAAAGCCTGCTCTAAATATCAACGCGCTTAATGTCGGCGCCAAGGTTCACGAGTTTTTCCACAAGATTATCGTAGCCGCGGTCGATGTGGTGAATGTAGCCAATCTGCGTTTCGCCCTCCGCCACGAGACCGGCAAGCACGATAGCGGCGCCCGCGCGAAGGTCGGTAGCCTTAACCTGACAGCCGGTAAGTTTTTCCTGCCCCTCGACGATTGAAGTCCGCCCGTCGATTTTAATTTTCGCGCCCATACGCCGGAGCTCGTCGACGTGCATGAAACGATTTTCAAAAACGGTTTCGGTAACGACGCTCGTGCCTTCGGAAATCGTCAGCATAGCCATGAACTGCGCCTGCATATCCGTCGGAAAGCCAGGGTAAGGCAGAGTTTTAATGTCAACGGCGCGAGGGCGTCTGTCGCAGGAAACGCGAACGCCGTCCACGTCCTCAACAACCGTCACGCCGGCTTCCTTGAGCTTGGCGATAACCGGCTTGAGATGTTCGCTGATAGCGTTGGCAATGTAAACGTTTCCGCGCGTCATTGCGGCGGCAATCATGTACGTGCCCGCCTCGATTCGGTCGGGAATAATCGTGTAGTCATGCGCCACGAGTTTTTTGACGCCCTCGATTTTTATGACGTTGGTACCGGCGCCGCGAATTTTTGCGCCCATGATATTCAAAAAGTTTGCAAGGTCGACAATTTCCGGCTCCTGCGCAGGATTTTCAAGAATGGTCTGCCCGTCAGCCATCGACGCCGCCATCAAAATATTTTCCGTCGCGCCGACACTGGGGAAGTCAAGATAAATTCGCGCGCCCCTGAGTCCGTTGGGGGCAACTGCGGAAATATCGCCGTGCCCGCTTTCGATTTTAGCGCCGAGCGCCGCGAAACCTTTCAAGTGCAAATCGATTGGGCGCGTGCCGATAGCGCAGCCGCCAGGCAGAGAAATTTTTGCTTCGCCGTGCCGCGCGAGGAGTGGTCCCATGATTAAAAACGACGCGCGCATTTTCCGAACCAAATCATAAGGCGCCGTGACATTTTCGATATTCGCCGCGTTGACGTGGAGCTGATGTTTTTCTGGCAGGTAACGCACTTTGACGCCGAGCGTACTCAAAACGGCGCTGATAGTTTTCACGTCGTCAAGGTTGGGAACTTCGTCGAGACAAGTTTCCCTGTCCTGTCCCAAAAGAGTGGCGGCGATAATCGGCAGGACGGCGTTTTTGGCGCCGCTGATTTTGACCGTGCCCTGAAGTTTATTTCCGCCGCGTATAACAAGTCTCTCCAAACTCTTCAATCCTTCCGGCTAAATTTTATCGACGTTGATTGTCACTTGAATTACGTTGTCAATTATATACCCCGTGTCAACTTTGTTGCTGGCGGGGGCGGCGGGCTTGACGCCGAGTTTCGCAAGCCGAGCCTGAGCTTTTTTGGCGCGCTTGAGATTTTCTTTGAGTTCCTTAGCGGTTTTAGGAATGCTGGCGGCGCTGATTTCAATTATCAGCTGATTGTTTCTGTTCGTGCGGAGCAGCGCTTTAATTTTGTCGTCGAGAATTTTTTGCGGCGAGCCGACGGAAGGAGTAACGACGCCGGTCACCTGCGCCACGGGAACTAGCGCGCCGCCGTGCAGGTCAAGAACGAGCGGCCCTTCCTTGCGGTTGAGCGGAACGGTGTAGGGCACGATTAACGTTTCTTCGGGCTTGCGGTAAGGCTGGAGCGTGACGACAAGGTTGACGGTATCGCCAGGCTTGACGTGTTTTTTATCAGCGACGGCGGAAACGAGCGAGGCGGTCTGCCTTTCGCGGTTGAGCGTCATGTTCACATCGATTCCGAAAATATTTGGCTCCGTGGTGGTATTTGAACAGACGAGCGTTAAAGCCTGCAGAAGTTCAACGATAGCCTGCTGACCGACATCGGCGGGGCTGTAGAACATATTTTTCCGCGCGAGATTCCCGTCAGCTACGGCGTTAGTTTTAATTCCGAAGTCGACGGCAACGGTGCCGTCAGCGGTTTCGTCAGCGGTTTTGCTTAGCGCGCTGTAGGCGATAGCGGCGCCGAGTTTCGGGAGGAGGCTTTCGTTGTAGGCGATACTGGCGGTGTAAGTTTCGGTTGTGCCGAGGGTTGCGTCGTTAATGGTGACGTTGATTGGCACGACCGACGGGAAATTTCCGAGCACGCCGGCGACGCCCGCCTGACGATCCTGATTGATTCTGCCAATAATATTTCCGACAGTGGAAACTTTCATGCCGTTGCCGGTGACGCCGCTGACCGAGGTGAGAATTTTAGCGTCAGTCATGAAAAAGTTGACGTTGCCGCCGTGGGAAAAAGGATGACCGAAGCCGAGGATTTTATTTCCGTCGACAGCGGTGACGGTGCCGGTTGCGCCAACGAAAAAATCGCCGTAGACCGCCGCCACGCCCATTGCCGCGCCAGGCTCAATCGTCGCGCCGCTTTTAACTTTGCTGTCGAGGTCGGGATTTGCCGCCACGAAAAAATTTTCAAAGCCGAACGGTTTCATTTCGCGTTCGAGAAATTTCAGACCCTTGCTGTCAAAGCCGCTGAAAAACATGACAGATTTTTCTTCAGCGCGCGGAATTTCGGGAGCAGTTTCTTCGTAGAATTTTGGAACCTGCACGTAGGAATTTATAGACTGGAAGTCGGGGAAGTCCCAGATTTTCAGCATACTCTCGATTGGCGTGATAAAAAAAGTGCGCGGATTCATTTCCTTGAGACCGGCAGAAAGCGCGCCAACGAGTTTGCCGTCAATATAAACGGGGCTGCCGCTCATACCCTGCAGGACGCCGCCGGTTTTGTCAATGACGCTTCCGGACGCCTCCGCCATAATCATTTTCGGCGAGCCCTTCCCGTTATCCATAAGTCCAATAATTTTCACGTCGAACGGCTCAATTTCGCCGGACTGGTCGACGACAGTATAGGCAACGCCGCTCATTCCGCTCTGAACTTTTTCCAGCGGCATTATTTCCGGCATTGCAAAAGCCGAGCTCATTCCAAAAAGGAACGCCAGCGCGAACGATAAAAATAATTTCAAAAACACCACCCCATTCGTCGAAAGTAAAATTCATACTGCATTATAGCACGTTTGCAATTTACTTCATAGCGGGCGGAAAAATTTTTTTGCGGTTGACAAAATCGGGCGTTTATGAAAGAATGTTTTCGGTCGAATTTTGAAAGATTTGGCAGGTGATAATTTTGGGAACCGTGGAAGAAACTGCGGCGCAGGCGATGTTTACGCCGGAAACCGCGAACATGCTGATAGTTTTGAGTTTGGCGCTGAATCTGGTGTTGCTTTTCGGCTTCGCATTTTTGTGGGCGACGCGCCGGCGCGAGGAACAGGTCACGCAGCTCGAAAATTCAATGCAGAAACTTTCCAACGCAGTCAAGCGCCTTGAAAAACGAATCGAGGAAAAAAATCCGCGCGTGGTACATACGCTGCCCGACATGAAACCTTTCGGAATGGGCTTCGACGAAAATTCCGTGGAGGAACGCAAAGCCGCGCAGGCTCCAACCGTCGAGCAGGAAAGCGAATACGCCGAGCTCTGGGAAAAATTCGTCGCAGGCTACAACATGCTCGCCGGAAGTATGAACGTCCCCAAACAGCTTGAGGCTTGCGAAAAATTTGTCTACGATAACAGCCTGAGACTGCTCCTTTACGGCGGCGCGATGAACTTCCTGCCCGCGATTGAAGTCAGCGAAAGCAATTACTGGGCGTGGAAAATTCCCGACACGAAAAATATTTACGCCGTCGTACCCAATCCAATGCGCCCCTGCGACAAGGTCGTTTACGATAGCGGCGGCCTCAAACAGATTTTCGACATGGATTATAACGGCGGCGTCTTCAGAAAATATATCATCGAGCGCCCCGCGACTTTCGTCAGCACGAATAATTGGCAGCTCCAGGAGCGCGGCAGGCTCGAACTCGAAAAGGAGTAGAGTTTTTACGGCATTTCTTTCTGGTGCAGAAAGAAACGCCTGGCAAAGAAAGACAGGGCCGAGTGACGCCATCCAGGCGTCAGTGCGGCCCGCGCCCCATCCGTGGGGCGCCTCTCCTTTACAAGCGTTTGTATAAGTGCAACGTTGGAAAATTTTAATTTACGGCGTCAAAACCAATCTGCAACGCCAGCATGTTTTGTTCAACCGTGTGCGGCGGTACTCTGTTCGCCACGGATTTTTTTATTGTCTCGAAGTCGACGAGCTTTGTGACTTTCGCCAGCACGCCCAGCGCGACGATATTTGCGAACAGCGCCTTCCCGACTTTTTCAACCGCCAGTTTGGTTATCGGCACGCGGATTATATTTTTGAACTGCGGCGGCGTCGGCACTAAATCTTCGTCCAGAATCAAAACTCCGTCCGCATTTAAATCTGTGTAATATTTGTCGGCGGCCTTCTGCGTCATCGCCAGCACGAAGTCCGGCGCCTTAACGTGCGGGTGGAAAATTTTTTCGTCGTCGATTATGACTTCGGATTTCGACGCCCCGCCGCGCGCTTCCGGTCCATAAGACTGCGACTGAACCGCCTGCTTGCCCTCGGAAACCGCCGCCTCTGCCAGAATTATCGCCGCCGTTATTACACCCTGCCCGCCGGAGCCAGATAATCTAAGCTGCTTTCTCATTTCGCACCTCCAGCCAACTCGATAACGTGGTGATAAGCCTCGTCATAAGTTTCAGTTTCCGCGCGGTAGAACAGCCCGATTGGAAATTTGTCGCCGGTCTTTTTATCGTCGGTGAGCTTGTCCCATGCACTTTTCATTATAGCGTTATCGCGCATCCACGCCATCATTTTTGCGGGCTCACCAATTTTATTCCGGCGCCCGTAAGCCGTGGGGCACTGAACGAGCGCTTCAATAAACGAAAAGCCCCTGTTGTCCAGACCGTCTTCAATCATTTTTGTTAAGTGCTGAACGTGAAACGCCGTCGAACGCGCGACGTAAGTTGCACCGGCGGCCTCAGCGAGCTTGCAGGCGTCAAAAGGTCTGTCAATCGAACCGTAGGGCGCAGTCGTCGCCTTTTTGCCGAGCGGCGTCATTGGCGAAGCCTGCCCGCCAGTCATACCATAAATGTTATTGTTGAACAGAATCACCGTCAAATCGACGTTGCGCCGACAGCCGTGAATGAAGTGGTTGCCGCCAATCGCCGTGCAGTCGCCGTCGCCAGTTATAACAATTACGTTCAATTTCGGATTGGCGAGCTTGATACCCGTCGCGAAAGGAATTGCCCTGCCGTGCGCCGTATGGAGCGTGTCGAAATCCATGTAGCCGCTGGCGCGCGAAGAACAGCCAATCCCGCTGACGATAATCGTGTTGTCCTGCGTCCAGCCGAGCTTTTTCTCGACCGCCTGCACGATAGCTTTCATAACAATTCCGTTGCCGCAGCCAGGGCACCACAAATGCGGCAGCCGATTCTGCCGGAAAAATTTTTCGTAAGAGCGCTCAGTCATTCGCCGTCCACCTCGCTAATCATTTCGTCAATCGCCGCTTCAATTTCCTCCGGCTCGAAAATCGTCATGTCGTATTTCGCGCAGAGTTTCACGGCGCACTGACCTTTCGCCGCGCGTTCAACTTCGCCGACAATCTGCCCGTAGTTGAGTTCAGCGACAAGCAGACCGCGAATTTTTTTCGCCAGCTCAGAAATAATTTTGTCAGCAAACGGGAAAATAGTAACCAGCCGGACGAACCCGACCTTGACGCCGCGTTTCCTTGCGCTGAGAACAGCCTCGTAAGCCGTGCGCGAAGTGCCGCCGAAAGCCACGACCGCAAATTCCGCGTCGTCCATAAATTCTTCCTGCACGTCAATAATTTCGTCAGCCGCGCGGGAAATTTTTTCGTGCATACGCTTAATCGATTCACGCGTAACTTTCGGACTGCCGCTCGGAAAACCAGTCTCGTCGTGAATCAGACCGGTAACGTGAATGTGATAGCCCTCGCCGAAATTCGCGATGTTCGGAACTAAATCTTCGTCGGGCGCGTAGGGTTCGTAGCCTTCAGCGCGAGATTTTTTAGGAGCGCGGCGCGGATAAATTTCAATTTCAGATTCGGCGGGCAGTTCAACACTTTCGCGCAGGTGCCCGACAATTTCGTCCATGAGCAGAATCACCGGCGTGCGAAATCTTTCCGCGTAGTTCACCGAGCGTACCGCCAAATCGAATGCTTCACGCACGCTCCACGGGCTCAGCACGATTATCGAATGGTCGCCGTGCGTCCCCCAGCGCGCCTGCATAACGTCCCCCTGCGAAGGCGCCGTCGGCTGCCCCGTCGAAGGTCCCACGCGCTGCACGTTGACGATGACCACTGGAATTTCCGTCGCCGCCGCGTAGCCAATAAGTTCCTGCTTGAGCGAAATGCCTGGCCCCGAAGACGCCGTGAGAACTTTTTTCCCAGCCAGCGACGCGCCCAAAACTACGCCCATGCTCGCAATTTCGTCTTCCATTTGTATGAATGTGCCGCCGACCTGCGGCAGAAGTTTTGCCATTCCTTCGGCAATTTCCGTCGAAGGCGTTATCGGGTAGCCGCCGAAAAATCTCACGCCAGCCAGCAATGCGCCTTCAGCAACTGCCTCGTTGCCCTGCATTAACCTCGCGCTCATTTTTCGACCTCCTCAACCGTTATGCTCAAGCCCGTCGTTTCGTCAAAGCGCTGAACTTTCTTCGGAACTTTTTTGTCCATGAAAATCGCGTAATCCGGACAACGCAACTCGCACTGCCCGCACGCTATGCATTTTTCGTGATTCGCCACGTAAACTTTCCCCAGCGTATCCAGCGCCAAAACCTGTCGCGGGCAAAACGCTACGCAAATCCCGCAGCCCTTGCACCGCTCAGGTTTCAGAGTGAATTCCGACTTCATCAAAAGCCCTCCCGTTAATTCTAAGATACCGGCAGATTATACCACGTAGAAGCTTTTTTGCAAAGCCGCCGCGCAATGTATTCAATATGCAGGTATTTTTTTTCAGCGCGCCGAATTTTTTCGCAGGAGGGTTTAACATGAAAAAATTTATAGCAATCAATGGAAGTCCACGCCGCAACGGTAACACCGCGCAACTTTTGAACGAGGCGATTCGCGGAGCCGCCGACGCCGGAGCCGAAACCGAGCTCGTCAATCTCTACGCGCTGAATTTCAAGGGCTGCACCAGCTGCTTTTACTGCAAGCTCAAGAGCAAGCCGCACGGCACCTGCGCGATGAAGGACGACCTGACGCCCGTGCTCGAAAAGCTCAAGACTGCCGACGCCGTTGTTTTCGGCACGCCAATTTATTTTATGAATCTTTCCGCCGGAATGCTCGCGTTCATTGAAAGATTTTTTTTCTCGAACTACATTTACAGCGCCGAAATTCCGACGGTCTTCCCGAAAAAACTTCCCAGCGCATATTTCTACACGATGAACATGACTGAACAGCATTTTGCTCAGCTCGGCATGGCGAAAAAAGTTGGCGTGTACGAAAGGACGGCGAAAAATATTCTGCAGGTAGCTCCGAAAATTCTTCACGCGTTCAATACCGTCCAGTTCAACGATTATTCTAAGTACGAGTCTTCGATTTTCAATCCCGAAGCCAAAATCGCCCACCGCGAAAAAACTTTCGCTCAGACCTGCGCCGAGGCTTACGAAATCGGGCGCGCGCTTATCGCTGAAAACTGATTCGCAAGCGCCGCAAATTCCGCTATCGATAAAGTTTCCGCGCGACGCTCAGCCGAAATTCCTGCCAGCTCCAGCGCCTGCAAAATATTTTCGCGCTGGAATCCTGCGCCAGCCAGCGAGTTCGCTAAAGTTTTCCGCCGCTGTCCGAACGCCGCCCGCACCACGCGTATGAAAAATTCTTCGTCAGCAACTTTCACCGGCGAAGGGCGCACGTCGCAGACTACAACCGAACTCGTAACTTCCGGCTTCGGCAGAAATTTTTCCGGCGGCACGTCGAACGCCACGCGCACTTCCGCGCGAAACTGTACCGCTACGCTCATCGCGCCGTAAATCTTCGAGCCAGGCGCCGCCGTCATTCGCTCCGCAACTTCGCGCTGTACCATCGTCACGATTTTCGTTATCGGCAATTTTTTTTCAAGCAGCGCCAGCAAAATTTGCGTCGTGATGTAATACGGCAGGTTCGCCACGACTTTGAATTTTTCCGGCATGAGCTCCGTCAGGTCGACTTTCAAAATGTCGCCCGAAACTAATTTGAAATTTTCGTAGCCCGCCAGCGTTTCCGCTAACACGGCGGGTAATTTTTTGTCCAGCTCGACCGCCGTGACTTTCGCGCCCGCCTCAAGCAAACCCTGCGTCAGCGTTCCAATTCCTGGTCCAATTTCTAAAACTTCCTCGCCCGCCGAAATTTCTGCCGCCGCCACGATTGCTTTGACAACGTTCGCGTCTATTAAAAAATTTTGTCCCAGCCGCTTCGACGCCCGCAGGTTGAAAGTTTTCAGAATATGCCGCGTCGCCGAAACGTCAGCGATTTTCGGATGTAACATTTTCCAGCGCCTCCATAAATTCCGCGCGCGTCACGCCGTAGCTGTTCAGGCGTTTCACGAAAGTTTTCACGTTCCCAAAACCAATCCCCAGCGCCGCGCCAATTTTATCGCGCAGGACGGAACTTCCTTCGCCGCCCGCTAAGCCGAATCCGACCATTTCAGCCGCCGTAAATTCTTCGCGCGGATTAATTTCCAGCGTGCGAACTTTGCTCAGCGCCTTCAAAATAGATTCGGGGCTTGCCTGCTCAACGCCAATATCGCCGTTCGCAGCCGCCTCGATTTTCGGAATGTACGCGTGTTTGGCGTTCGGAAATTTTTCAGCCAGAAATTTTCTGATACGCTCGCCCGCAGAGTCGGGGTCAGTCAGAATAATAATCCCGCGCCGTTCGTAAGCCGCCGCAATGTTCGCCAGCGTCCGCCTGTTAAAATGAAAACCGCCGGTCACAATGCAATCGGCCTCGACTGCACGATTCACGGCGGCGACGTCCATTTTCCCTTCGACAATCAAAACTTCTTTCAGCAAATCGCCACTCCCTTAGCCGTAAATCAGCATTTCTTCGACGAGGCGGAAAATTTCCTCGTGAATGTCAATCGCACTTCGAGCGAAATTATTTTCGGCGCAGTTGACGGTTTTCCAGCCGAATTTCGCGGCAATTTCCTTGTAGGTCTTGTAAGATTTAATCATGTAGGCGGCGTCCGATTCGTGAATGTCCTCGCGCCCGCGCCTTTTGCGGAGCATCGCAGCAATTTCCGGCGGCATGTCAAGGAAGAAAGTCAAGTCCGGACGCGGCAGCTGAAATTTTTTGTACTCCAAATCGTCGAGCCAGTTCAAAAATTTTTCGCGGTCGGCTTTGCGATTGAGCTTAGCCGCCTGGTGCGCCATGTTCGAGCCAACGTACCTGTCAGCAAGTACGACGCCATCCCCTTCGTAAAAATTTTTCCAGCTTTGGAAACTGGCGAACCTGTCGACGGCGTAGAAAGTCGACGCGGCGTAGGGGTTGACCTCTTCAGCGTTGCCGCCGAAATCGCCGCGCAGATACATTTTGATTAGCGCGGAAGATTCAGATTCGTAATTCGGAAAACTGACGCGCATGACGTTTACGCGCAGATTCTGAAGACGCTCAAGAAGACGCGTGGTCTGCGTCGCCTTGCCGGAGCCGTCGGAGCCTTCAAGTACAATCAGCTTGCTCATTGCATTACACCTCACACGTTAAAAATTTCTGTGACGAACGTCCGCAAAACTTCCTGCATGACTGTGACGTTTATCAGCAGCGCTTCGGCTTGCGGGCGCAGTTTTGTATAGTGGAAACTTGGGTTGCGCGGTACGAGAAAATCTGTCGGGAACGGAATGACTTCAATCCCCTGCCGCGAAAAATTCAGCACCGCGCGATTCATGTGGAAAGCGCTTGTAACGACGATCGGGCGGCGGAAATTTCTTTCGCGCAGAATTTCGGCGGAAAAAATTGCGTTCTGCGTGGTGTTGACGCTTTTAGTTTCGAGCAGGATTTTATTTTCTGGAACGCCGAGCGACTGCAAAATTCTGCCGGAAATTATCGCCTCGGAGCCAGAATCAGAATAAACCTGCCCGCCGCTTAGCAGAATCGGCACGTTTAAAATTTTCTGGAGGCGCACGGCAGTCAGAAGGCGATTGGCGGGGCTTGAGCAGAGAGTCCCTTCGCCGTCCACGTCCTGCGAATCGCGAATCGCGCCGCCGCCCAGCATAACAATCACGTCGCCGCTTGCCAGTTTTTCCGGCGAAATCTGGAATTTGCCTTCGAGCCAGCCCATAGTTTTATCCGCCACGAAGCCCGTGCACAGCAGGTAGAAAGTCAGCGTTACAATTCCCGCGAAAATCGCCAGCCGTCCGCTGAACTTCACAAGGAAGCCCGTCAGAATCAGCAGCAGTATCACGAAAATTCCTGGCGGCAGTACCCAGCTCGCGCCGAATTTCAATAAATACACCAATTAAAAAATCTGCCTTTCAGTTGGAAATTACAACTTATTCGGCAGATTAAATCAATTTTCCTGCAAAATTATTTATTTAGATTTTCAGCGACGCGCTGGACGATAATTTCAGCGAGCGCCGCCTTGGACATTTTGGGAAAATCTTCGAGCGCGCCGCCCTTGTGAAGGAGCGTGACGATATTTGTATCAGCGCTGAAACCGGCGCCGTCCTGCGCGACGTTATTGGCAACGACAAAGTCGAGATTTTTTTCGGTGAGTTTCGCGCGGGCGTACTCGACGAGATTTTGAGTTTCGGCGGCGAACCCGACGAGCAGCTGATTTTTTTTGCGCTGACCGAGTTCCTTTAAAATATCTGGATTTTTTATAAGTTCAAGCGTAAAACTTTCGGCGTCCTTTTTAATTTTCTGGGCGGCGACATTTTTCACGCGGTAATCGGAAACGGCGGCGCTCATAACCACGGCGTCAACCGAATCGTATTCAGCCAGCACGGCGTCACGCATTTCGAGCGCAGTTTCAACTTTGACGAGCCGGACGTTTGGCGGAGGAGCGACGCTGGCGTTTGCGTAAACCAAAACGACTTCGGCGCCGGAATTTTGCGCGGCGCGGGCAATTTCGCAGCCCATTTTGCCGCTGGAACGATTGCAGATAAATCTGACGGGGTCGATTGGCTCAACGGTTCCGCCAGCAGTCACGAGAATTTTTTTGCCCGCGAGAATTTTCGGCGCGAAGAACTTGACGATTTCGGCGCAGATATGTTCGGGCTCAGGCAGGCGGCCTTTGCCGTTTAGACCGCAGGCAAGCCAGCCGGTTTCCGCGTCGAGAATCTGAACCCCGCGCGACGCAAGGATTTCAAGATTTTTCTGCGTAGCGGGGTGCTCAAGCATGTGCGTATTCATCGAGGGCGCGATAATCAGCGGCGCGGTTGTAGCTAAAACGACGGTCGTCAGCAAATCGTCAGCGATACCGTGCGCGGCTTTGGCGAGGAAATTCGCGGTAGCCGGAGCGATTAAAACTACGTCCGCGAAATTCGCCAGCGCAATGTGTTCAACGTGAAAATTCACCGCACCGGCAAACATTTCGACGGACACGGCGTTCCCAGTAGTTTCCTGAAAAGTCCTTGGCGCAACGAACTCGGCGGCGGCCTTGGTCATGACAACGCGGACGTTCGCGCCGAGCTTTTTTAGGCGGCTGGCGACTTCCACGACTTTATACGCCGCAATTCCGCCGGTCACGCCAATCAGCACGTTTTTGCCTTCGAGCGCGCTCATGACGGCGATTCCCCATTCATTTCGTACGTGATTTTCCCTTCGTAAATTTCCTCCATCGCGTCGGTTACGAATTTGTTCGACGGATTTTCGACGTGGCACGGTTCGCCCGCCAGGAGCTGCCGCGCGCGCTTCGACGCCAGAATTACCAGCGTGTAGCGGCTGTGCGTGCGCTTAACCATGTCGTCTGTCGAAGGATTTACCATGCTCGGAATTAAAATGCTCAAGATTTTACATCTCCTCAGAATTTGTCAGAGTTTGAAAAAGTGCGGCGTTGCGACTGACCCTGCAGCGCTCGGCGGCGATAATCGCTTTGATTTTTTCGGCGGCGGCGTCAACTTCGTCGTTTACCACGGCGTATTGATATTTTTCGCCGACGGTAATTTCGTTGACGGCGGATTTAAAGCGGCGCGCGAAAGTTTCCGGCGACTCGGTACCGCGATTTTTAATGCGGCTTCTGAGCTCGTCCAAACTGGGCGGCAAAAGGAAAATGTAAACGCCGTCGGGTTTTTTCGCCATGACGTTTAGCGCGCCCTGAGTGTCAATTTCCAGCAGAACATCTTCGCCGCGATTCAAACGTTCGTCAATTTTATGCGCGGGCGTGCCGTAGAAATTCCCGTAAACTTCCGCGTGCTCCAGAAATTTTCCCTCGTCAATCCAGCGCTGAAATTCTTCGCGCGTCAGAAAAAAATATTCCACGCCGTCAGTTTCGCCAGCGCGCGGCTTCCGTGTCGTCGCGGAAATCGAATAGTAGAGCGTGGGAATATCCGCCAGCAGCTTTTTGCAAACCGTGCCCTTGCCGGTGCCGCTGGCGCCCGAAACCACAATCAGCAAACCTTTTTCCATTTAATTTTCCACTTCCTTGACAGCGATAATTTTTTCGTCCTTTTCCTTGCCGACGCGCTCGCCGATAGTTTGCGGCTGGAGCGAAGATAAAATCACGTGCCCGCTGTCCATAACAATCACCGCGCGGGTTCGTCTGCCGTGCGTCGTATCGATCAGCTTGCCCAGTTCGCGCGCCTGAGCCACGATTCTTTTACTCGGCGCAGATTCCGGATTTATCATCGCCACGATTCGCTGAGCCGCCACGACGTTCCCGAAACCCACGTTCACCATTTTAAACATAAAGATTCCCCGCGAAAATTTTTTCCGCCGCTCCGGTCATGTAAACGCGGTTGTTCGCGCGCCAGTCAATATGCAAATCGCCGCCGTCAAGGTGCACCGTAGCAGATTTTCCCGCCAGCCCGTTCAAATTCGCCGCAACCGCCGTCGCACAGGCGCCCGTACCGCAAGCCAGCGTTATTCCGCTCCCGCGTTCCCAGACGCGCATTCTGAGTTCATTTTCGCCGGTCACCTGAACAAATTCGGTATTGGTGCGGCGCGGGAAAAATTTGTGCGTCTCGAACTGCGGACCAATCTGCGCGAGATTAATTTTGCTGAGGTCGTCGACAAAAATCACGCAATGCGGATTGCCCATCGAAACGCAGGTCATCTTGAAAGTTTTGCCGCCGACGGAAATATTTTCGCTGACGATTTGGGAACTGCCGAAGCCAGTCACGGGAATTTTTTCGGCGCTGAGAATCGGCTCGCCCATATCGACGGTCACGGAATTTTTAGAAACGTCGACAGTCAGCACACCGGCGCCGGTTTCTACGCTCAGACTGCCGGAATTTTCGCCGAGCAGGAACTTAGCGAAACAGCGAATGCCGTTGCCGCACATTTCCGCCTCGGAGCCGTCCGCGTTGAAAATTCTCATGCGAACGCCCGCAATTTCGCTCGGTAAAACGTAAATGACGCCGTCCGCGCCAATTCCAAAATGTCTGTCGCAAAGCGCCGAAACTTTTTCAGCGTCGTCGATAAAATTATCTTCGCGGCGGTCGAAAATCACGAAGTCGTTGCCGCAGCCCTGCCACTTTTCAAATTTCTGCAAAATACCAGCTCCTTAAACAATTCGCGCGGGGCAGTCGAGTTTACTGCAGGTCGCGCAGGACTTTTTCGCGCGGTGAATTTTTTCGTTGGAGGTAACTCTTTCGAGCCCGACGATAGCGGTGACGGATTTTCTGGGAATGAGCATGAGCGCGGAACTGAGGCGCATGCCAATTTCCTCGGCGCCGGTCAGCTTAAAAAATTCGCGCTGATTATCGAGTTTCCAGTCGCCGTAGCCTGGGCTGAACCGCCAGCGCATTTTTAAACTTTGCTTAGCGGCTTCGCGGGCGATAATTTTTTCGAGAGCGTCAGCGGCCTGCTCAACGGCGGCAGTAGCGGCGGCGTCCAGCAGCACCGAGGCAACGTAATTCCCAGCGCTGAAATTTCTGGTGACTTCGCGCTCAACGTTTTCGCCGACGGTAACCGCCAGACACGCAACTTTTTCGCATCCGGCAAGGTGATTGGCAATCGAGGCGCCTTCAATAAAAAAAGCCGGTTCAGATTTGACGGCGCGGCTTGTGCAGTCGTAGTCGTAAATTTTCCAGACGCCGCGCACTTCCAGCAGCAGCAGCGCGGTTTCGCAGGCGTCAGCGATTTGTTTTTCGTCGAAGCTGGCGGAATTTTTCAGACCGGCGTAGCGACGAGTTTCGGCGGCGGAAATTTCGAGGATTGGCGCGTTGAAAATCGGCACGGCGTTCACTTCCTAAATGAGCGGGCGGCCGGCGTTGAGATTTCGCGCGGCGTTGGCGCGTTCCCTGTCCTTGTCCATCTTGTAAACGTACGCCATGACTTCGGCGATAGCCTTGTACAGGTCGGGCGGAATTTCGCGGTCGATTTCCAGCGCCATGAGCATATTGACGAGCGTTTTATTCTGGTAAACGGGAATGGAATTTTTCTGGGCGGCGGCCAAAATGTGCTCAGCGACGTGCCCTTTGCCCTTTGCGATAACGCGCGGCGCGGCGTCCTGTAGCAGGTCATACTTCAGCGCAACCGCTTTCTGCCTGGCTATCCGCTCCTCTTCCGAAAGAAATTCTTCGTCCATTGCCGCTCCGTCCTAAATTTTCTAAGTAACTCCGCATATTATATTTCCTGCAAAATCCAACGTCAAGCACGGGAATTTGAGCTTAATCTGAAAAAAGGCGGGAAAATCCGGCGAAATCCGATTAAATTTTTCTTCAAACAATAACAATTTCTGCTTGCGCAGAATCAAAATCCGTGCTAAAATTCAAAACGTCGACAGGGAAGTTGACGCGAACATTATCGGGCGCCGAAACTGACACCGGACAATGTTTTCGAGAGGAGAAATTCAAAATGAAATTTGCATATAAAACAAATCGTAAAAATATATCTACCCGCGAGGAGGCGAGGTCTTTGGCTGAAAAAGTCGCAGAAAATCGCCCCGCTGTTGTTTCATTCATTCTGGTTGCGAAGAACAAGCTTTGCTTTCGCGAGTGTGCGCTTATCGTCAAGGCGGCTGAGGAAACCGGCTGCGTGATTGAAATTGCGTCCGGCTCGAAGGTCGGTGACACGTCCAGCATTTTGTCGCTGGTCAATCTCGGTATTATGCCTGAAAAAAGTTTGGTGCTCACGATTCGTGGTGTGAACAACAAGGAGGCGTTTGGCAGAGTTTCAAAAATTATCAGCGGCGAGGAAAATCTCGACAGCTGATTCAGTTTGAATATCGGAACCTGTGCAGTCGGAGGCTTTCGGGCTTCCGGCTTTTTTTCGCGGTTCATCAGCTTCAGTGGACAGCGCGCTCAATGCAGGAATAACTTTCCGCCCGCCGAATATTTCAGCAGTAATTTCGTCAAAGGAGAGTTTCCATTGAATATAAAAAAATTGAGAATTGGCGCGGGAATTTGCGCCGCTGTAATTTTAATCGGCGGGGGCGCGTACTGGTATTCCAGTATCGACAAGAGCAAGCCCGAATACGCCGTGCAGCTCGCCGAACAGGCTATCGCCAACCACGACAGGGAATATTTTTACCGCTTTGTCGACGTGGATAGGGTGCTGAACGACAGCTACGGCAGTTTAATCGACGGGCTGACGGATTCCGAGCGCGTTTTTAATGAAGATACAAAAGACGCGCTGAAAGACTTCACCGAGATTTTGAAGACGCCGCTGCTCGCCAGTTTGAAAGACGCTATCGATTCGTACGTGGCGACCGGCGACTTCAACGCGCAGAAAAATGCCGGAGTTCAGGAACTTTTGTCGCGCACCGGCTTCGATAAAATCATTTATCGCGGGCTCGACGGTATCGACATGCACCCCGTCAACGCGAATATAGCTACCGCCAGAATCAGAATTTATCAGCCTGAACTCCCACGCGAATTTATTTTGGAAACCGAACTTTCGCGCGGAGACAACGGCGACTGGAAAATCGTCCGTCTGAAAAATTTCCAGGAGTTTGTCAACACGCTCACCGAAATTCGCCGCACGCAGCTCGACAGCTACCTTGAAAAGACCAACGAAATTATCAGCCGCCACGACGCCACAATCCTCGAAGCGGAACAGCAATATTCAAAACTTGCGGCGTTCGACGCGCTCAAACAGGACAGCGTTCGCGCTGAAGTTCGCACGCTCATGCTCGACGTTTACAAAAAAGACTGGGAGGCGCGCAAGCAGGAACTTTTCGGCATTTCTGCGCCTAAGCCCGCTGAAACCCTGCACAATCTTTATCTGAAAATCTGCGACCTCGAAATTAATTACGCCGACGATTACGCGAAGTGGCTCGAAGATAAGCGGGCGTCGACGCTCAAAATCGCTGAAGATCACCAGCGGCAGTCGCAGGCGCTCAAATCCGAAGTTGAAATTCTCCTTCGCAGAATGACTGGCGGTGAGCACCCTGCTGAAAATTAATTTCGTCTGCCTCGGAAATATCTGCCGCTCGCCTATGGCTGAGTTCGTCATGAAAAATCTCGTCGCGCAGGCAGGTCTCAGCGATAAAATTTCCGTCGAATCTTCCGGCTGTCACCCGTGCGCTGGCACGCCAGTTTCCTCCGGCACCTGCTACGAACTCAAAATCCACGGCGTTCCTTTCGAGTTCCGCATGTCCAGACAGTTCACCCGCGCGAATTATCAAAACTGCGATTACGTTATCGGCATGGACAAAATGAATGTCCGCGACCTCAAACAGATTTCCGGCGGCGACCCCGACGGCAAAATTTTTCTCATGATGGATTTCGCCGGCGAACATCGCGACGTTGACGACCCCTACATTACCGACGACTACACCGCAACCTACCGCGACGTTTCCCGCGCCTGCGCTGAACTGCTCAAAAAATTGGCTCAGTCGTAAGCCAGCATTTGCTCCATATTTTCATGTAACTCGTTCAAATAATTTTTCAAATCGTCGGCGACCTCGGGGTTTCGCAATGCAAATTCAATATTCGCCTGCAGAAATCCAATTTTCGTGCCGACATCGTAGCGGTGCCCCTTGAAAACATAAGCGTACATCGCCTCATCTTTGGCGAGCCGCTTGAGAGAATCCGTCAGCTGAATTTCGCCGTTCGCGCCTGGCGTCTGATTCTCAAGATAACTGAAAATTGTCGGCGTCAGAATGTATCGCCCCAGAATCGCGATATTGCCTGGCGCATTTTCTTTTTGCGGCTTCTCAACCAAATCGCGAACTTTGTAAACGTCGTCGTCCACGTGGCGGCAGTCAACAATTCCGTAGCGGTGCACGACTTCCGGCGAAACTTCCTGCACGCCCAAAATCGAAGTCTTGTACTCGTTGAAAACCTCAACCATTTGCTGAAGTACCGGCTTTTTGGAAACTACAACGTCGTCGCCCAAAAGTACCGCGAACGGCTCGTCGCCAATGAAATGGCTCGCCGTCAATACCGCGTGCCCCAGACCCAGCGGCTGTTTCTGCCGAATGAAATGTATGTTCGCAATTTCCGAAATTGATTTGACCATCGCCAGCCAGTCGGATTTTCCCGCCTTTTCCAGCTCCATTTCCAGTTCGATTGACCGGTCGAAATGATCCTCGATTGAGCGCTTGCTCCTGCCCGTGACTATTACTATATCTTCGACGCCCGCCGACGCCGCTTCCTCGATTATGTACTGGATTGTCGGCTTGTCGACGATTGGCAGCATTTCCTTAGGCTGAGCCTTCGTCGCCGGTAAAAATCTGGTTCCGAGCCCCGCCGCCGGTATCACCGCTTTTCGCAATTTCATAAACTTCACCCGCCCGTGAAAATTTTTCCCAATTATTATAAACGCGGGCGGGATTGTTTTTCAAGTTGACGCCAAAATTTTTGCTGATTATAATTAAAAAATCGTGCGTCTGGATATTTGTTATGGGGGTGCTCAAAATTGGACAGCCAATTTGCTTTGACAGGACTTAACCGCTTGAAAGTGGATTTGCTCTTTCACCTGACTGGCGGCGTACTTGTGCGGCGAGATTTTTCGTACGGGCAGCAGCGCGATTATTACATCGTGGAACTTTACGGGGACGCCAAACGCCTCGGCGAGCTTGCAGAATTTGGCAGGGAGTACCGGCGAATTTCTGAGTACATTTTCCCGAACGCGCCGGAAAAAATTCGCGCCAGAAAATTTTTCATCGAGCTCCTCGCCAGCTGTGTGATTATGGAGCAGATTTATCTGGCGGATTCGTATTTCTCGGCGGTCGACGAAGTGAAAATGCGCAACGCCAGCCTTGACCGCTGTAATTTTTCCGATATCGAAATGGAAAATGAAACTGCCCGCGAAATTGACCGCTTCCACCGCCGCTACGTGCAGGGGCTCAGCGAAAACGATTACAATGCTTTTTCGGCGCTGCTCAAAAAGTTCGAGGAACCTTTTCTGACGCTGGTTGATACCGTCGTTAAAGACGCGCTCAAACGCCAGAAATCTTCCGGCAACGCCCGACGCCGCTCCGAACGCGAACTCGAACGCCGCGATATTTTCCTTCGCCTCTGTGAAAAATTATCCGTCCCGCAAACCGACAGAATTATTTTCAAGCTCAAACTCGACGCGCTGATTGAAATTCAAATTACCAACGGCGAGTTCCTCGACTTTTTCGACAGCCTCGAAGCCGGCTGGAGCGAGAAATTTCCCCAGTACGCCTACTGCGACGAAGTTAAAGAGTACGCCCGCCAGAAAAAAAATATCTGCATAGTCGTTTTCGGAAACAAAGTCAGCGCGATTCGCGACGAAAAAGTTTTGTTCGACCTGCTGGCCTCCGCCAACGTCAAAATCGCCCTTGCTAACGGCGCCACCAATCCCGACGACCTGCGCGAAAAAGTCATTCACCAGACCAATCAGCTTTCGCGCAACATTCAAAATTTCTTCGCGGACAGCCGGAAAAAAATTACGCGCGAATATCTTTTAGAGCGCAGTGAAAATTTCCGCCTGAACTTTCAAAGCGAACTCACGCCCTACAAGCCGGAACTTTTGTACCTCAACGACATTCTGCTGGAGGAAATTGCCCGCCGCGATAAGAGCAACGCCAACGGCAAGGCGCGCATTCGCACGGATCAGAACGTTGAAAGTGAACTCGACAAGGCCGCCAAAAAATACGAAATGATTATCGCGCAGAAGGATTCCGAAATTTACAACCTGCAGCGCGACCTCGCCTATTACGAAAGTCTGAAGTCGCAGGATTTCCGCAGCGATTTTTCGCAGTACTCCAAGGCTCTGCGCGAAATTTTTCAGGGACTGTGCGACGGCAAATACGGCGCTCCGCTTAACGAACTTTTCCTCATGCACCTCGGCGCCAGCGAAATTTCCCCCGAAAAAGTCAGAACCGCGATTCAAAACCTGCTGTTCATTTTCAACAACCTCGGAATTACCCCCTGCGAAACCAAAAAGCTCGGCAGGAAAATCAAGTTCACGTCCGACGACGCAAATGTAAACTATTCCGTGAACGAAAAGGAAATTGTGGAGGGACTAAACGAAGGCGTCCTCAAGTACCCAGGCTGGCGCTACAAGGGCGAAGAGCTCGTTCTCCCGCTGATTTCCATGAAGAAGGAGGAAGATTAATTTGAACGGCGACACAAACGTTCAGTCAAATATTCACGTGGGAATTGATTTGGGCACGACCAACACGGTTATGGCGACCTGCAAAAAGCCCAAGTACGGGATTTTGAAATCCATGGTTCACCCAATCAACCAGTACGTGACCGCCACGCGCGTCGACAGAAATTTTTACCTGCCGAGCGTACTTTTTTTCGACACCGACGAAGTTAAAGTCGGCATGTACGCGCACGACCGCAAAAGTTTCGGCGCCGACAAACGCATTCTCTACAATACCAAAATTGATATGGGACGCAAGGTTGAATACGCCAACGGGTTTACGCCGGTGGACGCCGCCGCCGAAATTCTCAAGGTCTGCTACGACACGATTCGCCGGACGATTATGATGCGCGGCGACGACGTTTTCCCTGACGTGACGATTACCGTGCCCGCGTCTTTCCGCCAAAACCAGATAAGCGATACCGTTCGCGCGGCAAATCTCGCCGGTTTCCAGAAAGTTTCAATCCTTGAAGAGCCCGTCGCCGCCCTTTACAGCTACATAAACGACCAGATTCTTTCCGGCGACTCCGACGCGATTGACTTCACCGAGACCAAACGCATGATGGTTTACGATATTGGCGGCGGCACCTGCGATATCTGCGTTGTCGATTTGCAGATTGACAGGAACGGCGTCTACGATATTCACTTTGTTATAACTGGCAGGTATACTGAGTTCGGCGGGAACGACTTCGACGAACAGGTTGCGATTGGCGTCCTCAACAAACTTTTCCAGCGCTATCAGATTCCCGATTCGGCTATCGAGTCGCCGGAAATTCGCAACGATTTGGTGACGCAAATTATGCCGTACTGCGAGGCGTATAAAAAATGGTACAGTACGCAGCTGAGCATGGGCTACGACGAAGATTCGATTACCAATGTCACTTTCGGGAAGCTGGCAAAATTTTTGGAGCACGAAAATGTTGAGCTCGACGTTACCTACAGGGAATACCAGGAGTATACGCAGATGTTTTTCAGCGACGATTTCCGGCACCCGAAGCGGGATTTGACGGATAAACTTCGCGATAAGCACGTTATTAAGCCGGTGCATGAGCTGCTGAAAAAGTTGAGGGCAATGGGTGAGCACGGAATTGACTGCGTTTTCCTTACCGGCGGAATGTCGGAGTACCTGCCGATAAAAACCGCGCTGGAAAAATTCTGCAAGTGCCCCGTGCTCAAAGCCGAAAATCCAATGGACGCCGTAGCACTTGGCGCGGCGATGTCAAAATTTATCACAGCCAAAATTCACAAGGAAAAAATGGTTGACATAAGCGACGAGGAAAATACCGCTGACGAAACGGACGAAATTTTTGAGGAGGCGCCGGAAGTTTCAGCCGCTCCGCAGAAAGACGAACGTCCGCGCCTGGCTGAGGCAATTTTTATCGACGTGGAAAATCAGCTGCCGATGAAAATTATCGACGCCAACGTTGCAATTCCCTGCCAGGGCGAAGTCGACCACGATTTCCACGTTGGTTCCAACGGCGTCAGATTTCATTTGTTCGCCGGTCAAAGCCAGTGGGATCCCGAAATGCGTATCCTCTACGACTACGCGCAAACTTTTAACTCGCTGGTTGAGCCAAATACCGTTGCGCGAATCAGTTACGAAATTGACGAAGACCGTTTTCTTAAGATGAAACTGCACCTGCAGGACGCGCGCCGTCAGGTTTTCGATTTGACTGTGGATACCGTGGAAAAATAATTCAACCGAAAGGTGAGTGTCATGAATAATTTTGGAGAAGCTTTTGAAGGCCTCAGCATGGAGGACTTCCCCGAGGCGACCGCCGAAATTAAAAATAACGACAGGAGCATAACGACCGGCCGCACTATCGTCAATATGAAGAGCAACCAGCTTTTCACCGGTCAGTTTGAAAAATCCGATTTGGACGAGTTCAGCGCGACGTGGCAGACTTTCCGCGACAATCCAACTATGCAGCTGCGCGAGCTCAAAAATAAATTCATGCTGCTTTCGCGCGCGATGATTCGCAACTATCACGGCGAAGTTTGCCCGATTGAAGTCATGCTGTACACGTCGAATATCGCCGCCCATCTTTTCGTAAACAAGCGCCTTGTCGCCGACATTGCCGACGTTGTTTACCTCGTTTACCGCGAGAATGAAAATTTTCTCAGCTCGATTGAGCACATTCTCAAGGTCTGGAAGTGGGAGCAGGCGCTAACCGTTTGCGAAATTGCCGTCGGGAAAATTGGCGACGTAAATCTTTTGCGCTACATTTACGACAACTTTCATTATCAGGAGGAAGTAAGCTACGGCTGTTTCTGCGCGCTTATGGAGTCGAAGAATGAAGAGTTCGTGCCGGAAATTCTCAGCATGATTCACGACCTGAGCGGCACGCACGCTGATAAGCAGATTGGCAACATTTTCAAGAAAAATTTCGCGCTGAACTTTCCGGAAGATTTTGCGCGCCTCAATCCCGAAAGGTTCCGCGATTCCAAAATTTATGTGCAGAAACTCATTCGCGATTTGGTCAGCCCGAAGTCCAGCAATTTCGTTGAAAAGTACCGGCTTGCGGCGAGCGGCGAAGAAAAAAAATCCGTCGTCCTCGATTCGCTCGACCGCGTAATTAAAGACGACGACCGTTCCAGCAGTTTGTATGACGCGCTGGGCGTGCTCCGTTCTGCGGCGAATGAAAATATCAGCGAACAGCTTTTCCGCAATTTGGGGCTTCATGGAAATTTTTCTCAGCGCCCAAGGGAAATTGTAAACGCCGTGATTTGCAACTACTTCGGCTACGTGAACTACACGCCGGCCAATCGCGCTTTCTATGAGCTTGAGCCGACGAGTGAGCATTATGCGGCGTCAAGGGCGGCGCTTTTCTATCAGGGCAGGCTCGACAGCGACGAATTAGTTAAAAATTTCCTGTCCGAAACCCGCCCCGACCAGATTCGCTCGTACCTCGCCTGCTTCTGGAATTTGCACGAAAGACTTCCCGCCGTCCGCGCCAGCGCCGTCAAATATCTCAGCGGAAACCTGACGGACGACGAACTTTCTACCGCTATCACGAACTATTTCCAGATGATTCAGCGCTTCCCGCACCTTTACGACCCGCAAGTTGGCGAACTTATCAAAACCTGGTTCGGCTACGGCACCGTTTTCGGCAACTCCCGCCTGCGCCTGCAGGATCAGACGACCTGCCTGAACATTATCAACAACATTATCGACAGCGCCAATTACAAAAAGTACGAGGCGTTCCTTTACTACGTCGCTGAGGAGGCGCCAGATTTCAAGGCGGCGATTTGTAACCTTGCGCGCAACATTCTCAAAAAGCTCCGACGCACCACGATTAAAGCTTGAGGGACTAACTTTTCTTTTGGTGCAAAAGAAAAGTTACAAAAGAAAACAGCCCGCGGTGTTCGCATCACGCTCTCAACGCGGGCGGCGCCACGTCCATGTGGCGCCTCTTCTTTTTACGATTTGTTAAAAGTTCTTCTTGATGATGTAGAAAAGTCTGGAGCCCGCCGTGACGCCGGTGAAGTGCGTAATTGCGGCGTCGAGCCCGTTCGCCAGAATGTAATTTTGAATTTCAACCGCCTCGGTATCGCCGTCGTAGTCGAACTTGAAGGCGGCGGCGGCAACTTTTCCCAGCGCTTCGGGATTGATGTCGTGCGTGGCGAGCTGGTTCGCGGGGTAAATAATTCTGTCCTCCGGCGCAAGTTTACGCCTGGGGTGCCGACCGACTCTTATAACTTCGTCCGAAAGATACGGATTGGAAAATCTTTTTTCGACCTGCTCAACGTAGCGGCGGTGACTGGCGGGAGCGAAACGGTACTTTGCAATCAGCAGCGCCGAAGTTTCCGCCCAGACGTCGCGCGCCGTCTGCAAAATTTCTTCGACGTGAATCGCGTTGGAAATGTCGTTAATGCCGTGCTGATAGGCAAGGTAGGCAATCGCCGCATGGCCGGTGTTGACCGTGAAAATTTTCCTGTCGATGTACGCGTTGAGATTGTCAACCAGCGTCAGACCTTCAATCTGCGGAAATTCGCCAACGACGCCGCGCGAATCAACGTCCCATTCGGCAAATTCCTCAACCGTCACCATGAGCTTTTCGCCGTACGGCTGATTGGGAACAATCCTGTCAACGGCGGCGTCAGGGAAACCAACGAGTTTGTCAAGTTCATTTTTAACTTCGTCAGTCAGTTTGGCGTAGACGAAATTTTTCAGCGTGGTCGAACTGCCGAACATGTTTTCGCAGGCGATGACGTTGAGCGGCTTCCTGTTTTTGATGGCGAGCCGCTTTTTCAGGCCTTCCGCAAGATTTGAGGCAATATACTTCAGCGAATTGGGACCAATCGCCGTGGTTACAAGGTCGGCCTCAGCAATGGCGTCAACAACCGCGTCAACGGCAACGTCGTCCCTGTCACTGTCAATCGCGCTGATATTTTCCACGAGAATTTTTTCCGGCGAACCGGCGATTTGCACGTTGTACTTGCCGCGCGAATTTATATCGTCAACCAGCTCGTCGATTATGTCGATGAATTTCACGTGGTAGCCCGCCCTGCTCAGCAGCAGCCCGATAAACCCGCGCCCGATATTGCCCGCGCCGAAGTGTACAGCAATTTTCATATTCAGACCCCCTTAATCAATTCCGAAATTATAAAGGAATTGGCGCGGCGGTGTAAAGCAATTTGACTGTGAAAAAAATTTTCCGTACAATTACCGGCAAAAATCACGGAGGGATTTCGATGAAATACGATTTCGAGACGATTTTGGACAGGCGCGGGAAAGATGCGCTGGCGGTTGACGGGCTTGGAAAAAATCCTGGCTTTGCGCCTGAGCCGCCGCGCGGAGGTTTCAGCTCAATTCCAATGTGGGTTGCGGACATGAATTTTCAAACGGCGCCTTCGGTTGTGGAAAAAATTATCGAGCGGGCGCGGCACCCGATTTTCGGCTACTTCCCGCTGAGCGAAGAATATTTCCGCGCGATTATCGACTGGCAGAAAATCCGCAACGGCGTAGAAAATCTGTCGGCTGAGAATATTTTTTACGAAAACGGCGTGCTGGGCGGCGTCGTCAACATTCTGAATGTGCTCTGCTCGCGCGGCGACAACATTCTGGTTCACTCTCCGACATACGTGGGTTTCAGCGTCGTGGCGGAAAACAATGGCTACCATCTGATTCACAGCCCGCTGATTCTTGACGCCGAAAATATCTGGCGCATGGACTTCGAGGACATGGAGCGGAAGATTGTCGAAAATAAAATTCACGTGGCGATTTTCTGTTCGCCGCATAATCCCTGCGGTCGGGTCTGGACGCGCGCCGAGCTTGAAACTGCGCTGGAAATTTTTGAGCGGCACGGCGTCTTTGTAATTTCCGACGAAATCTGGTCTGACATAACTTTCAGCGGCAGCAGGCACATTCCCACGCAGCAGGTCAGCGCCTACGCCCGCGAAAATACCGCCGCTTTTTATTCGCCGTCGAAAACTTTCAACCTCGCCGGAATTGTTGGCGCGTACAGAATTATTTTCAACCGCTGGCTGAGTGAACGCGCCGAAAAAGAATCTTCGCTGACGCATTACAATTCGCCGAACGTTTTTTCAATGCACGCGCTGATTGGCGCCTACTCCGAGGCAGGACGCGAATGGACGGACGAACTTAACGCCGTGCTTGAAAAAAATTTGAACTACGCTTATGAACACGTCACGAAAAATTTCAGCGGCGTTAAAGCCGGCAAGCCCGAAGGAACTTACATGCTTTTCCTTGACTGCGAAAATTTCTGCCTCGAAAAAAATCTGTCGCAGGAAGAAATTTTAAAGCGCGGCTGGGACTGCGGTGTAACGTGGCACGACGGCAAATTGTTCCAGTGCCCGTACGGTCTGAGAATGTCGCTGGCGTCGCCGTTTTCGCTGATTGAAGAAGCTTTCGCGCGGCTCGACAGATACGTTTTCCAATAAATTTATGCAAAAAAAAAGAAGCGGCCCATGGACGGGCCGCGGGCCGCACTGACGCCTGGATGGCGTCACTCGGCCCAGCTTTCTTTGCCAGCGTTTCTTTCTCGCAGAAAGAAATGCTGAAACGAGCTTATTCCTGCGGACGCGGCTTTCTGATAATGCCGAGAATCGCGCCGCCGACAACCGCGCCGACCGCAATCGCAATCAGATAGCCGCCAGGGTTGCCAATCGTCGGGACAACGAAAATTCCGCCGTGCGGAGCCATTAACGTACAGTCAAACATCATGACCAGCGCGCCGGCAATCGCTGAGCCAATCGCGCAGGCAGGAATTACGTGGAGCGGGTCGCCCGCCGCAAAAGGAATCGCGCCTTCAGTTATGAACGAAAAACCCATGACGATATTTGTCGGCGCCGTGCTCTGTTCCTGCTTAGTGAATTTGCTCTTGAAGAAAATCGTGGAAAGGGCAATCGCCAGCGGAGGAACCATACCGCCAGCCATCGCCGCCGCGATAACGTAGTAGTTGCCGTCCGCCAGCAGGCCAACGCCGGTAACGTAAGCCGCCTTGTTCAGGGGGCCGCCCATGTCGATAGCCATCATGCCGCCGATAACCGCGCCCATCATGAGTTTCGCGGAAGGATCCATGTGGCCGAGCGTGTCTTTCAGCCATTCGTTGACGCCGGCGACGGGCGGACCAATTACAAAGTTACAAATCAGACCAATGCCGAGAATACCTAGCAGCGGGTAGAAAAGAATTGGCTTAGTGCCTTCCAGAGACGCAGGAAGACCGCTGAGCGCCTTTTTGAGGAAGTTGACAAGGAAACCGGCGATAAAACCGGCGAGGAGCGCGCCTAAAAAGCCGGAGCCGTTAGACGCACTGAGCGCGCCGCCGACGAAACCCGCCGCAAGGCCAGGGCGGTCGGCAATCGACATGGAAATAAATCCGGCGAGAACCGGCAGCATGAATCCGAAAGACGCACCGCCAATCCCGTTGAAAACCGCAGCCAGCGGCGTAATGCCACCGAACTTGCCGCGCTCGTCCGCAGGCAGGCTGTTCAGGTCAACGCTCGCGCCGTCGATAAGGAACGAAATCGCTATAAGAATGCCGCCGCCGATAACGAAAGGCAGCATGTGCGAAACGCCGTTCATCAGGTGCTTATAAACCTGGCGCCCGACACTTTCATTTTCGCCGCCGCCGCCACCAGAATCTCCAGCGCTTTCGCCAGCCTTCGCGTGATACACCGGCGCCGAGCCGTCCAGCGCGCGGTCAATCAGTTCGTCCGCCTTGTTGATACCGTCGGCAACTTTCGTGATGACAACTTTTTTGCCGTCGAAACGCGCCATTGCAACGTTTTTATCCGCCGCAACGATAATGCCGTCCGCCTTCGCAATTTCGTCCGCCGTCAGAATATTTTTCGCGCCGCCGGAACCGTTCGTCTCAACTTTAATCGAAATTCCGCGTTTCTTAGCGTGCTGTTCCAGACTCTCCGCCGCCATGAACGTATGAGCTATACCCGTCGGGCACGCCGTAACCGCCAGAATCTGAATGTGGTCAGCGGTAGGAGCCGCCGTCATAGTTGCGGAACTGGCGGGCGCCTGGAATTTGCCGTCTTCCTTGTCGTCGATAATCTGCAGAAATTCTTCCTTGGTCTTTGCGGCAATCAACGCTTCCTTGAAGTCGGGATCCATAACCATCGTGGCGAGCTTGGAAAGAATCATCAAATGTTCGTCGTTGCTGCCGTCGGGCGCCGCGATAGCGAAGAAAAGCCGTGCGGGGTTGCCGTCCATTGACTGGAAGTCGATACCTTCGGGGATTGTCATTGCGGCGAGACCGGCTTCCTTGACGCCAGCAGATTTCGCGTGCGGCGTAGCAATTCCGTCGCCCAGACCTGTCGTGCCGGAGGCTTCGCGCGCCTGCACGTCTTTGAGGTACTGCGCCTTGTCCTTGAGGTTGCCGCCCTTTTCCATAAGGTCAACCAAATGCGCTATCGCATCCGGCTTGTCCTTAACGTGGGCGCCGAGTTCGATGCTCGCCTTTTTGAGCAAATCGGTAACTCTCATTTAATCCACTCTCCCTAAAAATTTATAATTCCTCACGGCGGCTGCGGGAACGAAGAATCAGCCTAAACAGCCGCCGCTTTAAACAAAATTAATCGCTCACTGCGTATGAATTGTGCCGGACGAATCGAGCGTCATTTCCGAAATGCTGAAAAGGTCGAGGCTGTTCCAGTAAAGATTGTCGCCGTTCTTGAAAACTATTTTCAAATCCCAGTAGCGTGCGGTCTGGTCTTCTGGAAAAGTCAGCTGGAAAGTTTCGCCGTTTTTAAGAATTGCGTTGCCCAGCACGTTTTCTTCCCAGTTATCGGTGGCGCTGCAATAAATTTCCGTAATCGCCTGCCCGCTGTTGTTGACAAGAATGAAATCCTGTTGACCGGCGTAAGCGGTACTGCCGACGAGGAAAATCGCCAGCGCGAGTACCGGCAGGAGAATTATTTTACGCATTGCGGTAACCTCCGTTCAGCTGAAAATACTTTTGATTTTCTTAAAGATTTTGGAGCTGATAGGTTCGTCGTCTTCGGTTGCGTGGAAAACCTGCGCCTGCCCTGCCTTAATGCGCTCGAAAAGCTGTTCGGGCTTGCGAATTGCGGTACCGACGGCAGTTTGAATCATTTTCTTGCCGTCGAAGCGGGAAATTGGAACTTTCTTGCTGGCGGCTACGATAACCACGTCAGCATTTTTAATTTCGTCAGCGCTGAGCGAATGGTAAACGCCGGCGGCGCCGTAAACCTCAACGCGAATGTTCATGCCGAGTTTCTGCGCACAGTTTTTGAGAGCCTCGCGCGCCATGAACGAAGAAGAAATTCCTGTCGGGCAGGCGGTAACGGCGATGATTTTCGTGTTCTCGGAAATTTCGGGAGCCTCGGTGCGTGAACGATCAGCCTCTTTCTCGTCGATAGCCTTCAAAAGTTCGTCGACGGAAGTCGCGCTGATTAATTTTTCCTTGAAGTCGGAATCCATCAGCAAAACTGCCAGCCTGCCCATTTCCGTCATTGACGCGGAATCGGCGTTGAGCGGGGCGGCGAACAGCACTAAAAGTCGCGCGGGCTTGTCGTCGATTGAGTCGAAGTTGACGCCTTCGGGCACTGTCAGAATTGAGATTGAAACTTTTTTGATAGCGTTATTCTGCGCGTGGGGCGTCGCCAGACCGTTGGAAAGGCCGGTTGAGCCCTGCGCTTCGCGTGCAAGAATGTCGCGTCGCACCGCCTCTTTGTCCTTGACCGCGCCAGCCGTCATGAGCAAATCTATCAGCATGTCGATAGCTTCGTGTTTCGTCGAGGGGCGGACGTTCAGCGCGACGGATTTTTTGTTTATAAAATTTGTGATTTTCATGTCAATCGCCTCAGCGAATTATTTTTCGATAGTCTTGAGGAGAGCTTCAACTTCGGGGCGGGTAGCAAGATTTTCGGAAAAAGCGGACGCCGAGCCGGTTGCAACGCCCATGTGAAACGCCTTTTCGTAGTCGCCGCTGGATTCTTCGTAGCCCGCGATAAATCCGGCAACCATGGAATCGCCCGCGCCGACGGAATTGACGAGCTTGCCTTTTGGCGCAGGGGACTTGTAAGATTTTCCTTCCGCCGTCAGCAGAATTGCGCCGTCGCCCGCCATGGAAATCAGAACGTTTTGCGCGCCTTTTTCCTGCAGTTTTTTGGCGTACTCGATAATTTCCGTGTCGCTGTTGAGTTTGACGCCGAACATGTCGCCGAGTTCGTGATTGTTGGGTTTAATCAGCCAGGGGTGGAATTTCAAAACTTTGAGGAGCAGCCCCTTTTCGGCGTCGACGACCACGCGAATGCCCTTGCCCTGCAGCGGTTCAAGCGTGCGTTCGTACATATCGTCGGGGAGCGTGTTGGGAATTGAGCCGGAAATTACGAGCGTATCGCCCGCGCCGAGTTTCTGGAGCTTAGCAAAAAGTTCATCGCGTTTGGCGTCGCTGATTTTCGGACCCTGCCCGTTGATTTCGGTTTCCACGTCGGCTTTGACTTTGACGTTAATGCGCGAAAAACCTGCGTCGAGCTTGACAAAATCGTCGGCGGCGTTGAAGTCGCGCAGCTGGCGGACAATTTCGTCGCCGGTAAAGCCCGCAAGGAAACCCATGGCCGTGGATTTGTGCCCAAGGTTTCCCAGCACGATTGAAACGTTAATTCCTTTGCCTCCGCCCAGAACCTGCTCATAATTCACGCGGTTAATCGCGCCAGGCGTGAGTTTGTCCAGCCGAATGATGTAGTCAATCGCCGGATTAAACGTAACTGTGTAAATCAATTTAAAAACCTCCCCTTAAATCGAAAATTTCTACGCAGCGATTATACAATATCAAAAATCATATTTCAACGAATTTTTTTTGCAAACTAAAAAAGCCTCCGCGCAAACGAAGACTTCCTTAGCGTCAAGGTTTTGGATTGGGCTCCAGTCGGTTGAAATTTCATTGCAGTTAAAAAATCTGCGCATAGAGACTCTCATGAGCGAAATCACTTCCAGGACAGCGAAATTATAAACCAAGCCGTGAAAAATTTCAAGTAAAATTTAGCCAGGTACAAATCAAAATCGCCACCGAAACAATTCCGTTGCGCATAAAATAAGCCTGCGTGACCTGCGAAAAATCGCGCGGGCTGACAATCGCGTGCTGGTAAACCAAAACGACCGCCGCAATCGCAACTCCCACGAAATAAATCGCGCTGAGGTTCAAAATTATTCCCGTTATCAGCAGGCACGCCACGCAAAAAATGTGGAAGACCTTCGACAGCTCGAACGCCTTGCGCGCGCCAAATTCTGTCGTCAGCGAGTGCAGACCGTGCGCCCTGTCGAATTTTTCGTCCTGCGCGCCGTACATTGCGTCAAAGCCAGCCATCCATAAAGTTACCGCTAAACACAGGAAAATCATCGCCGGTGCAAAAAGTTCGCCGCCCGCCGCGACCCAGCCGCCCGCCGGAGCCATCGCTATCGCCACGCCCAAAACCACGTGACACCAGCCGGTAAATCTTTTCGTGAACGGGTAAACTACGAACGGCAGCGCCGCCACAGGCAAAAGTCTCAGGCAAATCGGCGGCAGCTGTGCGACCGTCACGACCATTACCAAAAGACATGCTAAAATAAAAATCAGCGCTTCCGTTTTAGAAATTTCTCCGCGTACCATTGCGCGGTATCGCATTCGCGGCTGAAGTTTGTCGTACTTCAAGTCCGCCAGATTGTTTATAGCCAGTGCCGCCGCCCGCGCCGAAGTTACCGCCACGATTATCAGAAAAATTGTCAGCGCGCTTACCTTTCCGCCCGACGCCAGCAATGCGCCAATCAGCGCGAACGGCAAGTCGAAAATCGTGTGCGAAAGCGCTATGTTGTTGACGTGTGCTTCGATTCTTGTCAAAAATTTCAACGCTCCCTGTCGCCGCTCCACCAGCTGGAAACTTCAAAATCCTGTTCCGGCTTTTTTTCAGCGGGAATTTCCGGCTTAGCGAGTTTATTTTTAATTTCAGCCAGCGCGCTAAGAATCGCCTGCTGATTTATGTCGCTGTTGACGGCGAGTTCGTTGAACTTTTTGTTCGTGTCGAATTTAATTCCGTCGACGCGCTTTTTCACGTCGTTAATCGAGACGGCGGAATTTTGAAGCGCCATGCGAACCGTAACGAAATCGTCCGCCTTGACGGTATTGCGCGCGGCAGTTTTTATTTCCGCGACCGCCTTCGTGAGCGCGGAATTATCGGCGGCGGTCGCGTTCAGCTGCTTGAGTTCGTCAACGGCATCGGTGAGCTTTTTCATAGCCTCGCGAAAATCGTTCAGCTCCGCCTCGCGCTTGAGATTTAAAAGCGCCAGTTGCTGGTCAATCTGCTTAAGCGATCGTTCATTAATTTCAAGCCGCGTATTAATCGCCGCCAGCATTTCAAAAATTCGTCTGAGGTCGTCGTTCACGGTAACTCCTCCAATCGTTTCAAAAATTCTGCCGCAAGTATACAAAATTTGAAGGAGAAAATCAACGGCGGTAAAATCAGCGCCGAGTGCTATGGGAAAAATTTATATTGCTTACGGCTCGAACATGGATACCGCGCAGATGGAAGTACGAGAAATTTGGTTTCGACTTGAAAATTCTCAAAGGCGCCTTCGACTACAGCGCGAAATAATTATTCGCAGTCAACGAACTCAACCAGAAGTTCGCGCCCGCTCTGCAAAATCAAAACGCCGTCGCATTTCGGACAGAAAAAATTGTAGTGCGCCACGGTAAAAATTTTCCCGCAGCGGTTGCATTGCGCACGGATTGGCACGCGTGTAATTTTGAGCTCAGCGTTTTCAGCGGGCGTATTTTTTTTGAGCACGTCGAAACTGAAATTCAGCGCCTCGACTTCGACGCCGGACATTTCGCCGAGCTTTAAGCCAATAGCAGAAATTTTTTGCGCGTGATTTGCAGCGGCAGTCTCCTGCGCGATTTGCAAAATATTTTCAGCAAGCGCGGCTTCGTGCATAGTTCACTCTCCAAAATCTGACGCCAGCGCCAGCACGAAAATTTTAGCAGCACCGGCGCCCAGCAAAACTCTGGCGCATTCGGAAACCGTGGCGCCCGTCGTGTAAATATCGTCGACTATCAAAATATTTTTCCCGCGAACGTCAGCGCCTTCCGCCAGTTTGAACGCGTCGTGAAGAATTTCCCTGCGCTCGGCGGAACCGAATTTGAAAAGGCGCGGCGTGGACTTCACGCGGACGAGAAAATTTCCCGCCGGAATTTTTTGCGCGGTAAGCCAGTCGCGAAAAATAAGCTCCGTCTGATTGTAACCGCGCTCCTTCATGCGGTCTTTATGAATCGGCACGTAAACCGCAGCGTCGACGCCAGCGAGGAAGTTTTGAATTTCGTCGCGGTCGGAAACTTCGGCGAGGATTTTGTGAATTGCGGGCAGAACGCTCAAATCATTTTCAAACTTGAGCCTGAGCAGAAGTTCGCGCGTGCCTTCGCGGTACTTTGTAATTCTCATGACGCCGCTGAGATTTTCCGGCAGATTTTTTTCAGCGCTGACGTGGAAAATTTTCTTCGCGCATTCCTCGCAAAGCGCGCCGTAGTCGTCAGCAATTTCGCCGCACTTCGGGCAAACCGGCGGGTAAACTATGTAAATCAGCGTCGCCGCCAGAAATTTTCCGAGGTCTAAAATTTTTTCCAGCATTACAAATTTGCGGCGCCAATCATACCGGCGTTTGAACCGAGCTCAGCGATAGCGATTTTGGGAATTGGCGCGTGGACGCCGCCGAAACAGTCTTCGTTGAGAATATCGGTGAGCGGGTCGATTAAATCCCTGACGTACGCGCTCATTGCACCGCCGAGCAAAATCAGCTGCGGGCGGAACATGTTGACGATATTAACAATCCCCTGCCCGAGCATAAGCGTGTACTGCTCAACGACTTCGCTCATTGCGACATCTTCGTTTTTAGCCAGCGCGAAAATTTCGTCTAGCGTGAGTTCCCTGCCAGCGACCTGCGCGGCGGAGCGTAAAAGCGCGGGGACGGAAATGTAAGCTTCGAGACAGCCCTTGCGCCCGCAACTGCAAAGCCGCCCGTGCACGCGAATAACCTGGTGCCCGACTTCGCTGCCGCCCATGATACCGCCTTCAAAAACTTCGCCGTGCAGAATAATTCCGCCGCCGACGCCGTTGCCGAGAGTGAACATGACGACATCGCTGAAATTTTTCCCCGCGCCAGCAATCGCCTCGCCGAGAGCCGCGCAATCCGCATCGTTCGCAATTCGCACGGGGCAGGGAATGACTTCGCCGAGCCGTTTGGTAAGCTGCACGTCTTCCCAGCGGATATTGTTCGAGTAAACGACTTTGCCGCGCCGCCGGTCAATCGTGCCAGGAACGCCGACGCCCACGCCTACGCACTGTTCGAGCGGAATGTCATTTTCCGCCAGCAGTTTCAAAATATTTTCGGAGGTCTCGTCAATAATTTCGTTCGGCGGGCGCTTAGGATTTGTCGGATATTTTTTCGTGTCGAGAATCTGATTCTGTTCGTTGACGATTGACATTTGAATTTCGGACGAGCCGATATTGACGCCGACGCGGATTGGATTTGCCTTTTCGCGAATGGTCGTCAAAAGCGCGTCGCAGGTGCCTTCAATCTGCCAGTCGCCGGAATTTGCGGGCAGGAGGAACGAATCGCCTTTGCGGTAGGAAATTTTTTCGCCCTTGCTGCTGATAGTTCCGGCGCCGTCGAGAATCAGAATGCTGAGGAAAGATTTTTCGCTGACGTTGCCCTGAACGCGGTAAGTCAAAACGCCGTCGAGGTTGAGCTTATCAATCGTGAAGTAATCGCAGTCGGCGACGTGCGGATAATTTTCGGCGTTCCTGACAATCGGAATGCGGTTGGTAACGGCGAGCGCCTTTTCAATGTGCAAATCGCGCTTTTTTCCGTCCGCGCCAACTCTGCCGTAGTCGTAAATTCTGTAGGTGACGTTGGAATTTTGCTGAATCTCGGCGATTAAAATTCCCTTGCCAATCGCATGCAAAGTTCCCGACTCGATAAAAAGCACGTCGCCTTTTTTAACGGGCACGGCGTTGAGAACTTCGAGCAGAGTATTTTCCTTGATACGCGCGGCAAATTCTTCTTTGGAAATTTCCTGCTTGAAGCCGTAGTAGAGGAATGCGCCAGGCTCGGCGTCGAGAATGTACCAGCACTCAGTTTTCCCGTACTGCCCTTCGTTTTTCAGCGCGTAGGCGTTGGACGGGTGAACCTGAATCGACAGGTTATCTTTAGCGTCGATGAACTTCGTCAGAATCGGAAATTCACGGAAGCGGCGGCAGTGCGTTCCCAAAACTTCCAGCCCTTCCGCGTCAAGGTATTCGCGCAGAGTTTTGCTGGCGTACTTGCCGTTTACAATCGTCGAGGAGCCGTCGGGGTGCGCGGATAAAACCCACGCCTCCGCTAAAATTGGACCGTCGTACTCCACGCCGTATTCTTCCGCCAGCCGGTGCCCGCCCCAAAGGTAATCTTTGCACGCCGGTTTCAATTTCAAAATCGCCACTGAAAATCCCTCCGCTAAAATTTTTACAGTCAATTTCCCGCCCAATAAAAAAAATCCTGCCAGCCGCGCGAATAAAATCAAGGCAGGATAATTCGGCGCAACTGCGAATTTAACCGTGGGTGATTTTATGATAGCTTTGATTGACTACGGCGTCGGGAATTTGTACAGCGTGGAAAAGGCGCTGAGCTTTGTTGGCGGCGAAGTCGTGGTGACGAGTGACGCGGCGGATTTGAAGCGCGCGGATAAACTGGTTTTGCCTGGCGTCGGCGCGTTCGGAGACTGCATGAGAAATTTGGAAGCGACGGGCTTAATTCCGACGATTATTGAACAGATTCTGGCGCATAAGCCGCTTTTGGGAATTTGCGTCGGTCTGCAGATTTTGTTTGAGAGCAGCGAGGAATCGCCGGGAGTTCGCGGGCTGGGCGTCTTCAAGGGCGAAGTGAAAAAAATTCGCGCGGGCGGCCTGAAAATTCCGCACATGGGCTGGAACTCGATAAAAATTGGCAGGAAAGATATTCTGGTGAAATTTGGCGCGTCGAAGCTGATGGCGGGCCTGAGCAACGGGAATTATTTTTATTTTGTGCACAGCTATCACGCGGTGCCGTCGAATGAAAATTTGGTAACGGCGACGACTGACTACGGCGAAAGCGTGACGGCGGCGGTGGAGCTGGGAAATATTTTTGCGACGCAGTTTCACCCAGAAAAATCCGGCGACGTTGGCTTACAGGTTTTGAAAAATTTTGTGCAGATTTAAGGAGTGTTGGAAATGTTGATTTTACCGGCGATAGACATTCGCGACGGAAAGTGCGTGCGGCTGACGCAGGGCGATTTCAGGCGCGAACTGAAATATTCGTACTACCCCGAAGAGACGGCGATAGAGCTGGAAAAGGCCGGCGCGAAATTTCTGCACGTGGTAGACCTGGACGGCGCGCGCGACGGAGTTTTGACGAACATTTTCACGATTAAGCGGATTCTGGACAACGTGACGATTCCGATTGAAGTCGGCGGCGGCATTCGCACGATGAATGACATAGAAAATCTGCTGGAAATTGGCGTGAACCGCGTGATTCTCGGCAGCGCGGCGGTGGAAGACCCCGAATTTGTGCGCGACGCGGCGGAGAAATTTGAAGAAAACATCGTCGTCGGGATTGACGCGCGCGAAGGGATTGTGGCAGTTCACGGCTGGTGCGATTCCGGCGAAATGCACGCGAAAGATTTGGCGGCGCAGATTGGCGATTACGGCGTGTCGACGATTATTTATACTGACATCGCGCGGGACGGAATGCTCGGCGGGATTAACGTGGAGCGCGTGGCGGAAATTGCGAAAAGTTCCGGCGTGGACGTTATCGCGTCGGGCGGAGTGACTTCGGTCGAGGATATTCGCGCGCTCAGGGTGCAGGAACATACCGGCATTGTCGGCGCGATTATCGGCAAGGCGCTTTATGAAGGCGTGATTGACTTCAAAGCAGCGCTGGCGGCGGCTGAGGATTGAAATGCTGACGAAAAGAATAATCCCGTGCCTGGACGTGAAAGCTGGGCGCGTGGTCAAGGGCACGAATTTCGTTGGACTGCGCGACGCCGGAGACCCCGTTGAACTTGCGAAGCGCTACGACGGCGAGCGCGCTGACGAGCTGGTTTTTCTGGATATTACGGCGTCTCACGAAAAGCGCGGCACGATGGTTGAGGTTGCGAGAAGTTGCGCGGCGCAGGTTTTCATTCCCTTCACGGTCGGCGGTGGCATTCGCACGGTTGACGATATGCGCGTTATGCTGGCGGCGGGCGCGGATAAAATTTCCGTCAACAGCGCGGCGGTGAAAAATCCTGCGCTGATTTCTGACGGCGCGAAAAAATTCGGCAGCCAGTGCATAGTTCTGGCGGTTGACGCTAAAAGGAACGGCGCGGGCAGCTGGGAAATTTACGTGAACGGCGGGCGCACTCCGACGGGGCTTGACTGTCTGGAATGGGTAAAAAAAGGCGTGGCGCTCGGCGCGGGAGAAATTTTGCTGACGAGTATGGACGCCGACGGCACGAAGGACGGCTACGATATTGAGTTGACTCGCGCGGTTTCTGAGGCGGTGAACGTGCCGGTTATCGCTTCCGGCGGCGCGGGCGAGCTGGAACATTTTCTAAAAGTTTTGGTTGACGGCAGGGCGGACGCGGTTTTGGCAGCGTCGGTCTTCCACTACGGCAAGTACACGATTCGCCAGGTCAAGGAATATCTCAAGCGGCACGGAGTCGAGGTGCGATTTTGAAATGACTGTTGAAATTACGCTGAGCGACGACGAATACAAAACTGTCAGCGAATACGCGGCGTCTTTGAATCTTAGCGTCGCGGAAATTTTTTTAAACTCCCTGCGCGAAAAAATCAAAAACGAAACAATCAGCGACGAAGATTTAATGCGCATTTCAAATGAAATTATGACTGAGCGCGCGGAAGTTTACGAGGCGCTGGCAAAATGATTCGTATTTCCCAAACTCAAATTTTGCGCTTGCATAAAAATCTGATTGAAAAATTCGGCGGGATTGACGGCGTTCGTGATGAAAAACTTTTTGACTCGGCTGTTTCGACGCCGTTTCAAACTTTCGGCGGTCATGACTTATATCCGACGCTGACAGAAAAGGCGGCGCGGTTTTGCTACAGTCTCGTTAAGAATCACCCATTCATTGACGGAAATAAAAGAATTGGCGCTCACGCAATGATTGTTTTTCTTAAAGCTAACGGAATAAATTTGACATGCAGTAACGACGAATTGATTAGCGAAATTTTTGGCGTGGCGGAAAATTCCGTGGCGTATGAAAATTTTTTGAATTGGTTGGAGGCTCACATTCAAAATGAAAATTGACATAAGTAAAATAAAATTTGACGCAAACGGGCTGATACCGGCGATAGTGCAGGAGGAAAGCGGGCAGGTTTTGATGCTGGCGTACATGAACGCGGAATCGCTCCAGAAAACGGCTGAGACTGGCTATACGCATTTTTACAGCCGCAGTCGGCAGACGCTCTGGAAGAAGGGCGAAACGAGCGGCAACGTTCAGCGCGTCAAGGAAATTGACTACGACTGCGACGGCGACGCGCTTTTGGTCAAAGTTCATCAGACGGGCGTTGCGTGTCACACGGGAACTTATTCCTGTTTCAGCGGGCGGCGGTTGGACGATAACGCGCAGCAGCTTCCGGCGGTCGTCGAGCAGCCTGAGGAGGAAAATCTCGCGCTGGTTTTGTACGAACTTTACGCGGTTATCAAGGATAGGCAGCGCAATCCCGTCGAAGGCTCGTACACGAATTATCTTTTCGGCGCGGGGCAGGATAAAATTTTGAAGAAAGTCGGCGAAGAGGCCGTGGAAACTATCATTGCGTCGAAAAACGGCGAAAACGCGGATATTCTCTACGAAATGGGCGATTTGTGGTATCATTGCCTGGTTTTGCTGGCGTATCACGGGATTAAGCCGGAAGATTTGTTCGCGGAGCTGATGAACCGGCGCAAGGGCGGAAATTATCACAAGTTCACCGGCAAGACCGGCAATCGCCCAAATGACTAGAAAATTTCTGGCGGTCGCGCTGATTTTTTTGCTGGCGTCGGCGGTAGTTAAGGCGCAGAAGATTGACGAAATTGTTGCGGGACCGAAAATTTTGGTGCTGAACTATCACCAGATTCAAAATAGTTTCGCGTCGCTGTCAATTCCGGTCAACCAGTTCGACGCGCAAATGGATTATCTCGTGGAAAGCGGGTACACGTCGATTTCGCCGGAGGAACTCTACAAAGGGCTGAACGGAGAAATTTCGCTGCCGGAAAAATCTGTGCTGATAACTTTCGACGACGGCTACGCGGACAACTACACGAACGCCTTTCCAATTTTGAAATATTACGGGCTCAAGGCGACGATTTTTGTCATACCGGCGCTGATTAGCAAAGACGCGCGGTATCTGACGTGGGAACAGCTGCAGGAAATGGAACAAGCCGGCGTAACGGTGGAGTCGCATACGCTGAATCACCGCAAGCTGGAGGAGTTGCCGGACGACGAAATTCGCGCGGAACTGCTGAACTCAAAGCTGATTTTGGAGGAAAAACTTGGACACGCCGTGGAATTTCTGGCGTACCCGACCGGCACTTATAATCTGCACATAGCCGGAATTGCGAAGGACTGCGGCTACAAGGGCGCCTTCACGATTAAATATGGCAATGTCGACCTTGGGAGCAATTTATTCGCGCTGGAACGCGTGCCGATTTTTCAGACGGGCTCGACGATGAAGGATTTTTACGAACGGATTGAGTACCGGCAGAGCTTTGAGGAATTTGGCTGGGTCAAGCGCTGAGCGCGTGAAAAATTTCTGTTTGACTAACACGGATAAATATTTTAATATTAGTGGCGGAGGTGAGAGTTTTGGCAGACGTGGTCGGAAATTTACGCGTGGTGCTCGGCGAAATTGAAAAAGCACAAAGGCAGCGGGGAACTGGCGAGCCGGTAACTTTGGTGGCGGTCACGAAAAATCACGGCGTAGAGCTGATGCGGCAGGCGATTGACGCGGGAGTTAAGCAGGTCGGGGAGAATCGGGTGCAGGAAGCGGCGGAAAAATTTGCGGAGCTTGAACGAACGGTGACGAAACATTTAATCGGGCACTTACAAACAAACAAGGCGAAGCAGGCAGTGCGGCTTTTCGATTTGATTCACTCGGTGGACGGCGGACACGTTGCGGCGGCGCTTGACAAGGCAGCGCTTTCGGTCGGGAAAGTTCAGGACGTGCTGATACAGGTGAACCTGGCGAAGGAAGACTCCAAGTCCGGCGTGTACGAAGAAAATCTGCCAGCGCTTATCGAATTTGTTGACGCTCTGCAAAATCTCCGCCTCCGCGGGCTGATGCTTATCGCTCCGAATTACTCTGACGTTGAGAATTGCCGTCCGCTCTTTCGCCGCATGAATGAAATTTTCCGCGCGATTCAAAGTCGGCGCGAGAATTTCGATTTTCTGTCGATGGGCATGACACATGATTATAAAATCGCAGTCGAGGAGGGAGCGAATGTCGTGCGCGTGGGCACGGCGATTTTTGGCGAACGAATTTATTAGCGAAGGGGTTTTGAAACGATGGGTATCATGAACAGAATTTTTGGGATTCCCGATAAGGACGAGGAAAAGGAACTCGAAGCCTTGGAAAAAGAGGAATTGCAGGCGCCGAATATTGAGCCGCCGTCGGAACCGCAAGCCGTTACTGGCTACGTTGGGCGCAACGTCGTGGATTTTAATTCCGTGGTTTCCGGCAGAGAAAATTCGCAGACCACGTTCACTAAGTCACAAATTACAACGATTAAGCCTAAAAACTTTGAAGACGCCCAAACGGTCGCCAACTGCCTGCGCGATAAAATTCCCGTCGTCATCAACTTCGAGGAAACCGATACCGGCGAGGCCAAGCGCATTATTGATTTTATCAGCGGCACGATTTACGCGGTCAACGGCGCAATAAAAAAAGTCAGCCAGAACGTTTTTATCTGCGCGCCCAACAACGTCACCGTGACTTATACCGACGATGAAAAAAAATCTCTCCTCGACTGAGAAAAATTTTCCACTCGAAGGCGAAACGAAAATCCTGCTGGTACTAATTTGCGAGAACAAAGACGAAATTCAGCGCGAATTGCAACTCCTGCGCGAAAATCGACTGCTCGTTCCCGAAGACGAAAACTGGAAATTTGAAATTGTCGCCTTAGTCCGCAGTGAAAATCTCGCGGTTTCGCTCAACAAACTGCAAACCGTCAGCGACGCCAGGTTCAAAATTTATCTGAATGCGCCACCTGTTCGCGTGGATAAAAAAATTCTCAGGAATACGGTTTACGCTCTTTTCACCGCGAAAAATATTGGTATGCTGGGGCTCGTCGGCTCGGAAATTCCTGTCGACGGCGATTTCCGGCGCGCGAAAAATGTCTACGGTCTTTACAGCTTCGTTGACGAAAACGGCGAAGTTAAGGAACGCCACGGCAGGGACGCGCTTTTTTTTCAGCCGACTCAGGCGCTCGACAGCTGCTTCTTCGCTACGTCGCAGGATTTGCCGTGGGATGAAAATATCGGCGCAGATTTTTTAGTTGCGGCGCAGTGCTGTAAGTTCCGCGAAAACGGCTACGAAGTCGGCGTGGCGTATCAGGAAAATTCCTGGCTGACTTTCGCGCGGGATTTCTGCGATTACGTCAGGAAGCCGTACGAAAATTATCACGCACAGCTTGAGCAGTTTAAAAAAAGTTACGGGAAATTTTTCGCGCCGCTGGTTAGCGTGCTGATTCCCGCTTACAATAAGCCGGACTTTCTGCGCGAAGCTCTGGACAGCGCGCTGGCGCAAACTTACGCGAATGTTGAAATTCTGATTGGCGACGACTCGACCAACGAAGACGTGAAAAATATGATTAAGCCGTACCTTGAAAAATACCCACAGATTCAGTATTTTTATCACGGCAGGCCGCTGGGAAATCGCGGGCGGGAGAATATTTTTTTTCTGCTGAATCACTGCCACGGTGAGTTCGTGAACTTTCTGCTGCACGACGATTTATTTTATCCGAAAAAAATTTCGCGAATGATGGAGTATTTCGCGCGGGATTTGAATGGCGAGATAAATTTAGTAACGTCGGCGCGGGATTTGATTGACGAAAATTCCAGCGTGGTTAAGCGGAAAAATCCCTGGCAGCCGCACCGTGACGCGATTTTGAGTAGCGAGGAAGTCGGGCGGCAGATTTTTTTTACGCTGTCGAATTTTCTGGGCGAGCTTAGCACGGTTCTGTTTCGTAAACGAGCGCTTGAGTTCAGGGACTTCGATACCGGCGGGAAAATTTTTTCGACGGGCTGTTTCTGCGGCGTGGCGGGCTCGGTCTACGGCGATTTGGACGCGTGGCTCCAGATTCTCAGCAAGGGCGGCAAGTGCGTTTTTATCGCGGAATGTCTGAGCGCGTTCCGGCTACACGGCGAGCAGAATACTTACGACCCGTACGTCCGAACTAAACTGCCGCTTGATATGCTGACGTTCACGACGATTGCCTGGCTGAACAATCTTTTCCTGCGCGACGTGGCCGAGTACAACTATTGCCTTGACAAGTGGCTGATTATGGCGGAAATGTGGGTCAAGCCGGAAAGCGACGACGATTCGCAACCAATCCGGCGGCTCAAAAAATTTATCGTCAGGCTGATGGAAATTGACGCGGCGGGCAACTTCGCGAAACTGTTCGACGCGGTAATTTCGTACATGCTGGAGCACCTGCCGGAGCGCAACACAATTCGTCCGCTTGTCAGAAAAAATTTGCGGACGGGGCTTTGGGAAAAGGCGGGCGACGGAATTTTCCCGCGCTGTAAACTGGAGTGGTAGCGTGCAAGTTGTGAAATATGTTTTTCAGCCGCACGGCGATTCGCGCGGGCAGCTAGTTGCGCTGGAGGAGTTCAGGGACATTCCGTTCCAAATCCGGCGCGTCTACTACATGTACGACACGGGCGCTGGCGTCGTACGCGGGCGGCACGCTCACCGCAGCCTTGAGCAGATTTTGATTTGTATTCACGGCAGCTGTAAAATTTTACTGGACAACGGCTATGAGAAAAAAATTGTGCCGCTTGAGCGACCGTACGAAGGGCTGTACGTGGCGAACGACATGTGGCGCGAAATGTACGATTTTTCGCCGGACGCGGTACTTTTGGTGCTGGCTTCGGAGCTTTACGACGAGAAGGATTACATTCGCGACTACGACGAATTTTTGAAGTTTATCGAGGAGCGGCGCGGTGGAAATTAGCTTAGCGGTTTTGGGGCGGCAGTTCAAACTTTATCAGGCGGAATACGAGGCGGCGGCGCTGCGGGCGTTAAGGTCGGGCTGGTACATTTTAGGAACTGAGCTGGAAAGTTTTGAGCGGGAATTTGCGGAATACCTCGGCGCGAAATTTTGCGTCGGCGTAAATTCTGGGCTGGACGCGCTGACTTTGACTTTGCGGGCGCTGGGGATTGGCGCGGGGGCTGAAGTTATCGTTCCGGCTAACACGTACATTGCGACGGCGCTGGCGGTCACTGCCAACGGAGCCGCGCCGGTTTTCGTTGAGCCGGACGAATTTTACAATCTTGACGCGTCGAAACTCGAAGCCGCCGTTACCGAAAAAACCCGCGCGATTATGGTCGTCCACCTGTACGGTCAGCCAGCGAATCTTAAAAAAATCTGCGACGTTGCTCAGAAATTCCGTCTGCCTATTGTCGAAGATTGTGCTCAGTCTCACGGCGCGAAGTTCAGCGGAAAGATGACGGGGACTTTCGGCGTGGGCTGTTTCAGCTTTTACCCGACGAAAAATCTTGGCGCATTCGGCGACGCGGGCGCAGTCGTCACGGATGATGAAAGTTTCGCGCGGGAAATTCGTACGCTCAGGAATTACGGCAGCGAAATCAAGTATCACAACAAAATCGCCGGCGTCAATTCCAGGCTGGACGAAATTCAGGCGGCGCTTTTACGTGTCAAGCTTTCGCACCTCGACGAGCTCAACGCTGAGCGCAAAAAAATTGCCCGCCGCTATTTGAACGAAATTAAAAATCAGCGTATAATTCTCCCGAAAATTTTAGACGGCGCCGAGCACGTCTGGCACCAGTTTGTTGTCCGCACAGAAAACCGCGCCGCCTTTCAGAAATACCTTGCGCAGGAAAATATTCAGACCGTGATTCACTACCCAATCCCGCCGCATTTGGCAGAATGTTACGCGGGGCTTGGATTTAAGCGCGGGGATTTTCCGATCGCTGAAAAATTTTCGGACGAAGTTTTGAGCCTGCCGCTGTTCAACGGCATGACGGCGGAGGAAATTAATTTTGTTGTCGAAGTTGTAAACAAATTTTGAGGAGTTGAAATTTTGCAGGATTCTCGTGAAAAAATTATTCGCTACTACAAGGGCACCGAAGGCGAGCACACGGCGGTTAAGCTGGTCGATTTCGCTGGGCAGGCGCTGAAAAATCGCAAGTACAAGTTGAGCGGTTTTCTGACGCCGTTCGAGCAGGAAATGGCGACTACGATTGCCAACAGTCTCGGCGATTTGAACGTGGAATTTGACGGCGGATTTGTCGGCGCGGAACGCCAGCGCGCGGCTTTCTGTCACGAAGATTTTGCCGGCACGCCAGCTTTTGAAATTGCCGTCATCAAGGCGGAATGGAACGGCGAATTTGCGCGCCTCAGCCACCGCGACGTTCTTGGCTCGATTTTGAGTTTGGGCGTCGACCGCGAATGTGTTGGCGACATTATTGCAACCAAAGACTTCGCGAAAATTCTCGTCGATAAAAAAATGGCGGAATACTTCGTAGCGAATCTGACGCGGATTGGTGACGCTGGCGTTGAAACTTCGCTCGACGAACTTTCCAGCATTGAGCCGAAGGAAGAGCGCGTCAAGGAAATCAGCGCGACGGTTGCCTCTTTGCGCGCAGATTCTATCGCCGCCGCCGGTTTCGGCATGTCACGCAGCCGCATGGCGTCGGAAATTGCGGCGGAAAAAGTTAAGCTGAACTGGCAGACCGTCAAAAACGCCGCACAGACGATTAAGCAGGGCGATGTTTTGAGTATGCGCGGGCGCGGGCGGCTCGAAGTTGCTGAAGTTCGCGGGCAGACCAAAAAGGGGCGCATTGGCGTCCTGCTCAAAAGATTTTTCTAAGGAGGCGGCGAAATGCTTACCCCGCTTGACATTCACAACCACGAGTTCAAAAAAAGTTTTCGCGGCTACGACGAGGGCGAAGTCGACGATTTTCTTGACCGAATCGTCAGCGACTACGAAAAAGTTCTGCGCGAAAATGAAAAGCTCAAGGAGCGCACTAACCTTAACGAAAAGGAGCTCGCTCACTACAAAAGTCTTGAAAAAAATCTGCAGGATACCTTGCTAGTTGCGCAGAAAACCGCCGAGGAAGTCATAACCTCCGCGCGCAAAACCGCTAAGGAAATTCGCGACAACGCTGCCAACGAGGCGCAGAATGTCCACGAAAATACAATGCGCGAGGCTCAGAATATCCGCGTGCAGGCGCAGCTCGACGCGAAAAAAAGTATCGACGAAGCCGCCCACAAACTTCACGGCGTCGCTCTCGAATATGAACGCCTCGTCCGCGAAAAAAATTCCTTCCTGCTCAAAATTCGCACCGCGCTCGAATCTGAACTGTCGGTCGTCGTCCAGCTTTTAGCCTCAATCCCCAGCCAGACTGAAGCGAATACGCTCAAAAATGCCGCGCTGAAAATTGAACAGAGTCTCGCTGAAGCCAATGCGAAACCCGCCGCCAGTGCCGCTAAACCTGAGCCGCCGCCGCCCGAAAATCCCGCTGACCAGGACACTAAACCGCTTAAGCCCGTCAGTAAAAAAACTGCGCCAGGCGAAAATTCCGACGCAACCGCAATTTACACGCCCGTTAAAAAGTAGAGGCGCCGCCGTGAAATCAATCATTCCAATCCTGAAAAAATTTCTGCTAGGCGTCGAACTGCTAATCGTCGTGGCGCTCGTGCACTGGGAAAAAGTTCTGTTCGCCGGAATAATCGCGCTGGATCAGCTCACGAAATCGCGCGTCGTCGCAACAATGCGGCTCGGCGAATCAATTCCGGTCGTGCAGGATTTTTTCCATTTCACATACATCATGAACCCGGGCGCGGCATTCGGAATTTTGCCGAATCAGCGGGTATTTTTTTTGGTCATGAGCGGCGCGCTGCTGATTCTGTTCGCAATTTTTTACCCGCGCATATCGAAAACCGACCGGCTGCTGAAATTCGGAGTGCTTTGCTTAGTTTCGGGCTCAACGGCGAATTTAATCGACCGCGTTCGACTCGGCGCCGTCGTAGACTTTTTCGACTTTCGCGTCTGGCCAATTTTCAACGTCGCGGACATTGCCGTCGTCGCAGGAATGTTCGTCATGGTTTACGTGATACTTTTCACGGAAGAGCCACGGCGCGTTGAAGAGGTAAGGCGATGAATTTTCAGGCGGATAAAAAAAATTTGCGGCTGGACGTTTATCTGAACGAAAAATTTCCCGACAAATCCCGCTCGCACATTCAGAAAATCATTGGCGGCGGCGCGGTTACCGTCGAGGGGAAAATTGTCAAGCCGAGTTTCAGGCTAAGCGGCGGCGAAATTATCAGCGTCACCGAAGTTGAGAGCGTCGACGCGGAATATCTGCCGGAAAATCTGCCGCTGGATATTCTCTACGAAGACGCCGACATTATCGTTGTCAACAAGGCGCGCGGAATGACTGTCCACCCTGCCGAAACGGTGCACTCTGGAACTTTAGTCAACGCTCTACTTTTTCATTGTGCAGATTTGTCCGGCATTAACGGCGTGCGGCGCCCTGGGATTGTTCACCGGCTGGACAAGGACACTTCCGGCGTTATGGTTGTTGCGAAAAACGACGTCGCGCATGTGAATTTAGCCGCGCAGATTCAGAGCAAAACTGCCACGCGAAAATATCTTGCAATCGTCCACGGAGTTATTTCCGACGGCGCAGGGATTATTACCGGCGCGATTGGGCGCGACAAAGTTGACAGGAAAAAAATGGCTGTCGTGGCGGACGGTAAACCTGCCGTGACTGAATTTAAAGTTCTTGAGCGCTTTGAAAATTTTACTTACATCGAGTGCAAACTGCAGACCGGCAGGACGCACCAGATTCGCGTGCACATGGCGGCGATTGGGCACCCGCTCCTTGGCGACACGAAATACACCGCGCGAAAAAATATTTTTGAAATCAGCGGGCAGGCGCTTCACTCGCACGAGCTGAGTTTGATTCATCCGACGACCGGCGAGCGCATGAATTTTGTCGCGCCAGTTCCTGAAGATATGACTAAAATTTTAAACCAACTGGGAGGCTGGAATGTTTAACTTTTCCCGCAAGGACACCGAGTTTTTCGATTTATTTCTTGAGAACGCTAGATATTTTCATCTGGGCGCGGTTTTGCTCGACGAAGTTATAAAAGACCCGAACAAAACTTTTGAGCGAATCGAGGAAATTCTCGGACTAGAATCAGCTGCTGACGAAGTAAACGAACGCATTATCGCCAAGCTGAATTTGAGTTTTATCACGCCGATTGACCGCGAAGATATTTACTCAATCGCTGGCGAGCTGGCAACGGGCGTCGACATGCTTCATGACGCGCTTCAGCGAATTATCATGTACCACGCCGGACGCGCCACTGAAAAATCTGCGCGAATGACTAAACTGCTGGTTGACAGCACCAACGAACTCCTGCGCGCCTTCGAGCTTATGAGTGACATCAAAAAAAATCAGCGCGAAATGCTTGACGCCGTGCACAAAGTTTCGGACTACGAGAGCAAGGGCGACCATATTTACCGCGAGGATATTGGAATGTTGTTCGACGAGGCGGAAATTGCTGCGAAGGAGCACGGCGCCAGCAAGGCGGTTATCCACCTGATTAAGTGGAAGGATATTCTTGAGGATTTGGAGCAGACGCTAGACCACTGCAAGAAAATTGCTGACATGATTCGCGGCGTGGTGATGAAATATGCATGAGCTGCAACTTTTAATTTTCGTGGTAATCGTGCTGGCGCTTGTGTTCGACTTTATCAACGGCTTTCACGACACGGCGAACGCAATCGCAACTTCGGTTTCGACGCGCGCACTTTACCCGACTCACGCGATTATCATGGCGGCGGCGCTGAATTTTTTTGGCGCGATGTTTTCAACGGGCGTCGCTAAAACTATCGGCGGCGATATTGTCAGCTCAGCCAGCATTGTCGACGAGAAAATTATTATTGCGGCGCTGTTCGGCGCTATCGTCTGGAATCTGCTGACGTGGTGGTTTGGTATTCCTTCGAGTTCGTCTCACGCGCTGGTTGGCGGACTGATTGGCGCGGTTTTAATTTCCGTTGGCGCGGAAGGTTTGAACTTCAACGGCATTGGCAAAATTGTTATCGCGCTGATAGCCTCGCCGGTTGTCGCAATCGCCACGGGAATTGTCGTGATGAACATTTTGTTCCGGCTTTTTGGGAATTTCAGTCCGCACGCAGTAAATCAGAATTTCCGGCGAATGCAAATAATTTCGGCGGCAACAATGGCATTTTCGCACGGCTCGAACGACGCACAAAAGTCAATGGGGATAATCACGCTGGCACTTTTCAGCGGCGGTTTCATTTCGGAATTTGAAGTGCCGACGTTTGTAAAAATTCTCTGTGCGACGGCGATGGCGGTTGGAACTGCGACGGGCGGCTGGCGAATCATACGAACAATCGGCGGAAAAATTTTCAAGCTCGAGCCAATTTCGGGCTTCGCGGCGGATTTAAATTCGTCAATCGTAGTATTCAGCGCGACGATTCTGCACCTGCCGGTTTCGACGACGCACGTAGTTTCGGGCTCAATCATGGGCGTGGGCACGGCTAAGCGCGTGAATGCGGTGCACTGGGGCGTTGCGCAGGACATGGTTAAGGCGTGGGTCATGACGATACCGCTGACGGCGCTCATGGGCGCGGCGGCGTATTTCGCGGTGGATTTGATTTTTGACTGATTGGAGACAAATTTGAAAATAGGATTTTTTGATTCGGGAATCGGCGGGCTGTCGGTACTTCATCACGCGATGAAAATTTTGCCGGAGGAAGAATTTATATTTTTCGCGGACGAAGACAACGTGCCGTACGGAACGAAGCCGCGCGAGGAAGTTTTAGCGCTGGTCGAGTCGGCGTTTGAATTTCTGGTCGCGCAGGAAGTCGGCGCGATAGTCGTGGCGTGCAACACGGCGACTTCGGTGGCGGTGCGGTTAATGCGCGCGAAATATTCGCTGCCGATAGTTGGAATGGAGCCGGCGATAAAACTGGCGCTGGACTTGTTCCCCGCGCGAAAAGTTTTGGTGACGGCGACGGAAATCACAATCACCGGCGAAAAAATTCAGGCACTGATTGACAGAGTGCACGCGCGGGAATTTGCGGAACTGAAAGCGCTGTCGGAACTTGTGGAATTTGCCGAGCGAATGGAGTTTAATTCACCGGCTGTAGAAAAATATTTGCGGGCGGAATTTGCGGCGTACGACTTCAGCGAATTTTCGTCAGTGGTTTTGGGCTGCACGCACTTCAACTATTTCAAGGACACGATGAGGAAAATTCTGCCGCCGCATGTGAAACTTCTGGACGGGAACGCGGGCACGCTGAACTATCTGATAAAGCTGGCGGGCTTGCAAACTTCGCCGGTAAAAAAAATCCCGCGCGTGGAATATTTTTATTCGGGGCGGCGCGTGACTTCGGAAAAAGAACTGGCGCAGCTTGAAAAATATTTGCGGCGGCTCGACGAAATGTACGAGGTGAGCTGAATGGTCTATCTGATTGGCGCGGGGCCAGGCGACGCCGGACTTCTGACGGTCAAAGCGCGGGAAATTTTAGAGCTGGCGGACGTGGTGATTTACGACCGGCTGGCTGAGGAAAAAATTTTGAGCTATGCCGTGAACGCTGAAAAAATTTACGTCGGGAAAACTTCCGGCAGTCACACGCTCACGCAAACTGAGATAAATAATCTGCTTGTCGAGAAAGGTCGCGCGGAAAAAATTGTCGTGCGGCTGAAGGGCGGCGATCCGTTCGTATTTGGGCGCGGCGGCGAGGAAGCGTTGGCACTGCGCGAAAACGGCGTTGACTTCGAGATAATTCCTGGCGTCACCAGCGCGATAGCCGTGCCAGCCTACGCGGGCATTCCCGTCACGCACAGAGGAATTGCGACTTCGTTCGCCGTCGTCACCGGTCACGAGAAAACTGCCGACTCAACCATTCGTTGGGACAAAATTTCTACCGCCGCCGACACGCTGATTTTTCTTATGGGCGTCGAGAATCTGCCGAAGATTACCGAGAAACTTATCGAAAACGGTCGCGCGGAAACTACGCCCGCCGCCGTCATTCGCAACGGCACGAAGTTCAGCCAGCAGGTTTTAGTTTCGACGCTGGGGAAAATTGCCGGTGAGGTCGCTGAAAAAAAAATCACGCCGCCCGCAATTTTTATCGTTGGCGACGTGGTAAATCTGCGCGAAAATATCAGCTGGTTCGAGAGGAAAATTTTATTTGGCAGAAAAATTCTGGTTACGCGTACGAGAGTTCAGGCGTCGAAACTCACTCGCCAGCTTGAAAATCTCGGCGCCAGCGTCACGGAATTTCCGACGATTGAAATTGTAAATCCAACTGACGGTTTCAAAGCGCTCGACGCGGCTATAAAAATTTTGCATAGTTTTGACTGGCTGATTTTCACCAGCGCGAACGGTGTCGACAAATTTTTTGAGCGGCTGAAAACTTTCAAGCTTGACGCTCGCGCTTTGGCTAATGCGAAAGTAGCGGCGATTGGTTCTGCGACGGCTGAAAAACTTTCGGCTCACGGGATTAGCGCTGACGTGGTGCCGACGGAGTTTCGCGCTGAAGGTTTAGTCGACGCGCTGAAAAATTCCGTTGCCGGTAAAAAAATTTTGCTGGCTCGCGCGGAAGTCGCAAGGGACATTCTACCGGTTGAGCTTGAAAAATCTGGCGCGGAAGTTACGGTTGCTGCCGCCTATAAAACCGTGCCCGCCGCTGAAACGAAACTCGACGCCGATTTTGATATGGTGACGTTCACGAGTTCTTCGACGGTTGAAAATTTTATCGCGGCGGTCGGCGTGGAAATTCTGACGAAAGTTAAAGTTGCGGCGATTGGTCCCGTGACGGCGCAGACGCTGAAAAATTTTGGCGTGAAAGCTGACGTGGTCGCGCGGGAATTTACGATTGCCGGACTGGTTGACGCTGTTAAAAAATTTTGGAGTGATGCTGATGTTTAACAAAATAATCCGCCCGCGTCGGCTGAGGATTTCGGAAAACATGCGGGCGCTCGTCCGAGAAACGACGCTCAGCGTGAAAGATTTCGTGTACCCGATATTCGTAGTGCCTGGCTCGAACGTCCGCGAAGAAATTCAAAGTATGCCGAATTGTTATCACCTGTCGGTTGAGAACGCCGTGGAGCTGGCGAAAAAAATTTCAGCGCTGGGTATTCCTGCGGTTGAGATTTTCGGTCTGCCGGAGTACAAGGACGAAATTGGTTCCAGCGCGTGGGATATGACGAGCCCCGTTCAGCGCGCGATTTCCGCAATAAAAAAAGCCGTGCCTGAACTTTTAATCGTCGGCGACGTTTGCCTTTGCCAGTACACAAGCCACGGGCATTGCGGCAAGCTTTGCGGCAGCTACGTTGACAATGACGAGACGCTGAAACTTCTGCAGAAAGTCGCGCTCAGTCAGGCTCAGGCGGGCGCGGATATTGTGGCGCCGTCGGATATGATGGACGGGCGCGTTGCGGCGATTCGCGCGGCGCTCGACGAAAATAATTTTGCGAACGTGGTGATTATGAGCTACGCCGTGAAATACTCGTCGGGCTTTTACGGACCGTTCCGCGACGCGGCTGACAGTGCTCCGCAGTTCGGCGACAGGAAACAATATCAGATGGACTTCGCAAATTCCCGCGAAGCGCTCAGGGAAGTTGAGCTGGATTTGGCGGAAGGCGCTGATATTATCATGGTCAAGCCGGCGCTGGCGTATCTCGATATTGTCAGCAGGGTTCGCGAAAAAATTAATCAGCCCGTGGCAGTGTATAACGTCAGCGGCGAATACGCCATGGTTAAGGCGGCGGCTCAAAACGGCTGGATTGACGAACGCCGAATCGTGCTGGAAAGTCTGACGGCGATGAAACGCGCGGGCGCCGACATTATCATAACTTACCACGCGCTTGACGCCGCGAATTGGATTAACTGAAAAATTTTTGCAACTAAAAAGACCACCGCGCTGGCGATGGTCAAATTTTTTTTATTCAAGAAAATCTTTAAGCTTTTTGCTGCGGCTGGGGTGGCGAAGTTTGCGCAGAGCCTTAGCTTCAATCTGGCGAATGCGTTCGCGGGTGACGTGGAAATTTTTACCGACTTCCTCAAGCGTCCGCGCCTTGCCGTCGATAAGTCCGAAACGCAGCGTCAGCACCTGCTTTTCGCGCAGGGTGAGCGTGCTGAGAACTTCAGCCAGCTGTTCCTTTAAAAGCGTGAACGAGGCGACGTCCGCCGGAGCCTGCGCGTCGTGGTCTTCAATGAAGTCGCCCAAATGCGAATCTTCTTCCTCTCCGATAGGAGTTTCGAGCGAAACTGGTTCCTGCGCGATTTTCATAATTTCCCGCACGCGCTCAACCGGCACGTCCATTTCCTTAGCGATTTCCTCGGCGGTAGGTTCACGCCCGTATTTCTGAAGGAGTTGCCGCGAAACGCGAACAAGTTTGTTAATCGTTTCGACCATGTGCACGGGAATGCGAATCGTGCGCGCCTGGTCAGCGATTGCGCGGGTTATCGCCTGGCGAATCCACCACGTGGCGTACGTGCTGAACTTGTAGCCCTTGTTGTAGTCGAATTTCTCAACGGCCTTGATAAGCCCAAGGTTGCCTTCCTGAATCAAATCGAGGAACTGCATACCGCGCCCGACGTAGCGTTTGGCAATGCTGACGACGAGCCGCAAATTAGCCTCAGCCAGTTCCTTTTGCGCAGCGCCGTCGCCTTTTTCCATGCGTTTCGCGAGTTCAACTTCCTGATCCGCCGTCAAAAGCGGCACGCGCCCAATTTCCTTGAGGTACATGCGAACGGGGTCGTCAATCGTCACGCCGTCGGGAATTGGAATTTCCACGGTTTCGGCGGGCTTTTCGCCCTCTTCATTTTGATTAATTTCCACGATTTCGGACACAGATTCATCAACACTGCTGGTGTCTTCGATTATTTCAACGCCCTTGGCGGTCAGCTCCGTGTACACGTCTTCAAATTCGGCGGCTTCCTTTTCCGCTGACAAATCCGGCCGCTGCGTAGCTTCCAAGAGCTCGCTTTGAAAAAGTTTGTTCCCGTTTTTGTCGGCTTTTTCCAAGAGCATTGCCAATATTTGAGAGCTACGATTAACGCCAACCCCAAGCGGCTCGACAGTTTCAGCACTTTCGGCGTCGACTTCGGTATCCTCTGCCACGACAGCCTCAGTTTCTTCCGTCATGGCAGCCTCAGTTTTTTCTGTCATGCTGTAGCTCCTTTCGATGATTTTGTAATTCTTCCATTTCCTTTTTAATCTTCAGCGCCTCGAGCATCTTTTCTTCAAACGCCGCCAAGTCGCCGGATTTAAAATATTCTTCAGCTTCCCTGATTAACCTGCCGTGCAGAGCTTTCATGTACTCGAACCGCAAAATTTTGAGCGAATCGGCAAAGGCCTTTTGCTCATTTTCCTGCGATTGAAAAATGAAACTCGTTAAGATTCGCGAAAGTTCCGCTGCGGCTTCTTCGCTAAGCTCCTCGGACGCGCTTACATCGTCGGGGCGGCGTTCTTCCGCGTGACATTTTTCAAGATAGCTGATAATTTCCTGGTGAAGTTCGATAAAAATTTCTTTAGGCGCCCGCTCAAGCGCAAATTCCAGCGCCTCTTCTTCGTACCACGCCTCGCGGATAATCGTGCTTCCGGCCTGACGAATCAGCTGATTTTCCGGCAAACGATTTTTCGTTTCGGGCGGCGCAGAAAAATTTCGGTACTGCTCGATAACAAAATTTTCCTTAAGCTCAAGCACTTCAGCAATTCGCCGACAGTACTTTTCCTGTACGTTTCTGTCGCGGATTTTGCTAATCGCGGGCAGAATTTTGTTGAGCGCTTTGATTTTACCTTCCTGCGTCGAGCGGTCGGCTTTCTCCAAAACGGAACGAATCCTGTCGTCAATTTCCCTGAGCGGCTTTTTCTGAACGGACGATTTAGACGCATTGTCACGCGCGGAAATTTTCTGCCACTGTTCATTAATCAGATTTGCATCCAGATACAGCGCCTCGGAAATTTTTGTGCCGTATTCGTTGCGCTTAAATACATCGTCAACTCCCTCCAGCGCCTGCAAAATTTCATTGACTGCCGCAATTTTTTCGTTCAGCGTGGAATGAGCCCTGCGCGCCAGCACGTAGCGAATTTTGTAATCAATCAGCGGCGTCGCGGTTTCAACCAGCTTAAGGAAGGCGTCCTTACCGTGCCTGCGGACAAATTCGTCGGGATCCTTGCCGTCGGGAACGACAACCACGAAAACTTCCGCACCGGCGCCGTGGATAATCGGCAGAGCCCGCATTGTCGCGCGCTGACCGGCTTCGTCGCTGTCGTAGCAGAAAATCACGCGCTTAGCGTACCGCGTCAAAAGTCTGGCGTGTTCCGCCGTAAACGCCGTGCCGAGCGAGGCCACAACATTTTCAATCCCCGCGCTGGCAAGAGAAATTGCGTCCATGTAACCTTCGACGACCACAGCAGAATTTTTCGCGCTGATCGCCCTGTTCGCCTTGTCAAGGCCGAAGAGCAGGCGACCTTTGTGGAAAATTTCCGTTTCTGGCGTGTTAAGGTACTTGGCGCCGTTTTCGGCTTCGGAATTTAAAATCCGCCCGCCAAACGCCACGACTCTGCCGAAAATATCCGCGATTGGGATAATCACGCGCCCTCGCAACCTGTCATAAATTCCCGTGCCGTTTTTATTTTCCAGCGCAAGACCGGCTGAAACAATCTGCCCGTCGCTGAACCCGCGATTTCTAAGCGCGTTCGTGAGGCTGTCCCAGGCGTCCGGCGCATAGCCCAGCTTGAAATTCCTGACAACGCTTTCTGTTATTCCACGCGCGGCAAGATATTTCCTGCCAGCCTCGCCCTGCGCAGTTTTTATCAGGCAGCTGTGGTAAAATTCCTGCGCGAGCGAAGTCAGTTTCAGCAGGGATTTGCGCTCCTTTTCCGCACGAATTTCTTCGGGCGATTTTCTACGCGATGGAATTTCGATTCCCAGCCGTTCCGCCTGCAGTTTTATCGCGTCGAAGTACGAAATATTTTCCATCATCGAAATGAATTTGAAAACGTTTCCGCCAGCGTGGCAGCCAAAGCAATAAAATAAGCCCTTATCCGGCGCCACGGAAAACGACGCAGTTTTTTCTTCGTGGAAAGGACAGCACGCCCAGTAACGCCCGCCTTTAAAATTCAGCTGCAAGTATCTCGAAACCACGGCGTAAATGTCGGAGCGCTCACGTACGCGGCTTACAAAATCGTCCATTTCCGTGTTGTTCACGCTCTCAACCTCCGTTGCGTATATATTCCCTGCGATTCGCAAATTTCCTTTTTTTGCGCCTTAAAGAATATTCGCCCTCTCCAAAAAAGCTTGCAAAAAATCAAAACAACAAATATAATGTCAAAGATTCGAGGTGATTTTTATGATGAACAACAAGGCAGACACAATCGAAAAATATATCCTTGACCGGCTCTCAAAGCAGCAGGGCGGAAAAGTTGAACTCAAGCGGACGGCGCTGGCTGGCGAAGTAAAATGCGCGCCGTCGCAGGTAAGCTACGTTCTGAGCACGCGCTTCACGCAGGAACGCGGCTTTCGCGTCGAATCTCAGCGTGGCATGGGCGGCTACATTCGCATTACGATTGTCACGGACGAAGACCTGGAGAAAAAAATTTTTTACAGCAAAATGATAGAGAAAATCGACGAATTTACGCCGTTTGAAGTTATCAAGGGAATGGTTGACTATCTCGTCCGCATGGCGATGATTACGCAGCGCGAAGGCCTGCTGATTTCTCAGACGGCGCTGGAACTTTACCGCAACGAAAATATCAAATCGTCTGACCGCGTCGAAATTATTCGCTCGATTTTCAAGACGCTGGCGGATAATTCCTGAGCGGCGCGGAAATTTTCACGGCTCCTTTGTTTCGGCGGAGGAGTTTTTTTATTTCTGCGTATTCCAATTTTCCGCAAATCTGCTATAATAAGTCGGTTAAACGAGGTGGTGATAAAATGCGTGAACTTTTGAGCGAAATGCACCGCTGGATGAGCGCCTACATGAAAAGTTTTTACTCAGCCGACGAGGAAGTTCAGCGCGGGATTCTGATTAAGGAAACTCATACCGGCTACGTCACGGCGAATTGCATTGAGCTCGCCAGGAATTTGAATTTTTCCCAGCACGACGTGGAGCTGGCGGAAATTATCGGGCTGTTCCACGACGTCGGCAGGTTCCGGCAGTACAGCATTTACAAAACTTTCAACGACGCCGATTCCGAAGACCACGCCGATTTGGGGATTAAGGTTATCGCTGAGCTTGACTTTTTCAGAAAGCTTGACGCGGCGGATTTTGAACTTGTCAGATTCGCGATTCAGCAGCATAACAAAAAAAATATCGCGCCGACTGACGACGCCCGCAAAATTCTTTTCGCCAAAGTCATTCGCGACGCAGATAAGCTTGACATTTACCGCGTGCTTGAGCCGTTCCTCACGCAGGAAAACGCTGACAGGATGCCCAAATTTATCAAGGGCGTTGAGCGCGCGGATATCAGCCCAGACTTCGTAGAAAAATTCGTGCGCGGCGAACAGGTCGACTACCGCGAAATTCGTACCAACGGCGACAGAAAAGTTGTCCGGCTCATGTGGATTTATGATGTCAACTTCGCCTGGACGATGAAAAAAATCGTCGAGCGCGGCTATATCGAAAAAATTGTTGCGAATCTGCCAGCGGATGAAAAAGTTGCGGCGGGCGTGGCGCTCCTGCGCAGGCACGTTGAGGAAGTTATTCGCGGCGATGGAAGGAGTTTTTAGATGGTAAATTTTGTTCAGCAGGAAATTGAAAACGATTTGAAGGCGGGCAAGTACACGAGCGGCATTCACACGCGCTTCCCGCCGGAACCCAACGGCTACCTGCACATTGGGCACGCCAAATCCGTCTGCCTGAATTTTGGTCTGGCGAATTTCAACGGCGGCCTCTGCAACCTGCGCTTTGACGACACCAATCCAACGAAGGAAGATGTGGAGTACGTCGATTCGATTCAGGAGGATATTCGCTGGCTCGGTTTCGACTGGGGCGACAGAAAATTTTTCGCGTCCGACTATTTCGGCAAGCTCTACGATTACGCTGTGGAACTTATCAGGCGCGGGCTGGCTTACGTCGACGATTTGAGCGCCGAGGAAATTAAGGCGTATCGCGGAACTTTGACTGAGCCTGGTAAGGAAAGCCCGTGCCGTAACCGCAGTGTCGAAGAAAATCTTGAGCTTTTCGCGAAAATGAAGGCTGGCGAGTTCGCTGACGGCGAAAAAGTTCTCCGCGCGAAAATTGACATGGCGTCTCCCAACATGAATATGCGCGACCCTGTGATTTACCGCATAACCCGCGCGACGCACCACCGCACCGGCGACGAATGGCTGATTTATCCGATGTACGATTTCGCACACCCGCTCAGCGACGCGATTGAAAATATCACGCACTCCGTCTGCACGCTGGAATTTGAAGACCACCGGCCTTTCTACGACTGGCTTTTAGATTCGCTGGATTTCGACGTGAACACGCGCCCGCGCCAGATTGAATTTGCGCGCCTTGACGTTACCAACACAATCACTAGCAAGCGCAAACTTCGCCAGCTCGTTGAGGAAAAACACGTGCGCGGCTGGGACGATCCGCGTATGCCGACGCTTTCTGGTATGAGGCGGCGCGGCTTCACTCCGGCGGCTATCCGCGATTTCTGCGAACGAATTGGCGTCGCCAAAAGTAACAGCCTCGTCGATGTCGCTATGTTGGAAAGCTGCGTCCGCGAAGATTTGAACGCCAACGCCGATAGAATTATGGCGGTGCTCGACCCGCTCAAAGTCGTGCTGACAAACGTCGACGAAAATTCCGTGGAATACCTGCCCGCTGAAAATCACCCGACGCGCGGCGGCAGTCGTTACGTTCCCTTCACGCGCGAAATTTTTATCGAACGCGAAGATTTCATGGAGGACGCGCCCAAAAAATTTTTCCGGCTCAAACCTGGCGGCGAAGTCCGGCTCAAGCACGCCTATATTATCAAGTGCGACGAAGTTGTTAAGGACGCGGCGGGAAATATTGTCGAACTCCGCTGCACGATTGACAAAACTTCCAAATCCGGCGGCGAGACTGCTAACCGTAAAGTCAAAGGCACGATTCACTGGGTCAGCGCGAAATTTGCGCTCAAAGCTGAAGTCCGCCTGTACGATTATCTTTTGACGACGGACGCCAACGGGAATTTGCCTGAAGATTTTATTGGCGCGCTCAATCCAAATTCGCTGATTGTTATCGAAAATGCGCTGGTTGAACCGAGCGTTCGCTGGACGGCGGCGGGCACGCATTATCAGTTCCTGCGGCTGGGATATTTCGTAGTTGACCCCGATACTACGCCCGAAAAATTAGTTTTCAACCGCGTCGTCGGTCTGAAGGATACCTGGGCGAAAGTAAAAAATAATTGAACCTGGAGTGATTCAAATGATGAAAAAACCACCGCGCGGCCTGACAGATAAAGACATGATTCGGCACTACGTCGAAGAACAGTCAGTCGAGTCGCAGCTTCTCACGGCAGCGAAAAAAGCCGAAAAGCGCCGTTTAGTAGAGGCAGCAGAGGCGCCGCCTGAACCGCTGGCGAAATCCGGCTTCACGAAGGAACTCACTGAAAAACTCGGTATGGAACTGGTCGCGCTCAAAATGGAACTGGAAATGTCCGGCGTCAAGAGCTACAGCTACAAAATCAAACGTGACGGCGAAAAAATCACGCTCACTGTCACTGATAAAAAATTCTAAACGACGCAGCAAAATTTGAGGAAGTGTAGCAATGGACATGCAGACGACGTTGGCAGTGGTAATTTTTGTCGCCGCCTACGTGCTGATAATTTCCGAAAAAGTTCACAGGACAATCGTTGGAATCGTCGGCGCGATGCTGATGATAATCGCGGGAATAATTTCACAGGAAACGGCAATTCACCACATAGACTTCAACACGCTCGGACTTTTAATGGGCATGATGATAATCGTGAACGTGACGAGCGAAACGGGCTTGTTCAATTTTCTGGCGATATGGGCGGCGAAAAAAGTCAAAGCGCAGCCGACGAAACTTCTGGTCGCGCTGAGTTTGCTGACGGCGGTTTGTTCCGGCTTTCTGGACAACGTGACTACGGTTTTGCTGACGGTGCCGATAACGTTCAACATTGCCTCGCAGCTGAAAGTTGACGTGAAACCGTTCCTCATGGCGCAGATAATCAGCTCGAACATTGGCGGCACGGCGACGCTGGTAGGAGACCCGCCAAACATTATGATTGGCTCGGCGGTCGGACTGAGTTTCATGGATTTCATAATGAACATGAGCCTGCCGGCGGTAATAATTTTCGTCGTGACGATAGCGATAATGCTGGCGCTGTACGGACCGAAACTGCACACGCAGCCGGAACTTCAGGATAAAGTCATGAGGCTCAACGAGTACAGCCAGATAACGGACGCGGCCTTACTGAAAAAGTGCCTGTTCGTGCTGGTGATAACAATGTCGATGTTCGTAATGCACAGCGCGCTTCATTTGGAAACGGCGACGGCGGCGCTCAGCGGGGCTGGCTTGCTGCTTTTGGTGACGTACTCGCACAACGAGGAAATGATAGCCAAAGTTTTGAGCAAAATCGAATGGCTGGCGATATTTTTTTTCGCGGGCTTGTTCGTACTTGTCGGCGCGCTGGTCGAAACCGGCGTGATAAAAATGCTGGCGGCGGAGGCGATAAAAGTTACCAACGGCAGCGTACCGGCGACGGCGATTCTGATTTTGTGGATGAGCGCGATAGCCTCGGCGTTTATCGACAACATTCCGTTCGTGGCGACGCTGATTCCGCTGATAAAAGACATGGGCGAAATGGGCTTGTCGAATTTGGAACCGATGTGGTGGAGCCTGGCGCTGGGCGCGTGCCTGGGCGGAAACGGGACGCTGATTGGTGCCAGCGCGAATGTAGTTGTGGCGTCCATGGCGGCGCAGCGCGGCAAACCAATTTCGTTTATCAGTTTCATGCGCACGGCGTTCCCGCTTATGATTCTGTCGATAATAATTTCCACCGTGTACATCTGGCTGCGGTATCTGTAAATTTTACTGGTAATAAAAAAAGCGCCCCATGGACGGGGCGCGGGCCGCACTGACGCCTGGATGGCGTCACTCGGCCCATTTTCTTTGCCAGCGTTTCTTTTTCTAAAAGAAATGCTGAACCTTTTTTTATACGAGACCCTGAGCAGTCATAGCCTCGGCGACTTTCTTGAAGCCAGCGATATTTGCGCCCATGACGAGGTTGTCGGGGTCGCCAAATTCTTCCGCGTTCGCCTTAGCGTTCTGGTAAATGTTGCTCATAATTTCCTTGAGCTTGTTGTCAACCTGCTCGAAAGTCCAGTGGAGACGTTCGGAGTTCTGGCTCATTTCAAGCGCGGAAACCGCAACGCCGCCCGCGTTAGCCGCCTTCGCCGGAGCGAACATGATTTTATTTTTCTGGAAGTAGTCAATCGCTTCGAGCGTGGAGGGCATATTGGCGCCTTCGCCGACAACTCTACAGCCGTTCGCAACGAGGCGTTTTGCAGATTCGAGGTCAATTTCGCTTTGCGTCGCGCAGGGAAGAGCGATATCGCACTTGACGTCCCAGACGCCACGGCAACCATCGTGATATTCGGCGGACGGGTGAATATTTTCGTACTCAGCGATTCTGCCGCGGTCGACTTCCTTAATGCGCTTGACAGTCACGATGTCGATACCGTTCGGGTCGTAAATGTAGCCGTTGGAGTCGGAGCAGGTAACGACTTTCGCGCCGAATTCCTGCGCCTTCTGAATGGCGTAAATCGCAACATTACCGGCGCCGCTGATAACAACGCGTTTATCCTGCAGGCTGATATTTTTCGCGTCGAGCATATTTTTGACGAAGTACAAAAGACCGTAGCCAGTCGCCTCGGTGCGCGTCAGACTGCCGCCGTAAGTCAGCCCTTTGCCCGTGAGAACCGCCGAATCGTACGCGTCACGAATGCGCTTGTACTGCCCGAAAAGGTAGCCAATTTCGCGCCCGCCAACACCAATATCGCCAGCCGGAACGTCAACGTGCGGCCCGATGTGGCGATAAAGCTCGGTCATGAAGCTCTGGCAGAATTTCATAACTTCGTTGTCAGATTTGCCCTTGGGGTCGAAGTCGGAACCGCCCTTGCCGCCGCCAATCGGAAGTCCCGTCAGCGCGTTTTTGAAAACCTGCTCGAACGCGAGGAATTTCAAAATACTGAGGTTAACGCTGGGGTGAAAGCGCAGGCCGCCTTTGTACGGACCAATCGCCGAGTTCATTTGCACGCGGTAGCCACGGTTGACGTGCGTAACATTTTTGTCGTCCTGCCACGCCACGCGGAAAGTTATCACGCGCTCCGGCTCCACGATGCGCTCAAGCAGTTTCGCCGCCTTGTACTGCGGATTTTTTTCCAGGAACGGCACAATTGAAGTCAAAACTTCCTTGACCGTGTTCTGGAACTCAATCTGCTCAGGGTCGCGCCGCTTAATCGAATTGAGTATGTCCTCTACGTAATTTTGCATTTCTGACATCTTACATCCTCCTTACTGCCGAGGATTTTACCACGATATAATTTTTTTGTATAGTACCTGCAACGAAATATATTGTATACATTATGACGTTGCCAGAAAGCGCCGGACTAAAATTTCTGCGACGATAGCGTCAACGGGCTCCGGCGGCACCTGCATTGACGTTGGTAAAAGTTTCCGCCAGCCGCGCGGTGGATTTTTTTTCCAGTAAAGGCGGCGCGCTTCTTCCGTAGTATGCTTTTCGTCGACGATTTGAACGCTGAGACCAACCGCACGAAGAATTTTTTCAGCCGCCCTGTGAGTAGTGCCGTCGCCCAGAATCGCCAGCTCAATTTCATTCTGCGCGACTAAATTTTTCAGCGCCGCTTCCAAATCCGCCGTGGCGATAACGTGTTGAAAAATAATTTCGCCAGCAGAATTTAAAACCGCGACGCCGCATTTGTCCCTTCCAGGGTCGATACCTAAAACGCTCATTTAAATTTTCGCTTCCCACTCAAGGCGAATGTTGAGGCGGATTGGCCCAATCGAGCGGGTATCTTCGCGGGCGTAGGCAGTCAGCTTGATTTTTCCGCGCGTATTTTCGAGTTCGTCAATCAGTTCGTAAAGCTGAGAGCCTTCCATGACGCCGACGCTGCCGGTTATAGGGTCGGGCAGGACGCCTTTGGCAACCGCGATGCGATTAATTTCAGCCAGGAATTTTTGAACAATTGAATCGGCGTCGTCCTCGCTTGCAACTTCGTACTCTTCCGCGAAAACAAATTCACCGGCACGGTAAACTTCGTTGTTCGGGTAAATCGAAAGGCTGGTGCGGATTGGCTCGCCGCGCACGAGATTTCCCGCCGCCGTGATTCGTACGACCATATCCTTGTTGCTGGCGGCGATATTTTCAACTGCCTCCTGAAATTCGGGCTGGTAAATCCAGACTGAAGTGTCAACGCCGCTGCCGAAACGCTCGGCGATATTTCGCGACGCGGTATCAGCCAATACGTTCAAATCGAAGGCAATTTCCTCGACTTCGCGGCTGCCACGAATGACGCTTGTCGCCAGAATTTCCCCCGCGCGAAACGCAATGTCGCCTTCACGAATCGCAATGAGTCCGCGCCGCAGATTTTGAGCGTGCTGTTCAAGTTCGGCGTTGCTCTGCGTGAGTTTTTCGTTGTCGGAAGTCAAAGTCACGTTGAACTCGCTGAGCTTTTTGTTATCGCTTTCCAGCTTGGAATTTGCCTTGCTGAGCTTTTCATTGGCGTTGGTCAGATTTTTATTGGTGTCGGCGAGATTTTTATTTTGCGCGTCGAGTTTCTTATTATTAGCGGCGAGATTTTCGTTAGCGCTGGCGAGGTTTTCATTTTTAGCGGTCAGGCTGGAATTTTCGAGTTCAAGGCGCTCATTTCCGGCTTTGAGGCGCTCGGATTCAGCGGTAAGCTCGTCCTGCTCAGTTTTGAGGCGGGAAATTTCGGAATGGGCGTTGTTAAGCTCGGCGTCGGCGTGTTCAAATTCTTCCTGCATCTGCGCAAGATTCGCAGTAGTTTCGTCCAGCGCGCGCTTAGTCGAAGTCATCTGCGCGTTCAGCTCCTCCATGCCGAAAAGCGCTGTGCGAACGTCCTTGGAAACGACGGCCATCGCGCTGATTGAAAACGCCGTGATTAAAATTCCGGTGAGCACGGTGATAACCATCGAGGTATGACGCGGGCGCAGGCCGAAAATTGACAGGCGTTTCTTGCCGATTTTTGTACCGAGTTTGTCGCCAATAAAAGCGATTGCGCCGCCGGTTGCGACCATAACTGCGATTAAAATTATCCCGTACATATCCAGGCTCCTTTCGATTTCCTGTATCGAAATTTCGCCGCGAAAATATTTATTCCTTCGACGCAACTAAAAAATCGCCGCCAACTCTGACGACGATTAAAAATTTAGTCGGAACGACGAGATTTGAACTCACGACCCCTACCACCCCAAGGTAGTGCTCTACCAAACTGAGCTACGTCCCGAGTGCGTTGACTGTGGTACTATAGCACAAAGATTTGAAAAAAGCAAGCCCCCTGATTTGATTTTTGGCGGCGGGTATCGTATCATAGGCGGAGGCGAAAATTTTGCACCAGTATTTATTTTTCGTGGGCGACTTCCCGATTCGGGCGTACGGCGTAGTTTTGTCCTGCGCGATAATTTTGGCGATAGGCGTTGGATATTTTTTCGCGAAGGCGGACGGGCGCGGCTACGAGGAATTTATTATCGATATTGGAATGGTCGGCGGTTTCTTCGGGCTCTTAGGCGCGCGGCTCTGGGACGTTTTCTTTTTCGACTGGGCTTACTATCAAAATCACCTCACGGAAATTCTGAACGTGTGGCAGGGCGGAATGGCGGTACAGGGCGGCGTAATTCTGGGCGTGCTGGCTGGCGGGCTTTACGCGCGCTCGAAGGGCTTGGACGTGATTCATCTGGCGGATTTGGTGGCGCCGGCGATAGTTCTGGGGCAGGCAGTTGGGCGCTGCGCAAATTTGCTGAACGGCGACGCATTCGGCGCACCGACCGGCTCGAACTTCGGAATAATCTACCCCGAAACGACGCTTGCCTATCGAACTTACGGCGCGCAACCGCTCTGGCCAGCGGAAGTCTGGGAGTGCCAGCTAGACATCGTGATAATGGCGCTGCTGATGATTTTCCGCACGACGAACTACGCGCGCGGGCAATGTTTCTGCCTGTACGTCATGCTCTACGCAGTCGCGCGGTTCCTGCTGGAAAATTTGCGCGGCGACTACATGGATTTGGCGTTCGGAATTTTGAAAAGCGCGCAGCTCACAAGCGTCGTGGCGTTCGTAGTTGCGGCGGGCGCGTTCATTTATTTTGGAAGGCGGAATAAAAATGCGAAAACCTGAACCGACGGCGCTGGCGAAGGCAGTTGAACTTTTGGCGCGGCAGGAACAGAGCTCGAAAGTCTTGCGGCGCAAACTTTTGGAGCGGAGCTATGACGAAGCCGAAGTCGACGCCGCCATTGCAACGCTGACTGAAAAAAAATATCTAAACGACGCCGACGCCTGCGCGAGCCAGTTTAAAATTCTCTACGCCGAAGGAAATTTGAGCGTCCGGCAGATTTGCGCCAAACTCATTCAGCGCGGCTTCGAGCCCGACGATATAGAAACGCTCATTCCGGCGGACACTTACGAGCACGAACTGCGCGCCGCCAGCAAAGCTCTTGAAAAAAAGTTCAGCGGCAAAATTCCTGACAGGCTGAAAATTCGTCAGCACCTTACGACGAAGGGTTTCAGCTCGGAAATTATCAGCGCGGCGGCGGAAAAATTTCTAGACGGCGACGGGGATTAAAATTTCGCCCTGCTCTTCAGCGAGGAAACTGGCGGCGGTGAGTTCGGTCAGCTCAGCCAGAAAATCTTCGACGGCCTCGGGCTCAAGCAGAAGATTCAGCGTGACATCGGCGGCGTATTCGGAATTGGCGACGCTGATTTTTTTATTGCGCAGAAAATTTTCGACCTGCGCGAGGAAACTGTACTCGACGGTCACGGCGATTTTTTTGAAAGTTGTCATGCGGACGATTTTGGCGGCGGCGATACCGAGGGAAGTGGTGTGTGAATACGCGCGAATCAAGCCGCCCGCGCCGAGTTTAATACCGCCGAAATAGCGCGTCACGACGGCACAAATGTTGGTCAGCTCATTTTTTTTGAGCGTGTCGAGGATTGGATTTCCGGCAGTCCCGCCAGGCTCGCCGTCGTCGTTGGATTTTTGTTTATCGCCGGTCTCGCCCAAAATCCACGCGGAACAGTTATGCGTAGCGTCAAAATATTTTTTGCGAATCTGGCTGACGAACTCGCGGGCGGCGTCTTCAGTTTCGACGTGGCTGACGCTGGCAAGGAACACAGATTTTTTGACTTCGTACTCGGCGGAAAAAATTTCACCGGCGGCGAGCGTTTTAAAATTTTTCAATTAGTCGTCCTCCCCAGGAATTGTTAATTTTTCACGAATGATTGAAATTTCGGTAGCGGTAAAAAGTCCGGCGGGCGATTCGCGAATAGTAATGTTCTTAATAAGCCGGTTGAGCACGTAAAGGTTGATGAAATTTTCGGGATTGGCGGCGTCGCGGGCAGCGGAAATTGTTTTGGTCTGCGCGTCGACGTAGGCGCCGGTCTTGCGAATAATTGCCAGAATGGCGGCGCTGCATTCCTCGTCAAGCCCGTAGGGAACGTTCAGCGCGTGAATGTGCGTCTGCTCAGCCAGCGCGTCGGCTTCCAAATCGCTCAGCTGCTCGTACGTCGACAGCTCGTAAACGTCCGTGGTCTTCAACGTTTCAACGAGGCTGTGATAGAGCTGCCAGTTGTGGTCGAGGTGGTCGATGTCTTTCTGGTAGGCGGCGTACCAGTCGCTGAAAATTTTTTGCTGCGCGCGAATTTCGTCCGCCTCCGCCAAATCTATCAGCGCCTGCTGACTGCTAAGTCCCTGCACGAAGGCGGAAATGCAAAATATTCCTAAGAGCGTCCCGCAGAAATAAATAAAACTTTTCCTGTTGGGCAGAAATTTATACAGCGCGAAGAGCGCCGCCGCCGCTATCACTGGCAATATGTAAATCATAAAAAATCCTCCAACTAAAAATACCGTGAAACAATTTGACAGTTGAAAATTTACCGTGTATAATTCCAAAATTACGGAGAGGTGTCCGAGCGGTTTAAGGAGCCGGTCTTGAAAACCGGTGATGTCGAAAGGCACCGTGGGTTCGAATCCCACCCTCTCCGCTATTTTTTTTGCAGTAAAAGTTTACCAAATTCCCGCAAGTCTTACAACGTGAATTGACTTTTTCCCTGCCAGATTTTAAAATTATGAAAAAATTCAAATCGAAATGGGAGGGAGTCAAAGTGTTTTTTTCTAAGCGAAAATTAATTTCGGCAGCACTCATAACGGCGTTAGCGTCAGCACTTTTCACCGGCTGCGGCGGAGAACAACAGCGGCAGGCTCAGGCACCAAAACAGCAAGTCAAAGTAATGAAAGTCGTCCAGCGCGACACGCCGCTCTCCAGCGAATACGCGGGGCAGTTAGTCGGAACCGAAGAAGTCAAAGTCCAGTCAAAAGTTTCGGGCAACGTCGTAGAAAAACACGTGGTCGGCGGACAGTTCGTAGAGGCGGGGCAGTTACTCTTCAAAATCGACGACCGGCAGTACAAATCGCAGGTTTTAGCGGCGCAGGCAACTTTAGCGGAATCCGAAGTTAATTTGCAGAACGCGCAGATAGACTTGCAGCGAAACGAAATGCTCCTGCAGAACAACGCAATCGCCGAACAAACAGTAACGACGCAGGCGGCGCTCGTCGAATCACGCAAGGCGGCCTGCGCGGCGGCGGCGGCTAACGTCCAGCTGGCGATGGAAAATCTGGCGGACACAGAAATTTACGCGCCAATGTCGGGGCAGCTCGGCGTTGACGACGTTGCGATTGGAACTTTCGCCGCGCCAGGAACTACCACGCTCGTCACAATCGGTTCAATCAATCCAATCTTCGCGCAGTTCGCCATAAGCGAAACCGAATATCTCAAGTTTATGACAATCCAGTCCATGCAGGCGGATCATAATCCAATGGAAGTCACAATCACGCTTTCCGACGGCAGGGAATATCCCTACACCGGCAGAATCGTCGAGACCGACCGCGAACTGGCGAATAATACCGGCTCACTGATTATGAAGGCGGTTTTCCCGAATCAGAGCGGGCTTTTGATGCCTGGAATGTTCGCGCGCGTCAAACTTACCGGCGAAACTATTCCCAATGCAATTTTAGTTCCTCAGCGCGCAGTTCAGCAGCTCCTTGGCAAATCTTTCGTCATGTGCGTCGGCGAAGGCGATAAATCCGTGGCGAAAACCGTTGAGCTCGGCACGCAGGTTGGCAGTTACTACGTCGTTACCAGCGGGCTCACGGCGAACGATAACATTATCGTCGAAGGGCTGACAAATCTGCGCGAAGGCGTCGACCTGGCAATTACCAACGTCACCGCCGGCGAAATGGGCTTCACGCTCGTCACTCCCACCACGCCTTATCAAACGGATACCGTTGCCAACGCAACCAGCGGCAATCCCAACGCGCCTGGCAATCTGAATCAGCAGTAAGGAGGCGGCGTGCGTGGCTAAATTTTTCATTCACCGACCAATTTTCGCAATCGTCGTCTCGCTGATAATCGTGCTGGTCGGAATTTTGGCGGGACTTCAACTGCCAATCGCGCAGTACCCGCAAATTTCGCCGCCGACGGTTTCAGTCAGCACAACCTACACCGGCGCAAACGCGGAAGTCGTCGACCAGACGATAGCGCAGGTTATCGAACAGCAGGTCAACGGCACGCAGGGCATGGACTACATGAGTTCCAACTCCGACGACACCGGCCGCTACAGCCTGAGCGTCGTTTTTGAAGTCGGCACAGACAGCGACATGGACGCCGTTAAAGTTCAGAATAACGTCGCCGTGGCAAATTCCAGCCTCCCCAGCGCGGTGCAGGCGGTTGGCGTTACCACGCGCAAATCTTCCAGCCAGATGGCACTCATGCTTTCAATTTATTCGCCCGACGGCAGGTACGACCGCGCGTTCATGAAAAACTACGCCGATATTTATCTTATGGACGAAATCAAGCGCGTCGACGGCGTTGGCGATATTCAGATTTTCGGCGCGGATTATTCAATGCGCGTCTGGCTCAACCCCGACAAGCTCGCCGAACTGGATTTAACCGTTGCGCAGGTTGTCTCCGCGATTAACGAACAGAATCAGCAGGCGGCTGCCGGTACGATTGGCGCAATGCCGGTCAATATCGGGCAGGAAAAACAGTACACCGGCAAAGTTCAGGGGCGCCTCGCTACGATTGAGGAATTTGGAAACATAATCGTTAAGAGTGACGGCAGGGGCGGCTTCGTGCGGCTCAGGGACGTTTCGCGCATTGAAACTGGGCAGAAGGGCTACAACATTACCAGTAAGTTCAACGGGAACGCGGCGGTTGCCTTCGGTATCCTGCTGACGAGCGACGCGAACGCAATGACGACAGTTGGCGAAGTTCGTGAAATTATCGAGCGCAGTAAACTCGACCTTCCGCCTGGACTGTACATCGACCAGATTTTCGACAGCACGGATTACATTCGCGAATCGATTGAGGAAGTTGCGCACACCTTCGTTGAAGCGCTGGCGCTGGTCGTCATAGTCATTTTCGTCTTCCTGCAAAGCTGGCGCGCGACGCTAATCCCGCTGCTGGCGGTGCCGGTTTCGCTTATCGGGACTTTCGCCAGTTTCGTGCTGCTGGACTTTTCGATAAACACGCTGACGCTTTTCGCAATGGTTCTGGCGATAGGTCTGGTCGTCGACGACGCGATAGTTGTCATTGAAAACGTCGAGCACCACATGGAAAGCGGACTGGATCCGGTAGACGCGACGGAGCGCGCAATGGACGAAGTTCAGGGGCCGGTCGTAGCTATCGCCTTCGTACTGGCGGCGGTTTTCGTGCCGGTTGCATTCTTAGGCGGAATGACCGGCGTTCTGTACAAGCAGTTCGCGCTGACAATTGCAATTTCCATGGGCTTGAGCGCGTTCATAGCGCTGACGCTGACTCCGGCACTCTGCGCGATGATTCTCAAACCAAAAGACCCCAACGCTAAAAAAGGTATCTTCGACAAAGCTTTCAACGCCTTCAACAACTGGTTCGACCGCACGAAAAATCGCTACGTAAAAATCGTGGCGGCGTTCATTTCAAAATCAGCGCTGGCGTTCGTCTGCCTGGCGGTGGTCTGCATTTTAATGGGAATGATCTATTCGCGGCTGCCGTCAACGTTCGTGCCGGAGGAAGATCAGGGCTTCTTCATGACGGCCGTCAGCCTGCCCGAAGGAACTTCCATGAACCACACGCAGGAAACGATTGACAAACTTTCGGCGGCGGTTATGCGCGAAATGCCTGGCTTACAGGCGTGCATGTCGGCTGTCGGATTTGATATTCTTTCCGGCGGCTCGAAACCCAGCGCGGGAATTGTCGTCTGCAGTCTGAAATCCTGGGGCGAACGCGATGGCGTCTCGATTAACGATTGTATTGGCAAAATGTTCCAGCTTGGAGCGATTCACGCGCCGGAAGCAATGGTTATCGCCTTCAACACGCCGGCGCTCCCTGGCCTCGGCAACGTCGGCGGCTGGTCTATGCAGCTGCAGGATATGGCGGGGCACACCAACGAGGAACTCAACGAAATTACAAACAGAATCGTTGCGAAGGCTAATCAGCGACCGGAACTTCAGGGCGTCCGCACCACGTTCAATATTTCTTCGCCGACGGTCGAATACGATATTAACCGCGAAAAAATCAAACTCCTCGGCGTGAGCATGAGCGACGTTTTCACCGCACTGCAGGTTAATTTCGGCGGTATGCAGGTCAACGACTTCAACCAGTTCGGGCGCACGTATAAAGTTATGCTGCAGTCCGACACGCTCTACCGCTCGGAAGCTGAAGCCGCGAAATTTATTTTCGTCAAGGGCAACGATGAGCAGATGATTCCGCTCGACACTTTGATAACGCCGCGCCTCAGCACTGGTCCCACGCAAATTTCCCGTTTCAACATTTCCCGCGCAGTGGCGATTCAGGGCAACGCCGCGCAGGGTTACAGCTCCGGTCAGGCGATGACTGCGATTGAAGAAGTCGTTCGCGAAGAGGCTGGCACCGGCTTTAATATCGAGTGGTCTGGTCAGTCCCGCGAAGAAAAGAAAGCGTCCAGCTCGACGGGGCAGGTTCTCGCGCTTGCGCTAGTATTCGTCTTCCTTATGCTGGCGGCGCTTTACGAAAGCTGGAGCGTGCCGTTCGCCGTTTTGATGACAGTGCCCACGGGAATTTTCGGCGCGGTCTTTTCGGAATGGGCGCTGTCAATCCTCTACGCAATGTTCAACATTCAGAAAGCCGGTCTGCAGGACAGCGTTTACATGCAGATTGGAATTATCACGATAATCGGCTTAGCGGCGAAAAACGCAATTCTAATCGTCGAGTTCGCGAAAGTCCGCGTCGACAGAGGAATGAGGCCGGTCAAGGCGGCGATTGAAGCGGCTGGTCTGCGTCTGCGCCCAATTCTCATGACTTCGCTGGCGTTTATCATAGGCTGCTTACCGCTGGCAATGGCTGAAGGCGCTGGCTCGGCGGCGCGTAACGGTATGGGCGTCGCGGTCGTCGGCGGTATGATTTTCGCAACCGCAATGGGAATTTTCCTTATCCCAGTCTTCTTCGTAATCGTCGAAATGGTCGCTGAAAAGTTCGGCTTCATGAAACAGGAACGCCGCAAATCTTCCGTCGACTATATGTAATTCACGCTTGATAAAATCCCGTGCTGTTTTCACAGCGACAATTTCATTAGGAGCATTTTAAATGGCAACCGCAGAAAGCGGAACAGTACAGAAAAACTTAGACAAATATTTATCGCCGCTCAACGTTTGGGCGCTATCGTTCGGGTGTGCCGTCGGCTGGGGCGCGTTCGTCATGCCAGGCACGACGTTTCTGCCGATCGCCGGACCTTTGGGGACAGCCCTTGGAATGGCGATTGGCGGCGCCGTCATGCTGGTTATCGGCTACAACTATCATTACATGATGAATCACTTTCCCGACGCCGGCGGCACTTACTCTTACGCGAAAAAAGTTCTCGGATACGACCACGGCTTTATGAGTGCGTGGTTTCTTATTCTTGTCTACATTGCGATAACCTGGGCGAATGCGACGGCGCTGCCGATTATTTTCCGCAACTTCCTCGGCGACACTTTTCAGTTTGGCTTCCACTACAACATTGCCGGTTACGAAATTTATTTTGGCGAGGCGCTTCTATCGCTGAGCGCGCTGTGGATTTTCGGTTTCGTCTGCATACGCGGCGGGAAAGTTGCGGCGGCGGTTCAGACGGTTGCGGCGTGCATTTTATTTGGCGGCGTGCTGATTGGAATTGGCGCGGTAATTGCGAGCGGCGTCAACATTTTTGAAATTGCGCCCGCGTTCAGACCGCAGACAAATTCCTTCGCGGCGGTTTTCGGAATTGTAGTTTTAGCGCCGTGGGCGTTCGTGGGCTTCGAGTCAATTTCGCAGTCGAGCGAGGGCTTTACGTTTTCGCCGAAAAAAACTTTCGTGATAATTTTCTTCGCGGTCGCGGCAAGCGCGCTGGTCTACATTTTCCTGACTATAATGGCGGTCTCGGCTTTACCGGCGGGATATTCGAGCTGGGTGGAGTACATTGGCAACCTGCAGAATTTATCCGGCTTGGAAGGTTTGCCAACGTTCCACGCGGTGAATTTTTTCTTAGGCGAAACGGGCTTGAAAATTTTAGCGGCGACGGTAATAGCTGGCGTCGTGACGGGCTTAGTTGGAAATTATATCGCGGCGAGCCGGCTAATTTTCGCGCTGACGCGTGACGATTTGCTCCCGCCGTGGTTCGGAAAGCTCAACCGCTTCAAGACGCCGCAGAACGCAATTTTTTTCATAATGCTGCTGTCGCTGCCGATACCGTTCCTGGGGCGCACGGCGATAAACTGGATAATCGACGTGAACACGATTGGCGCGACGATTGACTACGCGTACACTTCGGCGGTCACGCTAATCACGGCGCGCGAGGCTGGAAATTTTCTGCCGCGAATCACGGGAATTTTCGGCGTGGCGGTCTCGGTAATTTTTTTCCTGTACTTCATGATTCCGAATTTCTGGTCACTCAGTGCGATGTCAACCGAATCGTATTTAATTCTGGTTTGCTGGAGCATACTGGGCTTTATCTTTTTCCGCTACATTTTCCAGCGCGACACTCAGCGGCGTTTCGGAAAATCCACCGTCGTCTGGATAGTGCTGCTGTTTCTGATTTTCTTCACGTCAATGCTGTGGCTGCGCGAGGCGACGCACGATACTACCAAAACCGTCCTTGACAGCCTGAGCGAATACTACGTCGAGGAAATTGAGGAGCACGGCGCCGAGTTCAACGCCCGCGAAAAAGCCGACGCCGAATATTATCTCCAGCGGCAAATGGATTTCGTCGGCGCGACCCTGACCAACAACAACATTCTGCAAATGGCGCTGATTTCCATTGCGCTTTTTATCATGTTCAACATTTACAATTCGATGATGACGCGCGAAAGGGAAATGGAAGTTCAAAAAGTCGAAGCCGAGCAGAGCAGTAAGGCGAAGTCCGCGTTCCTGTCGAACATGAGCCATGACATTCGCACGCCAATGAATGCGATTATCGGCTACACGACGCTGATTAAAAAGGAGCACGACCTCCCGCCCAACGTCGTCGAGTACCTTGACAAAATCGAAGCGTCAAACCAGCATTTACTCGCGCTGATTAACGACGTGCTTGACATGAGCCGAATCGAGTCCGGCAAAATGGAACTGAACGTCGAAAAGACAAATATCGTCAAAACCATGGACGAAGTGCGCGACCTTTTTTCTACGCAAATGGAAACCAAGGGCGTCAGCTACACCGTCAGCGCGGAAAAAGTCACGGACAAAATTGTTATGTGTGACGCGCCGCATTTGAACCGCGTGCTTTTGAATCTTATCAGCAACGCCTTCAAGTTCACGCCAGCCGGCGGCAGCGTTACCGTCACGCTCGCGCAAACCGGCTCGAACGGCGAAACCGGCAGCTACGAAATTCGCGTGAAGGATACCGGAATGGGCATGACGCCGGAATTTGCCGCGAAAGTTTTTGAGGCTTACACGCGCGACCGAAGCGTCAACAAAATTCAGGGCACGGGGCTCGGCATGGCGATTACAAAAAGCATTGTCGATTTGATGAACGGCACGATTGACGTGAAGACTGAGCTCGGCAAGGGCACCGAATTTATCGTCCGCGTCGATTTTCCGATTGTCGAAGCTGAACCGGAGCCCGCCGAAAATTCCACTGCCGCCGCCGGAAATGAACTTGACTTCACGAAAATTAAAGTTCTGCTCGTCGAGGACAACGAAGTCAACCGCGAAATTGCGTCGCTGATTCTTGAGGAATTTGGCTTCCAGCTTGAAACCGCCGTTGATGGTAAAGACGCGCTCGAAAAAGTTGCGGCGTCCAAGCCTGGCGACTTCGACGTAATTTTGATGGATGTTCAAATGCCCGTGATGAACGGCTACGATTCGGCGCGCGCTATCCGCAGGCTCGACAATCCCGCGCTCGCGCAGATTCCGATTATCGCAATGACCGCCAACGCGTTCGCCGAGGACATTCAGACAGCGAAGGAGGCCGGTATGAACAGCCACATTGCCAAGCCGCTCGACATTCCCAAAATGATTGAGACACTCACCGAAGTTTTGAAGGACAGGAGCTGAGATTTTTTTGAAAGCGATTAAATTTTTCGCGCTGGTGATTTTCGCGCTGACGATTTTCACCGGCTGCGGTTCAGGCAGCAGTTACACTCACCTCAGCGCTGACGAGGCGATTAAATTCATGGCGGCGGAAAAAAATTTTCTGGTCGTCGACGTTAGAACACAGGAAGAGTACGATAAAAAGCACATTCCAAATGCTATACTTGTTCCGATAGATGACCTCAGAGCCGGAAAGTTCGACGCGCTGCCCGATAAAAATCGCACGCTGCTGATTTACTGCTGGACGGGGCGCCGCGCTGAAGATGCCGCGAAAATTCTCGTTGACAGGGGCTACAAAAAAGTTTACGAATTTGGCGGGCTGGTCAACTGGACGGGCGCAACCGAAGGCTCTGAAAGTTAAATTTTTGCGAAGGAGTTAATTTTCATGGCTACAAAAAAAGATAAGGAAGACAAACAGGAACTTTCCACCGCCGAGGCTAAGGCCGAAGCGCTCAAAAAGGCGATGGAGGACATTAACAAAAAGTACAAGGACAGCGGCGGCAAGGCCGTTATGAGGCTCGGCAGCATTACGAATCTTGACGTTGAGGCAATTCCGACCGGAATTCTGACGCTGGATATTGCGCTGGGGATTGGCGGAGTTCCGCGCGGCAGGATTGTGGAAATTTACGGCCCTGAAGCCAGCGGCAAAACTACCGTCACGCTCCACATGATTGCCTCTGCGCAGAAACACGGCGGCACGGCGGCTTTTATCGACGCCGAACACGCGCTCGACCCCGTTTACGCAAAAAAACTGGGCGTCAATATCGACGAGCTCATAATTTCCCAGCCCGACAACGGCGAACAGGGTCTTGAAATTGCCGACAGATTAATCAGCAGCGGCGCCATTGACATTATTATTATCGACTCCGTTGCCGCGCTCGTGCCGAAAGCTGAAATTAACGGCGATATGGGCGAAGCGTCCGTCGGGCTCCACGCGCGAATGATGAGCAAGGCAATGCGCAAACTCGCCGGAACTATCAGCAAAACCGGAACCGTCGCCGTTTTCATTAATCAGCTGCGCGAAAAAGTCGGCGTCATGTTCGGAAGCCCCGAAGTCACCACCGGCGGGCGCGCGCTCAAATTTTATGCCTCTGTCCGAATCGAAGTCCGGCGCGGCGAAGCTATCAACGAAGACAAAAAACTTATCGGCAACAAAGTCAAAATCAAAGTCGCTAAAAATAAAGTCGCGCCGCCGTTCAAAACTACCACGTTCGACCTGATTTACGGCGAAGGCTGCGACAGATTCGGCGATATTGTCGATATTGGCGCGGAAATTGGCGTCCTCAAAAAGAGCGGCGCTTACTATTCCTACAACGAGCTGAAAAATTTCGCGCAGGGCAGAGACGCCGCCAAAAAATATCTGCGCGATAATCCAAAAATGTTTGACGAAATCGAAACTAAAATTCACGAGCTGATAAGAAAAGGCATTCAGCCCGCCATTCCTGAAGTCGCCGAAACCGAAGCGCCTAAGCCTGACAAAGATTTTTCCGCTGAAGAAACTCCCGCCGAAACTCCGCCGACTGAAAATGACGAAACAAAGTTCAGCGAAGACGGCGACGAAATTTAAATTTTTTCCGCGCAAAAAAAATTGCCCTCGGTCGAAACTGGCTGAGGGCTTTTTTCATTGGAAAAGTTGCGAATCGACGTACAGCGCCTTGACGTTGATGTTAATCGCGTGAACTGTCATGCCGGTTGTGTACTCGACTGCCTCGCGGACGCTTGCCTGAGTTTGCGTGACGAGCGTGGGAATGTGGTTGCCGTAGTTCAGAACAACGTCGCAGGAAATTTGTAAGCCGCGATCCTCGTCGTCCTTGAAAATGTGCTCAATCGCTACGTGCTTGACGCTCTGAACAAATTCGCGCGCGCCGACAACTTTTTTGACAATCGCGGTGATAACCCAATCGTCGATTATGAGCTTGCCGTAGTAGCTGAAAACCGGCCGCACGATAGATTTTTCGCCGAGTTTTCGCCGTCGCACTCTGGAACGCTTGAACAAAGACTGCAGCGGGTCGATAAGGTAGCCGGAAAAGTGCGGCTTGAGTTCAATCGTCGGCACGGGGATTATGTGCTTGCCTTCCTTGAGCCGGTGGAACTGCGCGAGCTCCATTTCAGCGCGCGAGGCAATGTCTTCAATGCGGATTATCAGCTGAATCGAGGGAACTTTTAACGTCTCGGCGATTTTGTGAACCATGTTTTCCGAAGTGCCGATAATCAAAATTCTGTGCGGCTGGATTCTGCGGATAGCGGCGCGAACTTCTTCGGCGTGCCCTGGCAGAACGAAAATTGCGCGCCGGACAGCCATGATTCGGCTTTTCTCGGTTTTAGCGGATTCGCCGGCGATAATGTGTCCGTCCTTTATCAAAATTCCGTCGTCGATAATAGCGTCGGCGTGGTGTTCCTGCGCGACCTGAAGTGCGCGGTGACTTTTACCGGTGCCGCTGGGACCGACTAAGGCGATTACGTCCATTGCTGAAATTCCTCCGTCGATTTAGTTGCGAGTGCCAAGTTCGTAAATTTTTTGAGCGAGTTCGTCCGCGACGGTAAACTCTCCGAGCGCGCTGACAAATCTTGACGCCGTGCCGTGGAAGTCGCTGCCGCCGACGATTAGTAAATCAAATTTTTTTGCAAAGTCCAAATAGCGCTGAGTATCCTGCGGCTGGTGGCAGGGGTAGAAAACTTCGATGCCGTCGACCTTCGCGCAGATTTCTTCAACCAGCGAATCGTCGCCGACAAGTTTGGGGTGAGCCAGAACGACCTGCCCGCCGGATTGGTGAACAACGTCGATAATTTTTTCAACAGCGGGAAAGTAGCGCGGCGCGTAAGCGGGTTTGCCGACGCCCAGCATTTTTTCAAAGGCTTCGCGGACGGTTTTGAAGGCGCCTTTTTTGATCAGCGCGCGGGCAATGTGGAACCTGCCGATTGAGCGGCTGGAGCCGGCGATTTGCAGAACGTCCGCCTCGCGAATGTTGTACTTTTTGTCCTGAAGATTTCTGACGATTTCGCTGAAGCGAGTCCACCGCGCCTCGGAAATTTCGTTAATCATATCCGAAAGCGCGCCGTTGTAAATATCAATGTTGTAGCCGACAAGGTGAACGTCGTGGTCGGAATTGCTCGCGCTGAACTCGACGCCAGGAATGATTTTGATTCCCTTGCCAGGGTACAGGCCATTTTCGTAAAGATATTTTACGCCGTCAACGGTATCGTGGTCGGTTATCGCGAGATAGCTCAGACCGAGATTTTTTGCTTCAGCCAGAAGTTCTTCGGGCGAGAGTGTGCCGTCAGAAAAATTCGTGTGCGTGTGCAAATCGCTGGGCATGGACTTTCCCTCCGAAAAAAATCATCGCGGCTCAACAATTAATTTAATCGCCGTTCGCTCGTTGCCGTCAATTTCAATTTCAGTAAACGCGGGGATGCAAATGAGGTCGATACCGTGAGGAGCTACAAAGCCGCGAGCTATTGCGACTGCCTTAACAGCCTGATTAAGAGCTCCTGCGCCTATAGCCTGCATTTCCGCAATACCGCTTTCACGAATCACGCCAGCAAGCGCTCCTGCAACTGAGTTGGGATTGGATTTCGCCGATACCTTGAGAATTTCCATAACAAGTTCATCCTTTCATTTTGCATCCAAAAAAATTTTTTGTCTGCTATCTGGTTATGTTAATTCTTCAAATATAACGGAAATCCTTCACTTCATTGTTGAGTTAAAATGTAATACTTGCGTTTTCGTGAATGACAATTGGATTTAATTCGCAAAAATTTTTACGCGTTCAATGTAAACTGCTCGATTTGTGTGGTTGTCAATATCGATAATCGCGGCGCAGTAAATACATTCGCCGGTTTCGGGAACGTCGAACTTTGTCGAGCGGCAGGTTAAATATTTTTCGATAGCCGAATCGATGCCGAGCCCGATTGAGGAATTCAGCACGCCGACCATTCCCAAATCCGTGATATAGGCGGTGCCCTGCGGTAAAATTCTTTCGTCAGCGGTTTGAACGTGCGTGTGAGTGCCGACGACGGCGGTAACTTTGCCGTCAAGGAAAAAGCCAAGCGAAATTTTTTCGGAAGTGGCCTCGGCGTGGAAGTCGACGAGAATTATATCGCATTCGTTTTTCAGCTGGCGGAGAATTTCACCGGCGCGCGTGAAGGGACAATCCAGCGGCGGCATGAAAACTCTGCCCTGAAGATTAATCACGCCGATATTTTTCGCGCGGTACGGGTAAACGCAGAAGCCTCTGCCTGGCGTGCCGTCTGGAAAATTCGCCGGACGCAGAAGGTAAGGCTCGCTGTCGATTATCGCGTAAACGTCCCTGTTGTCCCAGACGTGGTTGCCGGTCGTGACAATATCCGCGCCGCCGCTCAAAAGTTCGCTGAAGGTGGACTGCGTTAAGCCCTTGCCGTGCGCCGCATTTTCGCCGTTCACCACCACTAAATCGATATTTTTTTCCTGCCTCAGCTGCGCGGTGTACTTAGTGAAAGTGCGTCTGCCCGCCTTGCCAAATACGTCGCCAACCATCAAAATTCGCATAAATTTTCCTTTCTATCTGGCGTAAACCACAACGCGTTCCTGTTCGCGGACGCCGACAAGTTTCCCTTCAACGCGGAACTGCCGCATATTGTTCAGGCACTGTTCCAGATAATCTTCCTGTTCCAGCAGAAAATCTTCGTCGGGGACTGAGCCGTCAAAATCCTCAATCAGTTTATCGCCAAAATAATTCGCCGCCATTTCCGTCAGCAGCGAAAGTTCGCGGCTGGTTAGCGTGGTCATATCCCGCCGGACGTTCAGAAAGCACGTGCCGTAAATTCCCTCGACGTTGAGTTCAATCGACGCGCCGCTCAGGCCTTCAAGGTGGTGCAACGTCTTAACCGACTCGCCGACGTAATGCAAAAAGTATTCAAAATCGCTGGGAGAAAATTTCCCGTTCAGCGCGAAGGAGAGTTCGAGAATATCTTCCTTCGAATCGTAGGTTACCGACTGGATTGTCGGGTACAGCACGAGAATTGACGCCAAAAGCCGACTCGCGTCGGGATTCGGCTTTCTTTCCCTTTTCAAAAAATCGAACATTACTCTAGACCTCCTCCGCACTGCGTTTAAAAAAGCGAGGGGATTATTTTCTCGCCCTCGCTGAACGAATTTATTTTGCGTAGTCAACCACGCGCGTTTCGCGAATAATCGTCGCTTTGACCTGCCCAGGGTATTCCAAATCTTTTTCAATGCGCTTAACAATATCGTGCGCCAGAGTAACCGCCGCAAGGTCGTCGATTTTGTCCGGCTTAACCATGACGCGAATTTCCCTGCCCGCCTGAATTGCAAAGCAGCGCTCAACGCCGTCGAAGGACTCGGCAATTTCTTCGAGCATTTTCAAGCGCTTGAGATACATTTCCAAAGATTCACGGCGCGCGCCAGGTCTGGCAGCAGAAACCGCGTCCGCCGCCGCAACCAGCACCGCCTCAACCGTCAGCGGCTCAATGTCGCCGTGGTGCGCCGCGATTGCGTTTATCACGTATTTGTTTTCGCGGTAGCGCTTAGCCAAATCCGCGCCAATCGTCACGTGCGGTCCTTCAATTTCGTGGTCGACTGCCTTACCGATGTCGTGAAGAAGTCCCGCGCGCTTAGCCAGATTCACGTCCACGCCGAGTTCGCTCGCCATAATCCCCGCAAGTTTCGCGACTTCGATTGAGTGATTCAAAACGTTCTGCCCGTAGCTCGTGCGGTATTTCAGCCGCCCCAGAAGTTTGATAAGCTCTGGGTGAATGCCGTGGACGCCGACTTGAAAAGTTGCCTGCTCGCCGCTTTCCTTCATGCGGTTTTCGACTTCGCGCGTCGCTTTTTCAACCATTTCCTCAATTCGCGCGGGGTGAATCCTGCCGTCGGTAATCAGCCTTTCGAGCGCAACGCGGGCAATTTCGCGGCGAATCGGGTCAAAGCCGGAAAGAATTACCGCTTCGGGCGTGTCGTCAATAATCAAATCGACTCCGGTCAAAGTTTCCAGCGCGCGAATGTTCCTGCCCTCGCGCCCGATAATTCTGCCCTTCATGTCGTCGCTGGGCAAAGTCACGACGGAAACCGTGGTCTCAGCAACGTGGTCGGCGGCAGAACGCTGTATCGCCATGCTGATAATTTCGCGCGCCTTTTTGTCCGCCTCGTCCTTAATCTGCGTCTCGTACTCCTTAATCCTCAGCGCCTTATCGTGCTTGAGGTCTTCCTCGACTTCCGCCATGAGAATCGTGCGCGCTTCCTCCTTGGAAAGGGCGGCGACGCGTTCAAGCTCGGCATTTTCCTTTTCCTGCATTAAATCCAGTTCCGCCTGCGTTTCAGTGAGTCGCGCCTCCTTTTTACTCAGCTGCTGTTCCTTTTTTTCCAGCGACTCCATTTTCTTATCGAGGTTTTCTTCCTTCTGAACGACGCGGCGCTCCTGTCTTGCAATTTCACTGCGCCGCTCTTTGGTATCGCGATCCAGTTCCTGCCGCATTCTGTGAATTTCTTCCTTAGCTTCAAGAATGGATTCTTTTTTTTCCGCGCTGCTTTTTTCCTGTGCCTCGGCGATTATCCTGCGCGCTTCCTCTTCTGCTGAGCCGATTTGCGCTTCTGCCGTTCGTTTCCGCGCCGTATATCCACCAATCGCCCCGAGAATTATCGCAACGATTGCAACTGAAATTGTAATAAGAATAACCTGCACCCCCTAACTCTTTGCGAAAATCTGTCTGCTGAGCCAAATTTCCACGCCGTAGAGGGCAATAAACTTGCCAATACTCACACACTCATTTTTATTTCAATTCTGTCAGTCACCATCTCGAAATTTATCTAAACCGTCAAAATCTAACGCGGCAGTCAAAATTTACGTGCTGCCCGACATCGAGGGTTTGCCAAGTTTTCCCTCCAGGTCTTTCGCACAGCAGAACAGGTTATCGTATTCATTTTGTACCGCAATATTTTATATATTGTTGTTAATTCTGTCAATAAAAAAACGGCGCCTGTTACGCCGCTGGGAACTTTGAAAAATATTTTTCCGGCAGGCGGGTAATTTTCCCCGTCGCCGCGTTCGTGAAAACATTTCTGCTGAAGCCTTCCACCAGAATTTCGCCATCTGAAACGCGCCGGACTTTGTAGCTGAAATCCCACTTCGCCTTCGTGATAGCCTTGCCGGTCGTCTCAATTTCAATTTCATCGTCGAACTTCGCGGGGTGAAAATATTTCGCACTGACTTCGACAATCGGGAACAAAATTCCGTCGTCAACCATTTCGCCGAGCGTAATTCCAATCGCGCGCAGAAATTCCACGCGCCCATTTTCAAACCAGCGCAGATAATTCGCGTGGTGAGCGACGCCCATTTCGTCGGTGTCGTAGAATCTTACGCGCCTGTAAGTTTTGTGCGTCAAGTTACCGCCTCCAGTCAAAATTCAATTCCGCGCTGCGCCGCCACGCCCTTTTGGAACGGGTGCTTAATCAGCGTCATTTCCGTTACCAAATCCGCCGCGTCGATTAATTTTTCCGTTGCGTTTCTGCCAGTGAAAACAAGGTGCAGTTCCGGCGGACAAATTTCCAGCAGGCCGAGCATTTCCGCTTCGGTTATCAGTCCGAATTTCACGGCGTAATTTATTTCGTCGAGCACGATTAAATTCCAGCGACCGGATAAAATTTCGTCCCGCGCGACTTTTAAAGTTTCCGCCGCCGCCTTTTGGTGCTCAGAAATTTCGCCGCGATTAGTGAAACCTAAACCGCACTGGCGAATTTCTATTGGCAGGAGTTTCAGCGCTTCGAGTTCGCCGGAAATCTGCCCGCCCTTGATGAACTGCAGAATCAAAACTTTCAGGCCGGAGCCGCACGCGCGGACAGCCAGACCAATCGCGGCGGTAGTTTTGCCCTTGCCGTCGCCGGTATGCACGATAATCATTCGCCCGCCTCCCTCGGCATGGAAATTTTCAGCGCCTCGCGCAGGTTCGAGACCGGCAGTAAATTTACGCCCGCCGGAGCTTTTGAAACTTCGTTGAAATTTTTTCGCGGCAGAATAATATTTTGAAAGCCCATGCGAACAGATTCATCGACGCGCTGACGGGCTTTGCTGACGGCACGAATTTCGCCGCTCAAACCGACTTCGCCGAAAATCACGCACTGCGGCAGAATTTTCCTGTTAGCGAAACTGGACGCCAGCGCGATTGTCATCGGCAAATCGGTGGCGGGCTCGTCAACTTTAATTCCGCCGGCGGTTTTAACGTAAACGTCGCAGGCGCCAATTTTCAGATACAGGCGCTTTTCGAGTACGGCGAGCAAAAGTTGAATACGCTTTATGTCAATCGAATCGCTTGTCCGGCGCGGCGGCATAAAGGGCGTCGGGGCAACGAGCGCCTGAACTTCGACAAGGAGCGGGCGCGTGCCTTCGACTGTCGGGACAATCACGCTGCCGATGTCGTCAGTTTTATCCGGCAGAAAAAGTTTCGACGCGTCGGGAACGTCCGCTAAGCCCGTGTTGCGCATTTCAAACAGACCAATTTCAGACGTGGCGCCGAAACGATTTTTAATCGCGCGGAGAACTCGGAAATCAGCGTTGCGTTCGCCCTCGAAAAATAAAACCGTGTCGACGATGTGTTCCAGCACGCGCGGCCCCGCCAGATTGCCGTCCTTGGTGACGTGCCCGATAACGAAAGTCGTGACGCCGTGGCTTTTGGAAAGGCGCATGAGCGACGCGGAACATTCGCGAACCTGCGAAATGCTACCTGGCGCGCTCTCAATTTCGGATTTGTAAATCGTCTGAATCGAGTCGACAACCAGAAGGTCGGGCTCAATTTTTTCGACGTGCTGAACAATTCGTTCAAGATTATTTTCCGCGCAGATGAAAAGTTCGTCAGCCAGCGCGTTGAGCCTTTCGGCGCGCATACGAATCTGGCGGGCGCTTTCCTCGCCGGTCACGTATAAAACTTTGCGGTCGTTGCGGGCTACGTACGCGCAAACCGCCAGCGTCAGACTGGATTTGCCAACGCCAGGGTCGCCAGCTATCAAAATGATTGAGCCAGGAATTAAGCCGCCGCCCAAAACCCTGTCGAGTTCGCCGGAGCCAGTAGAAAAGCGCGGCAGCTCCGCGAGGTCAACTTCAGCGATACGGCGCGGGCTTTCGTAGGCGGTAGTCAGCGCGTGGCGCGGCTTATCCTCAATTTCGCTGTCAATTTCCTCAACGAGCGTGTTCCACTTCCCGCAGGCTGGGCATTTACCGAGCCACTTGCCAAAATCCGCGCCGCATTCCTGACAGACGAATTTAGTTTTCTGTTTAGCCATAAAAACTCCTAGAGCAATTTTACGAGCGTGAACGCCTGCAGCGGGACGCCGTGCCCGTCGTGCAGGAACGCCGTCACGTCCAGAAAATCTTCGCCAGCGACAAATCCCAGCTGAGTTAGCGCGGCTTTGACTTCGACGAAATTGTCAACCAGAATGAAAAAAACTTTTTTGCCTCGGTCGGCATTAAGAGAGTCGAGCAATTTATAAAAAGCGTCGGCGTCAGCGGTAGACAAAATTTCCTCGTCGTCACGTACCGTGAAAATTTCCTTCAAGGCTTCAACGTTTCTTTCCCCAACCAGAAACGCGCGCTTTCTGTCAGCCAGAAGATTTGCGACCTGAATTGCGAAAGTCTGGCGCTCGACGTAAATCGTGCTCATGGTTTCGTAAGCGTGCTGGAGCGTTTCAAGCCCGAACCACGGTGTCTTTACGAAGTGCGTGTAAAAAAGTCTGTCGTAGGCGTCGTCGAAATTCAGACCGAGGCAGTTTCCGGCGTAGTGGTAAATTTTCGGCAGGAGCGTGTTGTTATCAAGATACCGGCAGACGCCAACGAACGCGTCAAATTTTTCCGGCAGCTTGAGATAATTCGTCGAGAAAAAATAATTGAAAACATCTTGTTCTACGCTTTCGCATTGAGGATTATCTACCAGCCACTGAGCGCCTTCTTCAAAAAGATTATCGCTGAGTTTGTCGAGATTGACCATTATGACGCCGGCGCAAAAATAATCCTCAAGCTTGACTTTATCAGTATGGAGTACGTACTTATCAGTAATCATGTAAGTTCGCGTCGCCTCAAATTCTGGGACGGAAGCCAGCGCGTAATTTTCGAGTGAGTAATTCCAGAGCTCGCGAATATCCAGATTAACAATAGTGTCCGAATCAAGATAAATTAATTTTGATACGTTTTTGAAAGCAATACTTTTAATGAGCAGGCGAAAAAACGAATATATTCCAAAACGCTTATTTATCTGATTGAATAATTTTTCGCGCAGAAATTGGATTTGAGGTGCGCAAAGTTCGTCGACGTTGTGAAATTCAACCAGTTGATTATATCGACCAGCAAGATAAATAAAGTTGTCGCGACTTTTGACTGAGAAAGAATTGTCGTGAATTACATGAATCGTTACAGACGGTGGAGGCAGAGTAACATTTTCAAAAATAGATACCATAGACGTTGCGGCAAATTTAGCGTAAAGCTCGCTCGTGCCGTAACAAACGTGAATCATGAAATCAGCTCCTTACTCGCCGATAATTCTAACCTCCGGCATGAGCGTGACGCCGTGGACTTCGTAGACGCGCCGTTTAACTTCCTCAATCAGCGCGAGAACGTCAGCCGCCGTAGCCCCGCCGACGTTTACTACGAAGCCCGCGTGCTTTTCAGAAACCATCGCGCCGCCGACGCGCAAACCTTTCAGGCCGGTATTATCAATCAGCGTGCCGGCGAAATAACCTTTCGGGCGCTTGAACGTACTGCCAGCGCTTGGAAGTTCGAGCGGCTGTTTACTCTCGCGTTTCTGCGTGAAGTCCGCCATTTTATTTTTAATTTCGTCGAAGTTTCCGCGCGAAAGATTCAGTTCGACTTCGCAGATAGCAAAACCGTTCGTCTGAAAAACGCTCTGCCGGTAGCCGAGATTGAGTTCGTCGCCGCTGAAAATTTTTAGCTCGCCAGTCTCAGAAACTGCCGTGACGTTCGCGACAACATTTTTCATTTCGCCGTCGTACGCGCCCGCGTTCATGTAAACCGCGCCGCCGATACTGCCAGGAATCCCGCAGGCAAATTCCATTCCGCTGAGATTATTTTCCGCCGCGAAACTGCAAACGTCCTTTAGCTTAGCGCCCGCGCCTGCGAAAATTTTTGTACCTTCCGCGCGAAAGTTCCCGAAAAATTTATCGCTGAACTTGAGGACGGCGCCGCGAATGCCGTTATCCAAAACTAAAACGTTGGAGCCGTTGCCGAGAATCGTGCAGGGAATTTTGAACTCACGTGCCAGCCGGAAAATCTGCGCGACTTCCTCGGCGCTCGACGGGAAAATTAAAACGTCCGCCGCCCCGCCAATCTTGAAAGTCGTGTGCTCGCTCATCGGCGCGTTGAAAATAAATTGCTCGCTGCTCAGAATTTCGCCGAGCCGCTTTCCAAATCCGTCCATGAGAAAAAAATTCCCTCCACTTCAAAAAATTTCTCAAGCCTGAACGATAGCGCCCTTTGAGGCGGAAGTCGTCATCTTAGCGTAGCGCGCAAGGTAGCCGGTTTTAATTTTCGGCTCCGGCTTAACCCAATTCTTGCGGCGCTCGGCAAGTTCCTCGTCGCTGACCTCGAGCTGAAGTTTGCGGTTGGGAATGTCAATCGAAATCGTGTCGCCGTCGTGAATCAGCGCGATTGGGCCGCCTTCCATTGCTTCGGGAGAAATGTGCCCAATGCAAGCGCCCTGGCTCGCGCCGGAAAATCTGCCGTCAGTAATCAGACCGACCTTCAATCCCGCGCCGGTAATAGCCGCCGTCGGGTTGAGCATTTCCTGCATACCAGGACCGCCCTTGGGACCTTCGTAGCGGATAACAACAACGTCGCCGTCGTGAATTTCGCCGCCCATAATCGCGTTAATCGCCGTCTCCTCGCTGTCGAAACACTTCGCCTTACCGCTGTAAACCAGCATGTCTTCAGCGACGGCGGACGCCTTGACAACCGCGCAGTCGGGGCAGATATTTCCGCGCAGAATCGCAATGCCGCCGGTCGGTCTGTAGGGATTGTCAACCGTGCGAATCACGTCGGGGCGTTCAATTTCCGCGCCAGAAATTCTTTCAGCAAGAGTGCCCGTGACCGTCAGCGCGTCAAGATGTAAAAGATTTTTCTTAGAGAGTTCGTGCATGACTGCAGAAATTCCGCCAGCCTCTTCCAAATCCTGCATGTGGTGCGTACCGGCGGGACTGAGCTTGGTGATGTAAGGAGTTCGCGCAGAAATTTCGTCGAAGAGCTGAGCCGGAATGTCAATGCCGCATTCGTGAGCAATCGCCGTCAAATGCAAGACCGTGTTGGAACTGCCGCCAATTCCCATGTCGACCGTGATAGCGTTTTCAAAAGCTTTGAGCGTAAGAATGTCGCGCGGGAGAATATTTTTTTTAAGCAAATCCATGACGACTTTACCGGCGCGCTTAGCCAGAATCGCGCGGGCGCCGCTGTACGCAGCAGGAATCGTGCCGTTGCCAGGCAGCGCCATACCGAGCGCCTCGCTGAGACAGTTCATCGTATTTGCGGTGAAAAGACCGGCGCAGGAACCGCAACTGGGGCAGGCGTGGGCTTCGAGCTCAGTCATTTCTTCCTGAGTCATTTTACCGGCAGCGAATTTGCCCGCCGCCTCGAAAGCCTGACTGACGCTGATATTTTTTCCGTGAAGTCGACCGGCAAGCATGGGGCCGCCGCTGACGATAACCGCCGGAATGTTGAGCCGCGCCGCCGCCATGAGCATTCCAGGAACAACTTTGTCGCAGTTCGGAATTAAAATCAGCGCGTCGAAACCGCTCGCCATTGTGACGGCCTCAATCGAGTCGGCGATAAGTTCGCGGCTGGCAAGAGAATATTTCATGCCAGTATGACCCATCGCAATTCCGTCGCAGACGCCGATAGCGGGAAATTCGATTGGAGTGCCGCCCGCCGCCGCTACGCCGAGTTTCGCCGCTTCGGTAATCGAGCGAAGGTGAATATGCCCAGGAATAATTTCGTTGAACGAATTGCAAATGCCGATAAGCGGGCGACTGAGTTCCTCAGAGCCGAAACCGTTGGCGTTGAACAGTGAGCGGTGCGCGCAGCGCGTGGCGCCCTTCTTGACAATGTCGCTTCTCATTTTTTTCTTAGCTCCCTTGAAAATAATTTTAAGCCAAAAAATTTTAGCGCATTTCCGCCGCGTATGCAAGCTGAAAAAATTTTTGACTAGAATTTTCGCGCGGGTTATAATATCAGCAGAAATTTTAGGAGGGTGATTAGCTTGAGTGAAATTAAAAATCCGAGCGTCTTCGCAGTCGGCGACAAACTTCCCAAACAGTACGAGCCGTTTTTTATCGGGCAGGCGTATAACAATCGCCTCACGGACAAGGGAGGACCAATCGTCAACGTGACGTTTTCGCCTGGTTGCCGGAACAACTGGCACATTCATCATAAAAGCGGACAGATTTTGCTGGTGACTGGCGGGCGCGGCTGGTATCAGGAATGGGGCAAGGCTCCGCAGGCTTTAAAACCTGGCGACGTGGTAAACATTCCGCCCGAAATGAAGCACTGGCACGGCGCGGCGGCTGACAGCTGGTTTTCTCATCTGGCGGTAGAAATTCCGGCGGAAGGTTCTTCAAACGAATGGCTGGAGCCGGTCGACGACGAGCAGTATTCCAAACTGGAGGCGTAAAATTGGAGCAGAAACTCCCCGCTATTTCCGTCGTCATTCCAATGTACAACGCGGAGAAATTTATCGCGCCCTGCCTTGAAAGCCTTTTCGCGCAGACGTTCAGAGATTTTGAAGTTATCGTGGTAGATCACGCTTCAACGGACAACAGCTATAACATAGTTGAAAATTACGTACAAAAACTAGCGGGGGGGGGTATAGAACTTCATCTCCTGCGCTTAAAAAAGAATTTCGGAAATCCCTGCGTTCCGCGTAACAGAGGGCTGAATCTTTCACGCGGAAAGTACGTGTACTTCATGGACAGTGATGATTTGCTGATGAACAACGCGCTGGCGGAGCTTTTTACCACAGCGGAAACGTACGAGGCTGATGTCGTTTGTATGCGGAAACATTTTGTTTTTGACATCGAGGCAGACAAGCCATTTCCGACGAAGCTGAAAATTGTCGCATGTCCCTACATACAGCCGGAACTGGCGGAAATTCCGTCCTGGGAGAACGAAAATCCTGCCGAGCGTATGACAGACTTGTTTAGAGGAAAATTTGTCGTAATGCCCTGGCTAAAATTTTCGCGGCGGGAACTTTTAATCGAGAACGAAATTTATTTCCCGCGCGTTTATGCGAACGAAGATAATTTTTGGACGATGCAGTTAATACTGCACGCAAAGAGAATGCTGATTATCCCGACGCCGCTCTATATATGTCGCGAAAACAAAAATTCTATCACGCGGAACAAAAATTCGGCGGCTGAGCATATCAGATTCATCATGTACTCGATATTGACCGGTCCGAAAAATATGAATCTCGTCGCCGAAAAAACTGAGTTCCTTGAGAAAAATCCGCAGTACCGCTATGCCTGGATGGGAAATCTGGCAAGCTGGGGTTTCAACACGATATTCAAAGACTGCGCTAATCTTCAGCCGTACGAAGTCTACAAAATTTTCCTCGAACAGTTCGGGGAAGAAACGGGCGAGCACGCAGAATTGGTTGCGTATCTCTGCAGTCTTATAAACACGCAGCAAAAAATGTTGGCGGTGGCGAACGGTCGGATTGCTGAGCTCGAAAAAAAATTGGCTGAGCGCTGAGGGAAAACTATACTTTTTTTGACAAATTGAAAGTTTTTCAACAAGACAACTTGTAAATAAAATTGGCGTTCTGACGCGACTTGACAAGCTTTTTTAACAATGATAATATTCCTTGCGTTTTGGAAGGAATATTTTTTTTAGTATCGAAAGGAGGTGGAATACGTGCCCACGATAAACCAGTTGGTGAGAAAAAGCCGCCAGAGCCTTGTAGTAAAATCGACAGCTCCGGCTTTGAAAGAATGCCCGCAGAAGCGCGGCGTTTGCACTCGTGTTTATACTACGACGCCGAAAAAACCTAACTCGGCGCTGCGCAAGGTGGCGCGTGTCCGCTTGACTAACAGCATTGAAGTTACCGCTTACATTCCTGGTATCGGTCACAATTTGCAGGAACACAGCGTTGTTTTGATTCGCGGCGGGCGCGTCAAGGATTTGCCTGGCGTTCGTTATCATATTATTCGCGGCTCACTCGATACCGCCGGCGTTCAGGACAGAAATCAGTCCCGCTCCAAGTACGGCGCCAAAAAGGCTAAACCGAAGAAAAAATAATTGAGGAGACTTTAAGATGCCAAGAAAAGGTTCTGTGCCGAAGCGTGACGTTCTGCCGGATCCGGTTTATCACAACAAGACGGTTACGAAGTTCATTAACAAAGTCATGCTGTCTGGCAAAAAGAGCGTCGCGCAGCGCGTTGTTTATGACGCTTTCAATATTATTCGTGAGAAAACCGGAAAAGATCCGCTGGAAATTTTCGAGACGGCGCTGAAAAATGTTATGCCGGTGCTGGAAGTTCGTGCACGCCGCGTTGGTGGTGCAAACTATCAGGTTCCGGTTGAGGTCAGACCCGAAAGGCGCCAGACGCTGGGGATTCGCTGGCTGGTCAACTATGCAAGACTTCGCGGCGAAAAAACCATGGACGCCCGCCTTTCCGCCGAGCTCATGGACGCCGCTAACAACGTCGGCGCGGCGATTAAGAAAAAGGAAGACACGCATAAAATGGCAGAGGCGAACAAAGCTTTTGCTCACTATCGTTGGTAATTTTGACACCTGGATTTTTCTGGCGAAGTGCGCAAAGTTTTCAGCTTTAATCTTGAAAATTGCGTACAAAGAGCAATTGCTCTTATTCATCGCAATTGCAGGAGGCGAAATTCAAGTGTCAAGAGAGTTTTCACTGGAAAAAACTCGCAACATAGGAATCATGGCGCACATTGACGCCGGTAAAACGACGACGACTGAGCGCATTCTTTTTTACACGGGAATCAATCACAAAATTGGCGAGGTGCATGACGGCGCGGCGACGATGGATTGGATGGTTCAGGAGCAGGAGCGCGGCATTACAATCACTTCCGCCGCAACGACCTGTTTTTGGAAAGACCACCGCATAAACATTATCGACACGCCTGGGCACGTGGACTTCACGGTTGAAGTTGAGCGTTCACTCAGGGTTCTGGACGGCGCGCTGGCGATTCTTACTGCACGCGGCGGCGTCGAGCCTCAGACCGAAACCGTCTGGCGGCAGGCTGAAAGGTACAATGTTCCGCGCATGGCTTACGTCAACAAAATGGACATTACCGGCGCAGATTTTTACAACGTCATTCAGATGATGCGCGACCGCCTGCACACAAACGCCGTGGCGATTCAGCTTCCTATTGGCGCGGAAGACAGTTTCAAAGGGATTGTCGACCTCGTTCGCATGGAAGCGATTGTTTACGAAGACGATTTGGGCAAAGTTTCCGAGGAAATTGACGTTCCCGAAGATATGCTCGATATGGCGCGCGATTACCGTGACAAACTGCTTGAAGCGTGCGCTGAGCAGGACGATGACTTCATGGAAAAGTATCTCGGCGGTGAGGAAGTTACCGTTGACGAAATTAAAGCTGTCATTCGCAAGGCTGTTATCGATTGCAAAATGACGCCCGTTACCTGCGGCACGTCTTACAAAAATCGCGGTGTTCAGCCACTTTTGGACGCTATCGTTGACTACATGCCCGCGCCAACTGATATTCCGCCGATTCAGGGAGTTAATCCCAGCGGCGAAGAAGACTTCCGTCCGGCAAGCGACGAGGAACCTTTTTCCGCGCTCGCTTTCAAGATTATGACTGACCCGTACGTTGGCAAGCTGGCGTTTTTCCGCGTTTATTCCGGCGTGCTCAAATCCGGCTCCTACGTTTACAATTCGACGAAGGGCAGGAAGGAGCGCATTGGCAGGATTTTGCAAATGCACGCGAACAACCGCACCGAAATTGATACCGTTTACAGCGGCGACATTGCGGCGGCGGTCGGCTTGAAGGACACCACGACGGGCGATACGCTCTGCGACGAAAAGGCGCCAATTATTCTTGAGTCAATGGAATTTCCCGACCCAGTCATTTCGGTTGCGGTTGAGCCTTCCACGAAAAATGACCAGGATAAAATGGGCATCGCGCTGCAGAAACTTGCTGAGGAAGATCCCACGTTCAAAGTCCGCACCGACCCTGAAACCGGTCAGACGATTATTTCCGGCATGGGCGAACTTCACCTTCAGATTATCGTTGACAGAATGCTCCGCGAGTTCAAAGTTGACTGCAAAGTTGGCGAGCCGCAGGTTGCGTACCGCGAGACGATTCGTAAGAGTTCCAAAGCCGAGGGCAAATTCATTCGTCAAACCGGCGGGCACGGGCAGTACGGTCACTGTTGGATTGAGATTTTCCCCAACGAAGTCGGCAAGGGCTTCGAGTTCGAGAGCAAAATTGTCGGCGGCGTCATTCCCAAAGAATACATCAATCCGATTGAGGCGGGCGTCAGGCAGGCTATGGAAAACGGCGTGCTGGCGGGCTACCCAATGGTTGACGTGAAGGCTGTTGTTTACGACGGCAGTTTCCACGAAGTCGATTCGAGCGAGGCGGCGTTCAAAGTTGCCGGTTCGCTTGCCTTCAAGGCGGCGGCTGAAAAAGCTAAGCCAGTTCTGCTGGAACCGTACGTCAAGGTTGAAGTCACCGTTCCCGAAAGTTACATGGGCGACGTGATTGGCGACCTGAATGCGCGGCGCGGCAAGATTGACGGTATGGACGCGCGCGGCGGTCTGCAGGTTATTCACGGCTTCGTTCCGCTTTCCGAGATGTTTGGCTACGCGACGGAGCTGCGTTCCAAGACGCAGGGGCGCGGCACTTATTCCATGGAAGTCGCTTACTACGACGAAGTTCCTAAAACTATCTCCGACGCGATTGTTGCGAGAAACAAGGGCGAATAAGGCTGCTTAAAATCCGGCGGAAATTTCAAGTCTGATTCAGATTCGTCGGGTAAAATTAAGCGGGAGTTCAAAAATTCGCCGAAGGGTTTTATTTGGAAACAAAGGCAGGCTGCCGACGATTGACGCAACCGATAGGGCGAGTACGCTGAGGAATTGGCAAGCCGCTTGAGTTTATAAAAATGACGAAAATTTTTTCCTGAATAAAGGAGTGTTAAATTTGGCAAAGCAAAAGTTTGACCGCAGTAAACCGCACGTTAACATTGGTACGATTGGACATATCGACCACGGCAAAACGACGCTTACTGCGGCTATCACGAAAGTTCTTTCTCAGAAGGGCTTCGCGAAATACGAATCCTACGAAAACATCGACAAGGCGCCGGAAGAGCGCGAACGCGGTATCACGATTAACACGGCTCACGTTGAATACGAGACCGAAAAGCGCCACTATGCGCACGTCGACTGCCCTGGCCACGCGGACTATATTAAAAACATGATCACCGGCGCGGCTCAGATGGACGGCGCGATTCTCGTTGTTGCGGCTTCTGATGGCCCGATGCCCCAGACTCGTGAACATATCCTGCTTGCGCGTCAGGTTGGCGTTCCAGCTATCGTCGTTTTCCTCAACAAAGTTGACCAGGTTGACGACCCCGAACTCCTTGAACTCGTTGAAATGGAAGTCCGCGAACTGCTCAGCAAGTACGAATTTCCTGGCGACGATATTCCGATTGTTGCGGGTTCCGCACTCCTCGCGCTGCAGGGCGACAAGGAACAGGAAGCCAACATTCTCAAGCTGCTTGACGAAGTTGACGCTTACATTCCGACGCCGGAACGCGACAAGGATAAGCCGTTCCTTATGCCGGTTGAAGACGTTTTCACAATCACTGGACGCGGCACCGTTGCTACCGGTCGTGTCGAACGCGGCGAACTGAAACTGAACGACCCCGTTGAAATCGTTGGTCTGCGCGACGAGCCTCGTAAGACTGTTGCTACTGGTATTGAAATGTTCCGCAAGCTGCTCGACAGCGCGGTTGCCGGCGATAACGTTGGCGTTCTGCTCCGTGGCGTCGACCGTAAAGAAATTGAACGCGGTCAGGTTCTTGCTAAACCTGGCACGATTCATCCTCACACGAAATTCAAGGCTCAGGTTTACGTCCTTACGAAGGAAGAAGGCGGTCGCCATACTCCGTTCTTCGCGAACTATCGCCCGCAGTTCTACTTCCGCACGACTGACGTTACCGGCGTAGTTGGCAACCTGCGCGACACTGACGGCAACCCCGCTGAAATGTGCATGCCTGGCGACCATATCGAAATGGACGTTGAGCTCATCACGCCAATCGCTATTGAAAAAGGTCTGCTCTTCGCTATCCGTGAAGGCGGTCACACCGTCGGTTCCGGCCGCGTTATCGAAATCAACGAGTAATTTAAATTCGGCTCAAAAGATTTTTCGGGAAGTGGGAATTGGCGCCTTGCCGGTTCCTCTTCCTTAATTTTTGTCAAAATAAAAGCCTGACATTTTGCACAAACAAGAGCGAAAACCAAGCAATGACGGTTTGTGTGCTGGACAGAAAGACTTTTGGTGAATATTACGAAAGGACGGAAGTTACTGGTATCGCGAAAAAAATTGCGGTATGTACCCGTTCGTTAGCGGGGAATTTAAGCCTGTGGAGCGTTATACCAAACGTGAGTAGCCTCGGCAAAAGCGGACGCGTTGAAGCAGGAATGGAACTGAGGTTTTTTAACCTTTTTAAGTTTTCAGTAACGGAAAGAAAATTGCCACCTAAACAACCACAGAAAAAACGGCTGCGCATACGGCTGAAGGCGTACGACCACAAGGCGCTTGACCAGAGCGCGGCAAAAATCGTCGAGACGGCGCGCAAAAATGGCGCAATGGTTTCGGGACCTATCCCGCTGCCGACTGAAAAAAATATCTATACGATTCTGCGTTCGCCGCACGTCAACAAAGATTCGCGCGAACAGTTTGAAATGCGCACTCACAAGCGCCTTATCGATATTCTTCAGCCGAATCAGAAAGCCGTGGACGCGCTTGTCCGCCTTGACCTTCCCGCCGGTGTCGAAATCGAGCTCAAGGTAAATTGAGGAGGTGCAGGCATTGGCTAAAACAATTTTGGGAATCAAGCTGGGCATGACTCAGATTTTCACCGAGGACGGCAAAGTTATCCCCGTGACGGTTATCGAGAGCGGCAACAACGTCGTGATTCGCAACAAGACCGTTGACACGGACGGCTATTACAGCGTTCAGCTCGGCTTCGGCGAAGTCAATGAAAACAAAGTCAACAAGCCAGACGCTGGGCAGTTCAAAAAATTCGGCGTCAAGCCCGTCAAGTACATTCGTGAAGTCCGCCTCGCCGCTGAGTCCGAATACAAAACCGGCGACGTGATTGGCGTTGACGTTTTCGCGGAAGGCGATCTGGTTGACGTTATCGGCACGTCCAAGGGCAAGGGTTTCGCCGGCAGTATCAAGCGGCACCACTTCGCGCGCGGACCTATGGGGCACGGCTCCAAATCTCACCGTGAACCTGGCTCCACCGGCGCAATGCTTTCGGGGCCTGGCGGTCGCGTTATCAAGGGCAAAAAGCTCCCTGGCAGAATGGGCGGCGTCCGCACCACGATTCAGCGCCTGACGATTGTCAAAGTCGACGTGAACAGGAATTTGCTGCTGATTAAAGGCGCCGTTCCTGGTCCGAAGAAAGGCTTTGTTATCGTCCGCGAAACCGTTAAACCTGCGAAACAGAAAAAATAGAAGTTAAATCCTTATGAAGCATAAGGTCGACGTGCCAATCGGTTCATAATGTGGTCGCTGCGGTCATTAAATTGACGAGAACGGGGACGGCGTCGGATTTTGCACAAGCAAGAGCGAAAACCAAGCAATGACGGTTTGTGCACTGGACAGAAAGACTTTTGGTAAATATTACGAAAGGACAAAAGTTACTGGTATCGTGAAAACAATTACGATATGTACCCGTTCGTTAGCGGGGAAGTTAAGCCTGTGGAGCGCTGTACCAAACGCGAGTAGTTTCGACAAAAGCGAGCGCGTTGAAGCAGGAATGGAACTGAAGGTTTTTTGTAACCTTTGTAAGTTTTCAGTAACGGCGTGACAGATGCCCACATTGGCAGTATACGATATGAAAAACGCGAAGGTCGGCGACATCGAACTCAGCGAAGAAATTTTCAACGTGGAAATGAATGCCGGTCTCGTTCATCAGGCGGTAGTTATGCAAATGGCGTCATGGCGGCTCGGTACGCACCAGACGAAAACGCGCGGAATGGTACGCGGCGGCGGCCGTAAACCCTGGCGGCAGAAAGGCACTGGACGTGCTCGCGCGGGTTCCCGCAGAAGTCCGCTCTGGCGCGGCGGCGGTACGATTTTTGGTCCGCACCCCCGCTCCTACGCCTTCACAATGCCCCGCAAGCAGCGCCGTCTTGCGCTCAAGTGCGTGCTCAGCGATAAAGTCAAATCCGAAAATCTTATCGTGCTGGACGATTTGAACTTCGACGCGCCTAAAACTAAAAAGTTCGTCGAGTTCCAGAAAAACTTCGGCGTCGACGCCTGCAAGGCTCTGTTTATCACGAAGGAACTCGTGGAAAACGTCGTGCTCTCGTCTAACAACCTGCAGAACGCTAAGACAATCAGCACGCTCCAGCTCAACGTCTACGATATTTTGAACTGCGAAAAAGTTTTCCTCACGAAGGACGCCGTTGAAACGATTCAGGAAGTGTACGGCAATTAAGGCAGACGTTCGAGGTAACGTCGAATTTTTACACAAACTTAGCGAAAATCAGGCAATGACAGTTTGTGTGTCGGACAGACAGACTTTTGGTAAATATCAAGAAAGGACAAAGTTACTGGTATCGCGAGGTAATTTGCGATATGTACCCGTTCGTTAGCGGGGAATTTAAGCCTGTGGAGCGTCATACCAACGCAAGTAGTGCGGACGCGTTGAAGCAGGAATGGGACTTAAAAGCTGTGGCTTTTTGTAAGTTCTCAGTAACGGTGTACGCTTAAATGGAGGCAAGGGATATTCTGATTCGCCCGCTGATTACCGAGCGCACCACCGACCTGATGGCTGACGGCAAATACGTTTTCGTCGTCGACAGGCGCGCCAACAAAATTCAGATTGCTGACGCCGTTCACGAAATTTTTAACGTCAAAGTTGAGGACGTGAACACGGTAAACGTCAAGGGCAAAACCAAACGTCGCGGCCGTACCGTCGGCAAAACCGCCAGCTACAAAAAAGCTATCGTGAAACTGGCGGCTGGCGAAACCATCGAGTTCTTTACCGCGTAAAATCTGCTGGAGAATTGGCGTCATGGTAAAAGCACTGCTGATGTTCGTTTTTGGCAACGCGTTCTGGGATAAGCTTGTGGAATTTTTCGGCTCGCCGGAAGCCGTAGTTGCAACGGCGGTCGCGATTGTCGTGATAATTTTCGTCGTGAGATTTTTCAAGGAAATCCTGTGGTTCGTCGTCGTGGCGTACATTTTGTACATGCTCATGAAGTGACGAAAATTTTCCAGCTCAGCAAAAAATCTGAAGGAGGTTAAATAGTGGGAATAAAATCATTTAAGCCGTATTCTGCCGGTCGCCGCTTCATGACGGTTTCTACGTTTGAAGAAATCACGACCGACAAGCCGGAAAAATCCCTGCTCGCGCCGCTCAAAAGTCACGGCGGACGCAACCAGCAGGGAAAATTAACGGTACGGCACCAGGGCGGCGGACACAAGCGCCGCTACAGAATTATTGACTTCAAGCGCAACAAAGACGGTATCCCCGCGAAAGTTGCGACGATTGAATACGACCCGAACCGCAGCGCGCGAATCGCTCTCCTGCACTACGCGGACGGCGAAAAGCGCTACATTCTCGCTCCGAACGGGCTGAAAGTTGGCGATAAGGTTGAATCCGGCGCCGAGGCTGATATTAAAACCGGCAACGCTCTGCCGCTGAAAAATATCCCCGTCGGCACGCTGATTCACAATATCGAACTGAAAATCGGCAAGGGCGGGCAGATGGTTCGCAGTGCTGGCGCGGCGGCTCAGCTCATGGCGAAGGAAGGCAATTACGCCACGCTTCGTATGCCGAGCGGCGAAGTTCGCAAGGTGCACATCAACTGCCGCGCGACTATCGGACAGGTTGGCAATCTCGACCACGAAAACATTTCGATTGGTAAGGCGGGACGTTCGCGCTGGCTGGGTATTCGTCCGGCTAACCGTGGCGTCGTCATGAATCCGGTTGACCATCCGCATGGCGGCGGTGAAGGCCGCAGCCCCGTCGGGCGCAAGAATCCTGTTACCAAGTGGGGCAAATGCGCTATGGGTACCAAGACGCGCCGCAGGAAAAAGGCGTCCACCAAACTTATTGTGCGTCGTCGTAAATAATCGCGGAAGGAGGAATTTTTGTGTCAAGGTCTGTTAAAAAGGGACCGTTCGTGTCGGAAAAACTTTTGAAGAAAATCGAGGCGCTCAACGCCGCCAATGACAAGAAAGTTGTTCGCACGTGGTCGCGCAGTTCGACAATTCTTCCGGCGTTTATCACGCACACAATCGCGGTTCACGACGGCAGAAAGCACGTTCCGGTTTACATCACTGAAGATATGGTCGGGCACAAGCTCGGCGAATTTGCTCCTACGCGCACTTTCAAAGGTCACGCGGGCGAGGAACGCAAGACGAAGCTGAAGTAAACCGTTGAAATTGCGCCGAAAGGAGGTTTTTTCGTGGCAAAGGAAGTCAAGGCTATTGCGAAGTACGTGAGAATCGCGCCGCGCAAAGTTCGTATCGTTGCAGATTTGATTCGCGGCAAGGACGTGGCTGACGCGCTGGCGATTTTGAAATTCACGTCAAAACGCGGCTCCGTGCTCCTGGACAAGGTGCTCCGCTCCGCTATCGCCAACGCCGAAAATAATTTTGACATGGACACCGATAATCTTTACGTGGCGAAATGTTTCGTCGACCAGGGTCCTACGCTCAAGCGCATTCATCCGCGTTCCCGTGGGCAGGCGTTCAGTATTTTGAAACACACTTCGCATATCACGGTTGTCGTCTCGGAAAAAGAAGCGGCGGCTGAAAATAATTAAAGGAGGAGTTGCGGTTTGGGTCAGAAGGTACATCCGCATGGTATTCGCCTCGGTATCGTCAAGACGTGGGACGCCAAGTGGTACGCTGACAGGGATTTCGCGAAAAATCTGCACGAAGATATTAAAATTCGCCGCGAAATTCAGCGCCAGCTTGCTCAGTCCAGCGTTTCGCGCGTAGAAACCGAGCGTTCTAAAAACCGTCTCAGACTGACGATACACACCGCCAAGCCTGGTCAGGTTATCGGCAAGGGCGGTTCGGGAATTGAGGAAATTAAGAACAGCTTGAAGAAAATTACGGACAAGCGGCTCGATATTAACATCATGGAAATTCGCCAGCCGGATATGGACGCGCAGCTCGTAGCTGAAAATATTGCGGGGCAGCTGGAGCGTCGTATTGCTTTCCGCCGCGCTATGAAACAGTCCGTCGGTCGCACAATGCGTCTGGGTGCGAAGGGAATTAAAATCATGTGCAGTGGTCGTCTGGGCGGCGCTGAAATTGCCCGTTCCGAATCTTACCGCGAAGGCAGCATTCCGCTTCACACTTTGCGCGCGGATATTGACTACGGTTTTGCTGAGGCGAACACGACTTACGGGCGCATTGGTATCAAGGTTTGGATTTTCAAGGGCGAAATTCTCCCCGAAAAGAAAGAGCGCGTCGAACGCGTTCAACCCGCCGAAGGGAGTGACGAGTAATGTTGATGCCGAAGAGGGTCAAGTACCGCAAGCAGTTTCGCGGCAGAATGAAGGGCAAGTCCAACAAGGGCAACCAGATTGCTCACGGTCAGTACGGGCTCGTCGCGCTGGAGCCGGCGTGGATAACCAACCGCCAGATTGAGGCGGCGCGTATTGCAATGACGCGTTACATTCGCCGTGGCGGTCAGGTCTGGATTAAAATTTTCCCCGACAAGCCGGTTACCGCGAAGCCTGCAGAAACGCGCATGGGTTCAGGTAAGGGCTCGCCGGAATACTGGGTTGCAGTCGTCAAGCCTGGGCGCGTGCTGTTTGAAATGGCTGGCGTCCCGCGCGAAATTGCGGCTGAGGCAATGCGTCTTGCCGGTCACAAACTCCCCATTAAAACCAAGTTCATCGAGAACGAGGGGCAGGGCGACGTTTATGTTCCAGTCGTCAACGAAACTTTAGCGGACGCGAAGAAGGCGGCGCACGCGGCGTTCGAGGAAGAGAAAGCCGAGGCAGAGGCTGAAGCTGAAAAAGGCGGTGACGCACATGAAGGTTAAGGAGATTCGCGATTTGAGCGCGGACGAACAGGCGGCTAAACTCAAGGAACTCAAGGAAGAACTTTTCAACCTGCGCTTTCAGCACGCCACCGGTCAGCTGGAAAATCCCATGCGCCTGCGCGACGTGAAACGCTCAATCGCGCGCATTAAGACAATCCAGCACGAAGCTGAACTGAAAATTCGCCAGTAAGGAGGTTCACCGTGAGCGAAGAAACTAAACGCAACGAGCGCAAAACCCGCGTCGGTCGCGTCGTCAGCGATAAAATGCAGAAAACCATTGTCGTGGCGATTGAAGAGCTCGTTCAGCACAAACTTTACAAAAAGTCCGTCAAGCGCACGATTAAATTCAAGGCGCACGACGAAAATGAAGAGGCTCATATTGGCGACAGAGTTTCCATCATGGAGACGCGGCCGCTGTCGAAAGAAAAGCACTGGCGCCTCGTGAAGATTCTCGAACGCGCTAAATAATTTCGGAAGGAGGTCAACTCGTGATTCAACAGCAAACAATGCTCAACGTAGCCGACAACACCGGCGCCAAGGACATCATGTGCATTCGCGTTCTGGGCGGTTCGTTCCGCCGCTACGCAAACATCGGCGATATTATCGTAGCGTCAGTCAAATCTGCGGCGCCTGGCGGGCAGGTTAAAAAAGGCGACGTGGTTAAGGCGGTCGTCGTTCGCAGCTGCAAGGGGCTCCGTCGTCCGGACGGCTCCTACATTCGCTTTGACGAAAACGCGGCGGTTCTGATTAAGGAAGATAAAACTCCGCGCGGCACCCGTATTTTCGGACCCGTTGCCCGCGAACTGCGCGAAAAAGATTTCATGAAGATTATTTCCCTCGCGCCGGAAGTTTTGTAAGAGAGGAGGCGCCGAATTGTCACTCACAAAGTTGCACGTAAAAAAAGGCGACACCGTCGTTGTGCTTTCCGGCAAGGATAAAGGCAAGCAGGGCAAAATTATCCAGGCGCTGCCGAAAAAAGGTCAGGTCGTCGTCGAAGAAATTAACAAGGTCAAGCGCCACACTAAGCCGAGTCTGAAGGCTCCGCAGGGTGGAATTATCGCTAAGGAAATGCCGCTGGACGTTTGCAAAGTTATGGTTATCTGCCCCGCCTGCAACAAGCCCACGCGCATTGGCCACAAGACGGTTGACGGCAAAAACGTCCGCGTCTGCAAAAAGTGCGGCGAGGTCGTTGACGCGGCGAAATAATTTGGTGTGCTGGACAGAAAGACTTTTGGTAAATATTAAGAAAGGATGGAAGTTACTGGTATCGGCGGTATGTACCCGTTCGTTAGCGGGGAATTTAAGCCTGTGGAGCGTCATACCAACGCGAGTAGCAAATGCAAAAGCGGACGCGTTGAAGCAGGAATGGGACTTAAAAGCCACGGCTTTTTTATAAGTTCTCAGTAACGGGATATTGTGAGCAGCAGACTTTTGGAAAAATACAAGGGCGAAGTTGTCAGCGCGCTTACTGAAAAATTCGCGTACAAAAATGTTATGCAGGTGCCGAAGCTTGAAAAAATCGTCATCAACATTGCGGCTGGCGATTCTATTGGCAACCCGAAGGCGCTTGAAGCGGCGGTCGGCGATTTGACAACCATCACCGGTCAGAAACCTGTAATCACCCGCGCGAAAAAATCTCTGGCGGCGTGGAAACTGCGCAAGGGCATGGCTATCGGCTGCAAGGTGACTCTTCGCGGCGAGAGAATGTATGATTTTCTGGATAAGTTTATGAATATCGCTCTGCCGCGCGTCCGTGACTTTCGCGGGGTAAATCGCAACTCTTTCGACGGGCGCGGGAATTACGCTATCGGCGTCAAGGAACAGCTCATCTTCCCCGAAATCGAGTACGACAAGATTGACAAGATTCGCGGTATGGATATTATTATCGTCACGACGGCGCATACCGACGAAGAGGCGCGCGAATTTCTGTCGCTGATGGGTATGCCGTTCGCCAACGCTTAATTTTTGGTAAATATTACGAAAGGAAAAGGTTACTGGTGCGGTATGTACCCGTTCGTTAGCGGGGAATTTAAGCCTGTGGAGCGTCATACCAACGCGAGTAGCAAATGCAAAAGCGGACGCGTTGAAGCAGGAATGGAACATAAAAGTTTCTATAGCTTTTTATAAGTTTTCAGTAACGGTGATTATCAAATGGCTAAAAAAGCGTTAATCGAAAAGTGGAGCAAGGAACCGAAGTTCAAGACGCGCCGCTACAACCGCTGCAAAATCTGCGGGCGTCCGCACGGCTACATGAGAAAATTTGAAATGTGCCGCATTTGTTTCCGTGAACAGAGCTACGCCGGCGCAATTCCTGGCGTCACGAAATCCAGCTGGTAATTTTTAGAAGGGAGGATATCGGTTTCCTATGGCAATGACTGATCCTATTGCGGATATGCTCACGCGCATTCGTAATGCAAATTCTGTCTATCACGAAAAAGTTGAAATTCCTGGCTCGAAAATCAAGACCGCGATTGCGGAAGTTCTCAAGCAGGAAGGCTACATCAAGGACTACACCTTCGCGCAGGACAACAAGCAGGGCATCTTGACGGTGTTCCTCAAGTACGGCGCCGAACGTGAAAAAGTCATCACCGGCATTCAGCGTATCTCCAGACCTGGCTTGCGTCAGTATTCGCGCAAAAAAGATCTCCCGCGCGTTTTGGGCGGACTCGGTATCGCTATCATTTCCACTTCACATGGAATTATGAGCGACAAGCAGGCGCGCAAGCACGGGCTCGGCGGCGAAGTTATCGCTTACGTCTGGTAATTTTGGAGGTGCTGAAATGTCACGAATTGGAAGAGCACCGATTGAAATTCCCGTCGGCGTAACCGTCAAAGTCGACGAAGATAATCTGGTGCACGTCAAAGGTCCCAAGGGCGAACTGTCCCGCAAGATCAATCAGGATATGAAAATAAGCATCGAGGGCAATGTTCTCACGGTTGCGCGCCCCTCTGATGATAAGACTCACAGAAGTCTCCACGGACTTTCCCGCACGCTGATTAACAACATGGTAGTCGGCGTCACGCAGGGATTCACCAAAAATCTTGAAATCGTCGGCGTCGGCTACCGCGCGGCGAAGCAGGGGAAAAATCTTCAGCTTGCGCTGGGTTATTCCCACCCCGTCATTATCGAGCCGCCCGCCGGTATCACGCTTGAGGCGCCTACCGCCACGACTATCACCGTTCACGGTATCGATAAGGAAATGGTCGGCGCGATTGCCGCTAACATTCGCGGCTGGCGTGAGCCTGAGCCTTACAAGGGCAAGGGTATCAAGTACGCTGGCGAGCACATTCTCCGCAAGGAAGGCAAGGCCGGCGGCAAGAAATAATTGCGGCTGAATTTTGGTGAAGGGAGAGTTACAGATGCTTCTGAAGGCAGATAAAAATAAAAACCGCCAGAAACGTCATATGCGCGTTCGGAACCATATTTCCGGCACGGCAGAGCGTCCGCGCCTGAACGTTTTCCGCAGCCTTGCGCACATTTACGCGCAGATTATCGACGACGAAAAAGGCATGACGCTGGCGGCGGCAAGTTCAATGGATAAAGACTTCGAGGGCAGCGGCAGCAACGTCGCCGGAGCAAAAAAAGTCGGCGCGGCTATCGCGAAAAAGGCGCTCGAAAAAGGTATCAGCGAAGTTGTTTTCGATCGCGGCGGTTACATTTACCACGGGCGCGTTGCGGCTCTGGCAGAGGCGGCGCGCGAAGGCGGTCTCAAATTCTAAACGAAGGAGGGTAAATCGGTGCCTAGAAATGACAGAAACGACAGGAATGACAGAATCGAAAACGAAACTCCCGAATACGAGGAGAAAGTTGTTTTTATAAATCGCGTCGCCAAGGTTGTCAAGGGCGGCCGCCGCTTTTCGTTCAGTGCGCTGGTAGTCGTCGGCAATCGCAACGGCAAAGTCGGCGTCGGACTCGGCAAGGCGGCTGAAGTTCCCGAAGCTATTCGTAAAGGCGTAGATGACGCTAAGAAAAATCTCGTCGAGGTTGCGCTCAAGGAACGCTCAATTCCGCACGGCGTCGTTGGAGTTTTCGGCGCGGGCAGAGTTATGCTGCGTCCGGCGTCCAAAGGTACTGGCGTTATCGCTGGCGGTCCCGCACGTGCGGTTCTGGAACTCGCCGGCGTCCACGACATTTTGACGAAATCGCTCGGCTCGTCCAATCCGAACAACATGGTTCGCGCGACGCTCGCCGGTCTCAAAATGCTCAAGCGCGCCGAAAATGTTGCGGCTCTTCGCGGTAAATCTGTCGGAGAACTTTTTGTTTAAGGAGGGCTGAATCATGGCGAAACTTAAAGTAAAACTGACGCGCAGCCTGATAAGCCGTCCCGAAACGCAGATAAGAACGGTCAAAGCGCTCGGCTTGCACAAGCTCAACTCGGTATCGATTCTGCCGGACAACCCGACAATTCGCGGGCAGATTTTCAAAGTCAAGCACCTTGTCACGGTCGAGGAGGTCGCGGAATGAAATTACATGAACTCAAACCTGCTGAAGGTTCGCGCAAGAAGGAAGTTCGCGTTGGGCGCGGCACTGGCTCCGGCGTCGGCAAAACTTCCGGTCGCGGTCACAAGGGGCAGAAAGCTCGCGCGGGCGGCGGCGTTCGTCCTGGCTTTGAAGGCGGGCAGATGCCGATTTACCGCCGTCTTCCCAAGCGCGGTTTCAAAAATATCTGGGCGAAACAGTACGCCGAAGTCAACGTCGAAACGCTCAACCGTTTTGACGACGGCGCCGAAGTTGACGCGGTTGCTCTCGTCGAAGCCGGTATTCTCAAAAACGTTCTTGACGGCATAAGAATCCTCGGCGGCGGCGAACTCACGAAGAAATTGACGGTCAGAGCGCAGGGATTTACCAAATCCGCTGTTCAGAAAATCGAGGCGGCGGGCGGTAAAACTGAGGTGATTTGAGGTGCTCGACGCACTTTCAAACATCGTCAAAATCCCTGAACTGCGCCAGCGGATAATTTTCACGCTGATAATGTTCGCCGTGTTCAGAATGGGAACGCACATTCCGGTTCCAGGCGTCGACCCGACAGCGATTGAGCAGCTTTTCAACAACGGGAGCCTGTTCGGGCTGCTGGATTTATTTTCCGGCGGCGCGTTCAGCAAATTCTCGATTTTCGCAATGAGCATAACGCCGTACATCAACGCGGCGATTATCATGCAACTGCTGACGGTTGTCGTGCCGACGCTGGAACAATGGTCAAAGGAAGGCGCGGAAGGGCACAAGAAAACTACGCGCGTCACGCGGCAGCTGACGGTAGTGCTTGCGTTCTTCCAGGCCGTCGGAATGTCGATTGGTCTGAAGGCGGCGATTTTAAATCCCAACCCCGTGAATATTTTAATCATCGCGATAACGCTCACGGCTGGGACGACGCTGCTCATGTGGATTGGCGAGCAAATTACGGCGCAGGGCGTCGGCAACGGAATTTCGCTGATAATCTTCGCGGGAATCGTGGCGGCTCTGCCGAAAAATATTGGGACAATCTATCAGTACCTGCAGGCGGGAACGATAAATTATTTCAGCGTCGTGCTCTTCGCGGCAATCGCCGTTGGAATGATAGTATTTGTAATTTTCGTCGAGGCGGGCTACCGGCGCATTCCGATAACCTACGCAAAGCGCGTCGTCGGAGCGAGAGCTTACGGCGGACACACGAGCCACATTCCGCTGAAAGTAAATCAGGCGGGCGTCATTCCGATAATCTTCGCGTCGAGCGTGTTAATGTTCCCGCTGACGGTCGTGCAGTTCGTGGACACTCCGTGGGTCAAGCAAATCGCCGCGTATCTGCAGTGGGGCACGCCGCTCCAGACGTCAATTTATGTCGTGCTGATAATTTTCTTCACGTACTTCTACACGGCGGTCACGATAAAAATTCCGGACATGGCGGAGAATCTGAAAAAGTACGGCGGGTTCGTGCCAGGAATACGCCCAGGGCAGCCGACGGCGGATTACATAGACCACGTGCTGACTCGCCTTACGCTGGCGGGCTCGGTTTTCCTCGCGTTTATCGCGGTACTGCCGAATCTGATAGCCGGCGCGACAAACATTCAGGGAGTTTACTTCGGCGGAACGGCGCTGCTAATCGTTGTCAGCGTCGCAATGCACACAATGAAACAAATCGAAGCGATGGTCGTTATGCGGCACTACGAAGGCTTCATGAAATAATTTCTATCACTAAAAAATAGGAGGTGAATGCCGTTACTGAGAAATTTTTGTGTTGACTGCTTAAAATGCCAAATGTATAATCTCGGCGGTTATTTAAAGCGCTGGGATCTGCGGTTGGTAACTCGTGTGCGTTGTCGCTGTAAAATCCTAAGCGCATACCCGTACGTTAGCGGGGAATTTAAGCCTGTGGAGCGTCATACCAGCGCAAGTAGTTTCGACCAAAGCGGACGCGTTGAAGCAGGAATGAAACATAAAAGTTTTTAGCTTTTTATAAGTTTTCAGTAACGGAACTGCAATGCAGCTTTTACTTATGGGACCTCCTGGTGCCGGAAAAGGTACGCAGGCGGCCGAACTTGTTAAGAAATTTTCAATCCCGCAGATTTCGACGGGCGACATGTTCCGCGCGGCTGTCAAGGAAGGCACAGAGCTCGGTAAGAAGGCTAAGGCCTGCATGGACGCCGGTACGCTCGTTCCTGACGAAGTTACGATTGGTATCGTTCGCGAGCGGCTTGCTAAGGACGACTGCAGGGGCGGATTTATTCTGGACGGTTTTCCGCGCACGGTCGAGCAGGCGGACGCGCTCACGAAAATTCTCAGCGATTTGAATATGAAACTGACGCGCGTGCTGAATATTCACGTTCCGGCTGAAGATCTGATTGAGCGCGCGGTCGGGCGCAGAATCTGCAAAAAATGCGGCGCGACTTACCACGTGAAATTCAATCCGCCGAAAAAGGCTGACGCCTGCGATAACTGCGGCGGAGAACTTTTCCAGCGCGCGGACGATAACGAAGCGACGATGAAAAATCGCCTGAGCGTCTACGAAGAATCCACGCGCCCGCTGATTGACTACTACAAAAAAGCCGGCGTTTACACGGAAATTGACGGCAGACAGCCAATCGCGAAGGTCACCGAGGAACTCGTGCGCGTCTTGAGCGCGGTGCAGGATTGAGGTAACAGCCATGTCGAAACAGGACGTAATCGAAGTGGAAGGCAAAGTTCTGGAGGCGCTGCCGAACGCAATGTTCCAGGTTCAGCTTGAAAACGGGCACACGGTACTGGCGCACGTTTCCGGCAAAATCAGAATGAACTTTATCCGAATTTTGCCAGGCGACAAGGTGACGATTGAGCTCACGCCGTACGATTTGACGCGCGGAAGAATTACCTATCGTTTTAAATAAAAAATGCTAGACAGCGGCGGGAAAATATGGTAAATTAGTAATTCGTCAAGAGGAGGCGGTAATTTTGAAAGTTAAGCCGTCAGTCAAGCGTCTTTGCGACAAATGCAAAATCATCAAGCGCAAAGGTCGCGTCATGGTCATTTGTGAAAATCCCAAGCACAAACAGCGTCAGGGATAATTTTTTTGAGGAGGTGAAAAATTTATGGCACGTATAGCCGGTGTAGATTTGCCACGTGATAAGAGAATCGAATACGCGTTGACGTACATTTATGGAATTGGACTTCCGACGTCGCAGAAAATATTGGAGATGACGGGCGTCAATCCCGATACCCGCACGAAGGATCTCACGGATGACGAAGTTGTTAAGCTTCGTGATGCCATCGACCACAATTACGTAGTGGAGGGCGACCTTCGCCGCGACGTTCAGATGGACATCAAGCGACTCATTGATATTGGCTGCTATCGCGGACGCCGCCACCGTCTCGGTCTTCCGGTTCGTGGACAGAATACGAAAAACAACGCTCGCACGCGCAAGGGTCCGAAGAAACTCGTCCAGGGCAAGAAGAAAGAGTAGTTAGGAGGCAAAATCTGTGGCAACTAAGAGAACGGTTCGTTCCAAGAAAAAAGTCCGCAAGAACATAGAATACGGCGTGGCGCATATCAGTTCCACGTTTAACAATACAATCGTCACGATAACCGACAAGAGCGGCAATGCACTTTCATGGGCGTCGGCGGGCGGTCTGGGCTTTCGCGGTTCGCGTAAGAGCACGCCCTTTGCGGCGCAGCAGGCGGCAGAAACTGCGGCTAAGGCGGCAATGGAGCACGGCCTTAAGCAGGTGGAAGTTTACGTTAAAGGTCCTGGCGCGGGGCGTGAGGCGGCTATCCGCTCCCTGCAGGCGACGGGGCTGGAAGTCAACATGATTAAAGACGTGACGCCGATTCCGCACAACGGCTGCCGTCCGCCCAAGCGCAGAAGAGTATAATGGAGGTGCAAAGATTTTATGGCGATAGATAGAGTACCGGCTTTGAAACGCTGCCGCTCGCTCGGAATTGAGCCCAGCTTCCTCGGCCGCGCGCGCCAGTCCAAACGCAAGGCTCAGCGCGTGGTGCGGAAAGTCAGCGAGTACGGTTTACAGCTCAAGGAAAAACAGAAGGCGAAATTCATTTACGGCGTGCTGGAGCGCCAGTTCCGCAACTACTACGAAAAGGCGAAGACGATGCCTGGCGTTACGGGCGAAAATCTTTTGCTGCTTTTGGAGCGCCGCATTGACAACGTGGTTTTCCGTCTCGGCTTTGCGAATACGCGCAGGCAGGCGCGCCAGATTGTCCGCCACGGCCACATTACCGTGAACGGCAAGCGCGTCGACATTCCGTCCGCACTGATTAAAGTCGGCGACACGATTGAAGTCTGTGAAAAAAGCCAGAGCAACGAATTTTTCAAGATGATGAAGGAAACGAACAACGCCCTCAGCGCGCCGGCGTGGCTTGAGTCCGACCAGGCGAATCTTAAGGGCAGTGTTGTCAGATTCCCCAGCCGCGATGAAATTGACGTTCCCGTTAATGAACAGTCTATCGTTGAGTTGTACTCCAGGTAAAAAACTGCCGTCGTGATTTTTATCGACACCGGCAGGAGGTTTATGCTTAAATGACAGACATTGAAACGAAAATCGAAATAGAGGAAATGAGCGCGGACGGGCGCTACGGAAAGTTTATCTGCGAGCCGCTGCACCCTGGCTACGGGCACACGATTGGCAACGGGCTCAGGCGAATGCTCCTTTCCTCGCTGGAAGGCGCGGCTGTCACGTCAATAAAAGTCGACGGCGTTCTCCACGAATTTTCAACTATTCCAGGCGTGCGCGAAGACGTTACGAATATCGTTCTGAATATCAAACAGCTCTGCCTTAAAATGGACGGCGACGAGCCGCACACAATCAGAATTGACGTGGACGGCGAAAAGGGCGTTGTCAGGGAAGTCACAGGCGCGGATATTATTTGCGACGCGGACGTTGAGGTTAAAAATCCCAGGCTGCACATTGCGACGCTCAACGAAAAGGGAAATCTGCGGATTGAAATGACGGTTGAGCGCGGCTACGGCTACGTTTCTGCGGAGAAAAACAAAAAGGTCGATGACGCTATCGGCACAATTCCTATTGATTCAATTTTCTCGCCGGTTCAGCGCGTCAAGTACGAAGTGCAGGACACGCGCGTTGGCAACGTCATGGACTACGATAAGCTGGTTCTGGAAGTTTGGACGAACGGCACGATTCGCTCGGACGAGGCGGTTTCCAAGGCGTCGGAAATTCTCACAGATCACTTGAAACTTTTCCAGGACATGGAAGCGATAGTTCCCGAAACGCTGATTGACGACGACGCAAAAAATGACGACGAGGAAAATTTCGGCGACGAATTGAAACTTGATTTTGAAGCGAGTGTTGAGCAGCAGCCGTCGGCGCCGCCGGTCGACAAGGAAAAGCACATTCTTGATATGACGATTGAGGACCTGGATTTGTCGGTACGCTCTTTCAACTGCCTCAAGCGCGCGGGAATCAGCGTCGTTGGCGACCTCGTTTCGCGGACGGAAGAAGATATGATGAAGGTTCGCAACCTTGGGCGCAAGTCGCTCGAGGAAGTCAAGAAGAAACTGAATGATTACGGCTTGTCGCTTAAGCCGAGTCTCAACATACCGGAAGAATAAGTTTGAAGAGAGGATTTGAAGATGAGTTATAGAAGGCTCGGCAGGAACTCCGGCGCGCGTAAGGCCGTGTTCAAGAGTCTCCTCGCCGCATTTTTTACTCACGGGCGGATTGAAACGACCGAAGCGAAGGCTAAGGAACTGCGCAAATTCGCTGACAAAGTTATCACGCTGGCGAAACGCGGGGATCTCAGCGCGCGGCGTCTTGCAATTCAGGCGGTTGCGGACGTGGACGTTGTGCACAAAGTTTTTGAGGAAGCTCCCGAAAAGTACGGTGACAGGGCGGGCGGTTATACGCGCATTTTGAAACTTGGTCCGCGCCGTGGCGACGCTGCGCCAATGGTTTTGATGGAGCTCGTTTGAATTTTTGTAGACAGCGCGATTAGTTTGTGATATATTTTCGCGGGAGGCTGACGCGGAATGGTCGAAGTTTTTGGGAAGTATCTGGCTGGAAAGACGGTGCTGGTTACGGGCGGTTCGCGCGGAATTGGTCGTGCGGTTGCGCTTAAACTGGCAGACGGCGGCGCGAAAGTTGCTGTAAATTTTGCTGGAAACCTTGCTAAGGCGCAGGAAGTTCAGGCGGAAATTGAAGCGCTCGGCGGCGAGGCTATGCTCGTGCAGGGCGACGTTTCCAACTTCGAGACGGTCAGCGAAATCGTCAAAAAAATCGTCGACGCGTGGGGCAGGCTGGATATTCTGGTGAACAACGCCGGAATTACCCGCGACAATCTGCTGATAAAAATGAGCGAGGCTGACTTCGACGCGGTTATCGCCACGAATCTCAAGGGCGTATTCAACTGCACGAAGGCCGTCACGCGAATCATGATGAAACAGCGCGGCGGGCGGATTATTAATATGAGTTCGGTCGTCGGGTTGACGGGGAATGTCAGCCAGGCTAATTACGCGGCGGCGAAGGCGGGGATTATCGGCTTTACGAAATCTGCCGCGAAGGAACTGGCGTCGCGCGGGGTAACCGTGAACGCGGTCGCGCCAGGGTTTATTGGCACGGATATGACGGCGGCGGTTTCCGAAAAAATTAAAACTGAAATGTTGGAGCAAATACCAATGGGGAGAGCAGGCGCTCCCGAAGACGTTGCGAATCTCGTGGCGTTCCTGGTATCAGAGCAGGCGGCGTACATTACCGGTCAGGTCATAAATGTTGACGGCGGGCTGGCAATGTGAGCGCGATTTTGAAAGGGGGTGACCTGGGTGTCAACATTTGAGCAGGTGAAAAAAATCGTCGTGGAGCAACTCGGCGTAGAGGCGGACGAAGTGCAGATGACTTCAACTTTCGTGGACGACCTCGGCGCGGATTCGCTGGACATTGTCGAACTGATTATGGCGTTCGAGGAGGCGTTCAATATCGAAATTCCCGACGAGAAGGCCGAAAAAATCAAGACCGTGGAAGACGTTGTGAAGTACATAGAGGCGCAACAGTAAACCGGCTTGCATACAGTGACAAAAATCTATCCCGTGAAGTTGAAAATTCTTCGCGGGATTTTTTAAAGCGGAGGTGATTCGGTGAAACTTCCGGAACTGAGAATTGGAAACAAGGTTGCGAAAATCCCGATAGTACAGGGCGGAATGGCGATACGGCTTTCAACGGCGCGGCTGGCGTCAGCGGTTGCGAACGAGGGCGGAATAGGATTAATCGCGGCGTCGGGAATGACGCACCCCGAATTGCGCTACGAAATAAAGCTGGCGCGGGCACTGACGGACGGCGTTGTCGGGATAAATATCATGGTGGCGGCGTCGGACTTCGCGGGCGTAGTGCGGACGGCAATGGACGTGGGAATAGATTTAATCGTGGCGGGCGCGGGGTTTTCGCGTGATATTTTCGCGTGGGGCAAGGAATCTGGAACGCCAATCGTGCCAATCGTGTCGTCGGTGAAGCTGGCAAAAATTTCGGAGAAGCTGGGCGCGGCGGCAATCGTCGTGGAGGGCAAGGAAGCCGGCGGGCATTTGGGAACGGATATTTCAGTTCGTGAGCTGATTGAGCCGATACGCGCGGCGGTGAAAATTCCGGTGATAGCGGCGGGCGGCGTTTTAAGCGGCAGGGATATTGTGGAAATGCTGAAAATGGGGGCGAACGGCGTACAGCTGGGCTCAAGGTTTGCGGCGAGCGTCGAATCGAACGCGGCGCCTTCGCTTAAGGAATATTATCTGAAGTCGCAGCCGGAAGATGTCGTCGTGATTCAAAGTCCTGTCGGATTGCCTGGCCGTGCGGTACGGACGCCGTTTTCAAAGCGCGTCATGGCGGGGCCGGTTCCGCCGAAAATTTGCGACTCGTGCCTGAAGGCGTGCAAGCACAATTTCTGTATCGTTCGAGCGTTGATGCGGGCGCAACAGGGCGACATTGAGACCGGCTTAGTTTTCACCGGAGAATATATGCCGCGAATCGAAAAAATTTTGCCGGTTAAGGAAATTGTGAGCCAGCTCGTGAGCGAGGCGGAGGAAATTTACGGCAGCGAAGGGAGCGTCTGAAATGAAAAATCGAGTGGTGATAACTGGGCTGGGCGCGGTGACGCCGATTGGAATTGGCAAGGAAAAATTTTTCGCGGGGCTGAGGGAAGGCAGGAACGGTATCGCAAGGATTGAGGGATTCGACCCGACGGAATACGCCTGCCAGATTGCCGGCGAAGTTCTGGATTTCAATCCTGAGGATTTTATTGACAAGAAAGAGACCAAGCGAATGGACAGGTACACGCAGCTTGCCATTGCCGCAGCTAAACTGGCGCTGGCTGATTCCAAACTCGACCTTGACGCTGAAAATCGCGACCGCATTGGGATTTTCATTGGCAACGGGATTGGCGGAATGCAAACGCTCCATGTGCAGTACCAGAAACTTTTTGATAAGGGTCCGTCTAAGGTCAGTCCGTTTTTTATTCCGATGGTCATTGCGAACATGGCGCCTGGACAAATTTCTATCGCGCTGAAAATTCACGGGCCGAGCGAATGCGTCGTAACCGCCTGCGCGAGCAGTGCGAATGCGATTGGCAATGCGTTTCTGTCAGTTCAAAGCGGCGAAACCGACATGATGTTCGCTGGCGGCACCGAGGCGGCAGTTTCTCAGGCGGGCGTCGCAGGTTTTGCCTCGATGAAGGCGCTGTGCATGGATCATAATGATGATCCGGCTCACGCGTCGCGCCCTTTCGACAAAAACCGCAGCGGCTTTATTATGGGCGAAGGCGCCGGAATTGTCCTGCTGGAAACGCTTGAGCACGCTAAGGCTCGCGGCGCGCACATTTACGCGGAAGTTGTCGGCTACGGCAGGAACGACGACGCTTACCATGTCACGACGCCTGCGCCCGACGGCGAATACCAGGCGAAATGTATGCAGCTCGCCCTTGACAACGCGGGGCTCAGGCCGGAGGAAGTCGACTATATCAACGCGCACGGAACTTCCACTCACTACAACGACCTCAGTGAAACTCTGGCGATTAAAAAAGTTTTCGGCGACCACGCCCGCAAGCTGGCGGTTTCCTCCACGAAGTCCATGACGGGGCACATGCTCGGCGCGGCTGGCGGCGTTGAAGTCATTGCGACGGCTTTCGCTATCGACCAGGGAATTATTCCGCCGACGATTAACTACGAGACGCCCGACGAAGGCTTAGACCTTGACTACGTGCCGAATCATTCCCGCGCACAGAATGTCCGCGTTGCAATTTCCAATTCCTTCGGATTCGGCGGGCACAACGCGTGCATTGCGCTGAAAAAAGTGGAGGATTGAAATGGATTTAAAAAAATTTGAGTGGACGCGCCCGCCGAAAGTTTACACGGTCGCGGCTGACCGCGTGGAAATTGTAACCGAGGCGCATACGGATTTATGGCAGCGGACGTATTACCATTTTCAGAACGATTCCGCGCCGGCGTTTCAGCTGGAAACTGACGAGAAATTTTTCAGTTTCGTAGTTAAGACGGATTTTGCTGAAAGTCACCACCGCTTCGACCAATGCGGCGTCGTCATGTACCTTGACAGCGAAAATTGGCTCAAGGCGTCGATTGAGTACGAAAACGAAGAATTTCAGCACCTCGGCAGCGTCGTGACGAACGGCGGCTATTCTGACTGGGCGACGACGGAAATTCCTGCGGCGACAAAATCTATGTGGTACAGGCTCAGCCGCCGCGAAGACGATTACCGCGTTGAATGCTCGACCGACGGCGTGAAGTTTCAGCAAATGCGAATTTGTCACATGCAAAAAGGCGGCGGAAAAATTCGCTTTGGAATTTACGCGTGCTCGCCGGAAGATTCGTCGTTCAGGGCGGTGTTCACAGATTTCAAAATGACGGAATGCCAGTGGCAGGCGCACGACGGGCAGCCGCCGGATGAGGTTTGAATTTATGACGGAACACAAAATTGACGCGGTACGCCGCCGCTCTCTTGAAGAGTTTCAGGAAAAACTCGGCGTGCAGTTTAAAAATATTTCGCTGTTGGATACTGCGCTGACGCACTCTTCCTACACGAAGGAACACGAAGGCGTTGAAAATTTTGAGCGCATGGAATTTCTGGGCGATGCGCTTTTGGAACTGGCGACAAGTATTCATCTCTACGAAAATTTTCCAAATCTGTCCGAGGGCGAATTGACGGTTACCCGCGCGAATGTCGTTTGCGGCTCGACGCTCTCTAAGCTCTCCGACAAACTTGGAATTGGCAGAATGCTCCTGCTGAGCGAAAGCGAAGAGGCTAACGACGGCAGAAAACGCGCCTCGAATCTTGAAGACGCCTTTGAAGCCGTTATCGCCTCGATTTTCCTTGACCATGGCTGGGAAGTCGCGCGGGAGTACGTCTGGCGTCAGCTCGCGACCGAATTTAAAAATGTCAAAATTGGCAAGGTCGAGCCGAATTACAAATCCGAGCTGCAGGAATACATTCAAGGCACCGACCACACGATTAAGATTGAGTACTTTGAAATCAGCGAGGACGGCCCGCCGCACGACAAAACTTTTGAATGCGGCGTCAAGCTCAACGACGAAATTTTCGGCACGGGCGTTGGCAAATCCAAGCAGGCGGCTGAAAAAATCGCTGCAAGTGAGGCGCTCAAAAAGCTGAACGTTGAAGTTTGAAATTTTTACACGCGTTGACGAAATTTCTGGCGGCGTCAGGACAACCGGCAAAGTGGATGTGCAGGTACGACGCCGCAATATTTTTTTCAGCGAAACCCGCGCGATAGTTCCTGCCAGTGCGGAGCCGCGTGCAGTCCAGAAAATTTTCCGCGCCGGAACTTTCCGCTATGGAAAAATGAAACTCGTGCGCGTGAAGTTTATCGCCAGCCCTGCCAATCACGCAGTCGCGCAGAATTTCTGCCTCGACGTAGCCGACCATCTGCAACTTTTCAGTCATCGCCGCGCGCGCAGGAATCACGCCGCACATCTCAAAAATTTCCCCGCTGAAATCAGAAATCGAGTTCATCAGATACATAAAGCCGCCGCATTCGGCGAAGACCGGCAGACCACTTTCTGCCGCCAGCCGAATGTCCGTGCGGATTTTTTTATTGCGCTCAAGCTCGCCAGCGAAAATTTCTGGGAAGCCGCCGCCAATTATCAGCCCGTCGATATTTTCCGGCAGGCTGGTACTTTCAAGCGGACTGAAAAAAATAATTTCCGCGCCGAGATTTTCAAGCACGCGAAGACTCTCGCCGTAGTAAAAGTTGAACGCGGCGTCGCGCGCTACGGCAATCCTGCAGGCTTTGGAAACTTTTTCAGCGGCGGAAACTTTGAAGTCGAGCGGCGGCGCACTTTCAGCAAGTTCAATCAGCGCGTCAAGGTCAATCTGCTCGGTAACGGCGGCGCTGATTTTTTTAATCGTCGCGCTGAAATTATTTTCGCTTGTCGGGACAAGACCGAGGTGGCGTTCGGGCAGGGAAAATTCTGCGTTGCGTCTGACGGCGCCGAAACATTTCACGCCAATTTTTTCAAGCGCGTCGAGAATCATTTTGGCGTGGCTGTCGGAACCGAGGCGGTTGAGAATGACGCCGGCGAAGTTCAAATCTTTGTCGAAGTCGCGGAAACCCAGCGCGATAGCGGCGGCGGAAGCGCCCATGCTCTTTGCGTCGATAACCAGAACGACCGGCGCGCGCAGAATTTTGGCAATTTCGGCGGTCGAACTGATGTTTTGGACTCCTCCGTCATACAGACCCATTGCGCCCTCGATAACGGCGATTGTGGGCGCGCTGAGGGCATTAAAAAAAATCTCGCCGAGCCTTTCGCGCCCGACGAGCCAGCTGTCTAAATTATGAGTGGGGCGTCCCGAAGCAGTTTCGTGGTAGCCCGTGTCAATGTAATCGGGACCGACTTTGAACGCCTGCACGTCGAAGCCGCGCGCCTTAAGCGCCGCCAGAATCCCGCTGGTTATCGTAGTTTTCCCTGAGCCGCTTTGCGTCGCGGCAATGACTATCCTTGGAATTTTTTTCATGGCAGTTCAGCGCACGTCAAATTCTTCGGGAGTGTCATCTTCGTCGGTGCGCTCGACTTTAATAATCACCGGACGCAGGCCGTCGTTACATGAGCAAATCGCAACGCCCTTGTGTTTGGGGTCAATCCAGTCGTTGAAGTACCAGCCTTCGGAGCCGTGAGCCAGCGCGAATACGTACTGATAAATCGCCTTCCACGCCTCGTCGCAGAATCCACACGGCTTCGCTGAGGACGCGTAGAAAACCTGCCCTTCCTTCATAAGCGGGCACGTCGAGAAATTCGGTATGCCGTATTCTTTTGCCAAATCTTCCTGCAGTGTCGTTTTCAAAATCGTAAGCTTGCACTTTTTCATAATCGTTAGTCTCTCCTGTTGTCAAGAAGGTACAGAATCGCGTTGACGGCGGCGACGGCAATTGAACTGCCGCCCTTCGTGCCGGTAACCGTGACGTAAGGAATTTTCTCCTGCGCGATAAGTTCAGCCTTGGAATCAGCGGCGCCGACGAATCCAACGGGCACGCCGATAATCACTGCCGGCGAAATTTTTTCCTCACGAACGAGCCGGAGGACTTCAAAAAGCGCCGTCGGAGCGTTGCCAATCGCCACAATCCCGCCGCTGAGATTTTCGCCGAAACTTCGCATAGCCGCCATCGAACGCGTAATTCCTTCGCGCTGAGCAATTTCCTTAACGTCGTCGTCAGCAACTTTGCAGAAAACTTCGCCGCCAAATTTTTTCAGCGCGCGCTTGTTAATTCCCGTGCGAACCATTTCAACATCGGTGAAAATATTTCTGCCAGCGAGAATTGCCGCCTTAGCCGCGCCAATCGCCGCAGGATGAATTTTGATAATCGGCGCGTAGTCAACGTCGCCCGCCGCGTGAATTATCCGCGAAAAAATTTTCGTCTCGTCGTCGCTCAGGTTCAGACCGTCAAGGTGCGGCGCGATAATTTCCATGCTGCGCGTTTCAATCGCCATAGGTTTCGTAATCATTCCGCCGCCTCAGATAATTTTTGAAACAACAATAAAATAGTAAAAAACCGGCGCGGTGTAGAGCACGCTGTCGAAGCGGTCCAAAACGCCGCCGTGCCCTGGGAAAAGAATGCCGGAATCTTTGACGCCGGTGAATCTTTTTATGGCGGACTCAACCAAATCGCCGAGCGTCGCAAAAATCGCAATCAGCACGCCAGCTGCCGCCATTTGCGTCAGCGGGAAGCCGAAAAGGAAACAGCCGACAACGACCGCTGTAATCGTCGTGCCGACAAGCGAACCGATAATCCCTTCGATAGTTTTGTTCGGGCTGATTGACGGCGCCAGCTTGTGCGAACCAATCGCCGTGCCAATAAAATAAGCAAACGTGTCGCTCGCCCAAGTGCACGCGAAAAGTATCCAGACAAGCGCGCAGCCGTCGTCCATGTTCAGACTCGCTATCGTGTGGAAAAAATTAATCTGACCGACTTCCACAGTTTTTTCGCTGACGAAATTCGCAAAGTTCACCAGCGACGCTATCTGATGCGGCTCGTCCGCCAGAAACCTCAGCATTACCAAATGCGCGAACGGCAGCCCGATATAGAAAACTCCCGCCACCGAAATGCACGCCTCAGTTGGGCGCATTGAAAGCAAAACCGTCAGCAGAAATATCGCCAGCGAGCCCAGCGTCAAAACCGCCAGTAGCTCCTCGATGTTGCCCAGCCACGCGCAACACAAAAGCAAAACTAAAGTCAGCGCGCTCAGAATGTAAGCCGTGTCGAAGCCCGCGCGACGGAATGCGCTGGAATATTCGTGCCAGGCTACAAGCGAAAGAAATATCGCGAAGCCAGCGAACGGCGCGCCGCCCAGCTGTATCACCACCGCCGCGATGATTATTCCGATTATCCCTGTGATTATTCGTAAAGCCAAAAGCCCACTTCCTCCTTAAGTCACGCCGCCGAATCTTCTTTTGCGTTTGCTGAAATCTATCAGCGCGTCGATAAATTCTTCGGGCGTAAATTCCGGCCAGGGCGTTTTCGTGAACCAAAATTCTGCGTACGCCGCCTGCCACAAAAGGAAATTACTGAGCCGCATATCGCCGCTGGTACGAATCAGCAAATCTACGGGCGGCTGACCGGCGGTATCGAGTTCGCGCTCGAAAATTTCAGCGGTAATATTTTCAGCGGGCATTTCGCCGTTGGAAACTTTCTGCGCGAGTTTCTGCGCCGCGCGAATAATTTCGTCCTGCCCGCCGTAGTTAGCCGCAATGTTAAACTTGACGCCGGTGTTATTTTTCATGAGTTCCACAGCGTCACACATCTGGTTTTGAATCAGCGGCGAAAAATCTTCCGTGCGTCCGAGAAACCGAATGCGCACATTTTTTTCGTGCATTTCGCGCTTTTCCCGCTCCAGATATTCCGAAAACAAATGCATTAGAAATTCGACCTCGGCTAAAGGTCGTTTCCAGTTTTCCGTAGAAAAAGCGTAGACGGTGAGCGCTTCGAGTTCAAGGTTGACGGCAGTCGTCAGAATTTTTTTGAGCGTCCTGACTCCGGCGAAATGTCCCGCGCTGCGTAAAAGCCCGCGCCCAATTGCCCAGCGCCCGTTGCCGTCCATGATTATCGCCACGTGACGCGGCAGTTTTGCTCTGTCGACTCGGCTCAGCAATTCGCCCTCGTTCAAACTTCCATAACCTCTTTCTCTTTGGCAGCCTTTGTGCTGTCGACGAGTTTGATGTACTTGTCGAGCATTTTCTGCATTTGATCCTGAGCGTCCTTGCGGTCGTCCTCGGTAATTTTTTTGTCCTTTTCGAGCTTTTTAATCGCCTCGTTGGCGTCGCGTCGGATATTGCGCATGGCGACTTTAGTTTCCTCAGCCTTTTTGCCGACGACTTTGACGAGTTCCTTGCGGCGTTCCTGCGTAGGCTGCGGGATTGTCAGACGAATCGCCGTGCCGTCAGAATTTGGCGTCAAGCCCAGGTCAGATTTCTGAATCGCGCGTTCGATGTCTTTGAGCGATTTTTTTTCGTACGGCTTAATCATAATCAGGCGCGGTTCGGGAACTGTGACGTTAGCGATTTGATTGACGGGCGTCGGCGTGCCGTAGTAATCAACCAGCACTTTATCAAGCAAACTGGGAGCGGCGCGGCCTGCGCGAAGGGTGCCGTACTCTTTCTTGAGCGCGTCAAGGCTTTTCTTGAGCTTGTCCTCAGAGCCGTTGATAACTTCAGTAGTCATTTGAAAATTCCCTCCTCAATTTATCTGCAAATCTTTATAAAAAGCTTCGGTGCCAATGTCGACGAAAAATCCAACTGCGCCGTGAGAATTTCCGCCGAGCTTCAAATCGTCAACCGCCAGCGCAAGTTTCCCGTTCAGATAAAATTCCGCGCGAGAATCTTCCACGACGGCTTTGAGCGCAACCCATTCGTTCAGACCGTGCGAAACCGGCGACTCGTAAGCCGTGATATTATTTTCGCGGAAATAAGCGAACGTGTACTTCGGATAGGAAAAATACTGGCAGCCGTGCGCCTTTCTGACGGGGTCGGCGGTCGTGGAATTTGTCGGGCGAATGTAGAAACTTTCAAAGGCGTCGTCGTTCGCGCTGATTCTGAAGGCAATGCCGATAAAGCCGCGCGCAAAGTCCGGCGCGTCTGGAAGAAGGCGGCTGAGCATTTTAACTTCAATCGTGCCGTTGTGGAAGTCGACGCCGCGCAGTTTCGCAATGCTGTTCGTATCGAAATCCATGAGTTTGGCGGTTTTGACGACGCGCAGAACATTTTCGCCGTCGAGACTAAAATTTTCAGCGGAAACGTTCACCGCGACGAAATTTTCAGCGTCCATAGCTCACCTCGTAACGGTCGTGCCGATTGGTTCGCCGAGCGCCGCGCTGACGATGTTTTCGTGGTTGTCGATGTTGAACACGACGAGCGGAATGTTGTTATCCATGCAAAGGCTGGTTGCGGTTGCGTCCATGACGTGCAGTTCGCGATTCAAAATTTCAAGGTAGGTCAACGTGTCGAATTTTTTCGCGTTCGGATTTTTATTTGGGTCGCAGTCATAAATACCGTCGGTGCCTTTTTTAGCCATTAAAATCACGTCGGCTTCGATTTCCGCCGCGCGGAGAGCCGCCGTTGTGTCGGTCGAGAAGTAGGGATTGCCGGTGCCGCCGCCGAAAATTACCACGCGCTTTTTTTCAAGGTGACGTACTGCGCGACGGCGAATGTAAGGCTCAGCGACTTCGCGCATTTCGATAGCAGTTTGGACGCGGGTAAAGACGTGCATTTTTTCTAAAGCGTCCTGCAGAGCCAGCGCGTTCATAATCGTGGCGAGCATTCCCATATAATCTGCCGACGCGCGATCCATGCCCATTTGCGAGCCGGTAACGCCGCGCCAGATATTTCCGCCGCCAACGACGATTGCAACTTCCAAACCGACATCGTGAACTTTTTTAATCTGCTGCGCAATATCCTCGACGACGGGCGGATTTATTCCGAAAGATTCGTCACCCGCCAGCGATTCGCCGCTCAGCTTCAAAACGACACGTTTATATTTCATAGGAAGACCTCCTTATACGCCGCCAATTTTACAGGCTGAATGGCTTTGTGTCAACGAATTTTATTTTTTGAATGACAAGCCGCCGCCGCTGTGGTATAATTTCTCACAAATTTTTCAATGGAGTTGAGGATTTTGCACGTACTAAAAAATCTGTCATGGCAGATAATTTTCGCGGCGTTCCTGCTGGTAGCGCTCCTGCGAAATTTGCTGCTTCCGATAATCGCCGACGATTATTCCTACGCGTTCACCTGGGACGGCGAGCACTTGGGAAATTTGCTTGACGGCATTGACCCGAACAATTTTCACCGCGTCGAAAGTTTCAGCGACATTTTAGTTTCGCAGTGGGAGCATTATTTTCACTGGGGCGGGCGGACAATCGCTCATATTTTCGTACAGTTTTTCGTCTGGCAGGGCAAAGGTTTTTTCGACGTGGTTAACGTTTTCATGCTGGCGGCGCTGGTAATTTTAATTTTCAAAGTTGCGACGGGCTTAACCCTGCGCGAAATGAATAAAAAATTTTTAGTGCTGATTCTGGCGGGAATCTGGTTCTGCGCGCCGGCGCTGATTATCGCGACGGTCTGGCTAACGGGCGCGTGCAATTATCTCTGGACGTCGGTATTCGAGCTTTTATTTTTGCTGCCGTTCGCACTTGCATTCTGGCGGAAAAATTTCAGCGTGCCGTTGCCGCTCATGGCGTTGCTTGGATTAATTGCGGGCTGGTCGATTGAGCCAGGCGCGGCGGTCACGGTTTTCACGGCGTTCATGCTCTGCATGTATTTCCGGCAGAAAAATAATTTACAGCCGTGGATGAAAGTCGGATTTATCTTCGCGCTGATTGGCTTCGCGATTCTGATGTTATCGCCAGGGAATTTCGCGCGAATGGAGCTGACGAACGCGCTGGAGCCGGACGAACTGATACCGCCGGACGTGCAGTGGACGGCTGAAATGTTCGCGATAAATTTTGTCATGGGATTTTTGCCGGTATTCGCGCGGGAACTGGTTTTGTTCGTTCCGGTGGTTTACTTTTTGACGCGGGCGAACCGTTCGAGCGACGCGGCGAAGTTCGTGCTGATTTTCTCGGCGGCGTCGATTTTGGTTTTGCTGATGATGATGTTTTCGCCGGAATTTCCTGAGCGCGCGGGCTTCCCGTCAACGATTTTCCTGCTGGTAGCGGCGGCGGCGGCGCTTAAAGAAATTTTGCCGGAGCTAGAAAAAATTTATGCGCGCTACACGAAAAAAATAAATCTCGCCGGAACAGTCTTCGCGTGCGTCTGGGCGTTGAGCGTGCTAGGCTGCCTGTACGTCGAAAAAGATTTGAGCGACCAGCTCGACGCGCGAATGGAATACGTTTTGGCGCATAAGAATGACGATTTGATAATTGTGCCGCCGCTGAAAATTCCTGCGTGGAGCGGCACTTTCCTGGGAACGCGCACCTGGGACGAACCAACGCTCTTGTGGGGCGGCGATTTGGAACCCGAACTCAAAGGCAACCGCAACATTACGTTTGCGAAGTTCCACGGCCTGAAACAAATCGTTGCCGCTGAAAGAAAGGATGGCTGATTTTGGAAACTGACGGATTTTACCCACTGCTCCCAATGCAGCGCTGGCTTCTCAAAACGCATTTGAACAGGCCAAATTCCACAATGATGAATATTTCGGCGCTGTTCAGGTTCGACCAAAAGTTTGACTTAGAGCAGGCGATTAAATGTACAATGGAATCGCTCAACGCTCACGATATTTTTCGCGCGCGGCTCGTGAAACACCCAGTAACCGGCGAGTGGTGTCAGCGTTTCGACGGGGAAATTGAGCCGCTGTTTATCGAAAAACTTTCCGACGAGGAATTTGAGCAGCGCAAAAAAAAGCTGATACGCCCGTACGAGCTGATTAACCGGCCGCTGTACCGCCTGGAATTTTTCGTGACGCCGACCGCGAAGTATGTGTTCTTCGACTGCTATCACGTAATGCTGGACGGAATTGCGGCGATGATTCTGTTTTGGAAGGAAGTCGAAATGCGGTACTGTGGAAAAAAAATTTCGCGCAGGCCGATGAATTATGCCGAGTACGTTTTGAAGGAGCTGAAAATTCCGCCGGAGGAACTTGAGGAAGGAAATAAATTCTGGCGCGAAATGCTCAGCGGGTTCGACGAAACTAAGCACCTGCCGCCGCCCGACGTTCACGATTCGCAGCAGTGGCAGCAGAATACGCTGATAATCGACCTTAAAAATATTTCGCACGAATTTTTCACGCAGACCGCGCGCACGGAAAATACTTTTTTTATCGCCGCGACAATGCTCGCAATAGCCAAAACGACCGGCGCCAGAAATTCCGTCATGAGCTGGGTGCACAACGGCAGGTACACTTCGCAGGAACGCCGCCTCGTCGGGATTATGATTGAACAGTTTCCAATCAGCTGGGATTTCACGGAAGATTTGAGCGCCGGAGAATTTCTTGACGGGCTCGAAGAAAAAATTCAAACTGGAATGAAGTACCGCCACAGTCTCGGCACGATTTACGACGAAGGGCTTGAAGACGACTGCGCGACACTGATTTTCCACAAAAAGGAGATTGGCGCCTTCAACGAAACGGAGTTCGCCGGTCTGCCCGTGGAAATGATTGACCTTCCGCCCAGCGAATACGCCGCCGCTGAAAATTTTCTCGACCTTGAACTCAACCTCAGCAATGACGGCAAATATTTCATTTACTTCGACTACAACGCCGGCCGCTATTCCGAAACCGCCATGAAAAATTTTGCCGCAACCTTTGACGAAATTGTCCGCGCGCTTCAGGACGGACGCAAAATGATTTCTGAAATTCTTTAAAGCAAAAGGGAAAATGAATGTGGAAACAAATTACGAAACTCGAATTGTGAATTACGCACTGCAAACCAGCGGCTTCTACCCGCTGCGCGCAATGCAGCGCTGGCTTATAGACACGCATTTCAACAAGGCGAAGTCCACGATGATGAACGCCGGCGCGCTGGTTAAAGTTGACGCGTCAATTGACCTTGAACGGCTTGCCAGGGCGGCGACGGATTTGCTCAGCGCCTACGATATTTTTCACGTGCGGCTGATTTTTCACCCAGGCACCGACGATTTGTGTCAGCGTTTTGACGGCGAAGTTGAGCCCGTGACCGTTGAAAAAATTTCCGACGAAGAGTTTGAAGTCCGCAAAAAAAATCTCATGGAGCCTTACCTCTTAATCAACAGGCCGCTGTACCGTTTCTACATTTTCGAGACGCCGACCGCAAAATACATGTACGCTGATTTTTACCACGCGATAATTGACGGCACGGCGCTGATGATTCTTTTCTGGCGGGAACTGGAAATGCGGTATCGCGGCAAAAAAATTACGCGCCAGCCGCTGAAATACGCAGACTTCATTTTGGACGAGCTGAAAGTTTCGCCGGAGGAACTCGCTGAAGGCAACAGATTCTGGCGCGAAACGCTGCGGGGCTTCAACGAAACCAATCACCTGCCGCCGCCCGACATTGAAAATCCTGAGGCATGGCGGCAGAATAATCTTATCTTCGACATTGAAAATATCACGCACAAATATTTTGCGAAAGTCGACTGCGCGGAAAATGTTTTCTTTCTTGCCGCCTCCATGCTCGCTATCGCTAAAAACGCCGACGTCAAAAAATCTATCATGAGCTGGATTCACAACGGCAGGAATACCGCGCAGGAACGCCGCCTTATGGGGATTATGATTGAACAGTTTCCAATCAGCTGGGATTTTACGGAAGATTTGAGCGTTGAGGAATTTCTCAGCGGGCTCAGCGCGAAAATTCAAACTGGTATGCGCTACCGCCGCAGTCTCGGCACGGTTTACGACGAGGGGCTTGAAGACGACTGCGCGACGTTTATTTTCCAGAAAAGGGCGCTCGGCGCTTTGAACGAAATGATTTTTATCGGCAAGCCCGCTGAAATGATTGACCTGCCGCTGAACGAAATTTCCGCCGTTGAAAATTCTCTCGACATTGAACTTAACCTCGACGAGGATAAATATTTCATCGAGCTCGACTACGACGCCAGCCGCTATTCCGAAACCGCTATGGAAAAATTCGCCGCGATTTTCAATGAAATTGTTCTCGCGCTGCAGGACGAAAGCCGAATGATTTCCACGATTCTCGAAGGATGAGCTAATGGAACTTTTCGGAAGGAAAACTGTAATTTCGACGCGGTTCCGCTCGGTTTTCGTGGCGTCGATGGTCTCAATG